>JAETSN010000015.1 GCA_021769625.1 [Clostridium] symbiosum | reverse complement strand
TTGCCAGACCTGCATTCATTATACAGCGGAGTTTTCTATTCTGGTACTCTGCTCACCGCCTCCGGCATCTGTTAGTCTCCCCAGCTCTGCTGGGGGATTTATAACTGTTTCATTAAATGGTAGGATAAAAAAGCAGACAGATCAACAAAACACGAAAAAAGGAGGAACTTTATGTTTACGATCTATATTTATGTTCTTGAAACTCTGGCAGACTGGGAATTGAGCCATGTCACTCCGGAACTGCACTCCGGGCGGTTTTTCAAAAAGGACGCCGAGCGTGTATCGTTTAAAACAGTCAGCTATTCCAAAGAGCCGGTTCACACTATGGGAGGGCTGACTATCATGCCCGACTGTCTGGTCGATGACATTTCTGTAAACGAGACAAGCGTGCTGCTGTTGCCAGGTGCAGATACATGGAATGACCCGAGACACGGTGCAATCATCAGAAAAGCTGGCGAATTTCTCTCTTTGGGAGCGACCGTTGCCGCGATCTGCGGGGCAACCGCCGCGCTTGCCGATGTTGGATTGTTGGATGACCGCCGGCATACCAGCAACGGAAAGGGATTTCTCGAAATGTTCTCACCCGCCTATAAAGGACAGGATTTCTATGTAGATAAGCCCTGTATAACAGATCATAACCTTATCACCGCAAATTCCGCAGCTTCTCTGTTGTGGGCAAAACAGATCATTGCGCATCTGGGCGTTTTTCAACCGGATGCGCTGGAATTTTGGTATGAATATTTCAGTACCGGGAAAGCGGAATCCTTCTTCGCCCTCATGCGGACATTGCCACATGACAGACCATCACATGACAGCGAAAAATGATACAGCGTCAATAAACTCAGATAATATCGATCCCCCTGACCAGATAATTCTTCGCCTCCCAGCCGCTTTCCTTTGTGTTCTGCGCTTTCAGGCATCGGAAGATCTGCTCCGCCATCGCTTGAAAATCCTGTTCCACCACATAGATCCCCAGCTCCCCGGCGCCCGGCATCATGCCGATCATGCCGGCGGGCTGGCTGACGCCCTGTTCCCGCCTGATCCCCTCGCAGGCGATCCCCAGCTCTCCCACCGCGTAGATCACGCTGTCGCACTCTCTCATCTTTTCCGTTTCACTCTGGAGCAGGCTTTTCGGAATGCCCTCCACCCGGCTGTGATACTGATAGGGAATGTGAATCACCTTTCCTTCCGGAACCAACCTCCGAAAAGTATTTTCCCGCACTTTCAGACTGCCGATCTGCAGATTGTCCCAGCCCACATAAGCCGTATTTTTACAGCCTTTCGCCTTTATGCGGGCGAGCAGCGTCTCCACCGCCCTCTCATTGTCCAGACAGACCGCATCCACACCGCCCTCCCCATCCGTCGCGTCAAACAGTACGATATTCATCCCGAGCCCTTTCAGCCTCTTTAACATCTCCTCGGAGATCTCCATATCTTCTTTCCAGAGGATCAGGTTTTTCAGTCCTTTTTTATAAATACGGTAGAGACACTTGTCCAGCGAAACCGAAACCGGTTTCTGCTGAAACAGCACAAGGGAATCCTGCAGATCCGCCCTGGTCTGCACCGCATCGATCATCTTGGCAAAAAACTCATTCTGCGCGGGCGCCGCTACCGTGATGATATCCATACTGCCGTCCCTCGGTCCGTAGTACAGGGAAACCCTTGTGCCGCTTCCCTGTACGCGCGCGATAATGCGCTCCTTCTCCAGCATATCCAGCGCCTTCCTGACCGTCACCCTGCTGACATTTAGCTCCTCCGCCAGTTTCCGCTCCGGCAGGATCAGATCGCCGTCCTGATAGTCGCCCGTATAGATCGACCTGCAGATCCGTTCCCTGACATCCTGATATAGATTTCCTGTTTCCCGTCGTATCTCCGCCATATTTCTCCTCAAAGCCGCCGGATTTTTACATCCTGCAACAGTCTCCTTTAGTTAACACCTTAGTCAGCTACGCTGATTTACGCGCTCATCGCCGTGGACGCGGGATCTAACCTCTTGATGATATCCTCCTGGATCTCCGGGGAAAGATCGAGGAAATTCACGAAAGTGCCGTGGATGCGGACGATATAGACGCCGCTGGGCGCGTATTTCTTCGGATTAGCAAGCACTTTCTGGAGCATCTCCGGCGTGGTCACATTCACATAGAGATAGAACGGCGATACCATATCCTTGTCATAGGAGTTGAAGAATAACGGCTCAAAGATCTTTGTCTTGAATTCCAGCCCCTTCTCCTCCATCGTCTCGCCCTTGAAATAGGCGGGATTGATGCCGAAGTGGGACGCGCAGCCGCCGTTCATCAGCTCAAACGGAAGATTCCTGTTGGAGAGCATACGCATGCCAAGCCCGCCGGAAGCGTCCCCGAACAGCGGATCCACACCGTAGTTCAGCATCTCCCTTGCCTTTCTGCCGTCCGGCGTTGCCCCCACCCAGTAACCGTACATCAGATGTGTGGACGGTGTGGCAAAATCTGCCCGGAACGGATTGCCCAGATAATTTTTCCTCGATGTCACGATCTCGGCTGCCTTCTTCACCACCTCTGCCGCCTCGGCGTCCACCTTTGCGATATTATTCCCGAATTTGTCACATCCCAGCAGATACTGGCGCATCTCCTCGTCCTGTTCAAAGTTCGTGCGCAGCGCAAAGAGCATCCGGTCCGCATCCTCCGGCCTCTCCTCAAGCAGCGTGTCGATGGCGATAAAGGAATCCGCCAGCACAGCCGCGCCGTGGATCAGGCAGCCGCTTCCGTTGTACTTTGTGCCCTGGCGCTTTGTATCACGCATATCGACGCCGGACTCGATGCCGCCCATCATGGAAGACAAAAACGGTACCTGATACAGGCTGAGCGCACAGGAAGCCGCATTTGCCGCCTTCGCCATCTCATCCGCATAGCGGTTCAGTTCCTTATAGTAGATCTCACGGATATTCTTCAGGACATCCAGACTGTTCTCATATCCCAGTTCTTTCCATGTCTTTCCGAGCTGCTTTCCGGATATCTCCGATTTCCCGTCCTGCAGCACGAGCTCCAGCACTTTCGGAAGATTCAGCCAAGAATTGGTGGTGTTTCCGTTATCTTTCCCCATGATCAGCGGTTCCTGACAGCCTGCAACCGAATAATTCTCCAGATCTTCCTCCTCGATGCCGTGCTGTTTTAAGATCTCAAACAGCGCGTCGTCATTGAACAGCGACGGTGTGAGCACGC
Source organism: [Clostridium] symbiosum (assembly GCA_021769625.1). Lineage (GTDB taxonomy): Bacteria > Bacillota > Clostridia > Lachnospirales > Lachnospiraceae > 1XD8-76. The sequence goes on along the minus strand of JAETSN010000015.1, from coordinate 66,240 downwards.
CGGGGGTAAAGAAAAACCTTCCCATCTCCCGATACAGCTCATCCGGCGTATTCTGGTGCAGCTTTACCGACAGGATCGGCTGCGGAAGATTCATGTCGTAGTAAGCGTCAAACAAAGCGTAGGATGTGGCATTGGTCAGATCGTTTCCCGCAAGATCCCTTCCGCCGATGATCAGGTTCTGGGAGATCGCCCAGCTTCTGTCCGCCACATTGAAGAACACCAGCAGGTGTTTGAGCAGTGCCGCCGCCATATCGCGGTCCGTGTCTTCCGCCGCCCGGTAGGGCTCAAAGATACGGTCCGCATTCCCCACGGACATGGCAAACGGGTTCGGTGTCTGTTCCACCGTCATGGTCTGCCAGATCAGGATAAACGCCTGGATCGCCTCATAAAGGTTCTCCGCCCCCTGTGCAGGAACTTTTTCCAATGTCCTTGCCATCAGTTCATAGCGCTCTTTCGCCTTGCCTTCGCTCTCCTTAGCCTTCTCCTTCGCCATCCCGGCATATCTGCCCGCCAGCACGAGCATCGCGTCAATAGAATATTTCATCGCCTCATAGTATTCTTTTTTCTCCGCGTCCTCTGTCTCTTTCTGCTTTTCTTCGATCTCACCGCGGATCCCCAGCGCGCCCTTTTTGAGATATCCCTTCACATCCGGGATCACATGGCCCGTCACCTGTTCCATGAAGAAGATCACTTCCTCCGTGAAAGGTTCCGCCGGCGTGTAGGCTTCCATCAGTTTCTTTGCAAAATCATTTTTGGAATAATATTCCTTCACATGGGCGATCCGCTCCGCCGTGATGTCGCCGATGGGCTCGATATCCCCGAACACCGCCACCGGGTCGCAGTACCCCTCAAAGGATTTCACCTCAAAGGAAGGGTTGATCAGCGCATAGGAACGGGCGAAAGCGTCATCCTGTGTACCCGCAAACAGATGGTACTCACCCAGCGTCAGCGGGATCCGCTTCATCACTTCCACCAGCGTTTTCCCGATGCGGATGCTGTCGGGGTCCTCCTTAAATTTCTCATCGCACTCCATGGCGATCTCTCTGGCGAGAAACCAGCCTGTCAGATGGTCTAAAGACCGCTCCTCCTTGAACCGCTCTTTCGCCAGTTCCGTGATCTCCTGTGCCGAATAAATAGTTTCGATCTTCATAATGTTCTCCTTTCGCGATAATGCTCACATATTATGTTCTTCGTGTCCGTTTATACTCTTTCTGCCAATTGAAGCCTTTTCTGACCGTTTCTGTCTTTTCAGTCTGTCTATGTCCTTCCTGTCTGTTTCCGTTCTTTCAGCCTGTCTGTATCCATTCTGCCCGTTTATGTCCTGACGCAGGTAATGCCCTTCTCTGTCAGGACCTTCTCAAAATGCTCCGCACATCCCGGCGCAATACGCCCTGCCGGCATCCTGTACGCCCATCCGCACTGTTCCCATTTCCCTTTGCCGAACTCGTGATAGATCAGAAACTCTACCTTTGTGCCGGATCCCTTGATCTTTTCCTGAAACAGCGCCGCAAAGCCTTCCGCATCCTCCGGCGCATCGTTAAATCCGGGGATCAGCGGCACCCTGATCAGTACATCCCGATGCAGGGCGGAAACCTTTTCCAGATTTTCTATCGTCTGCCGGTTGGAAATGCCGGTCCATTTTTTATGTACCTCGTCATTGTAATGTTTTACGTCCATGATCCACTGGTCCACCAGAGGGATCAGCTCCTCCATCCGGGGATGGCTTCCGTTGCTCTCGATCGCCCGGTGGATTCCCGCCTCCCCGAGTTTCTGAAGCAGCTCCTTCACCGCCTCAAACTGCATCCCGATCTCTCCCCCGGTCAGCGTCACCCCGCCGCCGCCGAAAAACATCGGTTTGGAGCGGATGCACTCCTTTGCCAGTTCATCCACAGAATAGACCTGAAAGGAAAGCCGTATGCCCTTCTGCCTTCTGCCCTGAATGCATTCCCGGCTGCCGCAGGTTTCGCACACCGTCCTGTCCAGCTTTCCCCCGCTCACCGCATGCTTCGGGCAGCAGCTCTCATCAAGCCATTCTTTTTCCGTCATCAGCACACCCTCCGGCGGCATACCCTCCGGATTGGAACACCAGGGACATTTCATATTGCACCCCTGCAGGTGCAGGATCAGACGGTTTCCCATTCCGTCCTGGGAATAGTTGAAACCCTTCTGAAAAATTTTCAGATGTTTTCCGCCCGATGCTGTTGCCATATTGTCCGCTTCCGCCACAAAACCACACCTCCGTTCGTTTTATCTTTTCCCGTATTGCTAACATTTCAGCTTTTTTACTATTTTCTTTCATATTGGTATTATTTATTAATACCATTTTGTCCATATTAACATCCACCGTATTCCATGTCAATATATTCGCCCGCTATATTTTATTTTTGTCAGTCTTCACTAATTTTACAGGTTATATTTTGTGCAGATTTCTTTTCATTTCCTTATCATTTCCTTAGATATCCCTGCTAGACTTTTTTTCAGGGGCACAAAATGCCCTGAAAGTCAACAACCCGGCTGCAAGCAGCGGGATTGTTGACCCTCGCAGCATTCGCCAAATGTCTGCTTCGCAGCCGCTTGGCTCATTGCTCGCGGGAATCAATCTTCAGGAGGAAACATATTATGCAGCAAACAACGACACAAACACAAAAAGGATTCTCCGGCTTTTTCCTGAAATATCTCGGGATGGCGCTGATGGTCCTTGACCATATCGAATACTTCTTCGGCTATACCGGAAAGATTCCCTTATTTTTTTCCATGCTGGGCAGGGTGGCGGCGCCGCTGTTTTTATTCTGCCTGATCGAAGGCTTCACCCACACCCGTGACCGCAGAAAATATTTTCTGCGCATTTACCTGATATCAGTGTTTATGGGCGCGGTACAATTTTCTTTCTATAACGTAGGTTATATGCTTGTCCGGCCGGACGGTTTTTTCCCGCAAAACCAGATGCTCGCCTCCTTTTCGATCCTCATCGTCATCCTGCAGGGATTTGACTGGTGCGCAGAGAAAAAATGGGGACGCGGCATGACCGCCATACTGGTCCCGCTGCTTCTCCCGGCTTTTGTCATCATTTTTATGATGGCATTTCCGAACCCGGTATTTCAGTTCATCCTGAATCTTCTGATCTTTACCGTTCTGCCGCTCCACTCCTTTATCATGGACGGCGGCACCGCCACCCTGCTTTTCGGCATCGTCCTGTACCTGACCCGCAAAAACAGGAAAATACAGGCGACTGCCTTTGCGGGCGTCTGCATCCTCTGGGACATCGTGCGGCTGTCTCTCATGGTTCCGGATCTTACAACCGGAGATTTTTTTACAACGGCTTACCAATGGATGGAAATTTTTGCAGTCATTCCGATGCTGTGCTACAATGGGACAAAAGGGCGCGGCTCAAAGCGGCTTTTTTACTGGTTTTACCCGGCTCACATTTATATATTATATATACTTTCCTGTATACTTTACCCTTTCGTCTGACCAAAGAGGAGTTTTCATATGGCACATATTCTGGCGATCGATGATGACGAAGCCATGCTCGCCCTGATCAAAAACACATTGAGAAAAGACGGTCACGATGTGGACTGTATCTCAAAAATCACAGCGGATCTCAAGGAGCGGCTCATCGCTTACGATCTTATCCTGCTCGATGTCATGATGCCGGATGCGGACGGCTACGCGTTCTGCCGCGAGATCCGCGACCTCACGGACGCTCCGATCCTGTTTCTCACCGCCAGAAGCCTGGAGGAGGACGTGGATTTCGGTTTTTCCGTCGGCGCGGACGATTACATCAAAAAGCCCTTCTCCATTCTCGAGCTGCGCGCCCGCATAAGCGCCCATCTGCGGCGTGAACAGCGCGAAAAGACCCGGTGCTTTCTGGTCGGCAGCGTCCGCTTTTTTCCGGCAAAAAAAGAAGTCCGGGTGCTGGACCGGAAACTGTCCTTCACCAAAAGCGAATATGAGATCTGCCTGCTGCTCGCCAAAAATCACGGGCAGATCTATTCCAAAGAACAGATCTACGAAAATGTCTTCGGCTATGAGAAAGAGAGCGATATCTCCGCGATCACGGAGCACATTAAAAATATTCGGAAAAAACTTGCCCTAGCAGGCGTCTCTCCGATAGAAACGATATGGGGGATCGGATACCGATGGAACAACATATAAAGAAGGAACACAGTTTAAACCGCTTTTTCATGATATTTCTGGCGCACGCGGTCCTGACATTTCTCTTTGTCATCGCACTGTGGGTATGTCTTCTGACTGCCGCCGTCATTTCCGGCCTTGTCGTTCCAGCAAACGCCGGGGAACACGCCGTCTCCGACTGGCAGGCTTCCCTCGACGGACATACAGCCATAGCGCCGGAGGATATCCCGGAGGGCGTCGGCTATGCTTTTTTCGATGCCGACGGCACTCTTCTTGAGACCGATCTGGGGGAAGACGCCCTTGGGGACGCGAAAAAACTCGTTGCCCGGGACAACCGGACAAACATATGGCGGAACGGCCCCCGCATCTGTTTAAGGATCGATACGGATACGCAATGTGTTGTCGTCTGCTACCGGCTCATCGCCTCCTTCCGCCCGCCGCTCCTGCAGCGTATCTTTCCGAACGCCGAACTTTTTTTCTTTCTGCTGCTCCTGTTCCTGCTCATAGCGGATTTCATTTTAATCTCTCTTCGCTATGCCCACAAACTGGACAGGGAACTGCAGAAACTTGCCGCGGCGGCTGACCAGATCAGTCAACAAAATCTTGTCTTCGATATCCCTCGGACAAACTTGTCCGAATTCAATCGGATCATGGATTCCCTGAAGCGCTTAAAGACAGACCTGCAGCATTCCCTCAAGGAACAGTGGTCCATGGAACAGCAGAAAAAAAGACGGCTGACCGCCCTTGCCCACGACATTAAAACGCCGCTCGCCATCGTAACCGGCAACGCGGAACTACTGTCAGAAACACAGCAGACCGACGAGCAGAAAGAATACACTGCGTTCATTCTGGATCATGCCCGCCAGATCCACCGGTATGTGACAGCTATGCTGGAACTGTCCGGGACAGATGCCCCTTCTGATTCCATACAAGAAATGCCGGATGGCATGCTTTGTGAGCTGCACTCCCATACCGCAGTGAACGATGGCGCTTACAAACTGCATCCCCGTTCCGCAATGGATGACGGGTCCTGTGTCTCTCCCGTATGTCCGATCAAAAAACTTCTCTCCGCATCGGCGCGGGACATTGAAATGCTCCGCAAAAACAAACGCCTCTCCTGCTCTCTCGAGATGCAGGATCTGCCCGATACCCTCCCGCTGCCGGAGGATAAGCTGCGGCGCATCCTCTCCAATCTGATCGACAATGCCGTAGAGTATTCCCCCGAAAATGGTACTGTCTTTCTGCGCGCCTATATCGCGGATAACGCACTGCATCTGTGCGTGCAGGATGAAGGGGAGGGATTTTCCGGCGAAGCACTCGCCCTGGCGGCGGACGAATTCTACCGCGGCGATCCGGCACGCAGCAGCAGAGAACATTTCGGCCTCGGACTTTCCATTGTAAACAGGATTGCCGGCGAGTTAAACGGAACGCTCCGTTTCGAAAATGCGCCGGCAAAGGGCGCGCTCGTCACGGTGGCCCTCCCTCTTGCTTCACTCAATTCCCTGGATGCCGCCCTTCTCCATCCCGCCAAAAACACGTTTGGCAGGAACTTTTCGATTTGACTTTTTCAAAAAAAATATGGTAAAATACTGACATCAACAGTATAAATACAGATTCATGATGACACAGGTAGTGCTCCGCACGTAAATCCGATTACGGAACATGATTTTGATTCCGGAAAGGATCTCGCATGCAGGAAGGCGTACCTGTGTTTTTGTTACCGCAAAAAGCCTGCAGCGGTGCAAATACCGCGAAAAGAGATGTTAATGTCCTAAGGGCATGTCCATAAAATACGCCTTCAGGACATTGATATAAATATTATGAAAGAGGTGGATATCAGATGAAAAGAGTAAAGGCGGCGTGTATCACGCAGACATTGCATTTCATGTTGAAGGAAGATCTCGGACAGGAAGATGCAAAAAGGTTTGTGCAGGAGGAAGTTAAAAAGTATAAGGCAGGACTGGACAGGAGCGGTACAAAATATAAGATCCTGTCGGAAACGGAACAGCCCGACGGCTCCGTTATGATAGAGATCAAGAAACAGTATAATACTTCTCCTGTCGGAGAATACCTGAATTAAAAAACAGGCCCTTTGCTGCAGGATAAAACGATATCCTGCAGCAAAGGGCTTCCCTATTTCCGATTTTGTTCCCATCGATGCAAAATTATACCGGCTTGCTCCTGTCCGGCAGCTTTGCCGTCAGTTCTCTCGCCCTTTGCAGTACACGGATCAGCCTGCCAAAGCTTTCCATGTCCGAATCAAAATAATAGTAATTTTTCGTGCCCTCTTTCCTGACTTTCAGAATGCCGGCATCTTTCAGGATCTGCAGATGATGAGACACCGCCGGGCGGGAAAGATGCGTCCTCTCTGTGATCTCTCCCACCCTTGCCCCGAAGCATTTTTCTATCTTCATCATTTCAAGGATCAGATGCTGCCGGTTCTCATCCCCAAGTGCTATCAGCACTTTCCGGCAGTTTTCAAAATCCTCCGCCAGTTTTTCGATATCCGCCTTCATATCCGCGCCGCCGACGCCTGCTCTATTGTCTGTCACTGCCTTCGTCATCACTCCACCTTATGGCCTGCAGCCGCCTCAAAATGATATTTCACGATACCCAGGTCCATCTTTGTATAAAACCCTTTTCCTGCTCTGCCGGATGCCTTCCCGCCTTCCAGCAAAATATAAAATTTCTGCTGGTTCATTGCCGTAGGAGCCAGCAGAGCCGCCTCCATTCCCTTCGCAAACCAGTCCGGCATGCCGGAAGCACAATTGCAAAGCTGATCCAGAGGCTTGCTCTTATGCGCGGTCTCCTACGTCACACCGTATCCCAGTGAAATGATGCACGCCAGTTTTTCGCCCTTCCCGATCTTCGCCGCGCTTTTTCCGTGGGTCATCGCGACCCAGCAGGAATTCAGCCCGAGCTCCTGCACCTTCAGTACAAGCCTTTCCCCGTAATATCCCGCCTTTTCATCCAGATCTGCCCCCTTTTTCCCGACAAGCGCGATATAATTTTCCACACCGCTGAATTTCCCGTAATGCGCCATCATGCTGCTAAAACATTTCGGCTCGTCGAAAAAGATCTGGATATTTAAACCGCTCTCCTTGTTGCACTCACTCACCAAAGCGGCCAGTGTCTCCCTTATCTCTCTCTCAATCTTTTTCCCGCTGTACTGCCGCACACTGTGGCGCGCTTTCATTACCTCCAGAATGTCCATCTCAATATGCTCCTTCCGTTTAAGTATTTGAACCGATTATAGCATATTTTAGACAGGAAAATACATCGGTAAAGAAAATCGAGACGGATACCATTGCTCGCGGGAATAACGGATAAGACCGGCTCAGCACGCTTTCACCACCGGGATCCATACTTCATATTTCGCATTCTGCAGGTCCGGGCTGATATAGACTTCAATATCGGGCGCATCGGCATACTCATACCCCGATGTGGGAAGCCACTCCGTCACGATCCGCCTCTCCAGCTCCTGGATGGACTCGTTCGTCCCCTCCCCCGGAAAGATCGCCCAGGTCGCCGCCGGCACGATATACTCCTCCAGCCCCTCGCCCTCCTCAGACGAAGAAACCGCGATATAGTAATGCCACGCCTCCTCGCCGTTGCAGGTGCTGACGCCCAGCACGCCCATGGGCTCCCTGTCCATCATCTCTATCAGCCTCTGCAGCGTACCGTTTACGGATATTTCCTGCCACTTTGACGGAATCACCGCAAAATTCTTTTCAATTTCCTTTTCCAGCGGCACGGATACCCCTGTGATGCGAAAAGCTTCTTTTGTCTCAATCCGATAATTCATCTCTCCCACTCCTTTTACCGTGATCCTGAATGTGATCGACGGAAAAGATTTTACCGATACGCCCTCCGCCCTCACGGCGGAAGGTGCGATCCCGTGGATCGACTGAAACGCCCTGTTAAATGCGGTGGGGGAACTGTAGCCGTATTTTGCCGCCACATCGCTGATCTTTGCATCCCCGCCCTGCAGATCCACTGCCGCCAGGGACATCCTCCGCCTGCGGATATACTCGGACAGGGGCATCCCCGCCATATAGGAAAACATCCGCTGAAAATGATAGGAAGAACAGCAGGCGATCCGTCCGAGCTGTTCATAGTCGATCTCCCCCGCCAGATTTTCCTCGATATAACCGATCGCTTCATTTAATCTCTCAATCCATTCCATCACACATTCTCTCCTTTAAGATAAAACCATCTTACTACTTTTTCAGCCGCCTGTCCTCTCCATCTTTGCACAAAAAAGAGAGATTTATCGCCTCTTTCAACTGCACAAGCGCCCGTTCCAGCACGCTTCTCGGGCATGCAACATTAAACCGCTCAAAGCCTGTTCCCGCCCTGCCGAACATCATGCCTCTATCCAGCCACAGATTCGCTTTTTTCACGATAAGCTCCTCAAGCTCTTCTTCCGACAGCCCAAGTCCCCTGAAGTCCACCCACACCAGATAGGTTCCTTCCGTCTCCGGCACTTTCAACTGCGGCAGCTCCGTCCCAATATATTCTCTCATAAATTTTATATTCCCGGCTATATATTCCATCATCGCCTCATACCACTCGCCGCCGTATCGATACGCCGCCTCGCAAGCTGTAAGCCCCAAAACATTCGGCCCGCTGCAGCCAGACGCATTGATCTGACCGATAAAACGGTTTCGAAGTTCCCCGTTGGCGATAAATATATTGGAGACCTGCAGTCCTGCAATATTAAAGGTTTTTGAGGGGGCGGTGCAGATGACCGACATCTCCTCAAACTCCTTTTTCAGACTCGCAAAGACAGAATGCCTCCTGTCTCCGAACACAAAATCCGCATGGATCTCATCGCTGACAACGATCACATGATGCTTTACGCAGATCTCCCCGATCCGCATCAGTTCTTCTGCCGTCCACACCCTGCTGACCGGATTGTGCGGACTGCAGAGCAGGAAAAGCCTGATATCATTCTCCACGATCTTCCTCTCGAAATCTTCGGGATCCATACGATATCTCCCGTCCTCCCCCTGCACGAGATCATTGCTGACCGCCTTTCTTCCGTTCTGTTCGATCACTTTTTTGAACGGATAATACACCGGCTCCTGGATCAGCACGGCTTCCCCGGCTTTGGAATAAGCCCTTACGGCCATGGCAAGCGCAAATACGACTCCCGGCGTCTTCACCAGCCACCGGGGCTGCACTTTCCATCCATGCCGCCTCTCCATCCAGCCTGCCACCGCCTCAAAATAGCTCTCACCGCTCTCCGTGTAGCCGAAGATCCCGTGCTTTACCCTTTCTTCCACGGCATCCAGGATCCTCTGCGACACCATGAAATCCATATCAGCCACCCACATCGGCAGTATCCCTTCCGGCATCCCGTGCTGCGCCGCTGAATCGTATTTCACGCAGTCCGTATTCTTACGCTCGATCACTTTATCAAAATCCAGATTTTCTCCTGACATTCGTTTTATCCTCCTAATATTCTGATGCGAATCGCCTGCTGCGAATATGAAATTGCGACAGATAAAGACATGGCTTTCTCTCCGCAATTTTGCAGGCGTCAAACAACTCTTCCCTCGATATCCCTGTCAGCAAATATTCCGCAAAGCCTGTCTCAATCCATCCAGGTCCTCTTTCGTCGTCGACCAGCTTGTGGCAAAGCGGACTACGGTATGATCTTTATCATACTTCTCCCAAAAACTGAATGTTACATCTTCTTTCAGTTTTTCCAAAAATTTGTCTTCCAAAATGATAAACTGCTGGTTTGTCGGTGATTCAAGGTAAAACGGAAGCCCCGCTTCTCTGAAAATATTCTTTAATTCCTCCGCCATCCCGATGGCATGCCTGGAAATCTCAAAATAAAGGCCGTCCGTAAAAAGCGTATCAAACTGTATGCCCAAAAGCCTCCCTTTCGCCAGCAGCGCGCCCCTCTTCTTCACGGAATTCATAAAATGGCAGGGCCTGTTTTTCTTTGTGAACACGACCGCCTCTCCGCACAATGCGCCGACTTTCGTTCCGCCGATATAAAAAACGTCCGTCAGTTCCGCAATCTCCGCTAAAGTAAGATCACAGTCCCTGCTCATCAGACCATATCCCAGACGCGCACCGTCCAAAAAGAGCGGAATCCTGTAGCTATTGCAAATCCCAGCTATCTCGGTCAGCTCCTTTTTCGTATATAACGTTCCGTATTCGGTGGGATAAGAAAGATAGACCATACCTGGAAATACCATATGTTCATGGTTGGCATCCCCATAAAAGTCCTCTATATATTTTTTTAATACCGCAGCATCCATCTTTCCGTCTGACTGCGCCACCTCAAGAACCTCATGGCCTGTATACTCTATCGCACCTGCCTCATGAGTGCTGACATGTCCCGTCTTTGCCGCAATAACACCCTCATAGTCGCGCAGCATGGTTGAGATGACGACCGCATTTGCCTGCGTGCCTCCGACAAGAAATTCCACCTCCGCATCAGGCCATCCGCACGCCGCCCTTATTTTTTCCTTTGCCCTCTCACAAAACGGGTCGGTGCCATATCCCGAAAGGCTTTCCATGTTAGTTTCCATAAGGCGCTGCAGTATCTGCGGATGCGCCCCGGCAATATAATCGCTCTCAAATGAAATCATTCGTCTCCTCCTCCACTCCGGCCTGTGAACTGCCCTTATTTTCTCTCTATATACATTTTAACTTTTCATCGACATTTGTAAAGAGAAATAATAGTCCAGAGAAAAGCCGGGCTGCTGCAAAGAAAAACATTTCAGCCGTATTTTTCTTGCATATTTTTCCACTATATTTTATAATTGTGCATGGATACATAACACTTATGGCCATCAGAGATTCCTTCCATTTTTATATGGAAAACCATACTATAACAAAATATAAACGAGGTTTTTATGGATACATATCATGATATAACTAAAAACGAACAGCCGCCCAAAAATATCAGGGGCATCCGGATACAGACCCTAAACTACATTATGATACTTGCATCGTGTATTCTTTATATCCTTATTCTGTATATTACCATTACGGTATCCATTCGCTACAATACACTGACAGAAAATATCAATACTTACAGGATTTGCAGCCAGGATGCCAATGATCTGGAAAAGGCTTCCGACTATCTTACGGAACAGGTCCGTCTTTATGTGATAACCACAGATTCCGAATATATGGATGCCTATATCAACGAACTTTTTGTGAACATGCGCAGGGAACATGCGCTGGAAGATTTAAAGGATCATGATATCAATGAAGAGTCGCTCTCTTACCTGCAGCAGGCTCTGGACGAATCCAACGAACTTACCTCAACCGAATTGTATGCGATGCGTTTAGTCAAAGAGGCAACCGGCTATGACGCAGGCTCTCTTCCTGATGTCATAAAAAATACAGTATTATCAGCAGAAGATGCAGCACTTTCTGCCGATGCAAAGCTGCAGAAAGCACAGAGGATGGTATTTGATTCGGAATATCTGCATATGAAAAAGCTGATCAAAGAAGATACCACCTCCTGCTTAAATTCCATCATATCCGCCACTCTGAATGCACAGGATATCAGCATTGAGGCCATGGAGCAGTCTCTTTTCCATCAGCGCATTTACATCAGCATCCTGTTCTTTCTCAATATCGCCACCTTTATTATGATCATTATCCTGATCGTAAAGCCGCTGAAAATATATGTAAACTGCATCAAGGAAGAAAAAATGCTCACTATCCTTGGTTCTTATGAATTTAAATACCTTGCGCTCACTTACAACGACATTTATAACCTTAACAAAGTCAATGAGACCGTACTTCGCAAAAAGGCTGAACATGATCCTCTGACCGGCCTTGCCAACCGCAACACTTTTGACGGTCTTAAACTGATCTTAAAAAGCGATACTCCTCTGACCTTATTCTTAATTGATGTGGATTATTTTAAAGGAGTCAATGATAACTATGGACATAAAGTAGGTGACCAGGTTCTGATCAAAGTGGCAAGGGCGCTGCAGAAGAGCTTCCGCTCCCAGGACTTCGTCATGAGGATCGGCGGAGATGAGTTTGCAGCCGTTATGACACAGATTACATTGGACCAGCGTGCGGTTCTCGATCAGAAAGCAGTTCTGATCAATGAATTTCTTTCAAACGAAGATGACGGACTTCCCAAAGTTACCCTCAGCATAGGCGCCGCTTTTTCTGAAAACGGTTTTGCGGAAGGACTTTATGAACTGGCAGATAAAGCTTTGTATTATGTAAAAGAAAACGGGCGCAACGGCTATGCCCTCTATCAGGATCTTTATCCGGATCAGCCGTAATTGATAATATACCGATATCCGGTTTCAATATATTATTTTAACAGTTCATTAGAATAGTAAGGAATGATCAGGCAGGTACCTTCACAGATATCATCCGCATCTTCCAGATGATTCATATATACTACTTCCTGTATATATTTTTGATGATTCTCATAATGTGCCTGATCTGCATAAGTATGGGCGACAGATGTAAGTGTCTCTCCCTGTTCGATACGGATATTTTTATAATATTTAAAATAGAGCTCCTCTTCTTTTGCCTCCCCGGCTTTGGTTATCATTCTATTTAATCCCAGAATGACTGCACAGACAAAACCCAGTGCAAAAAATAACAAAAAAATATGTTTTCTGATCTCCGCATTTCTTCTTCTCTTATTTTTGCGGATCCTGGCATCCCATTTGCTGACTGGCAAAGTGCTGTTCCTGTTTCTGACTGCTGTACTGTTCATAACATACCTCCATGAGTAAACTTATCTTTCCCGCTGACTTGCTGACGCCCATTCTATCATATAAAGTGTCCATTTAATCGTACAGCTCACCTGAACACCTGTTCTTTTCATAGATTTATACTATCATGCGAACAAATGTTTGTCAACAGGATTTCAAACATTTGTTCGGAATATATGTTTGCTTTTTTTAATGAAGTATGGTATAGTAAATGACAACAGGCAGTTCTGCCGATTCAGATTTGGAGGTATTTACATGGCAAAAGGAAAGATCACCGCGAAGCAACAGGAAATTCTGGAATATATGAAAGAAGAGATCTTAAAGAAAGGTTATCCGCCCACCGTGCGTGAAATCTGCCAGGCGGTAAATTTAAAGTCCACCTCTTCTGTCCACGCGCATCTGGAATCTTTGGAAAAACTTGGTTATATCGAACGTGATCCGACCAAACCCCGCGCTATCGAGATCTGTGACGACAGTTTCCAGATGGTACGGAAAGAGATGGTCAGCCTTCCTGTCGTAGGTACGGTAGCCGCCGGCCAGCCGATCCTGGCGCAGCAGAATATTGACAGTTATTTCCCCATACCCGCCGAATTTGTACCGGGAGGCGAATCCTTTGTTTTAAAAGTAAAGGGCGATTCCATGATAAATGCCGGTATCTTCGACGGTGATCAGATTTTCGTGAAGTGCTGCAATACCGCCTCAAACGGCGACATCGTCGTGGCTCTGGTAGACGACTCCGCCACGGTTAAGACTTTTTATAAAGAAAAGGATCATATCCGCCTCCAGCCCGAAAATGATTCCATGGATCCCATTATCGTAACGGAATGCGCCATACTCGGGAAAGTGTTCGGTGTTTTCAGGATTCTCTGAAACATCGGACAAAGAGTCCGTTTTGCCGGATGACTCCCGCACAGAAAAAAAGCGGGCTGTTTTTACAGCTCGCTTCTATCCATCTCCTTACCGTCCCGCCAGATCCTCTCCAGATCATAAAACAGTCTGTTCTCCGTATCAAAGATATGCACGATGATATCACCGTAATCCATCAGGATCCAGTTGGCATTTTTATATCCTTCCGTCTGTTTTATTGAAACGCCGGCTCTTCCGAGCGTCTCATCCACATTATCACACATAGCCTGTATCTGACTGCGGTTTTTTCCGCTGGCGATGATAAAATAATCCGCGATCGTCGATACGTCACTGATATCGATCACTTTTATATCATCCGCTTTTTTGTCCTCCAGCGCCTGAATTGCCAGTTTTGCCATTTCCTTTGCTTCCATAGGTTTCTCCCTTCTCTTCCGTTTTAACAGCAGGCCGTCCGCCGCTTGACCTTATACTTATAGTATCACGTTTCCTGCTGTTTCTCCAGAAGCTTTTTATAATGGTCGTAGGTTTTCTGCGTCATGGGATCTATCTCATTGTTCGTCCCCTTCAGATAGCGGAGCGTATCCTTCAAAATTTCCACCAGCGCTTTATCCAGATCCTGAAAAGCCAGTCTTCTCAGTTCCGGCAGCCTCGCCGAATGATTTCTCCCAGGCTCAATATAATCCGCGATAAACACGATCTTCTCCAGCATGCTCATCCCCGGCCTGCCGGTGGTATGATAACGGACCGCATTTAAAATATCCTCGTCCCGGATGCCGTATTTATGCTCCGCCAGATAAGCGCCAGCCTTCGCATGAAGCAGAAACGGATTTTTCGCCTCCGTCATATTGATCTCAATGGACTGCTTTTTGCAGAGACTGATCTTTTTATCATTGCTCAGGCATTTGGCACAGTCATGCAAAAGTCCTGCCGTCTCCGCCCTCTCCGTATCTATATCATAACACATGGCGAGGCACGCTGCAGTATAGGTAACGCCCAGCGTATGCTCAAACCGTTTTTTGTCCTGTGTTTTTTTAACCTGCGCCCGCAGTCTTGCAATATCCACCCTTTCCATGCCGCCTTATTGCTCCTGTATATCCTTTTTTTCATAGAAATGATTTTTCATGATATATTCCCGCACCTTCTCCGGTACCATATAGCGGATGGAACGCCCCTGCGCTGTCTTTTCCCTGATCATGGATGAGGAGATATCCACATGTCTGACATGCAGCAACGTGATGTCAGCGTCATACTTTTCCTTTAACTCCGCGATCTTTTCCTCCATATCGGCACGCTTTTTACTGCCGCGCACCGCCGCCAGGATTTTTACGTTCTGAAAAATAACCTCCGGATCTTTCCACTGTTCCATCGTAAATAGATTATCCGCCCCCAGGATCAGATAGTATTCCTGATCCGGATAACGATTTTTCAACTCCACCAGCGTATCGCAGGTATAGGAATTTCCCCCCCTGTCAATTTCGATGGTGGAAAGTGCAAAATGGGAATTATCCTCGATCGCAAGTCCGGTCATATGAACCCTGTCCTTCGCCGGAAGGATATCCGAAACATCCTTCAAATAAGAACACCCCGATGGAATAAATAAAATATCATCCAATCCCGCTTCTTCCCGTGCGGTCTCCGCAATGATCAGATGTGCCATATGGATCGGGTTAAAAGTACCTCCCAGAATACCTACTTTTTTCATAACAGCCTCCTATCACCAGAAAACATACGCCTTACCCGGGCAGTTCTATCTTTTTGTGATCTTTATTTTCCTTATATAAAACAATTTTTTTGCCGATGACCTGCACCACCTGGGAATGCGTACGCTCCGCCAGGATCTCTGCAATTTCCCGCGGATCATCCATACAGTTTTTCAGTACGCTGATCTTGATCAGTTCCTTCCTGTTAAACGCTTCGGTGATTGCTTCCGTATATTCCGGTGTCAGGGATGCCTTCCCAAGCTGAAAACTCGGCTCCAGCGTCATGGCAAGCCCTTTTAAATAAGCTCTCTGTTTACTTGTCATAATATATCCTCTCTTCCTCGCCTCCGGCTCTACTTATGGTACCTTCTCAATTCGCTCCGCTCATCGAGAAGTAGCGAATAACCTCGCCTCCGGCTCGGTTATTCTTCATAGTAATCAAAGGAGAGTCCGTATAGCCTGACTGTATCCCCTTCCTTGATCCCCAGTTCTTTCAGTTCCTCCAGAATACCGTTTTCCCGTAAGAAGCGCTGGAAGAAAGCAAAACCTTTTTCCGATTCCAGATTAGTATAGCCAAGCATCTTTTCGATCCTCGGTCCTTCTACCACATACTCGTCATTTTCCGCATCATAGCTGACAGAATGGGGGCTTTCCTCCTGATAGAGCGCTTTCTCCGGATCATACTCCTGCTCAAAGACAACCGGCTTTTCCCTGATTTCGGATAACCGGTTTTTCACAGCATACAGAAGTTCCTTTACTCCCTCCCCGGTCACCGCGGAAATTGCATAGACAGGAATCCCCTTTGGCTCAAATTCCGCCCTGATCTTTTCCACCGGATCGTCTTCCCCGAAAATACAGTCTATCTTATTGGCTGCAATGATCTGGGGACGCTCAGCAATATCTTTCTGATAGTTTTCCAGTTCTTTATTGATGGCGTAGATATCCTCTATCGGATCCCGGCCTTCCGTGGATGCCGCATCCACAATATGGATCAGCATTCTGGTCCGCTCAATATGACGCAAAAACTCATATCCGAGTCCGATTCCTTCCGATGCCCCCTCGATCAATCCCGGGATATCGGCGATCACAAACCCGTCCCCATCCATATCCACAACGCCCAGGTTGGGATTCAGGGTGGTAAAATGATAGTTGGCGATCTTCGGTTTCGCATTTGTCACCCTTGACAAAAACGTAGATTTTCCAACATTCGGAAAGCCCACCAGTCCTACGTCGGCGATCACTTTCAGTTCCAGCAGAAGTTCCAGTTCTCTGGAAGGCTGTCCCGGCTGGGCATACTTCGGCGCCTGCATCGTGGATGTCGCATAATGCTGGTTTCCGTTGCCTCCTCTGCCGCCTGTCAATAATGTGAAGCGTGTATTCCCGCCTGACATATCGGTGATCACCTTTCCGCTTTCCGCTTCTTTGATGACGGTACCGGCAGGCACTTTGATGATAATGTCCTTTCCATTTTTGCCGTGACAGTTTTTCTTGCCGCCTTCCTCTCCATTTTCAGCACAATATTTCCGGATATGACGAAAATCCGTCAGCGTATTCAATCCCTCGTCCACAACAAAGATCACGCTGCCGCCATCGCCGCCATCACCTCCGTCAGGACCGCCGTTCGGCACATATTTCTCTCGCCGGAAGGAAACATGGCCGTCTCCCCCCTTACCGCTTTTTACAAAAATTTTTGCTCTGTCTGCAAACATATATTTTCCTTCTATTTTGATTAACCATTAAAAAAGGACTCCAAACAACCGTTTGAAGCCCCTGATATTTTATTTGCCTGCAAAGGACTCAAGCGGGTACACCCACATATCCATTTAAGCCGCTACTGCATTACAAGAAACTTAGTCCTCGTTTTTCTCAACCGGATAGACGGAAGCCTGCTTTTTGTCTCTTCCTTTTCTCTCAAATCTCAGAACGCCGTCTACCAGTGCAAATAATGTATCATCACCACCGATCCCTACGTTGTTGCCGGGGTGAATCTTCGTTCCGCGCTGTCTGTATAAAATATTGCCCGCTTTTACAAACTGTCCGTCCGCTCTTTTTGCGCCAAGTCTCTTGGATTCGGAATCTCTGCCGTTCTTTGTGGAGCCGACACCCTTCTTATGCGCAAAAAACTGAAGGTTCATTTTCATCATGGCCTTACACCTCCTCAAATTTTACTTTACAATACTTCCTGCCGTACTGCTTTTGAATCGCCACACAGCCCAGTACGAGGGAATCCAGCAACAGAACCGCCTTCTCATCCATATGTTCCGGAAACTTGCAGGCGATCAGCCCGCTCTCTTCATCCGAATCCTGTTTGATCGGCAGTCCGCAGAGCTCTTCGAGCGAATTCAGCGTATTGATGACCAGAACAGATACCGCCGCACAGACGATATCCTTTCCCGGATCTGCATATTCCGCATGTCCGCTGCATCGAAGCTCTCTGTACTCTCCCTGACTGGTTTTGCGAAAAATCACTCTCGTCATAAATAAAATTAACCGTTGATCTTATCAATCTTTACCTGTGTGTATGCTTGTCTGTGACCGTTTTTCTTGTGGTAGCCGGACTTTCTCTTATACTTATAAACGATGATCTTCTTGCCCCTGCCCTGTTTTTCAACAGTGCCGGTTACTGTTGCACCCGCTACATCCGCGCCGACCTTCAGTCCGTTATCGCTTACTGCCACTACCTGGTCAAATGTTACAGAGCTTCCTTCTTCTGCGTTCAGCTTTTCCACGCGGATAACGTCACCTTCGGAAACTTTGTACTGCTTTCCACCTGTTGCAATAATTGCGTACATACCGTACCTCCTATTCCATTACTCGCTGGCTCCGGCGGCATCTTCATGCATCTTTTTCGGGAAAATCCCGTTCAGCCCCGCCATGCGGCATACTCAGATATCATAACATCCGTGCTGTAAACTGTCAAGATTATTTTTGTAATTTTGCATTCAGCTGCCTGTATGTCACTATGATGATAATGCCGGAAGCGATAAATGTCAATATATCCGATACCGGCATGGAGTACAGCACGCCGTCCAGCCCGTAAAACCGCGGCAGAACGAGCGCGAATCCCACGCCGAAAACAATCTCCCTGATCATGGAAAGCATGGTGGAAGCCGCCGCCTTTCCCATCGCCTGCAGGAAGATAAACGCCGCTTTGTTCACACAGGCAAAGATCACCATGCACAGATAAATCCGAAATGCCTTCACCGCAAAATCCGTATAATAGACACTCTCATTGGCGGCCCCGAAGATGCCGATCAGCTGCTTTGGCAGAAATTCAACGATCAAAAGCGCGATGACGCCGACACAGGCTTCCGCTGTCAGGAGTCTTGTAAACAGATCCTTTACCCTTTTATTCTGTCCTGCGCCCATGTTAAATCCGACGATCGGAATACAGCCTGCCGCCATACCCACCACGATGGAAATCACGATCTGGAAAAACTTCATCACGATGCCCACCACCGCCATCGGGATCTGGGCATACTGCTCCTGACAGAACACAACGTCAAGGGCGCTGTATTTTCTGATCATATTATTGATCGCCGCCATGGCCGCCACCAGCGATATCTGTGATAAGAAACTGCAGATGCCAAGAACCAGCGTCCGCCCAGCGATCTCCTTTTTGATGCGGAAATCTTCCTTTGTCAGACGGATCGTTTTCGTATGCAGCAGATACCATATCGACAGAACCGCCGTCGCGATCTGGCCGAGTACCGTGGCAACCGCCGCGCCCATCATCCCCCAGCCGAAAATAAAGATGAATACGGGGTCGAGAATGATATTGATCGCGGCTCCTGCCAGCGTGGACAGCATCGCAAAGCGCGGGCTTCCGTCCGCCCGGATCACCGGATTCATCGCCTGCCCGAACATATAAAAAGGGATGCCCAGGGATATCCAGAAAAAGTATTCTTTTGAATGGCGGAAGGTCTCCTCATTTACCGTGCCGCCAAACATGGCGATGATCCGGTTGCTGAAAACAAGATAGATCGCACACAGCACAAGGCTAAGCAGCACCGTGAGCAGAATGGAGTTCCCCATGCTCTTCCCCGCGTCCTCCGGTTTGTTTTTCCCGAGGGAGAGACTCACAAAAGCACAGCATCCGTCCCCCACCATGACCGCGATCGCCAGTGCGACCACCGTCAGCGGAAACACCACCGTGTTTGCCGCATTCCCGTAGGATCCCAGATATGTCGCATTGGCGATAAAGATCTGATCCACAATATTGTACAGCGCGCCGACCAACAGCGAGATGATACACGGCACCGCGTATTTCTGCATCAGTCTCCCCACCGGTTCTTCCATTAAATAAGCATTATTTTTTTGTTCCATATTTTCTCCTTTCCCGAATAAATCCGCCTTATAATACCAGGCAACAAACCTGTATGGTTCTTATGCCGGTTCTCTTACGCAAACAAAAAAACGCCCTGCAGACAACTGGATTTACGCAGCTTCTGCAACACGTTTTCTGTTATTATAATGTCTTTTTTATGAAATTTCAAAGGCGTTTTTACACAAAATTTCTCCGGTATCATTTATCAGGACTGCACAAACATGCCAAATCATTTTACCATGAATCCGCGATGTACAACCCCCATCCGTCCTCTTCAAACCATCTGATCCCTCTCCCTGTCACACCATATCACAACACCTTTTTCCGTTGGACACAGGATGCGTTTTCCCGCAGATCCTTTTATATCACACATCCCGCATACTGTGTCATGTACAGTTCATAATATTTCCCTTTCCGCGCAAGCAGTGCATCATGCTCCCCGCTCTCCACGATCCTGCCGTGATCCATCACCACGATGATGTCCGCATCCCGTATCGTGGAAAGGCGGTGTGCGATCACAATACTGGTGCGGTCCTGCATGATCAGGTGCATGGCGTCCTGTATCGCCTTCTCCGTACGGGTATCCACGTTGGAGGTCGCCTCGTCCAGGATCAGGATCCGCGGGTCCGCCACGAACGCTCTGGCGATCGCAAGGAGCTGTCTCTGCCCCTGGCTGATCGTTTCCCCCGCGCCGGTCAGCACCGTATCATATCCCTCCGGCAGCATTTCGATCATTTCCCTGCACCGGCTCCTGTCTACCGCTTCCTCCACCTCTTCCATCTTGGCGCCGCTTTTTCCGTAAGTCAGATTGTGGAAGACCGTATCCGAAAACAGCACCGTATCCTGCAGCACAATGGCGGCTTTTTTCCGCAGGTCGTCCCTTGCGATCTTTCTGATGTCCTGTCCGCCGATGCGGATATCCCCGCTGTCCGCGTCATAAAACCGCATCAGCAGATTGACCACCGTGGTCTTTCCGCTTCCTGTCGCGCCCACGAGCGCCACCTTTTTGCCGGCGGGCACGTGCAGCGTAAAATCCTGCAGAACAGGTATTCCCGGTTCATAGGAAAACTGCACGTTCTCAAAATCCACCTCCATATTCTCCGTATTCTGGATGCTCTCCCCCGCCCTGTCCTCATTTTCCTCATCCAGCATCATAAACACGCGTTCCGCGCCGGCAACCGCTGTCTGGAGCTGCCCGTAGACCTGCGCGATCTCGTTGATCGGGCGGCTGAACTGTTTCGCATAGACGATAAACGCCGAGATGACCCCGACGGAGATGATCCCCCGCACCGAAAAATAACCGCCGAATACCGCGATGATCACAAAGCCGATGTTCCCGATGCAGTTCATCACAGGTCCCATCACGCCGCTGAAGGCGTCCGTCCTGATGCCCGCCTTTGTCAGATCGTCCGAGATCCGCGCAAACTCCTCTATGGTCACATCCTGATGATTGTAGGCGACCACCGTGCGGTATCCCGCCACCATTTCCTCCACGGTACCGTTCAGCTCCCCCAAAAGCCGCTGCCGCCTGCGGGAGAACTTCCGCACCTTTCCCGAGAGGAACTTTGTCGCGAGGACCGTCAGGATGACCGTGCCCATGCTCAAAAGCGCAAGCTGCCAACAGTACCACAGCATGACGGACACCGTCCCCGCGACCGTCAGCACGCCCGAAACCAGAGAAGGCAGGGACTGGGATATGGTGGTGGAGATATTTTCGATGTCATTGGTCATGCGGCTCATCATATCGCCGTGGGAATGGGTATCCGAATAGGCCACGGGCAGATCCATCATCTTGTCAAACAGTTCTTCCCGCATCCGTTTCACGATCCGCTGGCTTAATGACGCGCTGATCAGCCCCTGCAGGAGCTGGCTGCCCCCGTAGAGTAGGTAGACAACGCTCATCAGCACCACCATATTCCGGAGATCTCCGGTTTTGTCCCCGGCGATGATATCGATCGCACCGCTCTGCAGCGAAGGCGCGTACACGCCGCATACCGTCCCGAAAAAGACCGCCGCCAGCATGCCGAAAACAACCGTCTTTTCCCTTGCGAAACAGGCAGCCAGCCGTCTCAGCGCCGCCCCCATATGCTCCGCGTGTTCCACCTCGGCAAACCGCGCCCCCCGGTTCATCATCCCCGGGATATTGCGCTCCATGAGTTTCTGTTCTTTTTGTTCAGACATACGCAGCCTCCTTATCCATCTGGGAGCGGCAGATATCCCGATAGATCCCGCTGCTCTTTAAAAGTTCCTCGTGGGTGCCCTCCGCGGCGATCCTGCCCTGCTCCATGATAATGATCCGGTCTGCCCTGCGCACCGAAGCGATCCGCTGGGCGATCAGGATCTTCGTGCTGCCGGGCGCGTTCTTTTCCAGCGCTTCATACAGATCCGCTTCCGTTTTCAGATCCAGCGCACTGGTGGAATCATCAAAGATCACGATCTCTGCCTGTTTCAGCAGCGCCCTCGCAATGGATATCCTCTGCTTCTGCCCGCCCGAGAGGCTCATGCCGCGCTCCGCGACAGGCGTGTCATATCCCTTCGGCATGGCAGTGATGAATCCGTCCGCCTGGGCGGTCCCGGCAGCCCCCTCGATCTCGTCCGCAGCCGCGTCCTTCCTTCCCCATGCGATGTTTTCCCCGACCGTCATGCTGAACAGCTCGCTTTTTTGCAGCACCACGGCGATCTTATCCCGCAGCGCCTTCTGCTGGTATCTTCTCACGTCCACGCCGTCCACCAAAACCCTGCCGGATACGGTATCATAAAAGCGGGGGATCAGGGAGACAAGGGACGTCTTCCCGCAACCGGTAGCCCCCATGACCGCCACCGTCTCCCCTCTGTTTATCTTCAGGCTGACATGATCCAACACCATGCGCCCGAAGCCGGGGTAGGAAAAGGATACATCCTGAAACACGACGATTCCCGTCTCCTACGTCTCCCCGTCAAAAGTCCCGTCCTTCAGCGCCGCCTCGCTTTCGAGTATTTCCCTGATGCGCTTCCAGGAGGCATAGCCCCTCGAAATATTCTGGAACAGCATCACCAGCATCAGAACGCCGTTCAAGAGCTGTGTCGTGTAGGTGATCGCCGCCATGATAAAACCGGGCGTCATGGTCCCCTTTTCCACACCGCCGGCGCCCGACAGCAGGATCAGCGCCACCACCAGATACATGACGCAGTTCACGACAGGATTCATAAACGCAAAGATGACCAGTGTCTGAAGCTGGGTCTTCACCAGCATGTCGTTCGCCCTGCCAAAACGCAGTTTTTCATAGGTTTCCCGCACACATGCCTTGATGATGCGGATGCCCGAAATATCCTCCTGCAAAATGCTGTTGACCTCATCGAGCCTCGCCTGCAGCGCGGGAAACAGCGGGTTCGTCCTGCAGATACAATAGATCATACAGCCCGCGATAAAAGGAAAGGCGCCCAGTACGATCATGCCGAAGCTCCTGCTCAGCCGGAACATAAAGTAAATGCTCCCGAAAGTCAGAAGCGATGTCCTGATCATGCCCCGCACAAACTGGGACACAAAATTCTGCACCTGCGTGATATCGTTGGTCACCCTTGTCACGAGGGAACCTGTGCCGAACGCATCGATCTGCGGGAAGGAGAACGTCATGATCTTCCGAAAACAGTCTTTGCGCATCTCATTCCCGATATTCTGCCCTGACATATGTACAAACACATTGTTCATAGAACCGCAGAAGCCGCCGAACAGGACAAGCAGGATCATACGGATTCCAAGCCGCCCGACCAGAGCGGGATTTCCGACTCCGCCCTGATGAAACCCCAGCACCCCCTGATCCACGATCCGCCCCATCAGTTCCGGCTGGAGCAGGTCCATCATGACCTCCCCGATCATGAACAGGGCGGCAAGCACCGCAAAAACCAGATAGCGTCTGATATACTTCCACATGATCCCTCACCTGCTTTCCCCTGCGCGATAATGCCGTCCCTCCGGATGATCCTTCACTCCGCTGCCATGCCCTTTTTCCGGATGGCACTCTATCTCCCGATAGCGCTGCCGCCAGTCCTCATTCACTTTGCCCAGCAGCACGAGCAGCGCATCTTTCTCCTCTTCCGTCAAACAGGAAAACATCTCCTCGTGCCGCTTTTTCCGCCGCCCCGCCGCCTCCTGCGCCAGCAGCCTTCCCTGATCTGTCAATGTGATATCCGTGGTCCGGCGGTCCTGCGGGTTTTCCGTGCGCAGGATCAGCCCGTTCTTTTCCAGTTTCGCCAGCACCTCGCTGACCGACCCCGGCTGAATGCCGAGCCGCCTGGTCAGCTCCCTCTGCGTCACGGCGCCCACCTCCAAAAGCGTGATCAGGATGCCTTTCTGGCTTCCCCTTCCCTCATACAGGGCGTGCATCACATGGTTGATATCCCTGAAATGAAGGATCAGCATATCGTTTTTGTCCTTCCCGCCGCCGCAATTTCCTCCGTGGCTCCCATATCCGCTTTTTCCCATCACAGCCTCCTTTTTCCTCTCACCCAAACGACAGCCCAAATACATTCTTGGAGCCGTCCTCCTGCAAACCGACAGCCAAATACATTTTTCGAGCTGTTCTCATATAGGCTGACAGCCAAATGTGTTTATCAGACTACCCTCATATAAACAACGGTCAAACGCTCTGCTAATTTCTCATACAAATCATAAGGTACCTTAACATATTACCGGATGCGCTCCGTTTTGTCAAGGTACCTTATGTTTTTTCACATTTTTATAAGAATCTATTGATCAATGCTATATCTGCCGGAACACTATCCGTCCTGCCGTCTGAATTTCTTTATATAATCAAAGATCATCTCTGCGCACGCCTGCTCCCCGATGGAACTGTCGATGCACAGATCATAGTTATCCGAATGAGCCCAGAGCCTTCCGGTCACAGATCTGTAATAGCCGGAACGCGCCATATCCGAATGCTCAATATTCCTCTTTGCCTCTTCCTTTGTATCTCCGTACATCTCCATAACCTTTTTCATCCGGTAGTCCTTCGGTGCATGGATAAAGATACGGACCACATCCTTATAGTCCCTCAGCACATGATCGGCGGCACGCCCCACGATCACGCAGGAACCGCTGTCCGCGATCTTCTTGATGATCTGATCCTGCGCCGTGATCGCCTGCTGGACGATCTTTGTACTCAGGTACAGCTCATGCATCCGGTCCGGGGAATTTTTGTTGATATCCGAAATAAATTCCGCCGCCAGCCCGCTCTCCTTCGCCGCCAGAGCCGTCACTTCCTTATAATAACAGGGGACATCCAGCATTTCCGCCAGTATCTGTCCGATCCGCTTTCCCGCAGAACCGTGTTCCCTCGAGACCGTAACGATCACGCCTTTCCTCGAAGGTATGATATGTCCCGCTTCCACCGATGCGGCGTGCTTTTCTTCTCCCTGCAGCTCTCTCCACAACCGGGCCATCACCGCCGCCGTGATCAGCATTGCAAATACATCCGCCACGGGCGCCGCCCAGAAAATACCCGTCACGCCGAAAAATATCGGAATGACGATCGAAAAGACGATCAAAAGCAGATCCCTCAGAACAGCAAGGGGTGCTGCCGCCTGCGCTCTGCCGATGGACTGCAGAAAAATCGCGCAGACCTTCTGCACGCAGGTAAACAGGATCAGCAGCAGATAGATCCGCAGACAGCGGACCGCAAACTCCAGATACAGTTCCCCGTCCGATCCGAACAGCCGGATAAATGCCCCCGGAAATACTTCAAACAGCACCATGCATATGAGTCCCACAAGGGACGTCCATTTCAACACGGCTTTCAGCAGATCCCGCACTCTGTCATACTTCTGCGCGCCGTAATTGTAGCCGACGATGGGCTGCGCCCCCGCCGCGATGCCGATGGCGATGTTCAGCACGATCTGGAACAGCTTCATGATCACCACAAACGCCGCCAGCGGAATATCCGCGCCGTAGGCCGAGAGCGCGCCGTACTTCACGAGCAGGATATTGTTGACCACAGTGATGACCACGATGGAAAGCTGTGTCAGAAGGCTCGAAGTGCCCAGCGCCATGATCTGTTTCAACTGCGCAAAGTCTATCCTGAAGCTGTCTGCCCGCAGACGGAACGTTTTGCTCCTGGCAAGATACCCCGCACAGAGCAGAAAACTGACAAACTGTCCTAAAATGGTGGCGTACGCCGCTCCTTTGATGCCCATATCCAACACAAAGATCGCCACCGGGTCGCCCACGATATTGATCAGCGCCCCCACGATCATGGCTCCCATGGCATAGCGGGGACTTCCGTCCGCACGGATGATCGATGCCAGCGTATTCTGCGTCATGGCCAGGGGCATCATGACATAGATGATAAACCCGTAGTCGTGTGCCAGCAGAATCGTCGCGTCCGTCGCGCCGATCAGCCGCAGCAGCCCGTCTCCCCAGAGATAACTGATCAAAATGATCACGATCCCCGATAAGAAAGAAAAGAGAATACTGTTTCCGATGCCCCTGTGCAAATCTTTTGTCTCGTTCCTGCCCAGCGACACGCTCAGATAGGCGGCAGCCCCGTCGCCGAAGAACAGCGACATCCCCCAGCCGATCACCGTGATCGGGAAGATAACGCCGGTCGCCGCGTTCCCCAGATAGCCCACACCGTTTCCCACGAAAATCTGGTCCACAATGTTGTAAAGACATGAGATGATCAGGGACGCAATGCAGGGAATGCAAAATTTCATGAGAAGCCTTCCGATCTTCTCCGTTCCAAGATAATTACCTGTTTCCATAATATAACCTCCTTATTCCAGTTCCGTATCCATCCTCGCGGCATCCATACCGGCAGAAAGATACCACCCGTTTGCACGTCTGTAAATCCTCCGGGATGCCCTCCGGACCGATACTGACTATTCCAGGAACAAAAAAGGCACATGAAAACCACATGTGCCATAAAAAAGACACATGCAATACTTATGTCCCGTAATCAGATTTACGTGCCAAGCACTACATGTGTCGTTCAAGTGTTCCTGTTATTAAATTGCCTTGATCATTCTAATCGAAAAGTCCGAAAAAAGTCAAGTGTAAATTCATCGATTTTTTTTGCAAAATTTTTCCGCAGCCATCCGCACACGTTATCATTCAGCCAATCAACAGATCAATTTCTTCAGCTCTTCCAGCATTTTTTCCCACCCCAGATTTCGAAAACCAAGCCTCATTAATATCTCACTGACAATAAGCAGAACCATCAACATTATCGTAAACATTACCGTAAAACCTAAGTTTCCCGATCCGTTTACCAAAAGATCAAAAACTTCATACAGAAAAACAGGGACAAGAAAAATAATCCTGAAAATATACAAAATTCGAGTGGCTATATTCACCTGCATCACAACGTCGATGGCACACCCCTCCTCTCTTTCCGTTATCGTACCTTTTATAGCACTACTTATGACCGGCAAAAAATAATTTCTATTATCATTCTTTCTCGGACAGATTTTAAAATGAGAAGAATAGACCTGTCCGGTATATTTAGTATCCGTAGACAGCAAAAAATTTCTGGAATCTGTCGCGGACTGCAGAACCGTACAGATATCTTCCCTGGATTTTGCGGAATCTATCTGCACCCGCATATATGGAAATAAATGTATCATTTATGTTCTCTCCTCCACCTTCCATCCGTGCCGTATTACAGATCGTCCAGCCCTCCGATCGAGAAAAACCAGGAAGCGATCTGCGCCCTTGTGCTGAACTGCTCCGTCTCCAACAGATGCGTCACCTCATCCTTTGTATAGAAGGCAGCCTGGATCCATTCGTTTTCCGACATATGGGAATCCTCGATCTCCCCCTCCGCCTCCACAAAGGCGATCTGGTTCTGAATATCACAGATCGACACAGCGGCAAACGCAGGATTCAGGATTTTGTAGATCCGTTTCAGGGAAAGCCCTGTCTCCTCGTACAGTTCCCGCCTGATGCATTCCT
This sequence comes from [Clostridium] symbiosum, assembly GCA_021769625.1. GTDB lineage: Bacteria > Bacillota > Clostridia > Lachnospirales > Lachnospiraceae > 1XD8-76. The sequence goes on along the minus strand of JAETSN010000015.1, from coordinate 38,565 downwards.
CCAGCGTCTCTTCCTCCTCCTTCATCCCGGCGCAGAGATTAAAGACGAACCTGTCCACCCCCATCCGAAACTCCCGCAGAAGAAGCATTTTCCCCTCGTGGATCGCCACGATGGAAACCCCGCTGACTTTATTGCCCAGTTCGAAGATATCCCGGATCTCATGATGGCTCACAATCTCATACTTCTTCTCATGGCCCGCCCTGTTCTCATAGACCAGCTCATAATTTTTCAAATATTTTCCTTCCCGTACCTTATTTATTTTCAGTAGTTTCATGTTTCCCTCACATTTCCCGTCATGCCGCCTACAGCGGAACAAACAATCCGTGAGAAGAATGCCTGCTCTTGGCATTCTTCAGTGTGAAATTTAGAATTTCTTAGTCTGCGTATTTTGCGGACTTAGAAATTCTTCTCACATTTTCCACTCCCGCAGCGTATATTGCAGCGTCCGCGAAGTCTTTTTCCGCGTGATCTCCGCCAGTCCCAGCCTTGTCAGATCGACAAAACGGGTCGGCACGGAATCCCTCGCCGTCTCCTGTTTCAACGCCTCGATCAGTTCATTCACATGTTCTTTATCCCGCATATTGATAAAATCCACCAATATCATACCGCTCAGATTCCGGGCTGACAGCTGGTAGCACACTTCCTTCGCCGCCTCCAGATTCGCCCTCAGATAAAATTCTTCCGGCTCCGTCTTTTTTTCCGCCTTTCCCGTGTTCACATCGATGGCAACCAAAGCCTCCGTGGGTTCTATCATCAGATAGGCGCCGGACTTCATATGCACCTTTTTCCCCAGAAGTTCCTGCAGGCGGGTGTTTAACGCATATACGCTCCGCAGGGAGATCCGATCGTCCTCATAAAAGCGCACCGGCACCGAAGCGGTGTACGGATGCTCTTTCAGCACTTCAAACACGTCTCTTTCATCGGTCACGATCTCTTCCAGATCCGAAATGGGCTGTTCTTTTATAAAAGCCAGATAAAAAGCCTCCGGTTCATACAGTCTGCTGTAAACCGTTCTGGTTTGACTTAATTGGTCAATATTTTTTAATTGATCAATTAAGTCAATAATCTCCTTTTTCCACATTTCCGGCTCTGCATAAGGCGCGTTGGTGCGGAATGTGATATCCCAATTCCGAAAAAGATCTGCTGTCTCGGAGTCCTTAACCGATAAGCCGTCCCTCCAGCGTTCAAAAGCCTCTCCAAGCCTTCGTTTCTCCTCTTCCCCCAACTTTGCCGAATAAGTGACCCTGCCGCTTCCTCTTTTAATCACCACAAACTGCCCGGCGAGGGAATATTCCGTGGTGAGCTGCGGCGGTTTCGTACCCTTTGCCTGCTTGATGACCTGCACCGGCATTTCATCCCCGTTTAAGATCCGTCCGTCCGCCGTCCGGTTCACCGGTCGATAATCCGCCTTCTCTTTCATCTGGAGAAAGCCTGTCCGCCCTTTTTGCCCTTTCACCGGCTCTAAAGAGAAAAAAGCTCCCTGAAACTGCTTTGCCACATTCGTCACCTTTCCGAGCAGAATGGTCCCGATCGGAAACTCCTCCTCTTCCTCCCTCGCCGCTTTATAGATCCTGCCATCCTGCAACAAAAAACTGTAGAGAATCCCCTGATTCCGCAGGATCAATATTTTATTGGAACGTATCCCTTTCCTGTAAAGTTCATGCTCATTTTCCGGATGCACTGCTCCCTGTATATATCTGCTCACGCCAACTCCTGTATGATCCGCTATCATTCTGTCTGTCCCGGTGCCAAAATACAGGACAGTTTTCGCCAAATATCTGCCTTATGTTCTTATCTGTGTCCGCCGCTATTGTCTAAACGACATGGATCACCCGCCCAGAATCCTTGCCCAGTCCGCCTGCCAGTTATCCATGCTCAGCAGATTGTAGCGTACATTGTCCACGATGATATTCTGGCTTGTGATCACATGGGACGCTCTCTTCGCAATCTCCTCCACCGCCTCCAGACAGGTCGCCTGCGCATCCCTCTGCTCGCTCATCAGGGAATTTTTAAATCCCTCATATTCTTTTTTCGTGAAAGGGTTCTTCTGCCCCGGCTTTTTTGTGTCCTTACTCGAGATCACCTGAAGCCCTTCGCAATAGCCGCCGATTCCCGGGATCTGTGCGGAATGGAACGCCGCCACGATATCATCCAGTTTCAACAGGTAACAGCCCTTCACAGGCCAGATCGACAGAAAATAGTGGTCTGTGATCATAAACAATACTTCTTGTTTTCCCCTGTCAGTTTTGCTGACAATAGCCACTGCGCCGGGACCCATCAGCTCCCGGTCAGCCTCCTGCAGCTCCTGTGCGCTGTATCCTGTTTCTTTCTGATAGTAATCGAGATAGTTTCTCACCCGTTTTTTATACATACCGCGTCCGCCCAGCACCATCAGCAGCCCCGGCACAGCCATAAACGCCCCGATCAGCAGTCCGCGGCTTCCCAGCGCCAGCGCGCAGAGCAGTCCGAGAAAAATACCAAACCCAAGCAATACCCAGCCGCCCGCCATCAGTCCTGCACCGCCGCCGCCCTGGGACCTGAACGCTTTCAGCACACTGCCGTGTTTGTTCACACTTTTCTGTAACCCCTTTGTCATTCCTGTTCTCATAAAAATTCTCCTCCTATTCCAGTTCCGCATTCGCCCTCCCAGTACCGGGAATGGCAGAAGAAATACCGCCTTCTCCGCAGTCGGCATTTCTTCTGGGCACTGTACGCGCGAATGCTGTTTTCCAGTTCCGCATCCAATATCATTTAGCCAGCACTTCAACCAGCTGGTAAGAACATAAAATGCTTAAGGAGCCCTTTGAAAAACGCCGGCACTTAGCGAGGTATTTCACGAGCTTAGTGTCCGCTGCGTTTTTCACAGAGCGAAAGCGTGGCGACGTAGTATTTTATGTTCTTACCAGCGTCCGCTGTCATAGACTTAATGAATTATTCATTTATGATCACAACCGCGTCATCCAGAGCCTGAAGATTGCCGATCGGATTGCCGCTGCAATTCACCTTTTTCAGGGACGGGATCGCCGCCAGCGGCCTCAGTTCCGTCACATAATTGTCCGAAAAGTCGATCTCCTCCAGTTTTCCGAGGCTTTCCGCAAAGCCCAGATCCTTGATCTCATTGCCGGATATATCAAGCTTCTTCAGGTTCGGGAAGGATCTGAAAAAGTCGAGATGATCCGCCAGAAATACATCGTCCCAGTCCACATATACGATACCGCCTCCGCCGGAGATACTCACATTCTCATATAAAGTCACCCCTGACATCCGCAGCGATTCCAGCGAATCGTTTTCTCCCACCTTATCAAAATCGATCTCACATTCTATCCCGCTGATATCGATATCCTTTATTGCCGGCAGCGCAAAAATCCCCGAAATGTCCTCATAGGTCACCATGCCGCGAAGATTTACGGATTCCAGTGAAGATATTCCCCCGATAAACTTGAGTGACCTGTCGGTATAGGAAGTTGTGCAAGTCAGTTTTTTCAGCTTCGTCAGCCCCGAAAGATCGATATTTTCGGGCAGATCGCAGCCGTTCAACGTCAGTGAGGTGAGCTCGGCCATATTCTGCAGAAAGCCGCAGGAACTAAAATTTTCCAGTGTCAGTTCCGTGATCCCCGTCAGTGCGTCAAGGGACGGTTCCTCGCAGTCATAGGGGTTCTCCAGCGTCAGTACCTTTAATCCTGTAAGGCCTTCCACCGCCTTCATATCCTTCAGTTCCCTGCAGTCTGTCACCGAAAGTTTTTCCAATTCCGTCAGTGTTTCCAGACCGTCCAGATCAAGCAGTTCCCCGTCCGCGATCCCGAGGCTTTTCAGATGGGACAGCCTGCCCACAAAATTCAGCGCCTTTATATTTTCCGATTCGATGATCAGCTCCTCTAAGTTTTCAATCGAACCGAACACCGCAAAATCATTTATCATATCGGCGTTTTCCAACGTCAGGCTCTTCAAATTCGGCATCGCAGTCACTTCGCTGATATCACCCAGCGATGAAGCGTATATGGAAAGCTTTTCCACATTCGGAAACAGTTCCAGCCCCTGCAGGCTCTCGATACTGCTGTCGATCCCCAGCTCGCGGATCAGGGACGGATCATCCACCGCCGCTGCCGCATCCTCCAGAGAATAGATGGACGCGCTCAGGCTCTCCAACTTCAGCCCTTTTAAATTACACTCCGCAAGAGACTTTCTCGTGTCCAGCCTCTTGAGCCCTTTCAATGCGGATAGCCCTTCATAGCCGTTTTCGTAACGGATATCGATATCATCGGGATAGACGAGCCACTCTATCTCCGCATCCGGATCTTCCAGTGGATCTTCAAAACTATATCCGATATAAATATAATCAAAATCGCTCTTATCGGCGACCCACTTGATCTGCGAAAGCTCCTGCGGTGTCACGCTGTTCGGATCTTTTCCAAAGGCGGCTGATATCATCTCGCCGAGCAGCCCGGAAAATTCCGTTACAGCCTCCGTATCTCCTTCCGGCCGCCCGCCGTATCCGGCAATATCATCCATCTCTACCTCCGGATATTTTACCTGATCTGCCAGTTCCGCCTCTTTCTTCCCTCTGCTGTTCATCAGGACGATGACTACTATCACAAATATGGAAGCCAGAATGCCAAGCGTGATCCACAGTCCGATGGCATCTTCCCTGCTGTTGTTATTTTGCTGCACCGGCGGCGGCGCAGGCCTCCAGTTCGGCGCGGGCCTCTGCGTCCCCTGATTCCAGTTCACCGCATAAGTCCCGCCGCAGTAATCACACCTGACAAACCTCGTGCCGTCCGGCGGTATTCTCAGAGTACTGCCGCACCCCGGACATTTCATCTCCACAATCTTCATATTGTTATCCATATCCCAATCTCCATATGAATCCGCATTTATCTATTCCATGTAAAACTTGTCTGGCTATTGCCTCAGCCAGCCGGGATGGAAATAAAGTTCTCAAGGAGCCCCTTAAAAAACGTCGCTACTTAACGAGGTCCTTCACGAGTTTAGTACCGCTACGTTTTTTTGGAGCGAAAGCACGGCGACGGAGAACTTTATTTCCATCCCGGCGTCCGCCGCTCACCACTAGCTTGCCACCGCATCCATCGGCACAAAAACCGGCTCACTTTCCGTCCCCCTATTCAGATAGGTATCCTCCCTTGTGATCATCAGCCATCCCGCGTCAAAGGGCAGTTCCAGCTCATTGCACAGCGCCTCTATCACCATCGCCGGCTTGATATTCCCGGCACTCGACGCATTCACCATCAGATACAGACAGTCCTTTTCCCCATAGGAAGAAAGACGGAAATCGTAAATGGCAGGCTTTAAATCTATTTCCATGATACTCTTTTTTGTCTGCTTTTCCACTATGATTTTGTCTTTTGACAAAAACCCGTCTATGGCCCTCTGCCAGCCCTCCGGCGGCATAAATTCATTCCGGAAAGCTACATAATACCCGGCTGCCGCCACAGCCGCCATAGCGCTCCCCGATCTTTCCGGCAGCAGGACCACGGAAAGAATCTCTATCCCTTCCGCCATCTGCTCATTCAGCTTTTCCTTTATTTCTTCTGTATTCTCCAAAGCGTTCAGTTCCACATCCAGATATTCCCCGTCACTTTCAAGCCCCACACCTAAAGGTGCCGCAAAGGACATGACCGGATGGGGCGAAAAACCACCCGTATAAGCGATATCGATGCCGGACCGCCGAAAGGCTTTTTGAAAATACCGCATGATATCCAGATGGCCGATAAATTTTAAAGCGCCGTGTTTTGAAAATTTGATGCGCACTTTGATCCGTTCACTCATTTTGTTTTCCTCGTTATGCTATGCTCTGGCGGACATTCCGCTTAGATGCCGCGCTGCCGCGGCAGACAGACAAATACACCTTATCCTTCCGCCGACATTTGCCGGTTCAGGTTTCCCTGTCATAACCTCATACCGTCATATGCTCCTGCTCTCTCACGCAGACTCCGCAGCCGTACTTCGCCGCTCCGCAGCCACTGCACTGCGCCCGGCAGTTCGGAGAAATAATTTCGTTTTGCGCCTTCTCCCACTCCCGCCATAAATGTTCTTTGGAGACGCCGCAGTCTAAAATATCCCATGGGAAAATCTCGTCCCTCCCGCGCTCCCTTGTATTGTAAAAATCAATGGAAACACCGCATTCCTCAAAGGCTTCCATCCAAAGTTCATTCCGATAGTATTCGCTCCATGCGTCAAACATGCAGCCCTTTTCGTAAGCCTTTAAGATGACCTTCGCGATTCTCCGGTCCCCTCTCGCAAAAACCCCCTCCAGCACACTGACATCCGCCTCGTGCCAGTTATACTTGATCCGCTTCTGGTTGAGCTGGGACATGATCCCCCGCTTCGTCTCATGGGCCTTGTCCAGAAATTCCTCCGCGCTGCACATGGGTGCCCACTGGAACGGCGTAAAGGGCTTTGGGATAAAAAAGGATGTGCTCGCCACGATCTGCACCGGCTCCCGCCGTTTCTCCTTCGGCACCGTGTCGAAAAAGACCGCCGCGATCTTATTGGCAAGATCCCCGATCCCCTGTATATCTTCCGCTGTCTCGGTGGGCAGCCCCAGCATAAAGTAAAGTTTTACCCTTGTCCACCCGCCCTCGAAGGCAAGCTGCGCGCCCCGCAGGATATTCTCCTCGGTAAGCCCCTTGTTGATCACATTGCGGAGCCTCTGGGAACCCGCCTCCGGCGCAAAAGTCAGCGAACTCTTTTTCACATCCTGCACCTTGCTCATCACATCCAGCGAAAAGGAATCGATCCGCAGGCTGGGCAGGGAAATATTGACCTTCTTTTCGCCGCAGTCCTCTATCAGGAAATCCACCAGTTCCTGCAGCTTGGAATAATCACTGGAACTTAGAGAACTCAGCGTGATCTCATCATATCCGGTATTTTTCAGCATTTCCACCGCATATTTTTTCAGCCTGTCCACATCCTTTTCCCGCACGGGCCGATACAATTGTCCTGCCTGGCAGAACCTGCAGCCCCGGATACAGCCCCGCTGAATCTCCAGCACCACCCGGTCCTGTGTACACTTGATAAAAGGCACCACCGGTTTCAGCGGATAGGAGATACCGTCAAAATCCGTCACGATATTTTTTGTGATCTTCTTCGGTGCCTCCGGTATATTTGGCGTCATCGCCGAAATCCTGCCGTCCTCCTCGTAGGAGACATCATAAAACCGCGGCACATAGATCCCCTGCAAAGAGCAGATCTTTCTCAGAAAATCCTCACGGCTCCCGCCCGCCGCTTTATTCGCCTTATAAATATCAAAAATTTCCCGATACCGGATCTCACCCTCCCCGATATAGAAAAAATCAAAGAAATCCGCGATCGGCTCCGGATTGTAGGAGCAGGGGCCGCCGCCCACTACGATCGGATCATCTTCCGTCCTGTCTCTTGCCATGAGCGGGATCTGCGAGAGATCCAGCACCTGCAGAATGTTCGTATAACACATCTCATACTGCAACGTGATCCCCAGAAAATCCAGATACTTTACAGGCTCCTGGCTCTCCAGCCCGAACAGTGGGATCTCCTCCTCCCGCATGATCCGGTCCAGATCCGGCCAGGGGGAATACACCCGCTCGCACCAGACATCCTCGTAACCGTTAAACATATCATACAATATCTGCAGCCCCAGATGGGACATCCCGATCTCATAGACATCCGGAAAACACATCGCCATACGGATGTCCACGCTCTCCGGCCTTTTCACCACACTGTTTATCTCTTTTCCGATATACCTCGCCGGCTTCTCCACCCGCATCAGTATATCATCTGAAAGCATCAATTCACTCAATCTTTTCTCCTCGTAAGTATATATTTGACTCCATATGATCTATCTCAGTATAGCAAGTAATTCAAAGTAATTCAATGTTAAACCGATGGTATGGACTAATTTCAGTCAAAGCCATCGGTTTTCTTTTACATTGTTCTGTCCGAGGGAGCTGCTTTTTCCGTCTCCGGCTGCTCCTGATCCATATCTGGAATCACCTCCTCAAAATCAATTCCATTTATAAACTCTTCGCTGCTCAGAGAACGGATCAGGTTCTGATAGTCCACGCTGCCGATCCGCAATCCCGAAAACCGCATCAGCAGCACGATCACAAAAAGAAGCACAGAAAAGAAACCGCGCATCATAAGTGACATTCGGTTCCTTTTCTGCATCTTCTGCCATGCGATCTCCTGCTGCTCTTCTTCCGACTCCGCCGCCCGCAGCATGGATGTTCTGCCGTATCCGCTTTTTAACCCTGCGTCTCTATACCTTCTTTCCCTTCTGTTCCTGCTCTTTGCTCCATAGACCAGCATCTCCCGCTGATCCATCTGCATTCTGTTGTAGTCCTGTTCCTGCCGCAGCATATGGGACAGTTCCAGTTTCTGCTCCACCGACAGCCCGCGCCTCTCCGGTCTTGTCCCCTGCTTTTTCCCATTTAAGTCCTCCGTTCCGTTTGCCCATCCTGCCATTTTCTTCCCCGCCATCTTTGTCCATTTTTAACAGGATATGAAGGAGCTTTGGGATTTAGAAGCGGACAGCCGCCAAAAAACGCTTGCCTTTGGTCGGGTGGACGGCTATTTTTGTGTCTTACTATTACCTTTGCTCCCGATGGCGTATCCGAGGCCGAAACAGGTCAGGCATAAGCCGATCACTGAAATCAATGTAGCCGCTCAAAGCGCACCATCCCTCCACGCCTTCCACACTTCCAGCACACCGTAATATCTGCCGGAGAGGGATTTATCTAAGGTATAGGGTGCTACATCCCGGGGCGAATAGCGCAGCAGAAAATATTCCATGTCATGCAGTATTTCATGGGCGCGCACCACATGCTCCGCCTCATGGGTATCTTTCGCCATTTGCAGGGCGTCGCACAGGTTTTCCACATCCGACAGAAAAATCTCATTTTCAGCCGAAGCCGTGAGCTCCCTCATGCGCTCTATCACAACCTCCGATCCGTAGGGATTATCGGCAAAGACAGGAGTCCCATACATTTCTCCCAGTTCATCCAGCGACACGTCCCCGAACTCCGGATATTTCTGCCGCATATATTCATAGAGTTCCCTTCCTGTCTTTGCATCGCTCTCCGGATCTCCCTCCAGCGCCCATCCTGTCTGTATCTCACCCGTCCGGTCAAAATAATTCCAGCTCATGCTGTTTTTGTCCGAGAGGCGGCTCTCCAGATCTCCGTAGATCAACTCGGATTCCAGCCAGTTATGATAATTCTTTACATAGGCCGTGAGCGCATCGATTTCCTCCTCATCCATGCCCGCAAGCGCCTTATTTCTGACTTCCTCCACTTCTTCTTCCGTGGGAAAAGAAGATTCTGTCGCCTCCCCTGCGGAAAGAGCCTCATCCGTGATTTTTCCATCCGGCGGATCAGATAAGCTGATCATCACCTCTTCCTGCCCGGCATAATTTCCCGCCGATACGTTCCCGAAAAGTCCCGTCTGTCCCTCTTTTCCGAGAAACAGATAGCCAAATGCCAAAAGCCCCAAAAGCAGCGCAAACACAACAGCCGCCGCACTTTCCTTCGATGCCCCGCTCAGCCTTTTGATGCGCCGCTCCATATGCTTTTTCGTATCCGCCATCTCCGTGTTGCAAAGTCCCGCATGCCGCAGGGAATCCGACAGTCCTCCGGCACGCCCGTCCTCCTTCGCCGTCATACACAGAAGTATCCTGCCATACTCATAGCGGTTCTCCTCCCCAAGCTTTCGCACCGTTCCCGCGTCGCAGAACAGCTCCGCATCCTGTCTGCTGGCAAGCGCCGCAGCCCAGACAAGAGGATTATACCAGTGCAGGACAAGGCAGAGCAGCCGCAGAAACCCCCAGAGCTGATCGCCGTGCGCAAAATGCACATTTTCATGCCGGATCATGGCATCCAGTTCCCTGTTTCTCCCTTCTTCCTCCGCTTTATCCCGCACATTTTTCTCCCAGATCTGCCGCGGAATATAGATGCCGGGCTTCCCAAGCCCTGCCAGACAGGGCGTCGCGGCAAACCGGGTGACATAGACCGGAATCTTAGAAGACAAATGCCTCTTTTCCAGCTCTTCCTCCTCGATCTCCTCCCTGTCGCTGTAAACACGGATCCGGAAAAATGCATTTGATAAAAGAAAGATACCGCCCACCGCCGCCATACCGATGAGCCAGATCAGATAAAAAGCCGCATATTTTCTGAATTCGTAAAGCATTCTGTCTATCACGGTTTCCTCATCATGCGATATATAGGTATGATCCACCACACTGACTGCATCCGGCGGCGAAAATTTGACATCTTCTCCCGCATTCGACATGGTGTCCACCTCGTAGATGTACGATTCCACTTCCCCGCTACCCGTTTTTTCCTGCGCCCACGCCGCCGCCCGGTCCGCCAGCGCCGCCAGAGAATAGGCGCTCCCGCCGATACTCACAGGGACCAGAAGCCGCGCAAGTACAAGGAGCCAGAGCCCGTACTGCAGACCTGGCGCCAGCCTTTCCCCGAACAGCCTCCGAATCAGCAGTACGACAACGATCAGAATGGAAGAGGCAAGGATCCAGTTAATCATGATGTTCCTCCTCCGCTTTTCTCAAGATTTCGTGCAGGCTCTCGATCTCCTCCTTTGAGAGCTTCTGTCCCTCCGTAAAAGTGCTGACCAGCAGAGAAAGGCTCCCGTGGTACACCCGGTTCAGAAAATGGTCCGTCTCCTGCCGCACAGCTTCCTGCCTGTCGATCAGCGGCAAATACGTTTTTATCCCTTTTTTGTCTTCCGCACATTCCAGATACCCTTTCTTTGTCATCCGCGTCAGCATCGTCAGGGTGGTGCTTCTGCTGTACCCCGCAGCCTCCTTCACATCCCGCACGATCTCGCTGCCGATCTTCGGCGCCTTCTCCCAGAGGCTTTCCATAATATTCCACTCTGTCGGTGTCAAAATGATCTGCCGCATCTCACAATTCCCTCCCGTATATGTATTGTATACTGCTATTTTAAACGCAAAAATAGTTTACACTGTAAACAGCATAGCACACTCTGTCTACAATGTAAACTATTTTTTAATCTGCCTGGCATCACTTCAGCACTTCCACCCGCATTTTTTCATATCCACATGGGTGCTGTCCTTAAATTCCACTCCTTCCTCCAGCAGCAGTTCTCTCTGTTCGTGGAAAAACGGCGCCAGCCGTCCCGCATGGTTCACAACGCGGTGGCAGGGATAATCACCGTAATACTCCGCCATACTGAGCACCTTTCCCACAAGCCTTGCGTTTTTGTCCCTGCCGATCAGCTTCGCGATCTGCCCGTAGGAAGCGACTTTCCCCTCCGGTATCTCCTCCACCACCGACAATATCTCATAGATCAGATCTTCCGTAAGTATCCCCGCCATATTCCGATAACCATACCCTTTCTGCGGGGACCGCTCCGCCAGCGCCCAAACAGGGCAGCCCCGCCTCCTTTGTACTTTCTATTATGCATACAATGCGGATCCCGTTTTGTCAAGCACAAAAACTGCCGCTTGCTTTTCACAATGCAATGTTTTATAATATATACCTTATGAAAAGCAAAAAAATATTACTGTTCACTATTACTTCTATATTGTGCCTGATACTTTTAACCGGCTGCGGCGGCCATACTTCAGCCGGCTCTCCGGACAGCGGTGATAAGATCAGCATCGTATGCACCACCTTTCCGCAATATGACTGGGTCCGCGAGATCATCGGCAGCGGCAATGAAACGTTCCGCCTGACGCTGCTTCTCGACACGGGCGTGGACCCACACAGCTACCAGCCCACGGCAAGGGACATCGCCATGATCAGCTCCGCGGACCTTTTCATCTATACAGGCGGGGAATCCGAGCAGTGGATCGAAGACATTTTAAAAGACCCTTTCAATCCGGATCTGCACGCCGTCAGCCTGCTCGAAACCCTGGGCGACGCCGCGAGGGAAGAGGAGACCGTCGAGGGCATGCAGGAAAAATGGTTTTGCGTGGAGGACGATGAGACAGAATATGATGAACATGTCTGGCTTTCTTTGAAAAACGCGGCGTATTTTGTCAGCTCCCTTTGCGATGCGATCATCAGACTGGATGAAGAAAACGCCGCATTATATATCGAAAACGCAAATAATTATATCAACAAAATAAATAAACTGGATCTACAGTATGAACAGTGTGTTTCCTCTGCCAGATTCGACACCCTGCTCTTCGGGGACCGATTCCCCTTCCGGTATCTGACAGACGATTATGCGCTTCACTACTACGCCGCTTTTCCGGGATGCAGCGCGGAGACGGAAGCCGGTTTTGAAACCATCACGTTTCTCTCCGGAAAACTGGATGATTTGCATCTCGGAACCATTCTGGTCATCGAGAACGCCGATACGCGGATCGCGGAAACGATCCGGGAAAACACCGCCTCCAAAGATCAGAAAATCCTGGTGCTGCATTCCATTCAGTCTGTGACCAAGGCGGATCTCGAGAGCGGTTTCACCTATTTAGGTGCCATGCAGGATAACCTGGAGACGCTAAGGAAGGCGCTAAATCCGTGAGATTAAAAAGAAAGGCGGGATATTTATGGCTTATATCACCTGCAGCCATCTGACCCTCGGATACGACGGCAGGACCGTTGCGTCCGATCTGAATTTCAAAGTGGAAAAAGGCGATTACCTCTGTATTGTAGGCGAAAACGGGACAGGAAAGAGCACCTTGATCAAAACCCTTCTCGGCCTGCAGGAAAAAATCAGCGGCGAAATGCTGATGGGGGACGGACTGAATCCCCATGAGATCGGTTATCTCCCGCAGCAGAGTGCCGCCCAGAAAGATTTTCCCGCAACGGTATGGGAGATCGTCCTATCCGGCACGCTGTCCGGCTGCGGCCGAAGGCCTTTTTACGGCAGGGCTGAAAAAAACCTTGCCGTGGAAACCATGAAAAAACTGGACATATGGGACCTTCGGAAAAAATGCTACCGCTTTTTATCAGGCGGCCAGCAGCAGCGGGTCCTTCTCGCCAGAGCGCTCTGCGCCGCCCGCAGGGTACTTCTCTTAGACGAGCCGGTATCCGGACTTGACCCCAAAGTGACAACGGAATTTTATCAGATCACAAAAATGCTGCATGCCGAGGGCGTCGCTATCATCATGGTATCCCATGATGTACAGGCGGTCGACTTCGCCACACACATCCTGCATATCCAGCAGGAGAACAGTTTTTACGGAACAAAAGAAGATTATCTGAAAAGTGATTATCGAAAACTTTTTACCGTGCAGGGAGGTGCAAGATAATGGAAAGCTATATTCAGGAATTTCTATTTTACATGCAGTACCCCTTCGTCAGATATGCGCTGATCGTCGGGGTCCTGACGGCACTCTGCTCTTCCCTTTTGGGCGTGACCCTCGTGCTGAAACGATTCTCCTTCATCGGAGATGGCCTCTCCCATGTAGCCTTCGGCGCCATGGCGGTCGCTACCGTATTTAAGCTCGCGGACAATACGCTGTTTATCATGCCCGTCACAGTCATCGCGGCGATCATCCTCCTGCGCACCGGACAGCACACAAAGATCAAGGGAGACGCCGCCATTGCCATGCTTTCCGTCGGCGCCCTCGCCGTCGGTTATCTAGTGCTGCATTTGTTTTCCACATCCGCCAACGTTTCCGGCGATGTCTGCTCCACCCTGTTCGGCTCCACCTCCATTTTGACGCTCACCCGCAGAGAAGTTATCGTCTGTATCGTGATGTCGGTCTGTGTGATCGTTTTTTATATCCTGTTCTACAACCGGATCTTTGCCGTGACCTTCGATGAAGATTTTACAAAAGCGACCGGCAAAAACGCGGAGATGTACAATCTGCTGATCGCGGTGATCACAGCGGTGATCATCGTTCTTTCGATGAATCTGGTGGGATCCCTGCTGATCTCCGCCCTGATCATTTTCCCCGCCCTGTCCGCCATGCGCGTCGTCACCAGTTTTAAGGGCGTTGTGATCTGTTCCGCCGTCCTTTCCGTGACAGGCGCCCTCATGGGCATATTGCTGTCGATCTTATTTTCAACGCCCACCGGCGCCACCATCGTCGCCGCGGACATTATTCTGTTTTTCCTGAGCTGTCTGATTGGAAACATTGTCACTTAGTTAACGGCTCAGTCAGATGGGAAGAACATAAAATACTTAAGGAGCATTTTGAAAGTAGGAGGTCTTCTTTTATGAATTTCACAAACGCAGAGGAAAAAAGAGCCTATATGCTGGAAACCCCGGTCAGAAAGCTGATCTGCACCCTCGCAGGCCCCACTATCTTGAGCATGCTGATCACCTCCTTCTATAATATGGTGGATACCTTTTTTGTGGGAAAGATCAACACACAGGCGACCGGCGCGGTCGGCATCGTGTTTTCGGTCATGGCGGTCATTCAGGCTGTGGGCTTTTTCTTCGGACACGGTTCCGGCAACTACATATCCCGAAAGCTGGGCGCAAATGAAATAGAAGAAGCGGAAAAAATGGCATCCGTCGGCTTTTTCTCCGCCTTTATCGCCGGCGTCATCCTGATGGCGCTGGGGCTTGTTTTTCTTGAGCCTCTGGCATATCTGCTCGGATCGACGGACACCATATTTTCCTATACGGTCACTTACCTCTGGATCATTCTGCTCGGCACCCCGGCGATGACCACCTCCCTCGTGCTCAACAATCAGATGCGGTATCAGGGAAGCGCTTTTTACGCGATGATCGGCATCGTATCCGGCGCGGTGCTCAATATCGTGCTCGACCCGATACTGATCTTCGGATGCGGGCTCGGTATCGCCGGCGCCGCCATCGCGACAACGACGAGTCAGTATGTCAGCTTTATCTTCCTGTTGATCATGATTCGAAAAGGCGGCAATATGCAGATCCGCTTTACCAATTTTAAGCCAAGCCTTCACTTTTACCGGGAGATCATACGCGGCGGTACGCCTTCTCTGTGCCGGCAGGGTCTTGCGAGTCTGGCTGCCGTTTTCTTAAACCGCACGGCGGGCCTTTACGGGGACGCGGCGATCGCCGGCATGTCCATCGTATCAAGGATCGCCATGTTTGCGAATTCCGCGCTGATCGGGTTCGGACAGGGCTTCCAGCCGGTCTGCGGCTTCAACTACGGCGCCGGCAAAAACGACAGGGTGCTGGAAGGCTTCTGGTTCTGTGTCAAATATGCCCTCCTGTTCCTGCTTGTCGTGGGGACGGCAGGTTTTATCTTCGCCCCAGAACTTGTCACCCTGTTCCGGAGGGACGATCCGGACGTGATCGCGGTGGGGACGGCTGCCCTGCGGTATCAGGTCATCGCCTTTCCGCTGAATGCATGGATCGTCATGTGCAACATGATGCTGCAGTCCATCGGGAAAGGGCTGAAGGCGTCCATCGTCGCCTCCGCAAGGCAGGGGCTCTGTTTTCTTCCGCTCATCTTCATACTGCCCCGCTGTTTCGGGCTTTTCGGCGTGGAAATCTGTCAGGCGGTTTCCGATGTACTGACGCTCGCGATCTCTGTGCCCATCGGCGTGAGCGTGATAAAAGAGATGCGGCAAAAATAGCGCCGGGTCAGAACAATGCCTTCACTTCCGCGTCCGTCATGTACGCTGCCCCCTGTATTTTTCCGTCCTTATCGCGGACAATCTTCACATTCACAATGCCGTCCGGATTCATATCCAACAGATAAAAGGCTTTATCCGGCTGCTGCATATCAAGGAAAACATTCACGAGCTGCCCCTGATAATAGCGCAGTTTGCCGTTCGTTGTGATGCCGACGCTCCGGTACTCTTCCTCCCGCTGTCTGTCCAGTTCTTCCTGCAGCGCAGCCTTTTCCCAGTCCCGATCCATTGCGGTGAGCAGCACTGACTCGAAGTTATGCTTCCCTTCTGCCTCCGCCTGATTCAGCCAACCCTCCAGTACATCTTTGTCCATATGATCTGTCAGGACAGCGAAAAAAGCAATCCTGCCGTCCTCATAAGCCTTCTGTGCAAAATAGCTGATCAGGGGGCTTCCTGTCTCCATCTGCTGCAGGGAAACCGAAAAAAACGCGGTTTCTTCGTCGGCATATATTCTCTCGAGCCACGACTTCCGGGAGGATTCATCCAGTACGGAAAAAGCTCTGCTAAATCCCGGAAGGCTTCCGTTTTCATAGTATTCCCCGGCTTTGGATGCGGTCTCCTGATCGGCTGATCCCGGAGCCTTCGTCTTGTTGGTGTCCGTCCCCTGCACGCCGGTTATGATCTCGTCCGAAAGATATACAATATTATCATAAACACGATTGCCTCCCAGATCACAGGCAAGAATCGGGAAGTCCGGCTGCTCCGCGCTGTTTTTGTTTCTTATATTGTGGTCCCGCAGGGTTATATTATAAATATGCGCATCCCGCGCCGCCCCGAACATTCCCGCCAGCTCCGTTTCCTCGTCCGTCGCGGTCAGCCCGATGATCTCAAAGCCGTTTCCGTTGTAGCTGCCTGTGAAGGGCTCATCCATCGTTCCCAGTGGTTCCCATTCATCCGTGCTCATCCGGATATCCGCCTGCTGCATATAATTTTTATCCGCTCCATATTCCCCTGTCCCGATTGCCCGAAGCTGCGCCTCGTTAAAAACAAGATAATATGTTACGCCTTTGAACTCCAGCGTCTCCATGGAAGCGTTTTCTTCCGCCAAAAACACATTTCCGTCCGCAGATGCCGCCAAAGCTGCCGGAGCTGCCGCCCCCGTCATAACGCCTCCCAGTATCAGCGCCGCCGCCAGAAACGCAGACAGTACCTTAACTGCTTTGGGCTGTTTCCTGAAATCTGCAATGGCGCCCAATCTCTCTTTCAGCAGTTTTCCGTTCTCGCTGAGCGTCAACGATACGACGGGCTCGCGAAAACTGTCCCCGCCGCCGTCTTTTGCCGCATGCAGCAAAGTATCCCCGTAGGCTCTGCGCCCCTCGGCATCCAGCCCTCCCGCGAGCGCCTCATCGCAGGCAAGTTCGCAGGCGCGCCCCGTCTCCTTTCCCATCAGCCATACAAAAGGATTAAACCAGTGCAGGCAGACCGTGATCTGAACCAGCCACTTATACAACAGGTCAAAACGCCTGTGATGGATCAGCTCATGGCGTATCGTATACCGGAGATCCTCCCTCGGCAGATCGGTTTTTGGCAGGATGATACAGGGACGGAAAAGTCCAAGAAGCAGCGGGGAAGACACCAGTGTATTTGTATAAAGTTCCACCGGACGCTTTATCCCTATCTCTTCTTCCATCTCCGCCAGAAGATCCATCAGTTTGATATCGGAGACCTCTTCCCTGCCGACCCTGATATATTTTACAAAACTTTGATACATCGTCACTCTCCGTATCAGAAGAAACGCTGCCCCGCCCAGCCATATGAGCCAGAGATACTGCAGGATGCCGACAGCATTCCTTTCGGCTATATAAGACGCCGTCGATTCCATATCCGCATCAGCAGTATCTGTCCCGACCGCTTCCCCGGCAGCCGGCTGCTCCACCGGTTCCGCATTCCTCTCTGCCGGCTGTCCCACCGATCCCGCTTCCTTCTCTGCTGGCTGCCCTGCTAAACCCGCTTCCCTCTCCACTGGCTGCTCCGCTGAACCCGCTTCCCTCTCTGCCGGCTGCTCTGCTAATTCCGCTTCCCTATCCGCCAACTGCTCCGCTGATCCAGCTCCCTTCTCCGCAGGCTGTCCCGCCTGTCCTGCGTTCTGCTCTGCCGCTGTCTCTGCCGTCACCTGCTCCATCCTGTCAAACATCATCCCCATAAGATTCTGTCTGGGCGCAAAAGGGATAAGTAGCCTTGCAATGACCACCAGCCAGATATAATACTGCCATCGCCTGCTGATCCTGTTCTTATAAAAAGGCTTGCAGAGAAATAAAACAAAGATCAGCAAAGTCCCTGACAAAGACAGCGAAAGAACCATTCTCATCACATCATTCATTTTCTTTCCCTCTCCCTTTCCCAAAACTGTTTTAATTCCTCATAATCTTTATCCGTGAGCATCTCTCTCTGTATCAGCGTCGCCACCAGCCCCTTCGCGCTGCCCTCATAGAGCTTATTTAAAAGAGCTTGTGTCTGCTCCGCCTGGTAATCCGCCTCGGATACCACCGCGGTATATTCGTTGCGCCTGCCGATCTTGCTCGTCTTCAAAAGTCCCTTCTCCACCAGCCTCGACAACAGCGTGATGATCGTATTCTTCTGCCAGGTAAAACCTGCCTTCGATAATTCTTCCATGATATGCGCATACAGCGCCGTTCCGCCGTTTGCCCATACGATCTTCATCAATTCCAGTTCGGAATTGGAAACCTGCTGAATCATATTGCTTTCCTCCTGTCATCCTTTATCTGCTATCCAAATATTATTCCTGATAATTTTAGATAACACTTTGTAGTCTTAATATAGGATAACATCATGTAGTCTAATTGTCAACAGCAAAATTTCCTCTCCGCACCCATGTGCATATAAAAAAGCTGCTTTTGCAACCCGCAAAAAACAGCTTATTTTAAAAAAACTGACTACATATATAGCAAGGCAGATTTTCTGCACCTAAACTCTTTTGACTACCGCTGCATTCTCACGGCAGTATTTCACTTCCGCTGTGCCAGATACCACACCGCCGCTTCGATATCAGCCACATGCTCTGCCCTTTCCCCCGCGTATTCCATCGGGCGGCTTGTCTCCACCAGTATCGCCTTGTATTCCGCGGGCGTCAACGTATCATCCACTTCCTCCAGCATTGCCACAAATCCCGCCGTCACCACGGACATCGATGAGATGGACGTATAAAGCTGGTCCTTGTAATTTCCCTCGAACCCCGGGTCTTTCACGGCCTCCCTATAGTTGTCTAGAAACAGCGTATTATAATCATACTGGAAGATATTGATATCCTCCGCCCTGTCATAATACTCCTCTCCGCCGTCGCTCCAGATGCCCCACGGAAGGATATTATTCGGATTGTCATAGTGGATAAAAGTCGTCACGATCCCCTGTTCCACCGCTTTATCAATTTCCGCATCAAAGCGCTGACGGTTCTCATCAGAGATTTCCTGATGGGACAAAGTCAGTATATCTATCCCCTCATCCATCGCCCAGTGAACCGCATCGATCATCGCATCCACCCACTCCTCTTCACTGTCCGGCACAAAAGTTCCCAGCGCATAAACTTCCGCATTCGGCGCGACCTCCTTCAGCGTCTGCGCCATCCAGAAACCGTGCTCGCTGGTATGATTGAAATTATCTTCATGATAACTGTAAGTGGTAAAATCCTTGCCTCCCGCATACAACCCTTCGTGTTCTTCAAAGCCAAATCCCCAGTCCAGAATTCCCACCTTCACACCCGAACCTGTACTGATCTGATGCGCTTCTTCTATATTGTGCATGGAATAATAGTTTTCTCTGGAATTGGCATCCGGGAAATTAATATTCCAGATCTTTTCCGACGGCGCAGCCGCCTTCCAGAGCCAGATATTGAGACCCACCGAACAAACAAATACAATTGCGGTCAATGCTGCAGCTATCTGTTTTATTACCCTTTTCATATATGACACCGTTCCCCTTACACCCGGAAATTGCTTCCGACTGACAAAAGCCCTTCCTAACCTGCTTCGTCACTATATTATAGTTTGATCTGTGCCGTGTCAATCAAATACAAAATATCTTAAACATATATTAATAAAATTTTAATCAGGGGCAGACAACGATAAAATAAACCCGGAACAGATCTGCCCCAGGTTTACATATGTATGCTTTTTTCGCTGTTTAGCATAAAAACCAAAATTTACCAGAAACAAAAGTAATAAACCTCTTTTGCCTACAGGATCTGCTTCACCTTTTTGCACAACGCTTCGGCCAGCTTTGCATGATTCTGCGCATCCATATGGATGCCGTCCAGCAAAGAAGCTTCTGCTACAGCTGCCGCATTCAGGAATTCACATCCATACCGGCGGCTGAGCGGCTCATACAGACCAGCCAGCTTCTTTGATAATTCTACGCTTGTATGGTCATACATACCCCAGAAGTGGGAATCTGCAATATTTTCCCTGATCTCCACCGGCGAAACGATCAGTACCTTCGGCACCCTCCTGTGCTCCCATATATACGGATTCAGCATGACCTTCAGAAGCTCTTCCATAGCGCGCACCGCCACATCTTCAGAGGGGGTAAAAGTCACCTTCAGATCATTGGTTCCCAGCATGATGATCAACAGATCGATCGGACTCTGGGAAAGTATCGTGGTCACGGCTGACGCTCTCCCGTCAAAATACGGATATACAGGATCGGCAAAGACCGTGGTCCTGCCGGGAAGCCCTTCCTCGATCACTTCATATTCCTCCCCGAGCAGTTTTGATAAAATGCCGGTCCATCTCTCGTTGTTGGAAAACCGTACACCCTTAGCCATATCATTTTCCCATTCAGGCACCCACGCCGGATTACAGCCGTGAGTGTTTGAATCCCCGTAGCAAAGTATTCTTTTCATATTTTTTCTCCATTTTTATTTAACGGTCCCAGAAGCTGATATGCCAGACTGTCTGAGCCAATCCATACAGCGCTCAATACGCATGCTAAATCTTTATCTTATCAGACGCTACCCATCTGATTGGACGCGTACCGCATGATCGTATCCTGAGTCACATTTTCGTTCTTCATCTCGCCGGTGATCGTCCCCTCATGCATGACAATGATCCTGTCGGCAATAGTCAGCACTTCCTGCAGTTCAGAGGATATGCAGATGATGGACATGCCATTTTGCGACAGTTCATCAATTATTTTATAAATCTCCTGCTTTGCTCCCACATCGATCCCGTTGGTAGGTTCATCCATTATCAGCACCTTCGGGGTACACATCATACATCTTCCCAGAATCACCTTCTGCTGATTCCCGCCGGAGAGATATTTCATTTTCTGTGAGACGGAAGGTGTTTTGATCCGCATGGCATTTACCTGCCTGTCGACATCCCGGCGGATAGCACCGTTATCCAGAACACCGGCTTTTTTATATTTGCCGAGGGAACTGATCCGCATATTATCATACACGGACAGCTGCGGAAAGATACCGTTCAGCTTACGCCCCTCCGGAACAATGGCGAGTCCCTCGCGCATCATCACACCCGGATTCCTGTTATTGACGGACTTTCCGTCCAGATATACCGTCCCGGCTTCCTGCCGCCTGTACCCAAACACCGTCTCCAGAAGTTCGCTTCTCCCCGCTCCCACCAATCCGGTGATCACCAGCACCTCCGCGGGATATAAACTGAAACTGATATCCCGGAATACATTTTTATATGTCAGATGCTCCACCCGCAAAACCGGTGCGGCCTGATAATCCGCATTGCAGCTGTGCAGTTTCTCTATCCTGTATTCACGCCCCACCATTTTGGAAAGGACTTCGTTGACTGTGATATCCCCGGCCATGCAGCTGCCGGCAACACATCCGTCCCGCAGGATCGTGATCCGTTCTGATATCTCAAAGACTTCATCCATCCGGTGTGAAATATAGATGATCGCCACTCCCTGAGACCGCAACTCCCTGATCAGATCAAGCAGTATCTGTGTTTCATTCTGCGTCAGGCTCGAGCTCGGCTCGTCCATGATGATCATCTTTGCCTCCAAAGACAGCGCTCTTGCGATCTCCACCATCTGCTGTCTGGAAACGCTCAGTCTGTCAACCCTGACAGACGCCAGTTCCTCCTCCAGTCCCACTCTCTTTAAGACCTCGGCTGTATCAGCTTTCAATTTATCATAATCGATCAGACCGTTTCTTTTTTTCGGGAGTCTTCCCATGAAAATGTTTTCCATCACACTCAGATGGCTGGCCAGAGAAAGTTCCTGATGGATCATCGCGATACCAAGATTTTTCGGCTCGCGGGTATCTTTAAACCGGACTTCCTTCCCCATCCAGATCAGTTTCCCCTCCGTCTGTTCATATACGCCGGACAAAATATTCATCAGCGTTGATTTCCCGGCGCCGTTCTCCCCTACCAGGGCATGGACCTCCCCCTCATACACCTGAAAACAAACATCTCTCAGTGCCTGCACACCGGGAAATTTTTTAGATATATTCTGTACATCCATCAGCAATTCTTTCATTGCCAGCCTCCTGTTGTCTGTTATAAAAATCTGCTGTGATCAGCCTTCATATTCACCGTACATCTCAACTGCGGTCTCAGGCGTCACGACAATATTGTCGGTTGCAAAATGTTCCTCGTATTCCGTGCCGGATACAATGTGATTGTACAGCATGGTCAACGCATCCCATGCCTGTCCCTGGGGATCCTGGGACACGGCCGCCACGATCTCGCCGCTATAAACATATTCCATATTCTCCGGCGTATGATCATAACCCACAACACCTACCTTGCCTGTCATTCCCAGTTCCTGGATCGCCTGCGCTGCGCCGTATGTGCCGCCCGCTGTCACATAGACAACCTTCAGATCCGGATTGGCGGTCAAAAAGTCCATTGTCTGGGAATATGCGGTGGAAGCAGAGTCTTTGTTCTCAACCGTACCTACCACTTCGATGTCAGGACAGTTTTCCTTCAGATAATCCAGCGCGCCGTTCATACGGTCTTCGTGCTGGGCAGCGCCGAACACACCGGTGATCACAGCGATCTTCCCTTCACCGCCGGTATAATCCGCAATAGCTTCACCGGCTGTCTGCCCTGCACTGTATGCATTCTGGCCGACGTTACAGAAGCGCTTGCCGGGAACCGTTGCATCTGAAACATATGTGATAACAGGGATACCCGCATCAACCGCTTTATCGATGACTTCATTCGTACCGTCAAATACAGGATTGACTGCAATTCCGTCATATTCCATGGTGATCGCGTTCTCAATACCTGCAACAACATTCTCGCTGGTCAGCTCCTCACCCATGTTGATGTAATCTACCGTACAATTATAGTCTTTCAGGTACTCCGCCACAGCATCATGTCCTTCCTTGATCTGCAGGAAGAAAGGATTAGACTGGAAAGTCAGAAACGCAAGGCGGATCGGTTCTTCCGAAACTTTTTCCACGGTAAAATGCCCATAAGGGATTTCCTCTTCCGTTCCCTGTGTCTCTTCGGCAGCCGGCTCTTCAGGCTCCGCCGGTGCTTCACTTGCCTCCGCCTCAGAAGACGCTTCGCTCTCCACAGCAGGCGCTTCACTCTCCGCTTCCGCCGGCTTTTCACTGCCACAGGCTGTAAGCGAGAAAACAAGTGCCATTGTCAGTAACATCGCTAATTTCTTTTTCATACATTTCCTCTCTTTCTTTTTAGGTATTATTATTATTTATCAGCACGCAGTCTCTTGACACTGTCAATAAAAACTGCGGCAATGATCACTATACCGAGAACCACAACCTGCCAGTATGCAGAAATATGCAGAAGCACAAAAGCATTTTTCAGAACACCCATGATCGCAGCGCCGATCAGCACCCCGATGATCGTTCCTTCGCCGCCTGCCATACTTGTGCCGCCAATGACCACCGCCGCCACCGCATCAAGTTCAAAACCTGCTCCCGCTGTCGGATCGGCAGCTTTCAGCGTTCCATAGGAGATCACACCGCTCAGTCCCACCAACGCCCCTGAAATAGCAAAAACCGCCTGTTTCACCGCATTGCTGTTAACACCGGAAAATCTGGCTGCATTAAAATTGCTTCCGACCGCAAAAATATTTCTGCCAAGCTGCGTATATTTGACAAAAAGCGCAAATACAGCTATCACCAGCAGCATGATAACAGAACAAAGCGGCATAGGGCCGAAATAGCCGCTGCCCAGTGCGGTAATAGGATTTTTTACCATAATGGAAATGCCTCCGGTCAGCAAGAGGGAAATACCGCGGCAGATGTTCTGCAGCCCCAGCGTCGCTATAAAAGAATTAATGCCGAATCTGGTGATAAGCGCACCGGAAATGCTGGACATACAGATGCCAAAAGCTACCGTGATCAAAAGAATCAATACAGGCGGAATACCCGCCTTTGCACACAGTGCTGCGATCACACCGCACAGTCCCATCATATAGCCGATGGAGAGATCTATCTCACCCGTAATAATGATCAATGCTTCTCCTACCGCAAGGATCGCGTAGATCGATATCTGTCTGAGAACATTAAAAATGTTGCTCACCGAAAAAAAATACGGAGTCAGCAAACCGACCGCAATACATCCGCACACCAAAACAAGAAAAATCGGCGCCTCCTTTATCTGCATAATCCTCTTCCACGTTTTCACATCCAATACCCCTTTCTTCTTTCTGCTCTATTTACCGGTCACGTGACCATATATAAATATAATCACTAAAAATAGATTTTTTCAAGTACTTTTCTGTTTTTTTCTTAATTTCGTATAAATTCAACAATTTTTTTCATCTATTTTTATTCAATTTTTTACCTTTTCTGTTTATTTTTTCATCTTTCACGCATCTATTTCGGTCTCGTGCCTGATTTTTTTGGTTTTTCTTCTGCTTTGACTTTATCAGTTTTACATGCTATCATTTGAATGAAAGGAGTTATACCATGACTTCCGTGACACAAAGCATGATCGCCCGTTTGGCAGGCGTCTCCCGGTCAACTGTCGGGCGCGTAATCAATAACTGCAAAGATGTAAATCCAGAAACCAGACAGCGCGTACAGGCTCTTCTGGAAGAATACGGCTATCGCCCGAATCTTGCCGGACAGGCTCTGGTAACGCAGCAGAAAAATTTCAAGATCGGCTGCATCATCATCCAGTCGGATAATGCTTTTTTTGATCAGCTCAATGAAGGTATCCTGCAGAAAGCAGAAGAATTTAAGCAATACGGGATAGGCGTACTCTTAAGAAGTGTTCCATTTGAGGCAGAACAGCAGCTTAAGCAGATCGACTCCCTTTTGTCGGAGGGGATCTGCGCGTTGGTGATCCAGCCCACGATTGACGAAACAGTTTACAACAGGCTGGTTTCCTTAAACGAGAACGGCATTCCCGTTGTCACCGTCAACACGGACATTCCGGGGTTTGAGCCTCTCTTCTGCTATGTCGGAAATGATTTTTATATGTGCGGACAGACAGCCGCCAATCTGATGCGGCTGTTTACCGGCGGGAAATGCAATATCGGCATTGTCACCGGTTTTTCCAAGGCAAGGTCGCATGCGGACCGCGTCAATGGATTCCGACAGTATATCAGCCACTATCCCGGCATGCAGATTATAGATATTGCGGAAAGCCGGGATAACGAGATGGAAGCTTATTATGTGACCAGAGTCATGCTGCAAAAATATCCGCAGATCGATGCCCTGTTTCTGGTCGCGGGCGGCGTCTACGGAGCCGGCAATGCCATCAAAAGCGAATTGGCAGAGTCAGGCCGTCACATCCAGACAATTTCTTTTGATGATATCCCCACTACCAGAGATTTGGTACGGGAAGGGATCATCTCCGCCACGATCTGCCAACAGCCTGTGCGGCAGGGCCGAATGGCCATGTCCGTATTGTTCGACTATCTGGTCGAAGGCCGTTCCCCCGCCAAAAACCGCCTGTTCACTGACATTCAGATCAAACTGGCGGCCAATATCGATATATGAGGATCCATTCAATGCAAAATAAAAGAGAGCCTCCCGTCCACCGGAAAGCTCTCATTTCATTTTACATCATCTTACGCTTCTACATTTACGATTTCCCGCTTATTGTAAGAACCGCAGTTCTTGCATACTCTGTGGGGCACCATCAGCGCGCCGCACTTGCTGCATTTTACCAGAGTCGGAGCAGTCATCTTCCAGTTTGCTCTCCTCTTGTCTCTTCTCGAACGGGAAGATTTATTCTTGGGACAAATAGACATACGTTACACCTCCTTATTCGCGTTAAAGATATCCTTTATCGCCGCCATCCTGGGGTCCGGAACGAAGGTATCGCATCCACATTCTCCCAAGTTCAGATCCTTTCCGCACACCCTGCAAATTCCTTTGCAGTCCGGTCTGCATAAAACCTTGGTCGGCAGGCTCATCAATATTTCGTTACTCAGCAGGCTTTCCACATTCAGCTGATATCCTTCCATAAAAGTCTGGTCATCAGCCTCCTCGAGCGGAACCTCAGGCGATACCACATCCACTGTAAAGGAAAGCTGTATCTCCTGCTCCACATCCTTCAGGCATCTGCTGCACTGCATGTTCAGCACAACTTCCGCCTCCCCTTCCACACGCACCCTGCCCGGGGCAAGATTCGTAAACACAAAGGTTACAGGTGTTTTCCGCAGTATCCGAAAACTTTCCGTACCGCTCCTGAATACCTCCAGCTCAGACATAATCTCTTTTGTTTCCTTATGTCCCGCCTGCGAAGCAAACAGTTCCGTCAAATTCACCAACATAGAAAGCTCCTATTCACGCACCCAATCATTATACCCACTGTGCAATATTTTGTCAACACATTTCTTACCAAAATCTTGCAAAATCGGCATTAATCCAATCCTCTTTACACCAGCGCCGCCGTCTCCCTTGCGATCGCCAGCTCTTCGTTTGTCGGTATCACCATAACTTTCACTTTGCTGTCCGCAGTGGAGATCACTACATCCTCACCGCGCTTCTTATTCTGCTCCTTATCTATCGAGATTCCCAGATACCCAAGGTATTCACAGACAGCCTCCCTCGTCTCCGGGGAATTCTCGCCGATACCTGCGGTGAAGCAGACCGCATCCACACCGTTCATAGCCGCCGTATACGCGCCGATATATTTTGCCACCCTGTAGCAGAATGCTTTCACAGTCCTGATCCCTTCCGGTTTTCCTTCTTCACAGGCCGCATGCAGGTCTCTCGAATCGGAAGAAAGATAGCCGGAAAGCCCGTACATCCCGGACTTCTTATTCAGGATCGACATGATCTCATCGATGCTCATCCCTTCTTTGTGGGCAAGGAACTCAATGATCGCCGGATCGATATCGCCGGATCTTGTTCCCATGATCAACCCCTCGAGCGGCGTGAGGCCCATGGAAGTGTCCACACACTTTCCGTTTTTCACTGCTGATACAGATGCCCCGTTGCCCAGATGGCAGACGATCACCTTTACATCCTCATAGGCTTTCCCCAGCATATCCGCCGCCCTCTTCGATACATAAGAATGGCTTGTCCCGTGGAAACCGTACCTCCTGATCCTGTACTTCTCATAATATTCATAAGGGATGCCGTACAGATAAGCCTCCTCCGGCATGGTCTGGTGGAACGCTGTATCAAACACACCCGCCTGCGGCACGCCCGGCATCAGCTCCTGACAGGCGCGGATACCAATCAGATTCGCCGGATTATGTAACGGCGCAAGATCGTTGCACTCCGTGATCGCCGCGATCACTTCCTCGTTGATCAACGTGGAGGAAGCAAATTTCTCCCCGCCGTGTACCAGCCTGTGCCCCACCGCGTCGATCTCGGAAAGAGAGGAAAGCACACCTGTTTTTTCGTCTGTCAGCGCGCCGATCACAAGGCTGACAGCCTTTTTATGATCTTCCATAGGGGAAACCGTCACCTGCTTTTCACCGCCTGCGGACGTATAAATAAGCTGGCTCCCGTCCATACCGATCCTCTCACATAACCCCTTCGCGATCACAGCCTCCGTCTCAGAGTCGATCAACTGAAACTTTAAAGAAGAACTGCCGCAGTTTATCACTAATATTTTCATTGTCTCATACCTCGATTCCTATTTTTTTCTTTACGCGATTCTTCATACTCGCAAACCCACGCTTACGCACTCACTGTCCGATTTCATCGGACGTTTGCTCGTTAGCGGTCCAGAAAAACAAATGTCTGCTCCGCAGCCGCTTGTTTTTTCTTTGCGACCACTACATGATCTGCGCCTGCACCGCCGTCAGTGCCACAACGCCCACGATATCCTCCCAGGAACAACCTCTGGAGAGGTCATTCACCGGTTTTGCGATACCCTGCAGCATGGGACCGTAGGCTTCAGCCTTCGCCAGCCTCTGCACCAGTTTGTAGCCGATATTGCCGCAGTCCAGATTCGGGAAGATCAGAACATTTGCCTTGCCCGTCACATCGCTGAGCGCCCCTTTCGTCTTTGCCACCTTGGCATCCAGCGCCGCGTCAAGCTGCAGTTCGCCGTCCAGTGTCAGGTTCGGATACTGCTCGTGGGCGATCTTCGTTGCTTCCACAACCTTGTCCACCAGCGCGTGCCTGGCGCTGCCCTTTGTGGAGTGGGACAACATCGCGATGATCGGCTTGCTGCCTACCAGGTTCTGAAAACTTCTCGCGGAGGAATCCGCGATCGCCGCCAGTTCTTCCGCTGTCGGGTCCTGATTTAAGCCGCAGTCCGCAAACAGGAACGTCCCGCCGTCGCCGTAAGCGCAGTTC
This sequence comes from [Clostridium] symbiosum, assembly GCA_021769625.1. GTDB lineage: Bacteria > Bacillota > Clostridia > Lachnospirales > Lachnospiraceae > 1XD8-76. The sequence goes on along the minus strand of JAETSN010000015.1, from coordinate 10,338 downwards.
GGCACATCCATGATGAAAAATCCTGACACCAGCTTGACGCCGGGCGCCGTCTTTAAGATCTGCAGGGAAGGGCGCAGCGTATCAGCCGTCGCATGGCATGCCCCCGCCACCATACCGTCCGCATCGTTCGCCTTCACCATGATCACGCCGAAGGTCAGATAATCGTTTTTCAGGATCTCCGTCGCTTTTTCTATCGTCATCCCCTTTGATTTTCTGGTCTCATACAGCAGATTCACATACTCGTCAAACTTCTCACACTTTTCGGGATTCACCACCGTGACGCCGTCCAGTTCGATCTCCAGCCAGCCGGCGCCGTCCATGATCTTTTCCTCATCCCCCACCATAATGATGTCGGCAATCCCCTCCTCAAGGATATGGGACGCAGCGATCAATGTTCTCTTGTCGTTTGACTCCGGCAGGACGATCGTTTTTTTGTCCTTCCTCGCCTTCTCCTTTATATTGTCAATATAAGCCATACCCGTTTCTACCTCCTTCTGGCATTTATTACTGTTTAACCCTTATTTTATCATGAAATATCCGGCTCGTAAAGTGTTCATCCGCGTAAAACAGCGGGCACACCGGATATTCTTTTCCGGTATGCCCGCTATAAAAATTAAATCATATCACCTTAATCGTAATCCCACTCGTAATCCCGAACGGCGCCTGTCACCGCGTCGATCTCATATTCATACTCCGCATTGCCGCTTTTAAATTCCACTTCATAGATCTGCATGCCGCCATCCTGATCCAGCTTTGCCTTTTCAAAATAGACCGCATCCGCCGTCAGGCCTGCATGGTTTAGGGCGATCTCTTTCGCCTGTTCCAGCGTGATAGTCCCCGAAACCGTTCCGTCGTTCCCTGCCGGCACGAAGGCATCATGGTGATCCTCCCCGTGATTCTGCTCCGGGTGATGATAGTATATTCCACCAGAAGGCGTCTGCGCGTTTCCCGGCATATCATCATCGGCCTCTTTCTTATTTTTCACGATATCGCCGGTTTGGGCATTGATATCATACTCATATTCATAGCCGCTGCTCTTAAATTCCAGTTCGTAGATCTGTATGCCATTATCGTAATCCAGCTCCGCTTTTTCGAAATAGACTGCATCCGCCGTCAGGCCCGCATGGTTTAAAGCGATCTCCTTCGCCCGTTCCGATGTGATAACCGCGGAAGATGCTCCGCTGTTTCCGCCCTGGGAAGTTCCCTGATCATTTGAAGGCGATGTTGTTCCCCCTGACGGCACCCCATTTCCGGTTCCAGTCTGCGTTGTTCCATCCGCCGGCGTCTGTGTTCCCACAGGCATATCGTCGTCGATCTCTTTCTTGTTTTTCACGATATCCCCGGTCCGGGCGTCAATGTCATACTCATATTCATAACCGTTACACTTAAAATCCAGCTCGTAGACCATGACGCCCTTTTCCACATCCATATCCACTTCGCAAAAAGCAATATCCTGCGCCGTGACTTTTGCATGGGCATAAGCGATCTCCTTCGCCTTTTCCTCTCCGATATACGCTTTGTCACTGGCATTGCCAAAAGTCGAAACTTTCTCCATATCCGCTGCCCCGGATGCGATGATCAGATTCAGCTCATTGATGGAGAGAGGCGCCAGTTCCTCAAAAGTATGTCCTTCCGTACTGTTCAGAATTTGTTCGATAAGCTGCGCTTTTCCGGTGGAAATACCATACTGATCCGCCTGTTGTTTCAATGTATTGTTGTCGGTGATAGTCTGCCCCAGCACCGCACCGAAAAATCCGTCCGCCTCCAGCAGCTGGTTCACTTCCTCCGTCAGCTTTTCCTGCAGCAGGCTTCCCTTCGCCGGATCGCTGTTATCCACACTGATCAGGATGGAATTTGCAAGTTCATTCAGATAGCCGTTCCGCAGCATGGAACCGATCAGGGCATTGACCGTCACATCGATATCGCTCCCCGAAAAATCCATATCTCCGATCACGATCTCTCCGTCTTTGTTCAGCGCCGCAACATCCAGCACCCTCTCCTTTTCGTTCACCGTAATTTGAATACTCGGGTTCACATCCAGAGATATGATGGAATCCACGGCGTAATTCACCTGATAGATATTTAACAACAAAGCGCCTGCCCCGATCAGGACAAACAGGCTTGCCGCCGCCATCATATATTTTACAGCATTTCTCTTTTTCTTTGTCTCTGCCATCACGATCACCTTACCTTTCTCTTTTTCACAGTCGGAGAGGATCACATCACAGATATCAGGAACGGCGCTTGCGAATGCCTGTTTTATCTTTGCATTTCCGTCAATATCTCTATTTCCCATTGTTCTCCTCCATAAATTTCCGCAGTTTTTTCATCGCCCTGTTATATTTTGAAAGAACCGTTGAAAGGGGCATCTCCAGAAGTTTTGCGATCTCCCTGTGTTTAAAACCCGACACGGCATAGAGCACGACGACCTGCCTCTCCTCATCCGATAAATGTTTCAGGCATTCGGCCAGGATCAGCTTATCCTCCGGCGACATCTTACTGTTGTCACCGATATATGTCTCCCAGTCTTCCTGCGGAATATCTGATCTCTTCCGATATTCACGCAGTTTCTGCAGACACAGGTTTCTTGTGATCGTCAGGACCCACGCCATCGGCTTTCCCGCAGCACGGTACTTTCCTGCCCCCGACCATACCAGCAGATACAGATCGTGCATCACATCTTCCGCATCCTGTGCATTTTTCAAGACCGACAGGGCAAACCCGTACACGGACGCACTTGTCCTGTAATAAAATTCCTCCAGCGCTTCAGAGTCCTGTTCCCTGATCCTGAAAAGGCACTGTTCCACTGCCTCCGGATCGCAGTCCGCTTTTATTTTCTCCATCGATGTCTGGCTGACCATGTTACTGTTCTGCTCCCTTCACATAGTTAATGCAGAGACAAACCGTTTTATTGCATTCCATTTTCATTTTTTTATTTTAATCCTTCCCCTTTTTTTCTGTCAATCAACATCCACATATAAAAGAGCGATGTAAACACCAGATTTACACCGCCTTTTTTCTTGGCTTTTTTACCAGTCTATGCACTTGCCTGTCTTTTTATGTTTTAAACGCCCAGCGCCTCACGCTTCGCCCTGATTCTTTCTGTAATGAATTCCCCCACCTTTTCTTTCGGCATCTCCAGGGAAAATGCCAGTTCCCCGTACAGGTTATCCTCCGCCATATGCAGATATCTCTCATCGCTGCTGGTCACTTTCTTCCCCTTTGACAGACGATCCATCTTTCGCAGATAAAGCGTTTTGATGATCTGTACCCACGCTTTACAGTCACAGGTCCTCATCGTCTCTTTATAAATCTCCTCCCGCCTCTTTTCATCCCCGATCCAAAGCGTATCGATCTCTTCCATCTCATTGATCAGCGCATCGCTCTCCTCTTTCGTCATGATCGGACGAATCACCACTTTGTCGCTGTCAACCACCGTATAAAGTCTGCTGTTTCTCCCGTATACCGGAACCAGTGTATAGTAATCCTTATCTTTGCTGCCGATCGATAAAGGACCGATATCCTCCACTCTGCATACCCCTGCGTTCCCGTATACTACATAATCACCCACTTTAAACATTTTTTCCGCCTTTCCCCATCAGAGAAAAACCCGTCCGTCTTTCTGCGAAAGTGGACGAATTTGATTGTCACCGCCTTCCAGTTCTGTTATATTTATTTTAACAGATTTTTTGCCGTTTTGTAAGTTAATATTTAAAAAAATCATTTTTTGTGAAATATTATTAAAAATATTCCATGATTTTTTATCCATTGACACAAGAAAGATGAAATTTATTATGAAAAAGCGCATATTTACGATATTTATAAGCTTCTTTTTATTCATTCTGTTTGTATTTCCGTTGACAGGATGCGGCAGAAAAACTCCGGATCTTCCTCCAGCAAACGGCGTGGAAGGCAGCGAAGAAAATTCTGATGCCGAGGGTTCCGGCGAAAAAACGTCCGGCGCGGAAGAGGCAGGCGCTGACGCGGCATCTCCCGCCCCCTTCTCCCATGCTGCCCCGCAGGAAATCTCCGCAGAGACAGACTACATCTTCCCGAAAACCGCCCCCTTTATCGACGACACCGGAAAATCCATGCAGCGGGACGGGAACTGCCTCTACAGTTATCATAACGGCAGGCTGATCCGGTTCGATGAAGATACCGAAGAGGCCGCCCTTCTCTATCAGACGGCCTCCACACATATGGTGAACTTCTGTCTTCACAAAAATGATATCTACTTTGTTGAAAGAACCGGCTTTGATTCCCTGGATGACAGGGACACTTCCCTCTGGCGTATGGGAAAGGACGGCAAAAGCCTGACGCTCCTGCAGAAAGATATCGTCAACTCCGGGACCATGCGCGACTATAACCATTATACAATCGATATCTATGACGATATTCTCTATCTGATATGCTATACTTCAGGCTATGAAAACGGGGATTATGTGACAAAAACCGCCAATCTCTACTTCCGGCTGGAAAATGACGGCAGTGTCAGTGAAGTGGACGAATCCGAAACCCTATACGGCGCCCTGCCGAGGCGGTTTTCCCCGGTCTTTGACAGGGACTTTCTGACTTTACCTTATACCATGCGCAACTACGGCTATATTTTTATGCAGGATTCCGCCCAAACCTTGTACCGCATGAACCCTGTAAGCGGTGCAAAGGAAAGTCTCCGGATCCGTATCGCCGACTATTATCATTTTGCTTTTTCCGGTGATCTGGTTTTCCTGTATTCTTACAATGCGGATGCCGCGGTTTCTCTGTTCCATCTCGATGATCAAACCACTGTCGTACTGGACGAAGCACTGCCGGAATCCCTGTCCTATCTCACCGTTTCCCCGTCAGAAGAGGGGTTTTACTTCTGTGCCAACGTTCCGGAGGAAGATCCCGCTTCCGGTGAAACACTTTACCGGTTTCATATCTTCCGCATCCTGCCGGACGGTTCCGTGGAAACCCTGACTGCCGATTCTCCCCGATCCTACGAGAACAGTTACGATATGCAGATCAGAAACAACAGCTGCGTTCTGGGAGGCCATCTTTACTATTATGAAGCGGATGCTGTCTTTCAGCACCTGATGAAGCTTCCCCTTCAGGGAAAGGCCGCTCCCCGGGAAATAGATACTTTCCCGCGCTATCCCGCATCTTCCCCCGCCGCAGTCTTTGATGAAAAAAGGGAGGAGGAGACACCGATCGGAGAGGGAAGTTCGGCCTCCTTCTCTGTCAGAAAACTGTTTCTGGAAGAACAGACCGCAGCCGACAGCGCTATCAACCAGACCCTCACGGAAGTGTATACAGACTTTGAAGCCTACGTGGATGGCCTGATCTCGGAGGAGTTGGAAGCGTTGGAGGAAGATCCCGATTTCTACGAAGGTTTCGACTATGCTTCCTTCTACGATTTCTCCCTCTATGTCAGTGTGGATTACATGGACGACGATACGATCTCTTTTTGCTGTGATTATTACCAGTATTACGCCTATGCGGCGCACGGCTATTACTGGTCTGATTATTATGTCTTTGACAGGCGCACCGGCAAACGGCTTTCCTTCGAGGATTTTGTCGGAAATTCCGCCGCCATTCTGGATACGGGCATGCCCTATGTGGAAAAAATGGCGGAGTGGGAGTTCGATTCCCAAATGCTTCTGGACATCTCCCGCTTTTCCCTCTCCGAGGACGGCTATACGCTGTATTTTGCGCCCTATGATATCGGGTGCTATGCCTCCGGTTCTTACCTGATCACGATACCCTATGAGGCGTTCGAGGCAACACTGTAAGAAGGGAGCCATATCCGTTTTTCCTACAGCTCCCTCTTCAATGTCTCATAGTTATACCTGTCCGCCTCCGAAACCCTTTCCGTGCGGATCTCCCCGTCCTGGGAGCTCAACACCAGATAACTGTTCTCCAAATAGTAGGCGAGGTTATCCGCCCAGGACCGGAACATCTCGTCATCATACCGATAGGAATCCCCGAAATCAAAACTGCTCCCCGCGATCTGCCGGATCTCTCCGGCTTCTCCCAGCCGGTATACTTGATAGCCGTAGTTCCCGTAGGTATCCCTGTCCTCGATATGCACTGTCAGAATATAACCCATTCCTTCCGCTTCCCCGATGTAGATATTGTTCCAGCCTGCCCTTGCCTGATGGGCAAACTCCGTCCCGAGAACCTTTCCTTCCGCGTCCCTGAAAAATACCACACCGCTCTCACCGTCCCCGATATTGCCGGTATAGATCTCGATCTGTTCCGCTCCCGCCGCGTCACTGATATCCGCCGTCTGTGTCCCGGCAACCGTATAGTATTGCTCCAGCACTTCCTCCTCCGTTATGGAAAGAGTATCCGCCGCATTCTCCGCGTACAGTTCCCAACCGCTCCCCGTCGGCATCGCATAGGTAAACCCTTCCAGATAATAGCCGCTCTCGAGATCCGCGCGCACGATCTGGCTATCTACAACCTCGCAGTAAACCGGGGGATTGATGACCCGCACCGACTGTGTGACCAGATCCGCAAATTTGTCAAAACTGACAGGGGAATAGGATACCCTATCCGTCTCCCAGTTCACCCGAAATTCGCAGTCCTCCGCAAACGGAAACAGCGGCAGATCCTCCGTCTCCGCATCCGTCACGTACAGATCAAAGCCCCGGGCGCTGCGGGAGATGGAACGCACATACACCACATACATCCCGTCCAAAAGTTCCCGATTCCGAAGCCGCTCCGGGGACAAGGAAAATATTTCGCTCCCAGTATCCACGGAACGGCTATCCGCATACAGGACAGCCCCCTCCTCCTCCCGCATCGCCTCCGCAGGGGCAGGCACATCCCCGAACCGCGGCATGCGCACCACGGTTTCCGGCGCGCCGTCCTCCCCCGCAGCTTCCGTCGCCACACCGTAGAATACATTCCCGTTTTCCTTTGCCTTCGCCGGATTGGCGAGAAGAATCAGCGCCAGTATCACACTGAGGACCGTCCCGCCGCCCACGAGCAGCGCCGCCGGTTTTTGATAGCGCAGTACGTTTTTGATCCGGCTTCCCGTATCGCTCTCCCCGAAAGCCAGAGGGATCCCCTTTACGATCTGCTTCCCGGAAGCCGCGTTCAGCAGGGAGGCAGAATATTCTTTTTTCACACCGCTCCCCATCCTGCGGATCACCGCCTCATCGCAGGACATCTCCATATCCCGCCCGCTCAAGGCAAACGCCCCCCAGACAAGGGGATTGAACCAGTGCAGCCACAGTGCCAGATAGGCGAGCAGGCGGAAAGCCGCATCGCCCCTCTGAATGTGGATCTGTTCATGGAGCAGGATATACCGTTCTTCCTCCGCCGATATCTTTTCCGGCAGATAGATCCGGGGATGGAGCAGCCCGTACACAAAGGGGGAACCCGCTCCTTTTATCCGGTAAATATTTTCCTTTTCAAAGACCGCCTCCTTCAGCCTCCTCTGCAGTCTCCGCAGGGAGATCGCACTGTAGATGGCCATGCTCAAAATACCGAGCAGCCAGATATAGGCGCCAACGATCATATAAACCTGCATCGGATTGACAGAAGCTGTCCGGTCCCCAAGGGGCAGCGATCGGCTCACCGCCTCGCTAATCCCCGGCGTGGGAAGACGGACCTCCGGTTTCTCCATATAGCCGATATCCTCCGCGATATATTCCATCCGCCCTCCCCTCGCCGGTTCATTCTGCAGCGCCCCGAGAAGGGAAACCGGCAGGGAAAAAGACACAGGGCTCAGCAGCCTGAAAAGCACCACCGCCCAGAGCGCATAGGAAAATATCCTGGGCGCCTTCTTGAAAAGGATTCTTGCGAGAAGCACCGCCAGAATGGCCACGGAACCGGTGAGCGTCATATTCAGCACAAGGATAAATATCTTTACCAGATTTTCTTCAAATATCTGTATCGCCATCCTGCTCCTCCTCATACGCCTCGATCAATTTTTTCAGCTCATCTACCTCCCTGCCGCTCAATTTCCTCCTGCGGGAAAAAGCCGCCAAAAAGACCGGCAGGGAACCGTCAAAGTTTTCCTCTAAAAATGCCTCGCCCTGCGCCGCCTGAAATTCTTCCTTTGTCATGCATGCCCTCACGGTCCCGTTCTCATTGACAAAAATACTTCTCTGGCAGAGCCGTTTTAACATCGTGTAAGTCGTCGTCCTTTTCCACGCAAAAGCATTCTCGCACAGCCGCGCCAGCTCCCTGCTCGCAACAGGCGCCCTCTCCCATATCAGATCCGCGAATTTCTGTTCCATCTCTCCGAGCTTGTACGGATGCATCGCCTTCTCCTTCTCTTTCTTCGTAATTTATACTTCTTGCTTTTTCTATTCCCGCAGGCAATCAGCCTGATGCCATATCCGCACGAACTGCCTGCTTCGTTTTCTATATGTCTAATATCATTAGACAAGTCTAGTCTAACACTGTTAGACACTCCTGTCAACAAAAAAGCGCCCGCCGTTTCAGCAAGCGCTTTCTGAGTTCTTATTAAATACCTTACTTTTGTTGTCATCCGAAGAGCTCTCTCGTCCTCTCCATCCGCTCCGCAACAGGCACATGAAACGGACATCTGCTCTCGCAGCTCTTACAGCCGATGCAGTCTGAGGCGTTCGCCTTCAGATCCTGATAGTGCGCCCGCACCGTCGCCGGCACCTCCTCCTGCATCGTCGCCAGATCATATAATTTGTTTACCATCGCGATATCGATCTTTTTCGGACAGGGCGCGCAGTGGCCGCAGTAAGTGCACTGCCCGGTGGAGAAAGCGTGCTGCGGCGCCGCCGCCAGCACACTGGCATAATCTTTCTCCGCATCCGTCGCCGTCTCGTAAGCCGTTGCCGCGTAGACATGCGCCGGCGTATCATACCCGGCAAGAACGCTCGCCACGGCAGGCCTTGTCAGCGCGTAATGCAGGCACTGTACCGGGGTCAGCGCCACGCCGAAAGGCGACGTTTTCGCGTCGAACAGGCGGCCGCCCGCGTATCCCTTCATGACCGTAATGCCCACATTCTGCTGCTCACAGATCTTATACAGCTCCTCCCTGATCGGCGCGATACCGCCCAGCTTCTCATCGTATGTATCCGCAAAATACTGATCGATATCCCGCACCGCCGGCATCATGTCAAAGGCGGGATTGATGCTGAACAGGATCATCTCTATCTCCCCCTGCAGCGCCGCCATCTTCGCCACCTCCGGATTGTGGGAACTGATGCCAAAATGCCGGATCTTTCCCTCCTTCTTTAACTGCCGCACATAGTCCATAAACTCGCCGGCAGTCACCCTCGTAAACTCCTCCGGATCATCCACAAAGTGGATCATGCCCAGATCGACGTGATCCGTCTGCAGCCGCGTGAGCAGATCTTCAAAAGCGGGTTTCACCTGATCAAGCTCCCTTGTCTTCACATACTGGCCGTTCTGCCAGGTGGAACCGATGTGCCCCTGGATGATCCACTTCTCTCTTCTCCCTTTCAGCGCAAGGCCGATGTTGGAGCGCACATTCGGCTCGGACATCCAGCAGTCCAGTATATTGATCCCTTCCTTTTCACAGGTATCGATCACCTCCCGCACTTCTTCCGTGTTATGCCGCTCCAGCCACTCTGCCCCCAGACCGATCTCACTCACTTTAAGTCCTGTTTTTCCTAATGTTCTGTACCGCATATCCCTTCTCCTTTCATTTGTGCAATTTGAAAAAGTACTGAAAACAACAAAATCACTTTGTATACACAGCTTCAAAAAACACTCTATCGTTATAAAAAACTCTCCTTTTTACCTGAATCCCCTAAAAAAATATGAAATTACTGACCCTCTGAAAATCAATTTAATATATGCAAAAGAATTGATATAAAATGGAACGTTTGAAATATCAGAAACAACGAAACAGCTCTATAAACACTTATTACTGCCGGCAGCGGGACTTGAACCCGCACGTGGTTGCCCACAACAGATTTTGAGTCTGCCTCGTCTGCCATTCCGACACGCCGGCTATTCCTGAGAGAAAACAAAGTTTCCTGCAACAGAACTAATCATATCACATTTGAAAGCACTTGGCAAGCATGAAAATTTTCGTCCTCCCGGGATAGCCAATCCCGCCTTCTTATGCTAAAATAAATTGAATATTTAAAATATAAACAACATTCCGCAGAAAGGAGATATTTATTATGGTTATCACAAATGATATCAAATATCTTGGCGTAAACGACCATGAGATCGACTTATTTGAGGGCCAGTACGATGTGCCGAACGGCATGGCGTATAATTCTTATGTGGTCTGTGATGAAAAAACCGCCGTATTTGATACGGTAGATGCCAGCTTTACGGATATCTGGCTGAAAAATCTGGAGGAAGCACTTTCCGGTAAGACACCGGACT
>JAETSN010000093.1 GCA_021769625.1 [Clostridium] symbiosum | reverse complement strand
CAGTTACGGAGGATTAGAACATTGGACGAAGGAATGCGACAAAAGACACCCGGCAACCAGTCCGGAGAGAAACTGCTGAATGTGCTGGAGTTTATTATTTTAAAGGGGGAACCGCAGCGGCTGCAGGATGTTGCGGGGGAGCTCGGGATGAATAAGAGCACGGCGCTGCGGTTTCTGAAGACGCTGGTGAATGCAGGCTATATTGATCAGGATCCGGAGACAAGCAAATATGCTGCGACGTATAAGATCTGCGCGCTGGCGAATAAAGTGAATCTGCACACAGAACTAAGAGAGATCGCGAGGCCTTATCTGCAGCAGCTAGCCAAAATTTTTGGTGAATCTGTAAATATTGCCGTAGAGGATAAAATGATGTCTGTGTACATAGAAGTGATCCGTGGGAGCAGTCAGTCTCTTGTGACAGTGCAGAAGGTAGGGAATGCGGCTCCTATGCATTGCACGGGAAATGGAAAGATCTTACTGCTGAATTATTCGGAGGGGGATCTTGATCGGCTGATCCGCACCAAAGGATTGACAAAGTATACGGAAAACACACTGACAACTAAAGAAGAGCTGAAGGCAGAGCTGGAAAAAATCAGAAAGCGCGGATATGCGTATGATGAGCAGGAGCGAGAGCTGGGCGCAAGATGCGTTGCGTTTCCGATTTATAATGACAAGGGAAAAGTGATTGCGGGAATTAGTGTAACCGGGCCGGAGAATCGTATGACAGACGAAGTTCTTGCGCCAAAGCTGGGAAGCTTTAGTACGATTGCAATGGAAATTTCACATAAAATGGGCTATCGGGTATTCGAATAAGATCAAGGAGATCAATTCTAAAAGCATATCTGTAATATCCAAATAGATGCGACTTATCAAAATTTAATATATGGAAAACAGCCAAAAATGTTGCGGCATTTTTGGCATTTTTGTTATATTTTAAAATATAGGTTGACATATTGAAACAGATCGACTATAATACAATCATAAATGAAACATGGTTTTGAATAATGAAACACAAAGGAGGCGATGTTTAGGCATGCAGGGATGCAGCAAAAACTAACACGGGAAACTGTGAAAAAGGGGGATCAGAATGAAGGAATCGATTCACAAGTATTTTCAGATTGGAACGATCCAGTGGATGAGCCATCCACCAGCAGATTATGAGGTGCTGGATTCGATTAAGGCGATTGCTTGTGATGACTATTTTGATGTATTAGAAGTGACACAGTTTCAGGATGATGAGGTGCGAAAAAGAGCCAAAGAGATGTTTGAACAGGCACACATGAGGGTATGCTATGGAGCACAGCCGAGACTTCTCGGGTCGAAGCTGAATCCGAATGCGCTTGAGGAGGAGGAGCGAAAGAAGGCTGAGAAGACACTGCTTGAAGCAGTAGACGAGGCAGAATATCTTGGAGCGAAAGGCATTGCTTTTCTGGCCGGAAAATGGGAAGAACAGACAAAAGAGCAGGCGTATGCGCAGCTGTTTCGAACGACAAGAGCGGTATGCGAATATGCAGCCGCAAAGGGAATGGTTGTGGAACTTGAGGTGTTTGACTTTGACATGGATAAAGCAGCGTTGATTGGTCCGGCCCCATATGCAGCGAAATTTGCGGCAGATATACGTACCTACTGCAATAACTTCGGCTTGATTGTGGATTTGTCGCATTTTCCAATGACCTATGAGACATCCCGGTTTGTGCTTCAGACGTTGCGACCGTACATTACTCATTTTCATATTGGGAATGCGGTGGTGGAGAAGGGACACGAGGCGTATGGCGATCAGCATCCGCGATTCGGATTTCCGGAAAGTGCAAATGATACGGAGCAGCTGCTTGACTTTTTCCGAGTATTGAAGGAAGAAGGATTTTTCAGAGCGCAGGAGCCGTACGTACTTTCACTGGAAGTAAAACCCTGGACAGGAGAGGACGGAGATCTGGTACTGGCGGGGACAAAGCGTGTGATCAACAGAGCATGGGCTCTGTTAGAAGATGAGTAAAGGAGGAATTACAGATGAAAAAGAGGTTAATGGCATTGGCACTTACCGGTTTGATGACAGTTGCTTCGCTTGCGGGCACAGGTATGGCAGTGAGAGCGGAGGAGGAAAATGTTACCCTTCAGTTTGCAACTGGTGCAGCGGAGGTCGTACCGGCACTGAACACAATATTTTCGAATTATACCGCAGAGCATCCGAATGTAACTGTCGAGGTTACGGTGCTTCCTGGCGGAGTAGCAGACTTCTTTTCTGCGATGGCATCAAAATTTGCAGCGGATGATGCACCGGATCTTTTCATGTATCAGTGGGGCTCACAGATTAATGCGTATGCGAGAAGCGGCAATCTGCTCCCGGTGACGGATACAGGGATCCGTGATATGGTGCAGGATATTAAAAAGCCAGTCAACGTGTATGATGGCGAGGATTATGCATATCCGGTAGAGTTTGCGATGTGGGGATTGATTTACAATACGGAGCTCGGTGAGGCAGCAGGTGTGACGGAGACGCCGAAGACCTTTGAGCAGTTCCTCTCTGCACTGGATAAGATCAGAGAGAGCGGTGTAGAGTATCCGTTTATCGTACCGGGCAAGGATGGTTCCGGGGCGACAGGCTTTGTATTCTGCTACCTGCATCAGATCGTTTCGGGCCAGAACCCGGATTTCTACTGGCAGTGCTGCACAGGTGAAAAGAGCTGGGATGGCGAGGAATGGCGTTCTCTGTTTGAGACGTATGACACGCTGCTCGACTATGTGAGCCCGGATTGCCTTGGCCTGGATCAGGACAATGCGCAGACCCGGTTTGCAAGAGAAGAAGGTGCTTTCTATGTAAATAGTGCAAGTGTGATTAATAAGTTACAGGAGATGAACCCGGAGCTGGAAGGAAAGCTGAAGTACATCCCGTTCCCGCTGTATGAGAATGAGGAGGATTACGAGACGATTGCAGATTTTGACAGCGCGATTTCGATCTGGTCGGGGACGGAGCATCCGGAGATTGCAAAAGATGTCTATAAGTATCTGTTCCAGCCGGAGAATAACAGTCTGCTTGCCGAGGCGAGAAATACAGTGGCATCGGTGAAGGGTGCGGATACAAGCTATGTGGATGCATCTATTCAGGATCAGCTGCCTCTGATTGAGGAAGGAAAATATGTCGGATTTTCAGAGAGAGAGTGGGTTCCAGGCATTAAAGAAATCATGAAGACAATCGTTCAGGAGTGGATTGGCGGTACGGATCTTGAAACAACGCTTGCAAATCTTGAAAAGGAGCATCAGCGACTGCTGGATGCGGATCCGGATTTCCTGACAGAGTTTGAAACGCAGAGAAAGAGTATGGGACAGTAAGAAGGATAACGGAACTATGCTTTCACGGGCATAGTTCCGTGCTATCGGGGAAGGGGGCTTTTACTTGAAGCAAAAAAGGAAAGGCGCATCTGAATCTATGAAAAATTATGTTCAGTATGCGATCATGTTTTTGCCGATGCTGATCTTGTACCTGGTCTTTTCTACATGGCCTGTGCTCGAGGGCGTATTTTACAGCTTCACGGATTGGGATGGCCTTAGTTCCAATTTCAAATTCATAGGACTGACAAATTATAAGACTTTTATCCACGATTTTAAGGTCTTAAAGCCGCTTATAAATACGTTTATTTTTGCATTCTGGGTGACAATTCTTCAGAATGTCTGTGCGTTGGCACTGGCGCTTGCACTAAACCAGAAATTCAGGACGAAAAACCTGATGAGGACACTGATCTTTGTTCCGACCGTACTGAGCTCGTTGATTGTCGGATATATCTGGAGCTATCTTTTTACTGAACCAATTGCGACGCTGGGCGGAAAGCTGGGTATTGAAGTGGTGAAGTACAACCTGCTGGGGAACAAAGCGACAGCGCTTGCTGCAGGGATTTTTGTCTCCGTGTGGAAGGGCGTAGGGTATACAATGGTGATCTATCTTGCAGGCCTGCAGAATATCGACCGCGAGGTGCGGGAAGCGGCCCTTGTGGATGGTGCCAGCGGATTTGCACATTTCCGCTATATTACCTTTCCGTTGATTGCTCCATCTTTTACGATCAATATCGTGCTTGTCATGGAGGGCGCATTTAAGCAGTTCGACTTGATCTATGCGCTGACAGGAGGCGGCCCTGGAAATGCGAGTGAACTCCTTTCTCTGACGATCTACAGAGAATCCTTCGAGTTTTACCGTGCAGCCTACGGAACAACGATGGGAGTGATTCTGGCCTTTATAATCATTGTGCTTTCCCTGTTTGAACTGGTAGTGCTCAGAAGGAGGGAAAATAAGATTGAACAGTAAAAATATAAAAGTAAAGGGACATAGGAAAGGTCCTGCAAAGCTGAAGCTGATGATCGGTGAAATCCTAATGCTGCTGTTCACCTGTTTGTTTTTATTTCCCTTTTATGTGATGGTGATACTGGCGGTAAAAACGCCGGCACAGGCATTGAAAAATCCAATGTCTTTTCCTACCAGTTTTGAGATAACAAACTTTGTACAGGCGTGGGAGATGACAAATTTTCCGAGGACTTTTTCAAATACGCTGATTGTCACGGTAGTGAGTGTCTCCATGATTGTGATCGTAACAGGAATGGGCACCTTTGTCATGGACCGGATCAAGAACCGTTTTATTCGGAACCTGTATTATTTCTTCTTAGCAGGAATGATGATTCCGTTTTACCTGTCGTTGAGCCCATCAGTAAAGCTTATGAAAAATCTTGGCCTGACGGATTCGATTCCCGGAATTTGTATTTCCTATATTGGAAGAAATGTTCCGTTTGCAGTATTTTTGTTTATGGGATTTATAAAGAGTGTGCCGAGCGTTCTGGCAGAATCGGCGGTAATTGACGGTTGCAGTCCGTTTACCATGTACTGGAGAATTTATTTTCCACTGCTAAAGCATGTTGTGTCGACACTGGTGATTTTGGATACGATGTCAATCTGGAACGATTTCCTTTATCCGCTGCTGATTTTGCAGTCTAAGAGGAACCAGACGCTGACACTGGTGCAGTATGTGTTTCGAAGCGAGGCCAATACGCAGTGGAACCTGATTTTTGCCAGTTATATCTTGTCGATGTTGCCGCTGCTGATTACGTATTTTGCACTGCAGAAAAATATCGTAGAAGGGATTGCAGCTGGGGCTGTAAAGGGTTAATGTGGAGGAAGTTCAAATGAAAGAAAATAGAACAATCGATTTTGGCGCTGTTTATTATCGGTATTCTGCTCCATTGGAGTATGACTGGGAAAGAGATTACGAGAGGGCAGCGGAAGACGGGATTACACATTTCCGTCACTGGGTTCCGTGGGGAGCGGTAGAAAAATCGCCGGGAAACTTTTACTGGGAGCCATATGACAGGCTGGTAGAGCTTGGCAACCAGTACGGGATAAAGACAGTGCTGGCAGAGATGTCGACTATGACGCCGGACTGGTTTTTTGCACAGCATGAGGATGCAAGCCTTTTGGATAAGTTCGGAAACCGAAGATTTAACGGTATAAGCGAGAGCTGCCTGGCAGCTGGTATTCAGTCTATGTGTATGGATCACGCGGTTGTGAGAGAAGGTGTATCGGGATTTCTGAAGGCGCTGGGTGAGCATTACCGCGGTGTAGAGGGGCTGATCGGCTATGATGTGTGGAATGAGTGTACGCTGTACTGTCCGGAAGATCTGTGCTATTGTAAGGAGACGGAGCGGGAATTTCAGGAGTGGCTGAAAAAGAAATATGGCACGTTAGACAGGCTGGAGGCTGTATGGGGGCGCCACAGCTATACGGACTGGACACAGATCCGTCTGCCGCGTAAGAATGGGCCGCATCCGGAGTTCTTTGACATGCTTTGGTTCCAGAATGATCAGCAGGAACGATGGTTCCGGTATCGGATCGATGCGCTGCGTGCCGCGGACCCGACGCATAAGATTGTCGCGCACGGAAACGCAAAGGCGCACAGTGATATCGCGCCGTGCTGCGGTGATGACTGGCGATATGCGAAGCATCCGGATATCTATGGATACACACTCTGGTATGCAAATGAGTGCAGTGCGCTGATGGGCGGCGATATGATAAGATCTGCATCCGGGGATAAGGAATTCTGGAGAGCAGAGGCGATCGGGGATGCTACCTGGGAATACAGATCAGATAAGAATGATTATGAGGCAAAGAAGGATGAGATGTCTTTGCCGGAGAACATTCGTATGGATGCCCTGATGAGTATCGGAACGGGTGCGTCGGCATTTATCAATCCGCGGTACCGCGGACTGTTCGGAGGACATTTGTTCCATGCGTATGGCTGGTATGCACCAGATGGCAGCAGAACCGTGCGGTCGGAGGAGATTAAGAGACTGTCGGCATGGAGCCATGACGAGAAGGTGCAGGAACTGTGGCAGGCAAAGCCGGTAAAGGGGCAGGTAGGACTTTTGCTGCTTGAGGATGCACAGGCACTTTGCTATGCATTGTATGACAGTACAGAGATGTATGCGGATTGTCTGCGCGGCAGCTATCAGGCGTTTGTTGATTCTGGAATACAGGCAGATATTATCCGGATGCCGCAGATTGACGACTATGATCTGCTATATATCCCTTATCCGGTGGCAGTGTCAGATCGGGATATGGAGAAATTGAAGAGCTGGGTTGAGGCTGGCGGCACGATGATCAGTGAAGGCTGCTTCGGATATTTTGATGATAAGGGACATGCGATTGAGACGGCGCAGCCAAACCGTGGATTTGAGGAAGTGTTTGGATGTGTGCAGTCGGCAGTACATCTGGGACCGGATGGAAATGTCAGCCTGCAGATCAACTCTGCGCAGGGCCGTACTCATGCAGGCGTATATCGGCAGGCTTATCGGGTTACAGAAGGAAAATCGGAAGGCTCTTATGCAAATGGAGAGACAGCAATTGTTTCTCATTCCTATGGAAAAGGCAAGGCAGTGATTACAGGCTCTATGCAGGGCTATGGGTATTATCACCATGCAGACGAGACAGGACGGCGCTGGTTTGCAGCTTTGCTCAAATACGCAGGGAAGGAGCCGCTTGCAGTGATTCCTTATAATTCCGGAATGACGATTCGTTTCTGGGAAAAGGAAGATAAGCGGTATGCATGGATCTTTAATTTCACGGACATGGAGCAGAGCGCAGAGGTGCATTTTAACAGTGAGATTGGAACACCTGTGCTGCTTAGAGGAATTGAGCTGGAGAAGGCGGAAAATGATAGAATTGCGGTCCGGATTGCAGCAAAGGATGCTGCGATAGTGGAACTCTGATGGTGAAAATCAGGAAAGGAGCTGTAGTTGCATTGTCCGCTTTTCCCGACAACAGAGGGGATCATTAACGAGAAAAATATTGTAAAGATGAAGGATGGCGTAATGCCTGTGAGAATTGTATTATTACGTCTCATATCGCCTGGGCTCCGAAGGAGAGCAGACTGAGACTGATGAATATTGCAGTGGAAAATCTGGAAAAGTTCTTCGTAGGTGATCCGTAAAATGTAGTAAATAAATAGCTTTTATTTGGAATCTGCTGTGGCAGATATCGTGGATACCAGGAAAATTTCACGGTATCTGTCACATTCTTTTTGTCTAAAAAGGGATTAATATCGTCTTATTTTAACGTTTCCAGATGGCAATTGGATGGTTGAGAGAAGGCAGAAAAATAGGATAAATCCAGAATTTGGCATATTATATTGACACTGAGAAAAAGGTGTAGTACGTTTGCACTATAGAAAGGGTGTTGGTATGGCGAAAGAGGCGACATTGCAGGTCTGAATGGATGCGGAGCTGAAGGAGAGAGCAGAGGTTTTCAAGTATGCGTATCCGGCAAAAAGGGAGCAAGAGGAAGGCACATATAAGAGAGCTATGGTAGAGCAGTATGAAAAATTGCTCCTAGATCATTCCGGAAATGGACTGGGTTCTTATCGGAATGCAGGCAGTGGGATGTCTTCCAGCAATAATCTGATAGGAAACAAGGAGGAAATGTAATATGAGTAAGTCAGTAGAAAATGCATACGCCCTTTTGAAGGAATGGAGGCAGGGTTCTTACATTTTTGGACTGGGTGTGATCGATCAGCTGGGGGAGCTGGTGAAAAAATATGGAAGCCGCGCGCTGGTAATCGGGACCGGGAGGAGACTGAAACCGGTGGCGGAGAAGGCAATGGAATACTTGAAGGAAGCCGGAGTAGAGGTAGTTCCGGATGGGGTGATCCCTGGGGCGCGTCCGAACGCGCCCAGGGAGGATGTCTACCGTCTGGAGAGCTATATCCTGCACTATAAGCCGGATTGCATTGTGGCGATCGGCGGCGGGTCTACGATCGATGCGTGCAAGGCGGCCTCGATGCTGGCGGCGTACGGGGAAGCGTACAGCCCCGAGATTGACCGGTATTTCGGCACAGGGATTGTCTCCGAGGTCCGCGAGAAGACGGGCAGGGAGATGACGCCGGTGATTGCGGTGGAGACCTCCGCGTCGTCCGGCGCACATCTGACGAAGTATTCGAACATCACAGATCCGGTGGCGGGCCAGAAGCTTCTGATCGTGGATCCGGCGATTGTGCCGGCGGCGAGCCTGTTTGACTATGAGATGACGGTGTCCATGCCGGTGAGCGTCACGATCGACGGGGCGCTCGATGCGATTGCGCATACGTTTGAGGTGTTCTGCGGTGCGAAGCCGGAGACGTATGAGCTGACCGGAAAGCTGGCAGAGACTGCGATCGACCTTGT
>JAETSN010000014.1 GCA_021769625.1 [Clostridium] symbiosum | reverse complement strand
AGCTTTCACAGATGGAAATCGGTGACGCTTCCGCGGCACTGGAAAAGTTAAATGACATACGTGTCAATATTCTCGGCAAAAAAGGAGAACTGACGGCGGTGCTGAAAGGCATGAAGGATGTGGCGCCGGAGGATCGTCCCAAAGTCGGACAGATGGTGAACGATACAAGAGCCGAGATCGAAGCAGCGCTGGAAAAGGCAAAAAAGAAAATGGAGCGCGCCATGCGGGAAGCTGCCATGAAAGCGGAAGTGATCGATGTGACGCTGCCTGCGAAAAAGAATGCGGTGGGGCACAGGCATCCGAATTTTATTGTGCTCGAAGAGGTGGAGCGCATTTTCGTGGGGATGGGCTATGAGGTTGTGGAAGGGCCCGAGATCGAAAAGGATTATTATAACTTTGAGGCGCTGAACATCCCGGCGGATCATCCGGCAAGGGATGAACAGGATACTTTTTATATCAATGGAGATATACTGCTGCGGACCCAGACGTCCCCTGTGCAGGTGCGCACGATGGAGCAGAAGAAACCGCCCATCCGCATGCTGGCGCCGGGAAGAGTATTCCGTTCCGACGAGGTGGACGCCACCCATTCTCCGTCTTTCCATCAGATCGAGGGTATGGTCATCGATAAGGGAATCACGTTCGCCGATCTGAAGGGAACGCTGCAGGAGTTCGCGAAGGAACTCTACGGGCCGGATACAAAAGTGAAATTCCGCCCTCATCACTTCCCGTTCACGGAGCCTTCCGCGGAGATGGACGTGAGCTGCTTCAAGTGCGGCGGCAAGGGCTGCCGGTTCTGCAAGGGCGAGGGCTGGATCGAGATCCTTGGCTGCGGCATGGTGCATCCGAAGGTGCTGCGCATGAGCGGCATCGATCCGGAGGAATACTCTGGTTTTGCGTTCGGTATGGGGCTGGAGCGTATCTCTCTGTTAAAGTACGAGATCGATGATATGCGCCTGCTCTACGAAAATGATGTGAGATTTTTGAGACAGTTCTGATTTTTTACATGCAGGGGGAGGAATTACAATGGATATCATGCTGACTGTCAGTTATTCTGTTGAGATTCCAGAAGATGAATTCTTTTGCCCGGAGACAGGATATGTGAAGGAAGAAATGCAGAAGCGGCTGGAACAACTGTTTCCGGAGGAAATTGTATTGGCGGGGAATGCCGTTGCACAAAGACAACAAATGATACATTGTCCAATGTACGAAGATGAAAACGTCCTGCGATGTGCTTCCTGCGGCAGATGGTTATATATGCCGGAAAAGGAACATCCGCCGGTATGTCTTGAACCCTGCAGGATGGTAAGGGAAATTCCGTTATGTTCCGGTTGTGCATGGGAATTGGAGCGGGATTTGAAAAATGAAGAATTTGTTCGGAAGCTGAAGGAAAAACGCTTTCAAAACAGTGGGAATAAAAGAGGTTATAAGGAATTGGAGTAGGAGGAGAAAGAATGAATACAGCATTATCATGGATTAAAGCATATGTGCCGGAACTTGCATGTACGGATCAGGAATTCTGTGATGCGATGACTCTATCCGGTACAAAGTGTGAGGGATATGAGAGGGCGGATAAAAATCTGGAAAAGATCGTGGTCGGACAGATCACAGAGATCGCGGCGCATCCCGACGCGGATAAACTGATCGTCTGTCAGGTGGATGTGGGGGAAAAAACGATCCAGATCGTGACAGGCGCGCCCAACGTGAAGGTGGGCGATAAAGTGCCCGTGGTACTGGACGGCGGTAAGGTGGCGGGCGGCCATGACGGCGGTCCCCTGCCGGAGGACGGTATTGTGATAAAGGCGGGCAAGCTCCGTGGGGTGCCCTCCGAGGGCATGATGTGTTCCATAGAGGAACTGGGATCTGACCGGAACTTTTATCCGGAGGCGCCGGAGTACGGCATCTATATTTTCGATGATTCGGTGACAGTCGGGGAGGATGCCATCGCGGCGCTGGGGCTTCGGGACACAGTGTTTGAGTATGAGATCACTTCCAACAGAGTGGACTGTTACAGCATCATCGGGATCGCCAGGGAGGCGGCGGCGACTTTCCGCAAGTCCTTCCATAAACCCGAGGTGAAGATTCAGAGTGAGACGGGGGATGTCAACGACTATATCAAGGTGGAAGTTCAGGACAAAGATCTGTGCACCCGCTACTGCGCAAGGGTGTGCACAAATATTAAGATCGCGCCCTCCCCGAAGTGGATGCAGAGAAGGCTTGCGGCAAGCGGCATCAGGCCCATCAACAATCTGGTGGATATCACGAACTATGTGATGGAGGAATACGGTCAGCCCATGCATGCCTATGATCTGGACACCATCGCGGGGAATCAGATCATCGTGCGCCGGGCGAAGGACGGGGATGTGTTCACGACTCTGGACGGCCAGGAGAGGAAACTGGATTCGGAAGTGCTGATGATCTGCGACGGGGAGAAGGAGGTAGGCATCGCCGGCATCATGGGCGGTGAGAACTCCATGATCACCGATCAGGTGAAGACCGTATTGTTCGAGGCTGCTACGTTCAACGGCGCCAATATCCGGAAATCCGCAAAAAGGATCGGCCTGCGCACGGATGCTTCCGGGAAGTTTGAGAAGGGGCTTGACCCTCACAATGCGAAGGAAGCCATCGACAGGGCGTGCCAGTTGATCGAAGAATTGGGCTGCGGGCAGGTCATCGCCGGGACTGTGGATGTGCACGCGCCGCTGCCGGAGCCGGTGCGGATAGCTTTTGAGCCGGAGAAGATCAATCAGTTCCTTGGGACGGATATCCCGCGGGAGGATATGCTTCAGTATTTCAGGGCGATAGAACTGGAATACAACGCGGATACAAACGAGATCATCTGTCCTTCTTTCCGGCAGGATCTCTTGTCCTTTGCGGATATCGCGGAGGAGGTTGCGAGATTTTTCGGGTATGACAAGATACCGACCACGCTGCCGAGCGGTTCCGCCACGGCGGGAAAGCTGCAGTTCAAGATGCGGATCGAGCAGAAGGCAAGGGATATCGCGGAATACTGCGTTTTTTCACAGGGAATGTGTTATTCCTTCGAGAGCCCGAAGGTGTTTGATAAACTGCTGATGGCGGAGGACGACGCGCACAGGAACGCCATCACCATCGCCAACCCGTTGGGGGAGGATTTCTCCATCATGCGGACGATCTCCTTAAACGGTATGCTGACGAGCCTGTCCACCAATTTCAACAGGAGGAACAAGGAATGCCGTCTGTATGAGCTGGGCAATATCTACCTGCCGAAGAGCCTGCCGTTAACCGAGCTGCCGGACGAGAGAATGCAGTTTACGCTGGGCTTCTACGGCGACGGCGACTTCTTCACGATGAAGGGCGTGATAGAGGAGTTTTTTGAGAGCATCGGGCTGAATAAGAAGCCGGAGTACGATCCGGAAGGGAATTTCAGTTTCCTGCACCCCGGCAGACAGGCGATTGTCCGCTATGAGGGCAAGGTGCTGGGATATCTGGGCGAGGTGCACCCGGAAGTCTGTGAAAATTATGATATGAAGACGAGGGCTTATGTGGCGGTGCTGGATATGCCAGAGATCGTGCCGCTTGCCACCTTTGACAGGAAGTATGAGGGCATCGCGAAGTTCCCGGCTGTGATGCGCGATATCAGTATGGTGGTACCGAAAGATATCCGGGTGGGACAGATTGAGGCGATGCTTGCGCAGAGAGGCGGAAAGATCCTGGAATCCTACCATCTGTTTGATATTTATGAGGGAAGCCAGATCAGGGAAGGATTTAAATCCGTTGCCTACAGCATCACGTTCCGGGCGAAGGACAGGACGCTGGAGGAAAATGATATTTCCGGGGCAATGAAGAAGATATTGAACGGGCTGCAGTCTATGGGAATCGAATTGCGGCAGTAGCAGGAAAAGGAGGAGTATAAAATGGAACACAAAAACACATGGTTATTGTATGACGAGAAACAGGCGAAGGAGGCAGATGAGTTTGCCGAAGGCTACAAAGATTTTCTAAACCGCGGCAAAACCGAACGGGAGTGTGTCGATGAGATCGTCTATCAGATCGAAAAGGCGGGCTATGTGGAACTGGAAGAGGCAATTTCTGAGAAGAAAGCTTTGAAAGCCGGGGACAAGGTATATCATGTACACATGAACAAGTCTATTGCTATGTTCCAGATCGGAAAGCAGCCGATGGAAAAGGGAATGAACATTTTGGGAGCCCACATCGATTCGCCCAGACTGGATGTGAAGCAGAACCCGCTCTATGAGGACGGCGGTTTTGCCTATCTGGATACGCATTATTATGGCGGCGTAAAGAAATATCAGTGGGTGACGCTGCCGCTGGCGATCCACGGTGTGGTGGTGAAAAAGGACGGCACAACGATCGAACTGAGCGTCGGCGAGGATGAGGACGATCCGGTGTTCTTTGTCTCCGATCTGCTGATCCACCTTGCGTCCGAACAGATGGAGAAGAAGGCGGCGAAGGTCATCGAAGGGGAAGCGCTGGATATCATCGTGGGAAATCGTCCTATCGTGATCGAGAAGGAGAAGGAAGAAGAAAAGAAGGAGGAGGATGCCGGGAAGGCGGCAAAGGATGCTGTCACAAAGGGGATCCTCGCCATTTTGAAAGAGCAGTATGGCATGGAGGAAGAGGATTTCATTTCCGCTGAGCTGGAGATCGTGCCGGCGGGAAAGGCAAGAGATGCGGGTTTTGACAGGAGCATGATCTTAGCCTACGGGCATGACGACAGGGTCTGTGCGTATCCTTCCATGAGAGCGATCCTGGAAGTGAAAGAGCCGGAGAGAACGGCGTGCTGTATTCTGGTGGACAAGGAGGAGATCGGTTCCGTGGGCGCTACCGGCATGCAGTCCAAATTTTTTGAAAATACACTGGTGGAAGTGATGACGCTGGCAGGACAGTACTCCGATCTGGCTTACCGGAGATGCCTGTCCAATTCCTGCATGCTCTCTTCCGATGTGAGTTCCGCCTTTGATCCGACTTACGCATCCAGTTTTGACAAGAAGAATGTGGCTTTCTTAGGCGGCGGTATGGTCTTCAACAAATTTACGGGCTCGAGAGGAAAATCCGGTTCCAACGATGCCAATGCGGAATATCTGGCTTATCTGCGCCGTATTCTGGATGCAGAGCAGGTGAATTTCCAGACGGCGGAGCTGGGCAAGGTGGATCTGGGCGGCGGCGGCACGATCGCTTATATTCTGGCACTCTACGGGATGAACGTGATCGACAGCGGCGTGCCCGTGCTGAATATGCATGCGCCCTGGGAAGCCATCAGCAAAGCGGACCTGTATGAGGCAAAACGCGGCTATGTGGCTTTCCTGAAGGGAGAGATGAATTTTTAGACATCAGATCATTGCGTGGAGCCGATACAACATGCATGGCATTAGCCGGAGATGATTTTAAATCGCAGTAGGTATCTGCAGTGTACAGAGTGGTATTGCACTGCAGAAAATGTGCAGAGGAATATATGGAAGAACTGAAAAAGAGTGATTTCTATTTTGAGCTGCCGGAGGAATTGATCGCCCAGGATCCCCTTGAGGACCGGGCGTCCTCCCGGCTGCTTGTGTTGGATAAGGAGACCGGGGAGACTTCACACCATGTTTTCCGGGATATCATACAGTACCTTGCGCCGGGGGACTGCCTTGTGCTGAACAACACGAAGGTGATCCCGGCAAGGCTCCTTGGGACGAAGGAGGAGACGGGGGCTGCAGTCGAAGTGCTGCTGTTGAAGCGCAAGGAAAAGGACGTCTGGGAGACTCTGGTAAAGCCCGGGAAAAAGCTGCGGCCGGGGGCTAAGATCTCTTTCGGGGACGGCCTGTTGAAAGCCGAAGTGCTGGAGGTGGTGGAAGAGGGGAACCGGCTTGTGCGGTTTATATATGACGGGATTTTTGAGGAGGTGCTGGACAGGCTCGGGGAGATGCCCCTGCCGCCTTATATCACCCATAAACTGCAGGATAAAAACCGCTATCAGACGGTTTATGCAAAATATGAAGGCTCTGCGGCGGCGCCGACTGCGGGGCTGCATTTTACGACGGAACTTTTGCGTGAGATAGAAAAAAAGGGCGTGGATATCGCTTTTGTGACGCTGCATGTGGGGCTGGGGACTTTCCGCCCTGTGAAGGAGGAGAATGTGCTGGAGCATCACATGCACTCCGAGTATTATGAGATCTCGCGGGAGGCGGCGGAGAAAATAAACGCGGCGAAAGAGCGGGGCGGGCGTATCGTATGCGTGGGGACGACTTCCGCCCGCACGCTGGAGAGCGCGGCGGATGAGAGCGGGCATCTTTCGGCCTGCAGCGGCAATACGGAGATCTTTATCTATCCGGGCTACCGGTTTAAGATACTGGACTGTCTGCTGACCAATTTCCATCTGCCGGAGTCCACGCTGATCATGCTCGTCTCGGCGCTGGCGGGACGGGAGCATGTGCTGGCTGCCTATCGGGAGGCTGTGGGGGAGAGGTACAGGTTCTTTTCGTTCGGGGATGCGATGTTTATCTATTAATACCGTTTTCGTACATTTCGAAGGAGGAGAGTTATTTTCTCATGATCGATATCTACACGGATCTGCAGAGAATCCAGAAAGCGGAGGACAAGGAGAAGGAGTTGAACAACCAGCTCCGCAAGGCAAAGGCCAAGCTAGAGGCTTTGGGAATTGTAACCGAAAATTTAGTGATCGAGTAAAAAATGATAACCCCTTCGGAGCAGTTCAGCTTCGAAGGGGTTTCCTGTGATAAAACTCTTGATTTTTGACCGGTAAAAGCCTATAATAAAGGTGTTGTATCTATCATTTCATGTGAAGAAAGGGTAAGGCTATGCAGGAACGCAGGAAAAGTAAACGACTGGAATTAGAATCTAAGATTATCATAAAATCGTTAAACGATCCGGGGCAGCAGCATGAGACGACTATTGATGTTACGGATGTCAGCAAAACGGGAGTGGGTTTTAACTGTGATCTGCCGCTGATGATCGGTACGGTATATGAAGCGTATCTGACTATTTGGACAAAAGAAGTTCTTCATGCATTTATTGAGATCGTGCGTATCGAGAAACAGGGGGACCATTTTAATTACGGTTCTACTTTTGTAGGTATGGCTGGCATGGATGCTTCCCGCATCAGTATTTATGACATGGTCAATACGGAATTGAAGAAACAGGGAGAATAAGGTACTGAAAAATGTACATATATGGAAACGGCAGCCTTCCGAACGGAAAAACGGAAAGGCTGCCGTTTTTACTGCCAGCGGCGGGGATTACTGACTTACTTTGTGCGGAGCATTTCCATATCATGGTAGAAATCCGGGTAGCTGATCCTGACACAATCGGCATCCCTGATTTCAGTCTCCCCGTCAGCGATCATGGCCGCCACAGCAAAACTCATAGCGATCCGATGGTCAAAATGGGAGTTGATCACAGCGCCGCGGAGCTGTTTTCCGCCATGTATGATCATGCCGTCGTCTGCAGCGGTGATATCGCACCCCATAGCGGAGAGATTTTCTGTCATCACGGCGATACGGTCGGATTCTTTGACTTTCAGCTCGGCGGCGTCTTTGATGATGGTAGTGCCCTCGGCAGCGGCTGCCATCACGGCGATGACAGGCAGTTCATCGATCAGAGTGGGAATGATATCCCCGCCGATGGTGATGCCGTGAAGGCGGCTGCTTCGAACAAGCAGATCCGCGACCGGCTCGCCGGTGTTTTTTTCATTTAATAGGGTGATGTCCGCTCCCATTTCCTTTGCAACCCGCAGGATGCCGTCTCTGGTAGGATTGATCCCGACATTGCGGATCAGTATTTCCGCATTCGGCACAAGGCAGCCTGCAGCGATAAAGTAGGCAGCGGAAGAAATATCACCGGGGACAAGAATATCCATACCATGAAGCGAAGGCTCCGGTTGAATAGCAGCGGTCAGGCCCTCGGTTTTCACATCCGCCCCGAAACTTTTTAACATCAGTTCCGTGTGGTTTCTGCTGACCGCCGGTTCTGTCACGCTTGTCTCTCCGTCCGCGTAAAGCCCTGCCAGTAAAACCGCTGATTTTACCTGAGCCGAAGCAACGGGGGACAGGTAGGAGATGCCGTGCAGGGCGCTTCCGGTAATTTCCAACGGCGCACAGTCATTGCCATGCAGACTTCGGATAGAAGCCCCCATCTGTGACAGCGGTGTCATAATACGTTTCATGGGGCGTTTCTGTATGGAGGCGTCACCGTTTAAAACGGAAGTGAATTTCTGGCCTGCCAGAATACCTGCCATCAATCTTGTGGTGGTACCGCTGTTTCCTGTGTCCAGTACATCCTCCGGAGCGCGCAAGCCATGCAGCCCTTTTCCCTCCACCAGGATCTTATCTGCACTTTCTTCAATGGAAATGCCGAGCTGCCTGAAACAGGAGATCGTGGAAAGACAGTCTGCGCCCCGCAGAAAGCCCGTGATCTGTGTTTTGCCTTTTGCCAGCGCGCCGAACATAACGGCACGGTGGGAGATGGATTTATCGCCGGGGACGGTGACTTCGCCCCTGAGTCCGGATATTTTCTGAAATTTCATTGTGTACGTCCTTTCCGTATCTGCATATATGTTTTATGGAAGCGGCAGATAGCTTCGCAGTTTATGCCGCAGGTATATCATGTCTGTACAGATTTGATTTATGATACGGCAGCGGGTCATTTTCTGACGCGTACCATATATCCCTTGGAGGATAAGACCTCCTGTGCCCGTGCGATATCCTTTTCCTCCCAGACTTCGATCAAAAGCGAGCCTTCCGCCACTTCCCGGTTGTGGGTGATGCCGATATTTTTCAGGTTGATCTGCTGGAAGGCGAGCAGTGTTACGATGGTGGCGAGGGCGCCCGGTTCATCCGGGATGTCCACATAGAAAACGTAGGATTTTTTGATCGGGCCGCCGGAGACATCTGTGAAGGATTCTCTGTAACTGCGGGCGGAATCAAAAAAGTCGTAGGTGGCCTGCGCATCGCATGTCTGGATAGAGCGCCGGATATCCTGCAGGGATTCCATATAACTATCCAGCAGGGCAAGGATGTTCTCTCTGTTTGTCATACAGATATGTTCCCACATCACAGGGGAGGAGGAGGAGATTCGGGTAATATCCTTAAAACCTCCCGCTGCGATCAGTTTCATAATACCGTCT
Organism: [Clostridium] symbiosum; assembly: GCA_021769625.1. Lineage (GTDB taxonomy): Bacteria > Bacillota > Clostridia > Lachnospirales > Lachnospiraceae > 1XD8-76. The sequence continues at coordinate 62,323 of JAETSN010000014.1, read as the reverse complement.
GCATTATCCTTACTTTTTACCAGATTGACAAGGGAGGCGGAAATCACATGAGGGAGATGGCTGATACCGGCAGTCACATAGTCATGTTCTTCGGCGGTCAAAATCAGCGGAATAGCCCCGAGAACTTTCACCAGTTTTTCCATGAAAGCTGTTTTCTGGGCAGGTGTTTTTTCCGTTGGCGTCAATATATAATAGGCATTTTCCAGAAGCTTTGCTCTGGAATTCCGGTATCCGGTCCGCTCGCTTCCCGCCATGGGATGCCCGCCGATAAACTGTGCCTCAAGCCCAGCCGCCTTAATATGGGCATGGATATCGCTCTTCACGCTTCCCACATCAGTGATCAGCGCGTCTTTGTCCAGCACTTTCTGCAGCAGAAGCAGGTTTTCATCATTGCAGGAGACCGGCGCGCAGAGAAAAACGAGCCCGCACGCCGAAAAAACCCGGTCGATCTCATAGGCGCATATATTGACCACGCCGTCTTTTTTCGCGGCCTCCACAGAGGATGACTCCAGATCGTAGGCCGTGATCTTACATCCCGGAAATTTCTCCCGAAGCCCCCGCGCGATGGACCCGCCGATCAGGCCGAGCCCGATAAAACCGTAATGCATATTTTCGAAATCTTTCATGCTCAAAACTCCCAGTTCAAAATGATTCGTATCGCCAAAGACCGACTCGCAAACGCTGCGCTTTTTGCTCGTATCGTGAAAGGCAAACTCGCAAACGCTGCGCTTTTTGCTCGTATCGCCAAAGACCGACTCGCAAACGCTACGCTTTTTGCTCGTATTGCTGCGCTCAATTATAGAGATTTTTAGGTGGAATGTCAAATATATAACTGATATTGAGGTCGAATTGTCGCAAAAAAACTGGTGAAAATGAATAATCACTCTTGTAAAATACCGAAAACTTTAGTAAAATATCCCTATGGGCGTTTTGCGGGAAATGAAAAAGTCGGGATTTTCTGTGCACAATGCCTGTAAAATTACCAGCATTGGAGGAATTCACATGAACGTTTACACAACCGACAAGATTAGAAACGTTGTATTACTGGGGCATGGCGGCTGCGGAAAGACATCACTGGCAGAGGCAATGGCATATTTGTCCGGGATCACATCCAGAATGGGCAAGGTATCCGATAAGAATACAATAAGCGATTACGGTAAGGAAGAACAGGCAAGAGGTATTTCCATCAATACGACTTTGATACCTGTGGAATGGGAAGGTTATAAGATCAATGTGCTGGATACGCCGGGATATTTCGACTTCGTGGGAGAAGTGGAAGAGGCGATGAATGCTGCAGGGGCCGCAGTCATTGTAGTGTCCGGCAAGGCAGGCGTGGAAGTCGGCACGGAAAAGGCATGGGAACTCTGTGAAAAGTATAATCTGCCGCGTATCATTTATGTGGATGATATGGATATTGACAACGCTTCTTTCCGGCAGGTAGTGGCAGATCTGACCGAGCGCTATGGGAAGAAGATCGCGCCGTTCCATCTGCCGATCAGGGAAAATGAGAAGTTTGTGGGCTATATCAATGTGATCACGGAGAGCGGCAACAGATGGCAGGGCAAGGAAGTTGTTCCCTGTGATGTGCCGGATTACAGCAAGGAGAACCTGCAGATCTGCCGTGATACTTTGCTGGAGACGGTGGCGGAGACTTCAGAGGAGTTTATGGAACGCTATTTCGGAGGAGAAACCTTCTCCGAGGCTGAGATCCGTGCGGCGCTGCGTGTCAGCGTGATGGACGGCAGCGTTGTCCCTGTGACGATGGGCTCCAACATGCTCTGTCAGGGCGTCTATACACTGCTGGATGATATCCTGAAATATTTCCCGAGCCCGGAAAACAGGAAGATTGCCGGCGTTGATATGAAGACCAACGAGATCTTTGAGGCGAACTATGATTTCGCAAAAGCAAAATCTGCAGTGGTTTGGAAGACCATCGTGGATCCGTTTATCGGTAAATATTCCATGATCAAGGTAAATTCCGGCGTACTGAAACCGGATGATATGATCTACAACGTAGATAAAGACGTGGAGATGAAAGCGGGAAAACTCTATGTACTGCAGGGCAACAAGCCCATCGAAGTACCGGAACTCCATGCGGGCGATATCGGCGCCATCGCGAAACTGACCGCTGCAAGAACAGGCGATTCCCTTTCCACAAAGCAGCATGTGATCAAGTACGGCAGGCCGGAAACGTCCGTTCCTTATACATACAAGCGCTACAATGCTGTCAATAAGGGCGATATCGATAAGATTTCCCAGTCCCTGCAGAAGATCATGCATGAAGACCTGACCATCAAAGTGGTGAATGATTCCGAGAACAGACAGACTCTCCTCTATGGTATGGGGGATCTGCATCTCGATGTGGTGGCAAGCCGTCTGAAGAATGAGTATAAAGTGGAGATCGAGATGGCTGAGCCGAAAGTTGCTTTCCGCGAGACCATCCGCAAGAAATCCGACGTGGAATATAAATATAAAAAGCAGTCCGGCGGGCACGGCCAGTACGGGCATGTTAAAATGCGTTTTGAATCTTCCGGTGATCTGGAGACTCCTTATATCTTTGAGCAGGAAGTGGTGGGCGGTGCTGTGCCGAAGAACTACTTCCCCGCAGTGGAGAAGGGTATCGCGGATTCCGTACAGAGAGGCCCTCTTGCCGGCTATCCGGTAGTAGGTGTAAAAGCTGTTTTATACGATGGTTCTTACCATCCGGTAGACTCCTCCGAAATGGCATTCAAGACGGCGGCAAGTCAGGCCTTCAAAAAGGGATTTATGGATGCCGGTCCTGTGCTGATGGAGCCGATTGCCAATCTGAAAGTAACGGTGCCTGACAGTTATACCGGCGATGTGATGGGTGATCTGAACAAGAGAAGAGGCCGCGTACTCGGCATGAATCCTGCACCCGGCGGAAAAACTGTTGTTGAAGCGGATATTCCGATGACAGGGCTTTACGGTTACTGCACGGATCTTCGTTCCATGACCGGCGGCAGAGGCGTATATGCATATGAATTTGCCCGCTATGAACAGGCTCCTTCCGACATTCAGGAAAAGGAAGTTGCTGCCAGAGCAGCAGCGTTGGCTGACGGCGAATAACTGAGGTAAATGGTTAAAATAGGGGTTATTGTTATAGAGGGGTATAAAAGAAACACCTGTGCAGAAATGTGCGGGTGTTTTCCTGTGTCCGGAGAATGAAGACAGAAAAAGAGCAGCAGGAAAACCGGAGGATAAACTGTTGCGTCAAAAGTCCGGAAACCAACAAAAAAGATTGACTGCACGGATGCAGATTTGTATAATAATTGAAGGAATTATGATGGGGAGAAAGGCATGGATGCGAAGATGAAAAATATCTGGAGAAAAGGGGTAAAAAGCAGTTTGTTAGCACTCTTTACTGTAATATTGAGTTTGTCTGTGACAGTAACCGGAAAGGCTTATGGTGGGACTGGGCAGACAATAGGAGCGGAAGCTGCTGCCGGGACGGAAATGCCTGGACAGCCGGAAATTCCGCTGTCTTTTGATGTGCAGCGTTTTATGCTGCCTGAGGAGGCAAGAGTGTTGGTGGTAGTGGAAGGGATTGGCGGCAGCGAATGTCGGGTGTATGTATATGAACGGCCGGACGGAGAGGATGATATCTGGGAGCAGCGTTTTTGTGTGCCCGGCAGACTGGGAAAGAACGGCATGAGCAATAATCGTGTGATGGGGGATAAGACCACCCCCATCGGTGTATTTGAGATGGACACTCCTTTTGGACAGGGGGATCCGCTTGATGGTTTTCCGGAAAATTATGTTAAAGTGACTGCGGACTATGTGTGGGCGGATGAAACGAACCGGCTGGAGCCGTACTGGGCCGGTGAAGGTGAACGTGTAGGTACCAAAAAATATAAGGGGTTCTACGAATATGTGCTGAATGCGGGCTATAATAAAAATGCAATAGAAAAAAAGGGGACGGCTCTGTTTCTTCACTGCGATATAGGAAAAAAAGAAGGATCGGCCGGATGCGTGAGGATTCCCAGGGAACAGATGATAGAAGTGATGCGCCTGTATGGCGTTTACGGAGACGGTGCATGCTATATAGCGCAGGCACCGTGGGGAACATTCTCTTTCATATATGATACTTTTGGAGCAAACTGTGGCCTGTCGCCGGAGGGAGATTTTACCAGTCCGCAATTTCCTGTGATATCAAAAGAAAAGGGAAAAGAATGATGACTTGACAAAAAGTTACTGTATAGGTAATATTTAGAAAGGATTCTTTGAAAAATACAGGCTGTACTTCATAGGCAGCGGGAAGGATAATATATGTCAGAAGTTTATAACCACCGGGAGGTGGAGCAAAAATGGCAGAAGATCTGGGATGACGAGCAGGCTTTTGCAACGTCTGAGGATTACAGTAAACCGAAATATTACGCACTGGTAGAATTCCCCTATCCTTCGGGGCAGGGACTTCATGTGGGTCATCCAAGACCCTATACGGCGATGGATATCGTGTCCCGCAAGCGCAGGATGCAGGGGTATAACGTGCTGTTTCCGATGGGCTGGGATGCGTTCGGGCTGCCTACGGAAAACTATGCGATCGCAAACAAGATCCACCCGAAGATCGTGACAAAGAACAATGTGGCGCGTTTTAAAGAACAGCTCCACTCTCTGGGCTATTCTTTTGACTGGAACAGAGAGATCAATACCACGGATCCGGATTATTACCATTGGACACAGTGGATCTTTCTGCAGCTTTTCAAGAAAGGGCTTGCTTATAAGGCGGAAATGCCGATCAACTGGTGTACCTCCTGCAAGGTGGGACTTGCCAACGAAGAAGTGGTGAACGGCGTATGCGAACGCTGCGGCGCAGAGGTGATCCGGAAGGTGAAGAGCCAGTGGATGCTGAAGATCACGGACTATGCGGAAAAATTGATAGAAGGGCTTGACGGCGTGGACTATGTGGAAAAGATCGCTGTGTCCCAGAAAAACTGGATCGGTAAATCTAAGGGTGCGGAAGTGGATTTTCCCATTGCGGGAAAAGAAGATAAACTGCGGGTGTATACCACAAGATGCGATACCCTGTTCGGGGCTACCTATATGGTCGTTTCCCCGGAGCATCCGATCCTGGATAAATATAAAGCGGAGATCAAAAACTGGGAAGAGGTAGAACGTTACAGGGAGCAGGCGGCTAAGAAATCTGATTTTGAGCGTTCCGAACTGGCAAAGGAGAAAACCGGCGTGGTTCTTGACGGGCTTTTGGCGGTAAACCCGGTAAATCAGAAGGAGATCCCGATCTTTGTGTCGGATTATGTGCTGATGAGCTACGGCACCGGCGCGATCATGGCTGTGCCTGCCCATGATGAGAGGGACTGGGAGTTTGCGAAGAAGTTCCGCCTCCCGATCGTGGAAGTAGTGGCAGGAGGCATTGACGTACAGCAGAAAGTATATTCCGATGTGGAACATGGCATTCTGGTAAATTCCGGGTTCCTGAACGGCATGCCCGTGGAGGCGGCGAAAGCGCGCATGATCCAGTATCTGGAATCCAAGGGGATCGGGAAAGAGAAAACAAACTATAAGCTTCGCGACTGGGTATTTTCCAGACAGCGTTACTGGGGTGAGCCGATTCCGGTGGTGTATTGTGAAAAATGCGGTTATGTGGCGATCCCGGAAAGCGAGCTGCCTCTGGAGTTACCTGATGTGGACAGCTATATGCCTACAGATACGGGTGAATCTCCCCTGTCCGCAATGACTGACTGGGTCAATACCACCTGTCCCTGCTGCGGAGGAGAGGCGAAGAGAGAGACGGACACCATGCCCCAGTGGGCGGGTTCCTCCTGGTATTTCCTGCGTTATACGGATCCGAAGAATGATAAGGCGCTGGCCAGCAAAGAGGCGCTGGAATACTGGATGCCGGTGGACTGGTACAACGGCGGCATGGAGCATACCACGCTGCATCTGTTATATTCCAGGTTCTGGCATAAATTCCTCTATGATGAGGGCGTGGTGCCCTGTCCGGAACCTTACCAGAAGAGAACTTCCCACGGTATGATCCTGGGGCTGAATCCCCACAGCTTTTCCAATCTGCCCGCGCAGGAACAGAAGCAATTACTGGAAGAATACGGAAGCGAGGATGCGGCGAGGGCGGCGCTGAGGGAAAAATTCGGTGAGATGGCAGACCACCCTGTGGTGAAGATGTCCAAATCCCTGGGCAATGTGGTAAACCCGGATGATATTGTGAGGGATTACGGCGCGGATACGCTGCGCACCTATGAAATGTTCATCGGTGCTTTTGATCTGAGCGCGGGCTGGAGCGAAGACGGCGTGAAGGGCTGCCGGAGATTTTTGGAGCGTGTCTGGAAGCTGCAGGATATCATGACTGAGGAAGAGGGCTACAGCGCGGATCTGGAGACGAAGATGCACCAGACCATTAAGAAAGTAAGCAGTGATTATGAAAATCTGAAGTTCAATACCGGTATCGCGGCAATGATGGCGCTGATCAATGAATTTTACCGGAAAAACGCAGTGACAAAGGGAGAATACAAAACACTCCTTACGCTGCTGAATCCGGTTGCGCCCCACATAACGGAGGAGATCTGGCAGAAGATCGGGGAGGAAGGATACCTCTACCGCCAGAACTGGCCGGAGTTTGAGGAGGCAAAGACCATCGAATCCACGATAGAGATTGCGGTGCAGATAAACGGAAAAGTCCGCGGTACGATGAATATCGGGAAGGATGATCCGAAGGAAGATATCATTGCCAGAGCCAAAGAGATGATGGCGGAAAGGCTCACCGGGACGATCGTGAAGGAGATCTACGTGCCGGGAAGGCTTGTGAATATCGTACAGAAATAGAATAAGAACAGGATGCCGCCGGATCAGGTATGTCCGGCGGCATTTTGCAGCCAACGTTCATTTGCGAAGCATATGAGTGTTGGCTTGTATAGAGGATCATTTGCGAAGCGTATGCGCGCAGGTCAACCCATGGATTTGCGCATCTGCATGATCTGGTTCATGCGGCTTAGTTCATCGGGGGAGGAATGTTCTTTTAGCACTTCCAGAATGGAATCCATCTCTTCCTCCGTGAAGGTGATCTTTTTTTCACGGCTGATCTTGATGACGGACATGAAAAAAGGAAGCATTTCTTCCTGCTTGAGCTTGCGGCTTTCAAAAAGCATGATCTGGAGGAATTCCAGTTTGGAATGCGGAATATGGGAGAGAGATTTATCCCGCATCCATTCGCCGGAGGTTAAATAGTCGTTTTGGGTTTCTGGTTTAGCAGCCATAGGGGTCCTTTCTTTCACTTGAATATATATTTTACAGGTTCTGAAAACGTTCGTTGAATTTCTCGTACAGTTCCTTCTGGGAGTCGGACATCATGTTTTTCAGTATATCCCCGGAAGGGGCGCTTTTCATCATATTCTGGAAGAAGCCGCCTGCCGGAAAAGGAGTATCCGTCTTTTCCGGGGCATCGTCGGGAGCGGATCGCTTTTTGGAAGAACTGTCGGTATCATGCTGTCCGGTACCCATCATCTGGCCGAACAGCGTTTCAAAATCCATGCCCTCCGGCAGGATGCCCTTCAGCGCTTCCATATTTTTCTGCATTTTGGAAAACTGTTTCATCATATCCATGCTCTTCTGGAGCTGGCGGAAGTTTTCAGCTTCTCTGGGTGTAAGGTAGGGGAGCAGGTCATCTACAGGAATCTCCTGCTCCCCGTATTTTTTATCAAAACCGCATCCGCTGAGGACATAAGGGTGCGCATTCAGAAACGAAATAGTGTAACGAAGCTCTAAAAATTTGATATACAATGCCAGATTTTTTTGAAGGGGAGGGTTTAAACAAGGTAACAATATCTTCAGCATCTGAATATGGTTCGTGGTATATAAGCTGTCAAAGGCATAGATCTGTTCGTTTTTAATCGTTTCCATGGAATTGCACAATGCTCCGGTTTGGTCTGAAATATTCATATATTATTATGTATGCGCCGGAAACATGCTTCATAACCAAAAGGTCTGATCGTGCTGCCCGCAGATGGCGCAGAGGATGCGGGGGAAAATGTCAGGGCGGCAGGCCGTACAGCCTTTATGCTAAAGAGGCAGCTTTACGCCGCCTCTTTGCCGGATTTTTAGCAGAATCCGTTGCCGCCGCCGCAGCAGCAGAGCAGCAATAAGATCCAGATAATGCATTCGCAGCCGCCGTTGCCGTTAAAAGGGCCAAAGCCGTTGCCGTCGCATCCGCAGTCATCATTGCCGTTGCCGCCGCAAAGGAAAAGCAGAAGGATGATCCAGATGAAATTGTTGCATCCGCATCCGCTTCTGCTTACGTTACCGCATCCGCAGTTTGTAGCTGTTAAATCGCTCATAATAGTTGCCTCCGTTTGTTTTTTATGCTTTATCATATGCAACCGATTGAAAAGGGTTCGCCTTTTGGAAAAAATTAGGGGGAGCATTCTGAAGAAAAATGTTGCAATCCTGAAATGCGCCACAGGCGGCATGAATGATGATGTGCTCTTATTTGTAAGAGAACTTCCCGGCTCTGCAGGAAGCATGGTGTACAGTGAAAGAATGGTGTTGCAAAATGGATAGACCTTGCCTCCTGAGTGTGTTATACTGAACTCATGAATAATTTGTTTTTATGATTGGGAGGTAGAGTAATGAGCGAGATAGAAATGATCAAGATGTCTGTGGAAGAATTTTCGAGATTACAGGATTATATGATAGAATCTGATAAAGAGTCTAATGCATACAAGAGAATGAAAAGAAGGTATATAGAATTAAAAGTTATTCTTACATCATCAGGGGTAAATCTGACAGAGCTTGATATGATTAAGGAGTAAAATGGAATATACTTATTAAAATGTGGCGTAAAGTCTGTTGAATTATTAAGGCTTTACGCTTTTTCACTACGATCAAAGACCAGATACAGTATTGATACCAGCCCACTCCGCTGTTGTGAGCGGCTTGCGAGCTGCGAATGGAAAGAATTAGTTTACCAGATGTGGTAAAAACACTTGCATTTCGAGCAAGATATAGTAAAATAAGATATATTAGCAGTATCGCGTCCGGGGGGAGATGAACAGGAGATTAAGATGGGCAGACTGCAGGATATAGAGGATGAGAAACTGAAAGCTGCCGTGATCAGGGAGCTGAAGAAGCGGGAAAAAAGAAGGAAGCGGCTGCTTGCGCTGTGTATCGTTCTGGCAACCGGGTGCATCGGTTATTTTTCTGTGTATACCTATATGAATCGGAAAACCCAGTCTGAAAGTGAGAGCTGGGCACAGATGAAAGAGGAGAGCAGGAAGAAACCGAATGAAAGGAAAGACGAACCGGTGATACACAGGACAGGCGAAACCAAAGTGCCGGATATCCTTCCCGAATATGAAATTTTATATAATAAGAACAAAAAGCTAATCGGATGGGTAAAAATTGCCGATACAGATATTGATTACCCTGTAATGCAGACTGTGGATAACGAATACTATCTGGATCATGATTTCGGACAGAATTACGACAAGAACGGCTGTATTTTCATGGATAAGGATTGTGATGTGATAGATCGTTCCACGAATCTGATCATATACGGGCATCACATGAAATCAGGCGCCATGTTCGGTCAGCTTGATAAATATGCCGACGAGTCCTTTTATCAGGAACATCAGACGTTCCAGTTTGATACGATCTATGAAAAAGGGACTTATCAGGTTGCTTTCGCATTTCAGGCACAGGTACTTGCCGAGGATGAGATCGCTTTTAAATATTATCAGTTTATCGACGCCAATTCCGAGGAAGAGTTTAACTCCAATATGGCTGCGATGGCGGATATGTCCCTGTACGATACAGGGATCATACCGGTTTATGGGGATGATCTGGTAACGCTCTCCACCTGTGACCGTTCTCAGGGGGCAGAGGGAAGGTTTGTGGTAGTCGGCGTGAAGATCGCATAAGATAGATCAGCAGTGTTGCAGATCAAAGATACGGATATATAAGCACAGGACGATTATAAATAGTATATATTGTGGGGCAAAGCCTGTGGTCCCGATATCATAAAATGACAGAAGAAGGTGGATTTTTATGTTTGGAAAAGGAAGAAAGAAACTGGACAGAAGAATGCGGCGGCGGATCAGAAAGACATCGGCGGTGATGCTTTTGATCTCCGCTATTACTGTGGCGGCGATTCCGGTGCCGGAGGCGGCTGCGGCGAATGACGGGATTGTTACATATGCGCAGGAGCTTACTGCGAAATCTCTGACTAATTCTGTATATTCGGGTACTAAGGAGATAGACGGAACAAAGGTAACGGGGATCATTCCGGAAATAAAAGATACAGGTAATATTTATGCATCAGAGAACAGCAGATTTACGTTCGCTTATGTGAAGACAACTGATTACGGAGACAAGGCTGTTTTACTCAGTTGTGCCGGTGGTCCCCATATGACGAATCTGGAAATTCCAAAGACAGTAAATGCATATATTCAGTATACGAATACAGACGGTTCCGCCAGAGCTTTTGCAGCAGCGAATCAAAACGGTGATGTACTTTATTATAAGATGTTCCGTATCATCTCGGCTGTCAGGACGCAGAATGGCGTGAGAGGCACACAGCCCGGGGATGCCGGTTGGAGTGCATTTACAGCGGAAACGGTAAATTATGCTTTGGAGGATAAAAACACAAATTATCCGACTCCGACAGTGAGTACAACTTTTCAGGCTACCAGCGGTACGAATGATCCCAATGATCCCGGCGTATGGAGCCAGACTGTGCGCTATTGGGAGTATTATTTTGTTCCCTGCAGACAGGGAGAGGAAAGCACTTGGAATAATGATTCTGTGCAGCGATATCTTTATAACGATAAGGCGAGTTATCCTCCGCTCGATCCAGGCCAGACAAAACCCAGTCCCGAAAACATGCGGTTTTATCAGATGCCTACTTTGCCTACAGGCGTAGTCCCAAAAGAATTAATAGCTGATACGGAACACCAATATATTGACGTGATTAAGTATCCATCAATTTTTAATATACCGGGAAATAACGAGGACTGGCTTGTGAATGCGCAGGTAGGTTTCATTTCTGACCAGAGAACAGAATATGTAAATGGGGCATTACAGCTCGCAAGCGGAAAAAGAGGACCAGAGGAATCTTTCTTCCCGTCCGGACAGATGATGATCACGGTGAGCCTTCCGGATACATTGGTAGCGATCGCGGACTATTCTTTCTATAACTGTTCCGCCCTGCAGTCAGTTACATTCGAAGGGACTTCAACGATCTCCGCTATCGGCAGCAATGCTTTTGCAAACTGCAGTAGTATGACAACTTTTACGCTGGCATTCAATGCACCGCTTGCCATTTTATCGGATTCTGTCTTTGCAAGGTGTGGAAAACTGCAGAGTTTTACGGTGCCTGTGGGTGTGACAAAGATATGTGATGATGCTTTCGCGGATTGTTTCGGTCTGGGATCGGTGGATTTTTCCAATGCTGCCAATATAACGGGAATGGGGAGCAGAGTTTTTCAGAACTGCAGCAGTCTTACCAGAGTAGAGTTGCCCAATAGCCTAACGGATATGGGCCAGTCCAATTTTGCGGGCTGTACCTCCCTGCAGAATGTGGTGCTTCCGGATAATCCAATCATCGGGGACATCAGCTTTACGAATTTCAGGGGATGTACTTCTCTGGAATGTATTGATGTGCTGAATAATAATACTACTTTTAAGTATAAAAATGATGTCGGTGAGTATTATGAATACGGACCTGAGCAGTTTAAGGAAGATGTCAGTGAAAGATTCTATTTTATCGGAAATAACGGAACGCCAAATTGTAAGATCCACAATTTGACAACGGAGGAAGCCTTTGCATTCAAGTACAGGAATGAGGACAGATATGAAAAGATAATCCGAGAATATGAAACAGATGCGCAGGGAAATGTTGATAAAAGTAAAATTGTTGCAGAATATAACTATCAGGTAGACTCTAATGGTGAATTGCTCTGGCTTGGCATTACGGATGTTGATCCAAATGATGGAAAGCCAGATACAGTGGTGATAGAGAGAACGATCGGTCCTCATGATGTGAAGACGATCGGCAGCCAGTTCAGCAATAATGGACAGGGTAACGATACGTTGCGATCCATTACTATTCCGAATACAATTACGGAGATCGGTGATAATGCGTTCAAAGGCTGTAGAAATCTGGAGGAAGTCATTTTTATAGAGCCTAATAATATCCAGTCTATTGGCACTGATGCTTTTAAGACGCAGGAAGGCTCCAATACAACGATTACGGAACTGACTTTCTACGGCAATATAGATATTGATTCTGTGCCGTTTATGTATGCGATGCAGAGAGAGAATAATTATAACAGCCTCAGTCAGGACAGGGCGTATATCGATTTCTGTTCCAGCGACGGTACGAATATTCATGTTATGTATAACTATGATACAGATAAGCGTGAAGTGATACATGTACCGACAACGGATATCGCATGGTCTGGAGTAGTGCCAGGTACTACTGTGAAAGAAATGGAGGAACTCAACAAAAAGAAGGATACAAAGTATCAGTACGATTATTATCTGGCTTTGAGAAAAGCCTTGCTCGAGATGAACAGCCCTCTTTATACAGAAGATACCGTCGATCCTGCGATTACGGAACTAGTTAAAAATTATGAAGGCGACGGAACAAATCCGGGAGGAAACCTGCCGACTACCCTTTCGGAAGATGCGATGAAAATATTCAAGTCAGCTTACAATATTACATTGCCTTCCGGTATTCAGAGTATTAAGAGCGGATTGTTTTCAAAGGCAGATGAGGAAACTACTACTACCGGTGATGATCCTTTAAATAAGTTGAGTAATCGGCCTATTAATATTCCGGCTGCATTGTGGGATAAAGGTGCAAACAGACCTTTTAATGCGAATCAGTCCATTCGCAGTATTGTGATGGTTGATGTGGAAGCTTTGGAGCCATATGCATTTTACGGTTGTGAAAATTTGAACAGCGTGGAAATGTACTCTTCGGAAGCAGAAGACGGCGAGAGTATCGGTAATTATGTATTTGGGCATTGTCCTGAACTGGCAACAGTGAAACTTCCGTACAGCACGACAAAGATGGGAAAGCGGCCATTTGCGGCAGATAAGAAACTGACAGAAGTCAGATTTGTCGGTGAGGAGCCTTTGGACGGAGTTTATAACGAATCGAATCAGGGAGATAATTTCCTTTGTGATAAAGGTATTATTTATGAATTAAGAGACGGAGCGAAGGATTCCGTTGTACAATGCCTTGAGTCGAGGGGGGTTTCAGGTGGCGTAGGTTCTTCCCGGCTGGTGGCGGATGAACTGGCTGGTGTCAGAACTATTGCTGAGGAAGCATTTATGAATTGTACAGGGTTGGATTCGGTAGAACTCGGTTCGTCCAATGTGACGAGGATTCCAAAATTCTGTTTCAGCGATGCCGCGAACCTGAGGGAAGCAAAGCTTCCGTCGACTTGTACTGTGGTAGATGATTATGCATTTAAAGATACTGCGCTTCATATACTGCGTGTTCCGAATATGCTGACAAACTTTGCCAACTATGCTTTTTATGATACGAAGGATAACGGGCATGTGAAAGACGGCGTAGAAGTGGAGACAATGGAGGGGAGTACAGCGTCGATCTTGGCGGATACATATAAGGATTATCATTGGGTGGTATCTGACAATGTGATCGGGAGAACCTGTACCACTATCTTTCAGGACAGAAACGGGCATGTGATTGCGGAGCGCCGAAATGAAGAGGGCGAAACTGTGCAGCCGCCTACAGAGGAAGAATGGGCCGCTTATTTCGAAAAATACCCTGATTTTGCGGGTATGAAATTTGTGGAATGGCTTCCGGGCGATTATGAGATCGCAAGCAAGGAGACTAATTATGTGACAGCAACGTTCTCCGATGAGGTGATCTATTATCATGTAAGGTTTGTAAATGATAATCTGTCAGTTCTCATGGAAGAGGATGTATTAAGCGGTAAAAGGACACCTGTTCCCCAGACGCCGACTTCCGCTCAGAATCCGGGTGCATCTTTCAGAGGGTGGCTGTCAGATCCGCAGGGAGTCAGTCCTTATGATCCGATCACCTGTGATGTGACGTTTATGGCGAGCTATAACAGCGGCGGCAATAACGGTGGTGATCAGAGCGGAAATGATCCGAACAATCCAAATGATCCCAACAATCCAAATGGCGGGAACAATGGAAATAATGGGAATAACGGTAATAACGGTAATAACGGTAATAACGGAAGTAATGGTGACAATAATAATTCCAATAAAGAGCGTTACACTCTTACTGTTGTAAACGGTTCAGGTTCCGGCGATTACGAGGAAGGATCTACCGTAGTGATAGCCGCTTTTGAGCCGAATACCGGATATGCGTTCTACAATTGGACGTCTTCGGAGAGCGATACGACTTTTGCCAGCAAGACAATGTCGGCGACAACTTTCAAGATGCCGAAGAAGAATCTGACAGTTACGGCCAACTACAGGGTGAAGAGTGAAACTGGTAATGCGATCACTTCAAAGAGAGGCCAGGGGACGATAACGTCATCTCCGGCATCCAATACCGGTTCTGTGAGTAAGAGCGACAGTAACAGCAATAATAGCAATAACAGCGGAAGTTCCGTACAGGTAAGCAGGCCCGGAATATCGGATACAAATGTTGCATCTGCGACTGTAAACGGATCAACAGACAATTTTGTTGTAAAAGTGACAGAAGACGGGCAGGCAACTATGGCCGTAGCGGAAGCACTCAGAAACGAGTACGGTGATCTTACCAATATCCACTATTTTGCTATGGATATCTCGCTGTATGATGAGACAGGAACAACTAAGATCACAGATACCACGGGACTTTCCGTGACGATCACGCTGCCTCTGCCGGATGAATTGAGGCAGTACGGCGGAAATAACAAGGTTGCGGCAGTGACCGGCGGAAATAATCTGGATAAACTGAATCCGCGGTTTACAACAGTAAACGGTGTGCCCTGTGTGACCTTTACGGCAACGCATTTCTCGCCATATACTGTCTATGTAGATACAGCCAACCTCTCAGAAGGTGCGTATGATATAACACCGAAGACAGGTGATGCAATCCATCCGAAGTGGTTTTTGGCGATCGGATTGGCATTGTTCTCGGCAGTACTGTTTTTAAAGAAAGATAAAAAAGTAAATCCGGGGATGGCATAAGATTTCAGGCAGGAAAGCTGAAGAAAAAATCAGCTTTCCTGTTTTGAACATTTTGTGAACAGGACTATTTGTGATAAGCAAGTTTTTACTGTAAAAATAGGGGAGAATGAAATTTTTGAAAAAGAAATTTGCAATACTATTATTTATTTCATCGATTTTTATTTTGTCGGCCTGTGGAAATACAGAAACATCTTCCGAAGCTGAAATGGCAGAAGAAAATGCCGGGACTGTCGAAGAGGATGCCGGAAATTCTGAGGAGGATGCTGGCGGGGAAAATGCGGAGAACAGTTCGGAAGGCGAGGCGGATGTTTCGGAAAATGAAGCGGATGTTTCGGAGGAAACGGCAGATGTTTCGGATACAGAAGAAGACAGGACGGTTTCAGAAAATGATCCGTCTGAAACCGTATCTGAGACGGTGGACAATACGGCTTCTGAACAGGAGGCTCTCTATACGATAAAGACTTCTGCCGGCGGCAATCTCGGCATGGTGCCGATCGTGAACGGCAACGCTGTTGTTTTGATGGACGGCAGCTATGCTTCCACTTATCAGGGAGATTACGAGCCCGAAGAGATGAGCGCCCTGACATTAAAATTGGAAGAAGAGACAGCACAGGCGTTGTCCAGCGGTGCGGTTGACGCATGGGCTTTTTACAGGGAAGCGCAGCTTCGGGATTTTGAGTTTCCGGAAGGGGTTACTTCTATTGATAAATTTGCTTTTGCAAGGAGCGGGTTAAACAGCATCACGATTCCGGATGGCGTGACAAGCATCGGTTACAGTGCTTTCTATCATTGCGACAGTCTTTCTGAGGTTTCGATACCGGCCAGCGTTACAACGATCGAGGAAAACGCTTTTTCTCATACGTCCTGGCTGGAGAACTGGATGGCAGGCGGAAAAGATGCGGAAGATGCCGCGATGACGGGTGATGAAGAAATGACAGAAGTGTCAGGGGCTTCGGAAAGCGATGATTTCCTGATCGTCGGGGACGGCGTTTTGCTCGCATACCGCGGCAGTGAAGAGGCACCAGAATTGCCGCCGGAGGTGAAGAGCGTTGTGCCGGGGGCACTCGGGGAGTGATCACATAGCCGTCGGGTTGATCATCCCATATCCTTGCTTATTCCAGGCTTCCCCCAGATTGTGGGCGGTCTGCAGAAGCCGTCTTTTGCAGTATTCATTTGATTCAGACGGATGATTTTTAAAATAGAGCGCGCAGCATCCCGATACAATGGCGGTTGCCATGGAGGTGCCGCTTTTCTTACAATAGTATTTGTCGAATATCGTTCTTCCCCGGTAGGGTGCTGCCTTGCAGGAAACAATTTCCGTACCGGGGGCGACGATGTCAGGTTTTCTGTAAATATCTGAAACCTCTCCTCTGCCGGAGTAGATCTGGCAGGGACGTCCGAAACGATAACTTTCCTGTCCTTCGTGGCATCCCACGGTAATAATATTTCGATTCATGCCGAGCATGGAGATACTGCCTCCGGCAGGTCCGCTGTTGCCGGCAGCGCATATGATCATAATCCCCTGATACCATGCTTCGTTGAGCAGATCCCTGATTTCATTATATTCCTGTTTTTCATATCCTTTTCCGGTACCGATAGAGATATTCAGTACGCGGATGTTGTAAGTATCTTTTATCGTCATGATCCAGCGCATAGCGTCCGCCATCTTTTCCACACTGCCGTCTCCGTGTTTGTCCAGAATCTTCCCGACGACCAGACGGGCATCCGGCATGATCCCGGCGTAGATGCCGTTTGAAGCGACGCCGCTTCCAGCGATGCTGCCGCAGACATGGGTGCCGTGGCCGTAATCATCATAGGGCATATTCCGGTTTGCCACAAAGTCCCGAAAGGCAAGTACTTTTCCTTCCAGGTCAGGGTGCCTGCTGTCGATCCCGCTGTCGAGGACAGCGACTGTAACAGGTTCCGGATCATAATCTTTTGTTTCTTCTGTGTTGTATAATCCAAGTTGATTTCTGACTCTGTTCATAATGTAATGTCTGGTAAAAAAGTTCTTTTTCTATCATAATCAGAAACCCCTTGTTTTGAGTTTGTACGAATATACTTTGCTCTTTTATTGTCGGTTCCTTGATAATTGCATAGACTTTACACTCTTTTCATGGTATACTTATTTAACGTATGGAGAAGGAAATGGAGGGAAATATATGTATTTGACGAAAGAAGATTTGCAGGCGATTTCCAATGTGTTTGATGAAAGGCTGGAAATAAGGCTTGATGAAGCGTTGGACAGAAAGCTTGATGAAGCACTGGATAGAAAGTTTGATGAAGCACTGGACAGAAAGCTTGACGAAGTGTTGGAGAGAAAGCTTGACGAAGTGCTGGACAGAAAGCTTGACGAAGTGTTGGACAGAAAGTTTGATGAAAAGCTGGATGTAAGATTCGAGAGGGAATTTCGGCCGCTTAAAGAAGATATGAAAGTCCTGAAGAATGACATGAATCTTATGAAGAATGACATGAATCTTATGAAAGATGACATGAATCTTATGAAAGATGATATGAAAGTTGTGAAGAAAGATATCACGGTCATGAAACAGAAGATGAATGTCATGGAAAAGGATATCGCTGGCATGAGAACAGATATAGAAGGCCTCAAAGGCAGCGTAGATCTGTTGAATGTGAAAGTGGAGAGAAATACAAGAAAGTTGAAGGATCTGGATCTATCCGTAAGAGCGCAGGATCTGGCTATAAGGGAACTGAAAAGCAGCAATGATAAAAAATTTGCCAGACTGCAGGATGGTATGGATACGGTGGAAGAAATACTGAAAATGAATGATCTGATACCACGTTAAAAAGATAGAAAAAGAGTGTGAAGTCTATGGAGTGATCAATGGGCTGCACACTCTTTTTTTACTTCCGTCCCCAAAGAATGGCGTCAGTTTTGCCTGTTTTTTGGTCAATATGATGATTGACACAAGCGTGTACTGTTGTATACAATAATACAGTAAAAACAATCGGATGCTGCAAAAGATAGGATAATGCTGGCAGGCGGCAAAAGGCGGGAGGTATGGAAATGACAGATTATTATAACAGAGATATTTTTACAAACAGGCCTATCACGATGAATGAGAGTAATCATCTGTTGGAGATAGAGGAGCATATGTACATACTGGACGACGTGAAGAAACCCAACGTTTTCCGAAATATGTTCCCCTATTCTGAGGTACCTAAAATTCCTTTTAATGACAGGATCGTGCCGCACAATATGCCGGAGGAGATCTGGATCACCGACACGACTTTCCGGGACGGCCAGCAGTCAAGAGCTCCCTACACGACAGAACAGATCGTTACGATTTACGATTATCTGCATCGGCTGGGCGGACCAAACGGACTGATCCGCGCCTGTGAGTTTTTCCTGTACAGCAAGAAAGATCGGGATGCCGTTTACCGCTGTATGGAGCGGGGCTATGCATTTCCGGAAGTGACTAGCTGGATCCGTGCATCCAAAGAAGATTTTAAACTGGTAAAAGAGATCGGCATGAAGGAAACCGGCATTCTGGTGAGCTGTTCCGATTATCATATCTTTATGAAGCTAAAGATGACAAGACGTCAGGCGATGGAGCATTATCTGAATGTGATCCGGGACTGCCTGGAGGAAGGGATCAGCCCGAGATGCCATCTGGAAGATATCACAAGGGCAGACATTTACGGTTATGTGGTGCCTTTCTGTCTGGAGCTGATGAAACTGATGGAAGAATATCGGATACCGATCAAAGTGCGTGCCTGCGATACGATGGGCTACGGCGTAAACTATCCGGGAGCTGTTATTCCGCGTTCTGTACAGGGCATTATTTATGCGATCCATAAACATGCCGGCGTGCCCCATGAACTGATCGAATGGCATGGGCACAATGACTTTTATAAGGCGGTCAGCAATTCCACGACGGCATGGCTCTACGGCTGCTGCGGGGTGAACACTTCGTTATTCGGCATCGGAGAGCGGACGGGAAATACACCGCTGGAGGCAATGGTATTTGAATATGCCCAGTTAAAAGGCACTCTTGACGGCATGGATACGACGGTCATCACAGAGCTGGCAGAGTATTATGAGAAAGAGATCGGCTATGAGATTCCGCCGAGAACACCGTTTGTCGGAAAGAATTTTAATGTGACGAGAGCCGGCATCCATGCGGACGGGCTCTTGAAGAACGAGGAGATCTATAATATATTCGATACGGAGAAGTTTTTAAACAGGCCGGTATTGTGTGCGGTTTCCAATACATCCGGGCTGGCGGGGATCGCCCATTGGATCAATACTTATTACAAGCTGAAAGAAGAGAAACAATTGGATAAGACAAGTCCTCTTGTAAAGAATGTGAAGGTCTGGGTGGATGAACAGTATGCGGAAGGGCGTGTTACCGTCATTACGGATGAAGAGCTGAAAGCTGTGATCAGTGAAGAGTGCAAAAAACTGGGAATTGTGTTATGATTGTCACAAAACGATGAGCCGGCAGTAAGAAAAAGGCTGATCTAATGATGCGCTGCGGCAGGATCAGCGGACGTCAGCGGGAAGAATGAAATATGGATTTACGCGTTCGGTACGTTGGTCATGAATCGAAAATTCGGGATTTACCGGAAGGGCGTGAAGTGAGGATCAAAATGGGAAAGTATGATGTAAAAAATGAAGTGACGGACAAGTATTCCCTTCGCGGGAGGGTTTTCCATAAGCTCCGGGATGACATTCTGAGCGGGAAATATAAGGAGCACGAAGAATTAAAGGAGGTTGCGATCGGAGAGGAACTGGGCGTGTCGAGAACGCCTGTGAGGGAGGCGTTCCGGCAGCTTGAGCTGGAGGGGCTGATCCAGATCATCCCGAACAAGGGCGCATTTGTGACCGGCATTACCGTCAAGGATGTGAAGGATATCTATATGATCCGTTCCAAGCTGGAAGGGCTCTGTGCCAGATGGGCGACGGAACATATCACAAAAGAACAGATGGAGGAGATGGAGGAGAACGTTTATCTGACGGAATTCCATACACAGAAAGGGCATATGGACCAGATCGCAGATCTGGACAACAGATTTCATGATATACTGTACGAGGCATGTGATTCCAAGATGCTGGAGCATCTGCTGAAGGATTACCACAATTATGTGCTGCGGGTGAGAAAGAAGAGTCTCGCCACCAGCAGGGCAAGCGTCTCCAACAATGAGCACAGGCTGATCATGGAGGCAATCAGGGATAAGGATGCGGACAGGGCGGAAGAACTTGCAAACGCGCATATGATAAACGCTTTTCAGAACATGGTGGAGAGCGGAATCTATCAGGATTATTGAAAGGAGAAAAAGGATGGATAAGATTAAGATGACAACGCCTCTTGTGGAGATGGACGGGGATGAGATGACGAGGATCCTCTGGCAGATGATCAAGGAGGAGCTGCTGCTGCCGTTCATTGACCTGAAAACGGAGTATTACGATCTGGGGCTGGAGCACAGGAACGAGACGGACGATCAGGTGACGGTGGACTCGGCGATGGCGACGAAGAAGTATGGCGTTGCGGTAAAATGCGCGACGATCACGCCCAATGCCGCAAGGGTGGAAGAGTATCATCTGAAAGAGATGTGGAAGAGCCCCAACGGCACGATCCGCGCGCTGCTCGATGGTACAGTGTTCCGCACACCCATCGTGGTGAAGGGGATCGAGCCCTGCGTGAAAAACTGGGAGAAGCCGATCACGCTGGCGAGGCATGCCTACGGTGACGTCTATAAAAATGTGGAGATCAAAGCGCCCGGTCCGGGGAAGGCGGAACTGGTCTTTACCGGGGAGGACGGCAAGGAGATCCGGGAGACGATCCATGAGTTTAAGGGTGCCGGCATCCTGCAGGGGATGCACAATACCAATGCGTCCATCGAGAGTTTTGCGAGAGCCTGCCTTAGCTATGCGCTGGATTTAAAGCAGGACATCTGGTTTGCGACCAAAGATACGATCTCCAAAAAATATGACCACACGTTTAAGGATATTTTTCAGGAGATCTATGATCAGGAGTACAGGGAGGCTTTTGAGAAGGCGGGGATAGAGTATTTCTATACGTTGATCGACGATGCGGTGGCAAGGGTGATGAAATCCAAAGGCGGTTTCATCTGGGCGTGCAAGAATTATGACGGGGATGTCATGAGCGATATGGTATCTTCCGCTTTCGGTTCCCTCGCGATGATGACCTCCGTGCTGGTATCACCGGACGGCGTCTACGAGTATGAGGCGGCCCACGGCACAGTGCAGCGCCACTACTACAAACATCTGGCGGGGGAGGAAACCTCCACAAATTCTGTGGCTACCATTTTTGCGTGGACAGGCGCCCTCAGGAAACGCGGCGAGCTGGATGGAAATAAAGAGCTTTCCGCCTTTGCGGATAAACTGGAAAAAGCAACGCTGGAAACCATAGAGTCCGGTAAGATGACAAAGGATCTGGCGCTGATCACGAGCCTGAAGGATGTCACTGTCCTGAATTCCCAGGATTTCATCAGGGCGATCCGTGAGAGGCTTGAGGAAATATCATAGCCTGGAGCGACGTGGGAAGTGAGGAGTACCGGGAGGCTGTGGGAGGGTAGGAAAGCGGGGGAGACCGTCACGCCATCTCCGACAGCCGCTCCCATTCTTCGTACAGGTGATCCAGTTCTTCCTGCAATTTTCCCTGCTCTGCGGACAGTTCGGAGAGCTTTGCGGAATTGCGGCAGACTTCATCGGAGGACATTAATGTATCGATATCCGCGATCTTCTGCTCCAGTTCCGCGATGCGCGCTTCTGTCTTTTTTAAATCATTCTCCAGTTTTCGCTGTCTTGCCTGCGCCGCTTTTTTAGCCTGCCAGTCCGCCTTGGCGGAAGATATGACAGAGGTGTCAGAACTGCCGGAAGTTCCGGAAGATTTTCCGGATCCGGACTCTGTATGAGTCGCCTTTTTTTCCAGATAATAGTCATAGTTTCCGAGATAACCGGTCAGTGTCTGGCCCGAGAGTTCCAGTATCCGGTGCGCAGTCCGGTTGATAAAGTACCGGTCGTGGGAGACGTAGAGCACGGTCCCCTCGTAATCGTTCAGCGCGTCCTCCAGAATTTCCTTGGAGGTGATATCCAGATGGTTGGTGGGCTCGTCCAGGATCAGGAAGTTTGCTTCGGAGAGCATCAGCTTTGCAAGGGAAATACGTCCCTTCTCTCCGCCGCTGCATTCTTTTATCAGTTTGAAGACATCATCGCCGGTAAAGAGAAATGCCGCAAGAATATTCCGGATCTGTGTCGTGGTGAGGGCGGGATATTCGTCGGAAATCTCATCGTAAATGGATTTTTCGGAATGCAGCACATGATGTTCCTGATCATAATAGCCGATATGCACGTTGGTGCCGAGGCGGATCGTGCCTTCATCCGCAGGGAGCAGTTCGTTGATCAGCTTTAAGAGGGTGGTCTTTCCGGTGCCGTTGTCACCGATGACCGCCACATGTTCACCGCGCTTTAAGGAAAACGAGATCTTCTGAAACAGTACTTCGTCATCAAATGCCTTGCTGAGTTCCGTGATATCAAGCACGTCCTTTCCGCTGACAATGCTCGGAACAAGGGCGATGCGCATATCGTTGCGGACTTCCGTTGGTTTTTCCAGCACTTCTATCTTTTCCAGCATCTTCTCCCGGCTTTCCGCCCGCTTGATGGACTTTTCCCGGTTGAAGGATTTCAGTTTATCGATGACTTCCTGCTGATGTTTGATCTCCCGCTGTTGATTCAGGTAGGCGTGCATCCGCTCTGCGCGGTACTGTTCCTTCTTTTTGGCATAGTCGGTGTAATTGCCGGTAAAGGCCATGACATTTCCGGCATCGATTTCGATGATCTTTTCAGCGATGCGGTCCAGAAAATACCGGTCATGGGAGACGATCAGGACAGCGCCCTTATAGTTGGAAAGATAGCCCTCCAGCCAGCGGATCGCGTTCATATCCAGATGGTTTGTAGGCTCATCCAGCAGGATAATGTCGGGGGAGAGCAGCAAAAGTTTCCCAAGCGCCACCCTTGTTTTCTGACCGCCGGACAGGGTGCAGACCGGTTTATCATACTCTGACTCTTCAAATCCGAGTCCTTTTAGCACGCCGGTCAGTTCGCTCTTATAGGCATAGCCGTTTTCCGATTCAAAACGGGTGGTAAGGCGGGCATACTGGTTCATCAGGCTTTCCAGTGCATCGCCTTCCTTATGTTTCATATCATGCTCCATCTGCCGGATCTCCTGTTCCATTTTCAGCAGATAGTCCTTGACACTCATCAGCTCGTCATAGATAGTGTTTTCGCTGTCAAGGATGGGGCTTTGTTCCAGATAGCCGATGGTCTTGCCTCTGGAGATGCTGACAACACCCTCATCCGGCGAAAGGTGTCCTGTGATGATATTTAAAAGCGTCGTCTTTCCGGCGCCGTTGATGCCGATGATCGCTGCTTTTTCGTGGTCTTCTATATGGAAATTTGCCTGTTTCAGGACAGGTTTGCCGTCAAAGGCCTTTGATATATTCTGACAGGATAAGATCATTGCGGTATACCTCTCTATCGTACAAAACTTCAGACTACATCAGTTTACTAAGGAAAGCGAAAACTGTCAATAAATTCTGAGAAGAGTATTTGCTGACTTTGGCAGATAGTGTTATACTATGGAGTGGAAGGGAGATGAAAACATGGATGTCGGAAATATTATCATGATCGTCGGGTTTATCAGTGCTGCTGTCGTTCTGACTCAGATCGTAAATCTGATATTCAGACATATCGAGCGAAAGAATAATGCGGCGCATCTTCGGTTTTCCCGAAGCGTTATCAACGTTGTTATCATTGTATTGACGATCTATGCGCTTGCACAGCAGTTCGAGATGACAAAGGATATGAGTACAGCCCTTCTGCAGAGCGGTTCATTGGTCATCGCCGTGGCGACCTTTGCGGCGCAGCAGGCGCTCTCCAACGTGATCAGCGGTTTTATTCTGGCGTTTTCCAAGCCCTATAATGTCAACGACAAGATCAGGGTATTACAGGGAAACAGCGTGATCGCGGAAGGGATCGTGACGGATATCACGATGCGTCATACGATCATAAACCAGTATAATGAGGAGAGCTGCATCGTTCCGAATTCCGTGATGGATTCCGCGGTGATCACCAACACGAATTATACGGAGAATATCGGAAACTTTATGGAGATCACGGTGGGGTATGATTCGGATATCGCCAAGGCGATGGAACTGATGAAGAAGATCTGTGCCGAGAATGAGCTGACGATGAATACCATGGAGAACAAAGTTTTTGTAAAGGGGTATTCGGCGGACGGTGTTATCTTAAAGACTACTGTCTGGACCAGAAACCTGAATGACAGTTTTCAGGCCTGCAGTGAGATCAGGCTGGCTCTGGTGCAGCAGTACCTGGAGCATGGGATCGAGATACCATATCAGACGGTGACGGTGAAATCCTGATGTTTATCAGGTTGGCAAAACCGGACGCCGCGAGAATAATAAAATCCTCCGTCACTACGCTGTTATTCTCGCGGCTGGCTAAGGTATTCAATGGACAATATTAATTGACAGGATATAAAGAGGTTTGCTTAAAATGGAAGAGTCAAAAGAGTTATCAAAAGAAATCTCCCAGGCTGTGATCGGGAGGCTTCCGCGGTATTTCAGGTATCTTGGGGAGCTGAAGGATGAGGGGGTCACAAGGATATCCTCAAGGGAGCTGAGCGATATCATGCATGTGACGGCTTCCCAGATCCGGCAGGATTTAAACCAGTTCGGCGGGTTTGGCCAGCAGGGATACGGCTATAATGTGGAGTATCTGTATGCGGAGATCGGGAAGATACTGGGGCTGGATAAGACCCATCATCTGATCATCGTTGGTGCGGGCAATCTGGGACAGGCGCTGGCAAACTATATGAATTTCCAGCGCAGGGGATTTCTGTTTCAGGGGATCTTTGATAATGATCCGGCGCTGTACGGAAAGAAGATCCGGGATATGGAAGTGCAGCCGATGGAAAATATGGAGGCCTTTGTGAAGGAGAACGATATCGATATCGCGGTGCTGACCATCCCGAAGACCTGCGCGGTGGAGGTGGCGAAAAAGCTGGCGGACTGCGGGATCCGCGCGATCTGGAATTTTGCCCATTGCGATCTGAATGTGCCGCCGCATATTCAGGTGGAAAATGTACATCTTTCCGAGAGTTTGATGAAGCTTTCGTTTTTGTTGAAGAATGATGGGAGTTAATGACGTTGATGGTATTGTGCCGGACGCCGGGAGGAAAATCAAATCCTCCGTCGCCGCGCTCTCGCTCCAAAAAAACGCAGCGGTATAATATCGATTATAAAATAGACAATTGACGAAAAGAGGAATGATGATGTCCAGAACAGATGATATTTATAAGCCTGCCTTGTCCAAAGCGAAGATTCCGCTGTTGGTGCTTGATAATAACTGGCATAAGCTGTTCACGCAGGCGGATGAGACGCCGGAGATCAGGAAGCTGGAGAAAAAGCTGAATGAACTTCTGAAGGAGCAGGGGAAGTCCAACACGGAACAGAAAAAGCTGAAAGCCTGTAAAAGGAAACTGATGGACGAGATCATACAGCTTGCGGACCGGTACGGTGGAAACAAAGATGAGGCGATCGAGCGGGAGATGGACCGTCACAGGCGTCTGGTGGAGGAATGCAATGAAAGGCTTAAACAGCTTCAGGAGGACGCAGGTGATCATGAGAAAGAGATAGATGAGACGAATTATCAGCTGATGCTGAAAACCATGGAACTCTGTTACAGGCGTCTGGAAGAAAACCGGAAAGAGATCGAGTATTATGAGGACTGGATCAGTAAAATGCGGGATGAGTTGAAGGAAAACATTATCCGTAAGCAGGAGAGGGAGACCAGTACTTTTGAACTGTATACCTATATGCATAACATTTTCGGCCGGGATGTCATTGACATTTTCGATATGCATTATCATCCGGAAGAATATCGTCCCAAGAAAAAAGAAGATGGTTATATAGAGTGATCAACCAACGCCCACATGCTTTGCAGATGGGCTTATGCTGAGCAGCCTCTGTTATAAAAGGATGCTGCGGAACTGGAATAGAAAAAATGCTGTTTAATTCCTATATCTTTATTTTTTTGTTTCTGCCTGTCGCGCTGATTCTGTACTATCTCCTGAACAGGTATGAAAAATATACTTTGGCGCAGATTTCCCTGATCGGGATGTCCTGCTGGTTTTATGCCTATTTTAATCTGTCCTATCTGCTTCTTCTGGCGGCCAGTATTCTTGTGAATTATTTTTTTCACTGCAGGATATGCAGGGACAGGCATAAGGCTTATATCATAGCAGGGACTGCCTTCAATCTGCTGCTGTTATGCTATTTCAAATATTTTGATTTTTTCGCCGAAAATATCAACGCGGTTTTCGGTACTTCTTTTATGCTCCGAAATATCGTGCTGCCTCTGGGCATCAGTTTTTTTACATTTCAGCAGATATCTTTTCTGGCGGATACCTATAAGGGGGAAGCCGGAAAATGCGGATTTATTGAATATGCGCTGTTTGTCGTTTTCTTTCCGCAGCTTATCGCAGGCCCCATCGTCACCCACGGGGAGATGATGGCGCAGTTTCGCGATCCTCTGCGGAAAAAGCCGGACGGCGATCTGTTCGCAAAAGGGATCATGCTTTTTACGCTGGGGCTGGCAAAGAAGGTGACACTGGCAGATACGCTGGGAGGGGCTGTGGACTGGGGATACGGCGCCATAGCGGTTTTGGATTCCACCAATGCCATTCTCATCTCGGTGCTGTATACGTTCCAGCTCTATTTTGATTTTTCCGGCTACTGCGATATGGCGAAGGGAATCGGGTATATGCTGCATATCGAGCTGCCTGTGAACTTCAATTCCCCCTATCAGTCGGCGGGGATCATAGAATTCTGGAAGAGGTGGCACATCACGCTGGGACGCTTTTTTACGAAATATGTATATATCCCGTTAGGCGGAAGCAGGAAGGGAAAAGCCAAAACCTGCAGGAACAGTTTTATCGTGTTTTTCTTGAGCGGCCTCTGGCACGGGGCAAGCTGGACTTTTGTGCTCTGGGGCGTGATGCACGGCATAGGCTACATGATCGATTACCTGGGAAAACCGTTCTGGAAAAAAGTGCCGAGACGGCTGATGGTCTTTTTGACATTCTGTTTTGTGAATCTGGCGTTCGTGTCGTTCCGCTCCCCGGATCTTGGGGCGATGTGCGATATGTATCGACAGATCTTTTCGGGGGGATTCGGACCGCCAATGGCGGAGATCGCCGTGTTTTTCAAGGGCAGTGCATGGGAGTATCTGCTTCAGGTGATCCCGGTCAGCTCGGTGTTTGTCAGGGATTATCTGCCCTGTGTGCTGTTTATGGTGCTGGCGCTTTATCTGGCGTTCATAGGAAAGAATGCGGCGGAACGTGTGGAAAGGAGCCGGTTTGGCATAGGGAGCGCGGCAGGGACGGCGGTATTGTTTTTGTACTGCGTTGTTTCCCTGGCGGGCGTCAGCTCTTTCCTGTATTTCAATTTCTAGAGGCGGAAAGCAATGTCGAGGTTGTTGGTGCCGGACGTGGGAGGTTAACTGGGCGATATTGAGCATGAGTTTGGGATTTGTGAATGATGACAGGAGATAGGAAAAAGATGGACTGTAGAAAAAAGAGATGGTTTGCGGTGTTCGGCGCTGTTACGTGTGTCTGCCTTCTGGCGATGGCGGCGCTGGTCATCTATGTGGATCCGTTTTTTCAATATCATAAACCGCTGCCGGATTTTCCGTATGTGCTGGATAATCAGCTGAATCAGAATCCGGGGATCGCGAAAAATATGGACTATAACAGTATCATACTGGGTTCCTCCATGGTGGTGCAGTTTAATACGGAATGGTTTTCGGAGATATTGGGACTTAATACGATGAAGCTGCCCTACAATGCCGCCCACGCGAAGGATCAGGACCGGATTTTGGGTATTGTGGAAAAACATCACGAGACGCCGAAGGCGGTATTTCTGGGGATTGATCTTTTGCCCTATGCAAACGGGACAGATACGGATGCTTATCCTGTGCCGGAGGTTTATTATGACGACAATATTTTTAATGATGTGGAATACTGGTGGAACAAGGATGTTCTGTTGGATTATGTGATCGCGCCATACATCGGGAAAGATGAGGCGGATGATTTTCATATTATTTATGCAAAAAATTATTATGGGGAATACTATAATGAGGAGTATGTGCTGAGCAATTATGTGCCGGAGGAAAAGGCGGAAGAACCTGTGCCTGAGGACGCCTATGTGGAGGCTGCACTTGCCAATATGGAGGAACATATCCTGCCACATATCAGGAACAATCCGGATACGGAATTTTACGTCTTTTTCCCGCCCTACAGTATTTTATTCTGGTATGACTGTCTGCAGGATAAAGATGTGGATGCCCGTCTGATGGAATATGATACGATCATGCAGTCGTTGTTTGACTATGACAATGTGAGAGTGTTTTTCTTTCAGAATGATCCTGAGCTGATCTGCAACCTGAATCGGTATATCGATTATACCCATTATGACAGGGAAGTCAATCTGTATATGACGCAGTGTTTTGCGAACGGGGAAAAAGAGGTTACGGCCGAGAACTATCAGAAGGAGCTGGAGGAATTGAGAGAGCTTGTGAATCAGTTTGATTTCAGCCGCTGGGGGCTGTGATCCGGGGAACGGCTGCCGGGAACGATGGTGTAAAGGGCTTTATCAATGCTGAATATGGATGAAAGAGTATGAGGAATACGGAATGGAATATATTGCAGATGTGAAGGAGATGCAGCGCGCGGATGAGAATACCATACAGTATTTCGGTGTGCCGCAGCTTGTGCTGATGGAGCGCGCCGCGCTGGCGGCGAGGGATGCCATACTGCAGAAATGGCCTGAAATCTTTTCGGAAAGCGCCCGGATCTTAGTGGCGGCAGGGAACGGAAATAACGGTGGGGACGGAGCGGCGCTGGCGCGGCTCTTTTTTCTGGCGGGACATGATGTGACGGTGCTCGTCAGCGGGCAGGAGGAGAAATATTCGCCTGCCATGCGAAAGCAGATGGAAATTTTAAAGAAGTATGCGGCGGTAACAAAGGGACAGGCAGATATATCGGAAAAGTATGCGGAAAGCAGAGTATTTTTCGGAAGCGGGAGCCCGGAACAGATGAGTCTCAAATGGGCTGGCGGCGGAAATAAGACAAAATCTGGTCGAAATCTCCGGATGATAGTGGACGAAGAATGGGAACAGAGAGCCTGCCGGGATAAGGAAAATTATGATCTGGCAGTGGACGCACTGTTCGGTATAGGACTGTCCCGGGAGATTTCCGGCATTTATCGAAAAAAGATCGAATGGCTCAACGGGCTTTCCGGAAAAAAGGCGGCGCTGGATATTCCCTCCGGGGTTTCGGCACAGGACGGTTCCGTACTCGGGTGCGCTTTCCGGGCGGATCTGACCGTCACGTTCGGCTTTCTGAAAAGGGGGATGCTGCTGTATCCGGGGCGGGAGTTCTGCGGGGAGCGAAAGACAGCGGATATCGGGATCACGGCGGAGAGTTTTCTGGGAGAGTATCTCGCCGGGATCACGTTGGACAGAAAGGCGAACGATACGGTGAGAGCCTTTTTATCCCGCAGTCAGAACAGCCACAAGGGCAGTTTCGGGAAGGTGCTGCTTATGGCGGGAAGCGCCGGGACGCCGGGGGCGGCGCTGCTTGCCGGGGAAGCGGTTCTGCGCAGCGGCGCCGGTATGCTGCAGATCGTGTCGCCCCCGGAAAACAGGGAGATCATGGTCACACGGCTGCCGGAGGCGATGTATCAGGCGCTCTCTGAAGATACGGACTGGGAAAAGCTGCTCGGATGGTGCGACGCGGTGGTTGCCGGGCCGGGTATCGGACAGGGCGGGGCGGCATCGCGGAGCATGGAAAAAATATTGACGCTTGTGTCAGATGACGGCATGCAAAAACCCCTTGTTCTGGATGCGGACGGGCTGAATCTTGTGGCTTCTTCGGAAAGATTGTCCGGGCTGATCAGAGCATATACGGCACAGGGCGGCATCGTTGTCATGACACCCCATATGGCGGAACTGGCAAGGCTTCTGCATTGCAGGATACAGGAACTACAGTCCGGGCGTCTGGAAAAGATGGAGCAGTATGCCCGGGAGAACGGCGTTATCTTAGTCGGAAAAGATGCGGCCACCGTGGTTGGCTGTGCAGAGGAAGGAGTGTTTCGTTATTATATCAATCAGACCGGAAACAGCGGCATGGCAACCGCCGGTTCCGGGGATGTTCTTTCGGGGATCATGGGCGCTCTGACGGCGCTTACGGCTGTGAGACAGAAAGCAGGAGAGAAAGAAAAAGTCGGAGCTGCAGAAAAAGCGGCTTATTTTCAGGCGGCTTCCATGGCTGTTTATCTGCACGGGATGGCAGGGGATACGGCAGCCGAAAAATACGGAGAAGTTTCTATGAAGGCAGGGGATCTGATGAAAGAGCTGCCGGAACTGCTGAAAGGCTGTACGGGCTGACGGTAAAACAGTCGGGGTTGATCTGCTGCCTTTGTCCGAAGAGGGCAATGGTATTTTGGGATTACCGGCATGCGACATGTGAAGATATGGGGAGCAGTAATATACTATATTTTCCGAGGGGATATGCGCGGCAGTCCGGCGGAATGAAAGGGATGATAAAGTATGATAAATATACCGGATAAGCATAAACGGGTGTGTGCGGTGGTGGATCTGGACGCCGCCGTGGAAAACATGGAGCATATGAGGAAAAATCTCCGCCCTGAGACAAAGATGTTTGCGGTGATCAAGGCAAACGGTTACGGGCACGGGGCGGTACAGATCGCTAAAAAGCTGGATGGCCTGGACTATGTGTTCGGCTATGCGGTGGCCACCGTGGAGGAGGCCCTGCAGCTTCGGCGGAATGGACTGTATAAGCCGATACTGATCCTGGGATATACTTTTTCGGACTGCTATGGAGAATTGGCGGAGCAGGATATCCGCCCTGCAGTATTTCGGATGGATATGGCAGAGGCGCTGTCCAGAGAAGCGCAGCGGCAGGAAAAAGTATTGAAGATCCATATAAAAGTGGATACCGGCATGTCCAGAATCGGGATACTGCCGGATGATAAGGGCATTGATTTTATCAGGCGAGTGAGAGCGCTTCCGGGGCTTGAGATCGAGGGGATCTTTACCCATTTTGCAAGAGCGGATGAAAAGGATAAAACAAGCGCCTTAGAGCAGTTTAGGCGTTTTACCGATTTCATTGGGAAAACAGAGAAAGAGCTGGCTTTCCAAATCCCGATAAAGCACTGTGCCAACAGCGCCGCCATCATGGAACTGCCCGAAACCCAGATGGATCTGGTGCGGGCGGGCATCTCACTGTACGGTTTATGGCCCTCGGAGGAGATGGATAAAAGCCGGATGGCTCTTCGCCCGCTGTTCAGTTTGTACAGCCATATTGTCTATATGAAGACGGTGCCGGCGGGGACGCCGGTCAGCTACGGCGGCACTTACGTGACGGACAAAGAGCGGCGGATCGCCACGATCCCTGTGGGATACGGGGACGGATATCCGAGGGGGCTTTCCGGAAAAGGGGATGTGCTGATCCGGGGAAAAAGAGCGCCGATCCTCGGCAGGGTCTGTATGGATCAGTTTATGGTGGATGTGACGGATATTCCGGAAGCTGTGGAAGGGGATCTTGTGACGATGATCGGCAAGGACGGAGAAGAGCGGATCACAATGGAAGAACTGGGGGATATCTCGGGGCGGTTCAATTATGAGCTCGCCTGTGATCTGGGGAGCAGGATACCGAGAGTATATGTGGAGCAGGGACGGGCCATGTAGGTGGACGGATTGGCTGTAACTGCATCCGGGGTGCGTGTGCTGTGCAGGAATCAGGGGCAGATCATGTAAATGAGCAGGCTGCCCGCATTCCCCGCGTTATACGTTTTGATCTATTTGATGATATTGACCGGATCATCGATGATAATGATATAAAAACTTTAAAATTTGTGTATGAAATAAAATCCACGGGAAATACTGTAAATATCACCTGCAGACAAGGTTTGCGGGAAAAAAATAAGAGGTGAGTTTCTATGAAACGCGGAGATATTTACTATGCCGACTTAAGGCCCGTGGTAGGTTCCGAACAGGGCGGCGTAAGACCGGTACTTATCGTACAGAACGACACGGGAAACAGGCACAGTCCCACAGTTATCTGTGCGGCAATTACATCAAGACAGAACAAAGCGAAACTGCCTACACACATAGAACTGCAGGCAGACCAGTACCAGATGGAGAAAAATTCAGTGATCCTGCTGGAACAGTTGAGAACGATAGATAAGATGAGATTAAAAGACAGGGTCTGTCATTTGGATGACAAGATGATGAATCAGGTAAACCGTGCGCTGGCGATCAGTCTGGAACTGAACAGCAGGAGTACGGCCACCGGCTGAGATTCTGCGGGATCTGCATCGTTCTGAAGCGACGGAGCCGTTGCGGGGGCAGACAGATCGTCTGCCAATGTGACGGCTCTTTTTTGTTGTGTAAAATACACAAAAATATAACATGAAAAAAGTGTGAAAACGACAAAGTTGTGAAAAGTAATTGACAGTAGGTCATACATAAGTTAATATGAATTAATAAAAACGTTTTCATTGCAGTGATGATCTGCCTGGAAAAAATATTCTTTTTTTTGCTGTCAATAAAAACGTTTTCACAAAACAAAATCAGATAAAAAGGAAATGCGATAAGCGGAGAAAGCAATGGGAGAAAAGGATAAAATTTTCAAAGCAGACGAAATGGACCGGCTGGACTGATATATGGAGAACATAACAGGAACCGTATTCGATATCAAACAACTGGCGGTGTTCGACGGGCCGGGAATCCGCACCACGGTTTTTTTGAAGGGATGTCCGCTGCGATGCGCCTGGTGCCACAATCCGGAAGGACTTTCCACCCAAAGGCAGCTCATGGTCAGCACGGGAAGCTGCACGGGCTGCGGCGAGTGCGAGAAAGTCTGTCCGAGCAAGGGGAACTGCACAGCCTGCGGCGAATGTATTCTGGCCTGTCCTCTGCATCTCAGAAAAATATGCGGAGCGGTCTATACAGATGAGGCGCTTGCCGAAAAGCTGTTGAGGGAAAAAGACATTCTGCAGAAAAACGGCGGCGGCATCACTTTTTCCGGGGGAGAACCGACGGCGCAGCCGAAGTTTCTTCTCTCAGTGCTCGGAAAACTGCGCGGGATGCACCGGGCGATAGAGACCTGCGGTTATTGCGCGCCGGATATTTTCCGGGAGATCCTGACGGAGTTGGATTACGTTATGATGGATCTGAAACTGATCGATCCGGCGGAGCATAAAAAGTGGACGGGAAGGGATAACCGGCTCATCTTACATAATCTGGAAACACTGAAAAGCAGCGGGCTTCCGTTTACGATCCGGATTCCGGTGATCCCGGGGGTAAATGATTCGGAACGGAATTTTGAGGATACGGCAAAGCTGCTGGCCGGGACGCCTCACCTTGAGAGGGTGGAACTGCTGCCCTACCACAAGACGGCAGGGGCAAAATATGTGATGATCGGAGAGCAGTACAGGCCTGCTTTTCAGGAGGATAAAATACCGGATATGAATACGGGGATTTTCGGGAGATATGGTATCGAAGCAAGGGAAATGTAGGCTGTTTTTCATGGAGCAGAAACACATATTTACTGCGCATTCCGTAAGAACATGATTCAAATTTGGAGTGTTGTAAAAACAGATTCAGAGGGCGGAAAAGACAGGCTGATAGGACAATAGGATAGATGGAGGAGCAGACATGACATCAAAGATCGAAAAGATGCTGGACTATTATGTGGTGAAAAAAGAACATCATGCCTTCAGACAGGAGCCGAAAGACGCATATCGCTATGCTGCCGGCTACGCAGAGAAAGGTCTGGGGGATTTAGAGCGCAGTGTATGCAGGCTGCGGGATGTACTGGCGGAGGAGAAGCCTGTGGTGAGGCCGGATGAATCCATCGTCTTTATGCGCACAGTCATCACACTGCCGGAAATCTTCACAAAAGAGGAATTTTCAGATATAAAAAAGGAGCATTATATCCACGAACAGGGAAAGGTGTGCAACATCAATCCGGATTATCGGAAACTGCTGTCTGTCGGCACCAGAGAGAAAAAGCAGCAGATCCTCGAAAGGATGAAGGCTTTTGAGGCGGAGAATGAACCGCAGAGAGCGGCCAGAGAAAAGGCGATGTATGACACGCTCTGCATCATGGAGGAATTTGCAGGAAGGTATCAGAACGAGGCGGAAAGAACGGGAAATAGGATTGCGGCAAAAGTGCTGAAGCGCATTCCGCAGGAAAAACCGCAGTCTTTTCTGGAGGCTCTGCAGTTTCTGCGGATCATCCATTATTGTCTCTGGTGCAGCTTCCAGTATCATAACACACTGGGAAGATTCGACCAGTATATGTATCCTTTTTATGAAAAGGATATTTGTGAGGGAAAACTGACGAAGGAAGAAGCGCTGGAACTGCTGGAGGAATTTTTCCTGTGTCTGAACAAGGACAGCGACCTCTACACCGGTATGCAGCAGGGGGATAACGGGCAGAGCATGGTGCTTGGCGGTCTGAACATGGACGGGACGGAAAGCTATAATGAGCTGTCGGATCTGTGTATGCAGGCCAGTCTGGAATTGAGGCTCATCGACCCGAAAATCAATCTGCGGGTGCATCAGCATACGCCTCTCTCCCTTTATGTGAGGGGAACGGAACTG
This sequence comes from [Clostridium] symbiosum, assembly GCA_021769625.1. GTDB lineage: Bacteria > Bacillota > Clostridia > Lachnospirales > Lachnospiraceae > 1XD8-76. The sequence goes on along the minus strand of JAETSN010000014.1, from coordinate 27,399 downwards.
ACAAAGGAAGGACTGGGATTCCCGCAGTATTCCAATGATGATGTGGTGATCGAGGCTTTGAAGAACTGGGGATACGAAGAGAAGGACGCCTATAACTATGCCGTGGCTGCGTGCTGGGAGTTTATCATTCCCGGATGCGGCATGGATATTCCCAACCTGAACGGTCTATCTTTTCCGGCCTGCGTGATGGAGGCGGTAGATCAGCTGGAGGAGATGGACAGTTTTGAAGCGCTGATGGAGAGGGTGAAGGAGATCCTTTTCGCAGAGGCGGCAAAACTCAGGGAAAGCGTCCATGATATCTATATGGAGCCTGCCCCGCTGATGAGCATTCTGATGGACGGGTGCGTGGAAAAGGGAGAAGATATCAGTGCGGGGAACAAATATAACAACTTCGGTTTCCACGGTACCGGCATAGCAACGGCAGTGGATTCCCTGGCAGGTATCAAAAAATATGTGTTTGACGAAAAGTCTCTGACAAAGACAGAGCTTCTTGCGGCGTTGAAGACCAATTTTGAGGGCAGGGAGAGGCTGGCGAACATGCTCAGATATGAGGGCCCGAAGATGGGGAACGACGACGATGAGGTGGATGCCATCGCCACGATATTGCTGGACTGGTTCGCGGATTCCATGGCAGACCATGTCAACGAGCGGGGCGGCTGCTACCGTGCCGGCACAGGTTCCGCCATGTACTATATCTGGCAGTCCGAGGGGATGCCGGCGACGCCGGATGGCAGAAAAGCCGGGGAGGAGTTTGCCGCAAACTATAGTCCGAGTATTTTTACAAGACTGGACGGACCCCTTTCTATCATTAAATCCTTCGCGAAACCACATCTGTCCAGAGTGGCAAACGGGGGACCGCTGACGATCGAGCTGACGGACAGTATGTTCCGGAATGAAGAGAGTACGGAAAAAACGGCACAGTTTGTGAAAACATTTATCGATCTGGGCGGTCATCAGATGCAGATCAATGCGGTGAACCGCGAAAAACTGATCGATGCGAAAAAACATCCGGAAAAATATAAGAATCTGATCGTGAGGGTCTGGGGCTGGAGCGGATACTTTGTGGAACTGGACGAATGCTATCAGGATCATATTATTAAACGGATGGAGCTTGCAGTGTAATGGGAAAGTCTCATTACACTGCAGAAAAATCAAAATTTGTGCATAATTGCTAAAAATATACAGTGAAAAAAGTGTGAAAACAACAAAGTTGTATAAAAATATTGACAGAAAATAAGATATCATGTAAGATATAGTACATAAAAATAAAAACGTTTTCATTACAATGAAAATAATAGATAAAAATCATATTATTTTTTTTGGTCCCAATAAAAACGTTTTCATTATCAGAGGATTTAAATATGCAGATAATCAATTTAAAATGTGACGGAAAGAAAGAACCCTTGCAGGTATCCCCCAAAAAACTCTGTTTCAGCTGGAATCTGGACAGCAGAAAAAAAGGAGACCTGCAGACGGCATATAGATTGATCGTAAAAAAAGAAAATGACGTTTTATGGGATACAGGAAAAGTGGAGAGTGAGGCCTGCCTGTATATTCCTTATCAGGGAGAAGTATTGGAGGAATCCGCCAGATATGAGTGGCAGGTGCAGGCATGGGATAAGGAAGGTCAGGAAACGGATCCCGAAAAGTCATATTTTGAGACAGGGCTTTTGGAATGGTCAGGGGAATGGGTCGGCTGCGATAAACCTGTTGACGGGAAGATATTCGATCCGAATATCCCATTCCATTGTTCGGATGATTACACTGACGGAAAGAACACCTATTTCCTTCCGCCGCCGCCTTATCTCAGAAAAACCTTTCTTCAGGAGCAGGAAATAAAAGCGGCGAAGATCTATGTCTCTGCTTTCGGCCTTGTGGAGGTCATGATCAACGGAAAACGGATTGCCGGGGAACGTTTCGTACCGGGACTTTCCAACTATGCGGAAACGGTTTACAGCATGGCGTGGGATGTGACAAAGTTTTTACAAAAAGGGGAAAACACCCTTTCCGTTATACTGGCTGACGGATGGTATGCCGGCTATATCGGGCTGAATAACCGGGAGTGGTACGGCAGCAAGCCGAGGGTACTGATCGATCTGCGGATCACGGATACGGACGGCACGGTACATACTGTTGCGACGGACGGCACATGGAAATGCGCTTACGGCGGCCTCAGGGAGGCGGATATTTTTGAAGGGGAGAAATTCGACGCAACGAAGGAACCGGCCGGCTGGAGGGAAAACGGCTTTGACGATGCGGATTGGGACTGCGTGGAGACAGGCAGCGAGTACGATATTTCCCCGGTACCGCATCCGGGTCTCGGCGTTGTGGAACATAAGAGAGTAAGCCCCGCAGAGATCACCGCATCCGGAGAGGGGAAAATGAGGATCCGGTTTGACGAATACATATGCGGCGTGCTGAATCTGAGCCTGAAGGGCCGGAGAGGCTCCCGGATCGTGATCCGTCATGCGGAGACATTGAATGACAGAGGAGAACTTCATCTGAGAGGGAACCGCTCCGCACGTAATCAGGATGAATATATCCTGGCGGGAAAAGAAGAGGAGGTGTTTGCGCCCGCGTTTACCTACCACGGATTCCGCTATGCGGAGATAACGGTATACGGGACGGTGGAGATTCTGCATATTGAGGGGGTACAGCTGGGAACGCAGCTGATCCGCACAACAAAATTTCATGCAGATCAGGAAATGATAAACCACATTTACTGCATGTGCCTTGCGACGGAGAAGGCCAACCTTTTTGAGGTGCCTACGGACTGCACGGCGAGGGATGAGCGGCTCGGCTGGGGAAACGAAGGAAATCATTTTCTGTTTGCCATGACTTATCTGAACGATCAGTATCTGAGTATACGGAAATGGGCAAAGGATATATGGGACGGACAGCGTAAGGACGGCGCGCTGGAAGCAGTCGCTCCCACGATGATGATGAAAGACGTGGAAGGCTTTGTGGGGGATATCCAGTCAAACCATGGCGTCTATATGGTCTATGCGCTTTATAAAATGTATGGCGATGTCGATGCAATAAGGGAATATTTTCCTAAAATGTTAAAGTTTTTTGAGTATCTGGATCACAACAGCGACAGAAATCTGAGGACTGCCATAGGCTGCGACTGGCTGTCCATTCTGGAGGAAACGGGATACTCCGATGAACAGCACGGATACGGGGAGAGCATGCCAACGATCCTCGGCAGCGCCCACTATGTGTTCACGGTGCAGATGATGACGGAAATGTGCAGGGCCGTAGGGGAATGGCGCTATGCTGAGAAATTCGAAAAACTGCAGGAAGATATCAGAAGGACTCTGAGAAAACATTATGTGCAGAGGGATGGGAGCCTGCGCTATAAAAAACAGGGAGATTATCTGATCGCACTGGCCTGCGGGATGTTCGAAAAAGATCAGGAGGAGGCAGCGGTCGCTTTTCTGGAACAGAAGATGACCCAAAAGGGTTATGTCAGATGGTTCGGCGGCACAGCTACTACGCCGTATCTGCTGCCGACATTGAGGCGACTGGGAAAAACGGCGCTGGCCAATCAGTTCCTTATCTCTGACAGATATCCGGGCATCGGATACATGTGGAAGATGGGATACGATACGATCTGGGAACGCTGGGACAGTATCAGGGAGGACGGTTCCCTCCATCCGCAGGCGATGAACGCGCTGTGTCATGAAGGATATGCGGTGGTAGGCGCAGATCTGGTGTCCGGGCTGGCCGGTATCGATACGCTCTCTGGCGGATTTAAGAATATCCTGATCCGTCCGGGGGTGTCGGAGGAAGTGAGGGAGTGCAGCTGCGTCTATGAGAGCGCTTACGGGGAGATTTCCATAGATTGGAAATGGTCCGGGGAAATATTTGATGTAATATTGAAAATACCCTGCAATACCGCCGCAAAGCTCGTTCTCCCCTGCACGGAAGTCGGAAGTTTTCATGAAATGGAAGGGAATGCGACGGATGTGGTTTATGAAAGAGGAAAAGTGACGGCAAAGGTTCTTTCCGGAAAGTATCATTTTCGCACAAAACTGTCGTCAGGATGTTTTTAACAAACTATGGTCACCCGGCGGAAACGCCTTGACAAATACATGTTTACATTTTTAAAGGAGGAAAAAAATGAAACGAAAAATGTTAGTAACTTTATTATGTGTGTCTTTGACAGCTGGCGTGCTGGCAGGATGCGGCAGCACAGGGCAGGAGGCTCCTGCAGCGCCGGCGGAGGAAGCACCGGCAGAGGAGGCTCCCGCCGAGGAAGCGCCGGCCGAAGAAGCGGCAGCCGAAGAAGAGGCTCCTGCGGCAGAAACCTACAATATCGGGTACTGTAACCAGCAGATGAAAGAGGACTTCTTTATCACAGTGGAAAGCGCGATCTACACAGCGGCAATGAACAAAGGGTATGAGTACAATCTGGCGATCACAGACCGTGATTCCACAAAGATGGTCACAAGTATCGAAACGCTTGTGACAAAAGGCGCGGATATCATCGTTGACTTTAACTGCCTGCCGGAACAGGGCGCAGCAACAGGGGAGAAACTTGCGGCAGAAGGTATCCCGATGCTGTCCATCGACTCTGATTACGGTGAAGGCGTTTACTTCTTTGGCGTAAACAACTATGACGCGGGAACACAGCTCGGCAAGTCTCTGGAAACTTTCGTCGATGACAGATTCGGCGGCGAAGTGGACTATGTTGTCGCACTTTGGGACTCCCAGGCGGGGGATGTTGTAAAAATGCGCTGTGAAGGCGCTACGGACGAGATCCAGGAAAAATACGGCCTCAGCGATGATCAGGTAGTATGGCTGGATTCCATGGCTGACGACACAAAGACGCAGTCCATGACGAGGGACTGGCTGGATGCGCATCCCGAAGCGGAACATATCGTATTCGTAGGCCAGAATGACGACAGGGGCTACGCGATCAACCAGGCTGTTATCGCGGCGGACAGAGTGGCAAACTGCCTGATCGGTTCCCACAATGCAGATCCCTCTTCCGTGGAAAATCTGCAGAAAAATATGGATGATCCTTCCGCTACTGCATGGGTAACAACGATGGCTTACAATTCGTTCTTATACGGTGAGCAGGTTGTTGATTATGTGGCAGACATTATGGCAGGCGGGGCAGAAATGCAGCGTTATGCTGAAATTTCTCCTCTGACAACGGAAAACGTAAATGATTATATTGCAAAACGCGATGAAGTACAGGCAAATTTCATAGAGCATTGATCACTTGATCTTCTGCAGCCTGTCAGAGAGAAGTACAAATGGCAGGCTGTGGAACATGAGAAATGCTGAGATAAGCTGGAAAACGAAATGGGAAAGGTAAAAAGCATGGATAAAGTGTTGGAAATGAAGCAGATTTATAAAGCATTTCCGGGTGTGATAGCTGTCGATAAGGTAGATCTGACACTGTATCGGGGAGAAGTGCTGGCACTTATGGGAGAAAACGGCGCCGGGAAATCGACTCTGATCAAGATCCTGTCCGGTATGTATACACCGGATTCCGGTGAGATCGTTATTGACGGCAAAAGCCATAGCGCTCTGACAACGAAACAATCGTTGGATGAGGGTGTGGCAGTCATCTATCAGGAACTGAACTATCTGAATGATCTGTCGATCGCGGAAAACATATTGCTTGGACAGGTGCCGGTGAAAGGTCCTTTGAAAAGAGTAGATTATGAGAAAATGTACGACAGTGTACGCAGCATTATGGATGAAGTCGGTCTCGGGCACAGAAAACCGACAGATATGGTGAGAATTTTATCCGTGGCGGAAAAACAGCTTATCGAGATCGCCAGAGCATTTTCTCATCATGTAAAAATCCTCGTTATGGATGAGCCGACCTCCGCTTTAAATGAGACAGAGACGGAAAAGCTTTTTGAACTGATCTTTAAGATCCGGAAAAAGGGCATCGGCATCATCTACATATCCCACAGGATGGAAGAGCTGTTCAAAGTGGCAGACCGGGTGGAGATCATGCGCGACGGAAAATATGTGACGGACAGGCCGGTATCGGAGATGACCACGGATGATGTGGTGGCCGCCATGGTGGGACGTCAGGTGAAGGAGATGTATCCGAAGCGGGATTGTCCGATAGGGGAGACCGTATTCGAGGTAAAGAACCTGAAGACCGGTTTCCTGAAAGATCTTTCCTTCCATGTAAAATCGGGGGAGGTCGTCGGCTTTTTCGGCCTGATGGGGGCGGGAAGGTCCGAGACTGCAAGATGTCTGTTCGGGGCGCAGAAGCCGGACAGCATGGAGATCACGATGGAAAGCAGAAGGATTGAGAACAGAACGCCGAAAGAGGCGTTGGACAACGGACTTTCCTATGTGCCCGCGGAGAGAAAGACCGAAGGATGCAATCTGGTGATGTCCGTGAAGGATAATATTACATTGTCCGATCTGAAGGGACTGACGAGACACCGTCTCCTGAATTTGAAATACGAGCGGGAAGTGGCCAAAAAGTGGGTGGAGAAGCTGAAAGTTAAAACGCCCACGCTGGATACGCCGGCGGACAGCTTAAGCGGCGGCAACCAGCAGAAACTGGTCATTGCGAAATGTCTGAATACAGATCCCAGATTTCTGATCTTGAACGAGCCGACCAGAGGGATCGATGTGGGCGCGAAGGTGGAGATCTATGATCTGATCAACGATATCTGCAGGGATAACCGGGCGGTGATGATGATCTCCTCCGAACTGCCGGAGATCATGGCAATGAGTGACAGAATATACGTTATGTGTGAGGGACGTATTACCGGAGAAGTGGAGAAAAAAGATTTTACACAGGAAAAGCTGATGAAATTGGCGATTGGCGAGGTGGAGTGATATGAGTAAAGTGAAAAATATATTTAAAAACGCAAGAGGTGAATTGAGTGCCCTGATCATGCTGGCGATCTTATGGATCATTTTCGGAGTCGGCTCACCTTACTTTCTGACCTTCAGGAATATCATGAATATCGGTTCCTATATGTCGATCATGGGTACCCTTGCAGCGGGCCTTACCGTGGCGATGCTGCTGGGCGGCCTGGATGTCTCCCAGTATGCGCTTGCTGCTCTGGGCGGCATGGTGCTCGGCGTTCTTTATGAGGCTGGACTGAATCCCTATCTGATCCTGTTATGCGTTCTGGTTCTCGGGATCGTGGGCGGAAGCTTCAACGCTTTCATTATTACGGTGATGAAGGTAAACCCGATCATCTGCACCATGGGTACTTCGTTTATTTTCCGCGGATTTGCCTATCTGTTGACGAACGGACGGTATATCCGTATCGACGATCCGGTATTTTACTTTATCGGAAACGGCAGGATCGCGGGCGTGCCGGCCTGTCTGATCATTATGCCGGTCACATATACGATCATCTGGTATGTGCTGAAATATACCGTATACGGACGTTCCGTATTTGCGGTGGGCGGCAACCTTACGGTGGCAAAGCTGGCCGGGATCAACACGAACAGGGTGAGATTCATCTCCCATATCCTGGCCGGGATCTGTGCAGTCTTAGGCGGTATCATCACAGTGTGCCAGGCTTCTTCCTGTATGGCGAGCCAGGGTTACGGCAACGATATGAACGGCATCTCCGCCGTTATCCTGGGCGGTATCTCCATGGCAGGCGGAAGGGGCAATGTCTGGGGCACCCTGATCGGTGTAGGCATCCTTTCCACACTGGTAAACGGCATGACGCTGCTGGAGGTGAACGCATACTGGCAGCAGATCATTCAGGGACTTGTCCTTGTCAGCGCGGTATTTATTGACGCCATGAGGAATGCAAAGCGCTCTTAAAGAGAAAAAAAGCGGAAACAGTTTATGATTTTATGGTATGATTAAGTGTAAAGCGGAGGTTTTACCATGAAAGAAATAAAAAATAGTTCCGGAGCAAAAGTGACGATCGTAGATGTAGCAAAGTATGCGGGAGTTGTGCCGAGTACAGTCTCCCATGTGCTGAACGGCACAGCGCAGATCACGGAAGAGACAAAGGCGAAAGTATTACATGCCATAGAAGTACTGCATTATACACCAAATGCATCCGCCAGAAATCTGCGGCAGAAAAGGACAAGGCTGATCGGTGTGATCCTGCAGGATATTTCCAGTGAATTTTACGCCAAATGTACGGCCAGTATGCTGAAGGAAGCGGTGAAGGACAATTATGCCTTGATGGTGATGGATGCCTGTTTTGACAATAACAATGTCAGGGCTCAGGTTTCCGCCCTCATAGAGCGGCGGGTGGAAGGCATCGTGTTTGTCGGCGGCGGCAACGACGAGGATATCCTGCAGGAGGTGGAGAAATATAATATTCCGGTGGTTTTGGGCGACCGCAATGACGGTAAGCATCCCTGTGTGGAGTTTAATAACGAAGAAACGGTTTACAGTCTGATCTGTGCGTTATATGAAAGCGGATACAGGAAATTTGCCTATGCCGGTGAGCCGCTGGATATTCAGGAAAACTTAAAATACCGGCATCAGGGGTTTGTTAAAGGTCTGGATGCCTGCGGCGTGCCGGAGAGCGACCGGATCCATGTGATGACAAAGGATCTGCATATTGACAAGATAGACGGCGCGTATGCCGCTTTCATGAGACTTTTTACGGACGAAAAAGGCAGGCCCGTTCCGGATGTGATACTGACATCCAACGACCTGATCGCGCAGGGGTTTGTGGCGGCCGCGCTGTCCAACGGCATTAAAGTGCCGGAGGAACTGGGGATCGTCGGATTCGACGATATTTCCATCTCCAAGTTTTTCCAGCCGCCGCTCACGACGATCTGTCAGGATAAGGACGAGCTGGGCATCCACTGCTACCGGCTGCTCAAAAAGGTGATCGACGGAGGCCGGGAGCAGGAACATGTCATACTGAAACAGAAGATACAGAACAGAAGGACGACGCGCATCCCGGAGGACATCCTGTTAAAATATGTGGATGAATGACCGGGATAAAAAGGAAAGATGAGATGAAGATAGAAAAAATGGGAACAGATATCCCTCCCGTGGGCCTCGGCTGCTGGGCTATCGGCGGTGTGTGGACCGATATGGGCGCGCAGGCGGGCTGGGGCGATGTGGATGATGCTGTGTCGCTGAGGGCGCTGCAGACAGGGCTGGATATGGGTGTAAAGCTGATCGACACTGCCAACATTTACGGGGCGGGCCACAGTGAAAAACTGGTCGGGAAGGCACTGCGGGGCAGGCGGGAAAAGGCGCTGGTGGTGACAAAGTTCGGCATTCTCTGCGATGAGGAGAGAAAATGTACGACCGGGATCGTACAGTCGAAGGAAGATATCGTGGGATCCTGCGAGGATTCGCTCAGAAGGCTTCAGACAGATTATATCGACGTGTTTTTGTTCCACTGCGGCGATTATGAGAAAGAAAAGGCGCCCATGGTGCTGGATACGCTGGAGGAGCTGGTCCGTGCGGGAAAGATCCGGTATTACGGCTGGTCCACTTCGGACCCGGAGAGAGCGAAGATCATAGCGGGCGGCGCCCATGCCGCCATGATGGAATTCGCGGAAAATGTGATGGAGGATGATCCGGTCATGACAGCGTTCTGTGAGCGGCATAAACTGGCGGGACTCTGCAGGTCGCCCCTAGCCATGGGGATCCTGACAGGAAAATACCGGGCCGGCATGCAGATGCCGGAAAACGATCTGCGGGGCATCCACGCCGCGCCCTGGATGGAATACTTTATAGACGGGAAACCGAATCAGGTGTTTTTAGACAAACTGGAGGCGATCCGGGAGATCCTGACTTCGGGCGGAAGGACGCTGGCGCAGGGGTGTATCTCGTGGATACTGGGAAGAGGGGAGCGTATGATCCCGATCCCCGGCTTTAAGTCGGAGAAACAGGTAGAGGAGAATGTGTCTGCACTCGATTTCGGCGCTCTCTCAAAGGAGCAGATGGAAGAGATAGACAGGATTTTAAAGAGGACGGTATAAAAACCTGACTCAAAAACGAAACACAGGAGGAAGATGTTTTGAGCAGGAATTTGCAGGAAAAGGTTTTGCGGGCAATGCTCTGCATGACGAGGCAGTGCTGGGAGCAGGGCATTGCGGCCCAGTGTCTGCTCGAGATCGGCAGGGAGGAGGAGCTTGCGCTGCTCATACACGATATCGTGCAGCGGCAGAGCGCGGACGGAAGGCTCTGCAACGTGGAGAATGCGCCGGCTGTGACGGATTCGGCATTCTGTATTCCGGCGGTTTTGGATCATGCCCAAAAAACGGGAAATAAGGCTTATCTGGAAGCGGCCGAAAGAAACATCCGGTTTTTGCTGGAGGATGCGGAGCGGGCTGAGGACGGCATGGTGTATCATATGATCCACACAAAGGAGATCTGGGCGGATTCGGCGGCGTATATGCCTTACGCGCTCGCAAAGGCTGGCCATGTTCAGGCGGCGCTGACACAGATGGAGGGCATCCGGCGCAGACTGTATGATGAAAAGACGGGGCTATACTTCCATATCTGGGATGATGAAACCGCCAGTTATAAACGGCCTTTTTTGTGGGGGGTGGGGAACGGCTGGATCCTGACAGGGCTGATGCGTCTGTATCTGGTGATGCCGGATCAGAACGGTGCAGAGAAAAAGCAGGTGCATTACCGCATGCTCGCTCTGCTGGATACGATGCTCTCCTATGAGACGAAGGAGCATACTTTCCACGATGTGCTGGACCGACCGGATACTTTTACGGAGTCCGAGACGGGTGCGATGACGGCCTATATGATCTACAGAGGGATCAGGGAGGGGATTCTCGATAAGCGGTATAAAGAGCGGGCAGACCGGATCAGCGGGGCGCTCTGCGAGAGGGTATCAGAGACAGGACTGATCTGTCAGGCATCGGGTTCTCCCGCCTTTGTGCGTGCGGGAACTTCGGTGGAGTGTCAGGCGCATTTTCTGATGATGCAGTATTGGAAAAAGGAACTCGAAAAGGAGGAGGCAGCAAAATGACGGATGTGGAAAAACTGACGAAGGAAGAGCTGGCAGGTATGATGGATCATACGCTGTTAAAAGCTTATGCGGTGGAGGAGGACTTTGAGAGATTATGCGGGGAGGCGGCCGAGAATAAGTTTGCCATGGTGGCGGTCAATTCCTCCCAGGTGCGGACCTGCAAGAAGTTTTTGAAAGACACCGGAGTCCATGTGGGGGCGGCGATCTCGTTTCCTCTGGGGCAGACAGAGCTGGACACCAAGGTGTTTGAGACGAAAAAGGCCATCGAAGACGGGGCGGATGAGATCGATTATGTGATCAACATCGGAGAACTGAAGATGGGACATGATGACTACATCAGGGAGGAGATGGAAGCCATCGTAAAGATCTGCCGTGAACATCATGTGCTGAGCAAAGTGATCTTTGAGAACTGTTATCTGACAAAGGAGGAGATCGCGAGGGCGGCAAGGATCGCGGGGGAGGTAAAACCTGATTTTATTAAGACGAGCACGGGATTCGGTACTTCCGGCGCAGACCCGGAGGATGTGCGGCTGATGAAAAAGAACGCGGGGGACGATGTGAAGGTAAAGGCCGCCGGCGGTATCCGGGACTGGGAAACATGCAGAAAAATGCTGGAGGCAGGGGCCGAGAGGATCGGGACCAGCAGCAGTATCAAGATCTGTGAGGAATTTGAGAGAGCGAAAGGAGAATAGTATGCAGACTTCCAGATTGTTTACACTTCTTCCGGAGAGTTACGTTTGTACGCCGGATGGTATGGAAATCGATAAAAACGGGGATCTCATCCTGTCCTGCCCTAATTTTGCGCAGGATGAGATGTCGGGATGTGTGATCAGGATCACGAAGGACAAAAAGATCAGCAAGTGGTTTGACGTTCCGGTTCACCCGGAAACAGGGATCGCCAGAAATATGGGGATTGCCTTCGATAAGGAATATAATATGTATATCTGTGACAATCAGGGATGGTCGGGAGACGCGTCTCTTGTCGGCAGGGGCAGGATGCTGAAGGTGATCTTCGACGAGGAGAGAAACGTGAAAGACTGGTATACCGTGGCTTATGACATGGAGCATCCCAACGGTGTCCGCATCTATAAGGATTATATGTATGTGACCCAGAGCTGCATGGAAAAAGTGCAGGATAAGTCAGGGAAACTGGTGAGCTGTGTCTACAGATTCCCGTTGGACGCGAAGGATATCCGGATCACAAATACGCTGGAAGATCCGCATATTTTTACAACCTTCATCACCCACAATCCGAAATGCCAGTACGGTGCGGACGGTATAGAGATCGACAGCAAAGGAAACCTGTATGTGGGTAATTTCGGGGACGGGGAAGTCTGGAGATTCCGTCTGGACGAGAAGGGGGATATCCTGGAAGAGGAAGTCTATGCGAAGGATCCCGGGGAGCTGGTTTCCACGGACGGTATGATCATGGATGAGGAGACTGGCAACCTTTATATTGCGGATTTCAACAATAACGCCATCGTGATGGTGGATAAAGACCGCATCACAAGGCGGGTGGCCCAGTCGCCGGATAGCGACGGCTTTCACGGGGAGCTGGACCAGCCAGGGGAGCCTATTATCTGGGACGGGAGGATCGTGGTTTCCTGCTTTGATCTGGTGACCGATGAGACAAAGGTGAACACGGCGCATGAGATGCCCGCCACAATGGCGGAGCTGGATCTGGAGTTGTAAACGGGGGGATGCGTATGGGGGATTACATTCTTGCCCATGATCTGGGTACTTCGGGCAATAAGGCAGTGCTGTTTTCGGCAGGCGGCAGGCTGATCGGCAGTATGCAGACGGCGTACGGCGTGTTTTATGAGCGGCCCCTGTGGGCGGAGCAGGACCCTGAGGACTGGTGGCAGGCTGTCTGCTCCTCCACAAAAAAACTGCTCTCGCAGTATGGAATCGGAGCGGAGGAGGTAAAAGCGGTAAGTTTCAGCGGCCAGATGATGGGCGCGCTGCCCGTGGACAGAGACGGAAATCCGCTGACAAAGGCGATCATCTGGGCGGACATGCGGGCGCAGAAAGAATCGGATAAACTGCGGGAAAAGATTGACGACGACAGGTTCTACAGCATCACGGGGCACAGGAATACCGCTTCCTACGGTATTCAGAAAGCGATGTGGATCAGGGAAAACAGGCCGGAGATCTATGAACAGACTTACAGGTTTTTAAACGCCAAGGATTATATGGTCTACAGACTGACCGGGAAATTTTATACGGATTGTTCTGATGCCAACAGTATGGACTGTCTGGATCTGGCAAAACGCAGCTGGTCGGAGGAGATCGTCACAGCCTCCGGGGTGGATCCGGATAAGCTGCCCGAGATCGTGGAATCGACTTTTTATGTGGGAAATGTAACGGAAAAGGCGGCGAAGGAGACAGGGCTCTCCACCGGGACAAAAGTGATCATGGGAGCCGGTGACGGAGTGGCCGCCAATGTGGGGGCGGGCTGTGTGGCGCCGGGGAAGGCCTACTGCTGTATGGGCACTTCCGCCTGGGTGGCGTCCACCTCGGAAAAACCGGTTTTCGACAGAGAAAAAAGGATCGTGTGCTGGGCCCATGCCGTGCCGGGGCTTTATTCCCCCAACGGGACGATGCAGTATGCGGGAGGGTCCTACAGCTGGCTGAAAAATACGATCTGTGTGGATGAGACAAGGCGGGCGAAGGAAGAGGGCGGCTCGGCCTATGAACGGATGAACCGGGCGATCGCGGAGAGCGCGCCCGGAGCGGGCGGCGTGCTGTTTTTGCCCTATCTGATGGGCGAGCGGGCGCCGAAGTGGAATGAGGATGCCAGAGGCGTATTTTACGGGATCACGGCAAAGACCACAAGGCAGGATATGCTCCGCAGCGTGATGGAAGGGATCGTGATGAATCTGGCGGAATGTTTTTCCATCCTGCGGGAGGGCACTGCGATAGAAGAACTGACGCTGATCGGCGGCGTGGCGAGGAGCGGGATCTGGCAAAGGAGCATAGCGGATATCTTCGGCGTCAGCGTCAGCGTACCGGGTTACACGGAAGAGGCGAATTCCATCGGGGCGGCGGTGATCGCAGGCGTGGGAAGCGGTTTGCTGAAAGATTTCTCCGCTGTGGATGGTTTCCTGATGGGAAAGGAAAAGATAGATTTTGACCGGGTCAGTCATCGATTTTACTGCGGCAGGCGGGAGGAATTCAATGCGGTCTACGAGGCGCTTTTGCCGGTCTATGCGGAGGGAAAGGAGAATGAACAGAAATGAAAACATTGATCGTGGATGAAAACGGCGCACTGTCCGTAAGAGAGATACCGAAGCCCCGCTGCGGGGATCATCAGGCGCTCGTGAAAATGATAAGCTGCGGAATATGCAACGGGACGGATGCAAAGCTGATCCATCGGAAATTCAAGGGCGTGGAACTTTCCGAATACCCGCTGATGCTGGGACATGAAGGTGTAGGCCGGGTGGTGGAAGTCGGAAAGGATGTCACCGGCTATCAGGTCGGGGATGTGGTGCTGCTCCCCTTTGTGGACGCGGATGAGGCGCTCTACGGGAAACTGGGTTCGGCCTGGGGCGCATACAGCGAATATGCCGTGGTCAATGACAGGTGTGCACAGGGGCATGATATACCGGAATGCGCCTGTGCACAGACCATCGTACCGAAAGACATCGACCCGGTGGATGCGGCGATGATCGTCACCCTGCGGGAGGTACTCAGTTCCATCAAACGTTTCGGCATACAAGAGAACAGGAGCGTGGCCGTGTTCGGCTGCGGTCCCGTGGGGCTCACCTTTATCCGCTTTATGAGTATTCTGGGCGTACATCCGATCATTGCCTTTGATGTGGTGGAGGAGAAAGTGAAGGAGGCTCTGGACAAAGGAGCCGACTATGCCTTTGACAGCAGATGCTGTGACCCGAAGGAGGAAGTCCGGAAAATCTGCCCGGAGGGCGTGGAATTTGTGCTGGATGCGGTGGGCATCCTGGGCCTGATCAATCAGGCGATGGAACTGATCTGCGATCAGGGGAAGATCTGCTGTTACGGGATCGCGCCGGAATGTCATTTTGATATCGACTGGGCGAAGGCGCCGTACAACTGGCAGCTGCAGTTCCAGCAGTTCCCGAGCAAGGCGGAGGAAGGGGAAGCGAACGCGCAGATCCTCTCCTGGATCAGGTCAGGTATTATTGACTTGAAAGATTATATTTCCGACTATTTTTCTTTCGATGATATTCTGGAAGCTTTTGCAAAGCTGGAAGAGAAAAAGATCGCCAAAAAAGGGATCATCGTGTATGAAAATAGCGTATTGCGGCAGCATCTGAACTTGTAGTATTTAAGCCCCGGACCTTCTTTTGTGTTTTGTCGGTCCGGGGCTTTTTTCTTGACTGTATTGGGGATAAATGGTATAATGACTGGCGATATTGTACTGTATCAGGTACAGTGTTAATATATATCAGTATATCATAGAAGATTAAGGAGATGAGAAAATGACAGATGGAAACCCTGATACTTCCAGGCTGGGGGCCATCGTAAAATCCGTAAAAAGGGGTTTGGAGAGCAGACGGCATGGAAAGCCGGAAGAAGTGGAAGAAGATATTCTGACCATGGTCAGCGAGGGGCAGGAGCAGGGGACGATCGAAGATGACGAGGCGGAGATGATCTCCAATATTTTTGCCTTAAATGATAAGGAGGCCGGGGATATCATGACGCACCGCTCCCAGATCTGCGCAATGGAAGCGGGTATCACTTTAAAAGAAGCGCTGGATCAGATGCTGGACGGTACAAACAGCAGATTTCCTGTTTACGAGGAAAACATTGACCACATTATCGGCATCTTATTTCTAAAGGATGCGTTCCGGATGAACCGGATCGCGGCTAACCGGAAGATGGCGGTGAGAGATATTCCGGATCTGCTCAGGAAAGCAGTCTTCGTGACGGAAAAGAAAAAGATCGATACGCTGTTTCGGGAGATGCAGCAGAAAAAAGTCCAGATGGCGATGGTCATCGACGAGTACGGCCAGACTGCCGGCCTTGTGACGATGGAGGATATTTTGGAAGAGATTGTCGGCAATATTCTGGACGAGTACGACGAGGAAGAGAGCCATATCCATAAAAAGGGGCAGGACGAGTATGTGATAGACGGAATGTCGGAGCTGAAAGAACTGGAAGATCGTTTCGGTATTGATTTCGAGGAAGAGGAATTCGATACGCTGAACGGTTTTCTGATCTCCAAAATGGACAAAATCCCGGAAGAAAACGAAGAATTTTCTATTGTGGTAGGAGATTATAAGTTTCAGATCCTGAAAGTAAAGAACCGGCGGATCGAGAAAGTGCTTGTTGTAAAACAGGAGCCACAGGAAGGCAGTGATCCGGCTGCCGAATAAATAGGAAAGAAGTGAATTACATATAAATAAAGGAGATAATACAGATGTCAGGACATTCAAAATTTGCGAATATTAAGCACAAAAAGGAAAAAAATGACGCGGCGAAGGGAAAGATCTTTACGATCATCGGCCGTGAGATTGCCGTTGCCGTAAAAGAGGGGGGACCGGATCCCGCCAACAATTTTAAGCTGGCACAGGTTGTGGCAAAGGCGAAGGCGAACAATATGCCCAATGATACGATCGAGCGCGGCATCAAAAAAGCGGCCGGTGAGGACGGCAATGTCAACTATGAATATGTGACCTATGAAGGATACGGGCCGAGCGGTATCGCGATCATCGTGGATGCGCTGACAGATAATAAAAACCGCACTGCCGCCAATGTCAGGAACGCTTTTACCAAAGGGCAGGGAAACGTAGGTACACAGGGATGTGTGTCTTATATGTTTGATAAGAAGGGACAGATCATCATCGATAAGGAAGAGTGCGATACGGAAGCGGACGAGTTGATGATGCTGGCTCTGGATGCGGGGGCGGAGGATTTTAATGAGGAGGATGACAGCTTTGAGATCCTGACCGCACCGGACGACTGTGAGACGGTCAGGCAGGCGCTGGAAGAGGCAAAGATCCCGATGGTTTCCGCGGAAGTGACCATGATCCCCCAGAATTATGTGGATCTGACAGATGAGACCGCGCTGAAAAACCTGCAGAGGACGCTGGATCTGTTGGAGGAAGACGACGATGTGCAGGCGGTATACCATAACTGGAACGAAGAATAATCAAAAGAAAGGATAAAAAATGGAAACCATTTTGATCAAGTGCCCTCACTGTGGTGAAGAGATGCAGGCTCCTGCAGGCAGGGAGTCGATCCTCTGCATGTTCTGCGGGGAGAGGATCGATCTGACTTCGGTTGGAGTAAATTATGAGGCCGAAGGGAAAGAAGAGGCGGCGGATACTGCGGATGCCGGTAAATGTTACGAGAATCTGAACTTTGTGCTGGAACACGCAGGGGCGGCGTGCAGGGAGTATGCCGCAAAGGTGAAAGCCTTCCGGAAGGATTCTTATCATGAGCTGTTTGAGCGGTATAAGGAGGAAAACTATGCTTTTTATACTGCGATCAAGCTGGTGCTGGATCATGCGCCGGAAGATAGTCTGGACGGCATCTATCACCAGATAGCGGGCGCTTTTATCCGGGAACAGGAAGCGGCCCTGGAGCAGGTGAAGAAAAAGAACGAAAAATTCACCGTACAGATGGACAAAAATATGTTTATGGCTGTCTATGTGCTGCCCTCCATCAAGGAGATCCGGGGAAGCAGGGCGGATGAGCTGGCGGAAGTGATCTGCAAGGAATGGGGAGGCAGTTTTAAGGACAGCAATATCATTGCCTCCGACTATGATTCCATTGTGCAGGGCTTTAAGCGGAAACTCTGCTATGTGACGACGGCAGTCTGTCAGAATCTGAATAAAGGGGAAGACTGTGAGGAACTTCGCCTGATCAAAGAGTTCCGTGACGGCTATCTTTCTTCCACGGAGGAAGGGCTTGCCCTGATCGAGGAATATTATGATATCGCGCCGACACTGGTAAAAAGGATCGCGAAGGATGCGGAGGCGCAGGCAAAGTACATCTTTCTCTGGAACAATTATCTTGCGCCCTGTGTGGCCTATATTAAGGCGGGCAGGCAGGAGGCATGCAAGGAAACTTACTGCGCGATGATGGAAGAGCTTCGGAGGGAATATATCCCCGGACGGAAAGAGCGGGTTGATCAATATGGGCGGACATAAAAAAGATACTATTTGTGTGCAGGCAGGCTGGAAACCGGGCAACGGGCAGCCGAGGCTGATGCCGATCATTCAGAGCACAACTTTTAAATATGACAGTTCCGAGCAGATGGGAAGGCTTTTTGATCTGGAGGATTCCGGCTATTTTTATACACGGCTGCAGAATCCTACCAACGATATGGCGGCGCAGAAGATCTGTGAGCTGGAGGGCGGTTTCGCCGCTATGCTGACCAGTTCAGGACAGGCGGCGACATATTATGCGGTATTCAATATCTGCGAGGCGGGGGATCATGTGGTCATGTCCTCCACGGTCTACGGGGGGACGTTCAATCTGCTGACCTGTACGATGAAGAAGATGGGGATCTCCTGCACGGTGGTGGACCCCGATGCACCGAAGGAAGAACTGGAAAAGGCTTTTCAGGAAAATACAAAATGTGTGTTTGCCGAGACCATCGCAAATCCGGCTCTGGTCGTATTGGATATTGAGAAATTTGCCGATCTGGCCCATGCGCATCATTGCCCGCTGATCGTAGATAATACTTTTGCGACGCCGATCCACTGTAATCCTTTTCAGTGGGGGGCGGATATCGTGACCCATTCCACCACAAAATATATGGACGGACACGGCGCTGCGGTGGGCGGCTGTATCGTGGATTCCGGCAATTTTGACTGGGCGGCCTATCCGGACAGGTATCCGGGGCTTTGCACGCCGGACGAGTCCTATCACGGAATTGTTTATACGGAAAAATTCGGAAAAGGCGCATATATCACAAAAGCGACCTCCCAGCTTATGAGGGATCTCGGTTCCATCCAGGCACCGATGAATGCCTTTTTATTGAATCTGGGACTGGAGACACTGGCACTCCGTATGGAACGGCATTGCAGCAATGCGCTGAAGGTCGCACAGTTTCTGGAAAACCATGAGAAAGTGGCATGGGTAAATTATCCGGGGCTTGCGGGAAACAAATATTATGATCTGGCAGAGAAGTATATGCCGGAGGGCACCTGCGGCGTGATCGCTTTCGGCTTAAAAGGCGGCAGAGCCGCGGCGGGGGCGATGATGGATAAGCTGAAACTGGCGGTGATCGCAACCCATGTGGCGGATTCCAAAACCTGTATGCTGCATCCGGCCAGCCATACCCACCGGCAGATGACGGATGAACAGCTTGTGGAAGCGGGCGTTGCGCCCGACCTGATCAGGTTATCCGTGGGGATCGAAAATGCGGATGATATCATCGCGGATCTGAAGCAGGCGATAGAGGCGGTGTGATCCGGCAAAGCGGACGAAAAAATCCCGGAACAACCGTGAAACCGATCAGCCGGGACGACCGATCACAGGATCAGAAAGGATAGAAAGATGGACAGACTTGCGCTGGTGGTACCCTGTTATAACGAGGAGGCGGTGATGAAGATCTCCTCCGAAGCATTGCGGGGCGTACTGCAGGATTTGATAAAGAAGCAGAAGATCGCGGAGGACAGTTTCGTGCTGTTTGTGGACGATGGCAGCAAGGACAGGACATGGGAGCTGATCGAGGAAGAGCACAGGCTGCACAGCAATGTAAAGGGATTAAAACTTGCGGGCAATGTGGGGCATCAGTTCGCGCTGACGGCGGGACTGATCACCGCGAAGGATCACAGCGATGTGACGGTCTCTATCGATGCGGATCTGCAGGATGATGTGAACGTGATCGAGGAGATGATCGATAAGTTCCATGCAGGGAATGATATCGTGTACGGCGTCCGCAACGACCGTTCTTCGGATTCCTTTTTTAAACGGTTTACGGCGCAGGGTTTTTATAAGATGATGGCGGCGATGGGGGTTAAGACGATCTATAACCATGCGGACTTCCGTCTGATGTCAAAACGTGCTGTGGAGCAGTTTTCCAAATACAGGGAATCCAATCTGTTTTTGCGCGGCATGATGCCGCTGATCGGCTATCAGACAGATTGTGTCTACTATGAGAGAAAAGAGCGGGTGGCGGGAGAATCCAAATATCCGCTGAAAAAGATGCTGGCGCTGGCTTTCAACGGGATCAGTTCTTTCAGCGTCAAGCCGATCAGCCTGATCACGATCTTCGGCGTTATCATCATCTGTATGTGCTTTCTGGCGGCTGTCTATGCCCTGTGGAGTTATTTCACCGGACATGTCGCGGCGGGCTGGACTTCCCTGATCCTGTCCATCTGGTTTTTGGGAGGCGTGCAGCTTGTCAGTATCGGGCTGATCGGGCAGTATATCGGCAAGATCTATATTGAGGTGAAACAGAGGCCGAGATACAATATAGAGACTTTTTTATACGAAGATGAAAATTAGTTAATGGCGGCGGACGCCGCGAGAATAATATGAATTTGAAAAAAAGTATATTCAGTTATATAGTGTGGGCGGCTTTTGCGCCTCTTTGCTGCCTTTCTGTTGTTTTTACTTTGGAAAAGGCAGGGATCGGAGAGATGCTGGGCTTTCCCCTGATCGGCGTGGTCTGCGGGGCATGTGTTTATCTTTTGCTCACCGCGGCAGTTTTTCTTGCGTTTCGCACGATCTGTGCGGAGGTCGGCAGACATATTCCAGATACTCAAAAAACAGAGGCGGCGCTTTCGGTCATACTGCCTGTAACGGTTCTGGTGGGCGTGGTAGTGTATCTTGTCCTTTATCTTGTGTATCACACGCCGCTCACTCTGGAGGAAGGCCGTTTTTACAGTCAGGCGCTGGTTTCTGACGGGGAGGGTGTCCCTTTTGCCGTACATGGCGCTTCATGGCTCTATACCTGCCTGCTGCGCGTGATGTTTCTGGTCTTTGGCAATACGCCTTTTGCCGGGGTAGTGCTGCAGATCGTGTTGTTCTTTATCTGTCTATTGCTGCTGTACGTCGGCATGCAGGCGTTTACCGGCACGATCCCGGCTGTGTTTTCCATGGCTTTGTTTGGGTTTTTGCCGGTTTCCCGTCAGTATGTCTTTTCGCTGACGCCGGAACTTTTTTATCTGGCGTTTTATCTGTTGGGATTTGGCCTGACAGGCGCTTTCTACAAAAAATACGCTTCGAAAGAAACTTCTTCGCAAATTCTTTCGCCGGAACGGCATGCGGAACAGGAAGGCGGTCTGCAGAGTGTGTTGTCTGTCGTGTCCGTATTTCTTCTCGGGATTTATATCGGTTTTCTGGTTTATCTCGACATTTACGGTATTTCATTATATCTTTTTCTGGCTGTTTTGTTTTCTGCAGGGAGAGACAGGATAAAACAGGCGGCGGTATCGTATTCTGCCGCGGTATTCGGCGGGATCTGCGGTTTTTTGCTGTCTGTCATGGTCGTATGCCAGACGGAAAAGACGGCGGCGGCCGTTTATTTCCGCGAACTGTATTCCCTGTATGTTTCGGGGATGAAATCTGAGGCGGAGCTTTCCCGGTTTTTTGCTTTTCTGCCGGATGTGTCCACGGGCGGCTCCATACTGCTCATCTCCCTTGCATTCTGTATGATCCCGGCGTTTTTCCTGTGGAAAAAAAGCCAGGGCAGTGCATTTATCCTGAATTTGTTTCTGGTCTGCGGGCTGTCCGGCTTTTCGGTATTCCTTTTGGATGCGCAGATGATCACGGCGCTTGCGTGGATCATGCTGGCGGGGCTCGGCGTGTATAGCGTGGTGCGGGCCGGGGATGAACCGGATGGGGAAGGTGCCGCAGAAAGAGCAGAAGATACCAGGGATGCGGAAGATTCTGAACATGCGGAAGATGCCGGTGATTTCCGGAAGAGAGCCGGGAAAAAGAAAGATGACGAAAATCGGAAAAGGAAAGATATTGGGAACCGGAAAAAGAAGGCTGGATTGAAGCCTGAGCGGAAGGAAAAAGCGATGCCGGAAAACGCTGATGCAGAAGGAAAAGTAAATTCTGTCACAAAAACTGTCAAAGAAACTGCTGTAGAATCTGTCGCAGAAAAAAAGGAGCAGGAAAAACCTGCCCCCGGCGAGCCGCTGCCTAATCCGCTCCCGGTGCCGAAGAAAAAGAGCCGTCCGCAGGCGGACTTTGGCTATCAGGTGGCGGAAGATAAGATGAAGTTTGATCTGGATGTGGCGGATGAGGACGATTTTGATTGGTAGTGCGATTATTTCACTTCCGTCTTTCGATCCGCTTTTGAAGTTCTGCCATGGCTTCCTTGAGGCCGCCGACTTCATCGATGATGCCTTCCTCCACGGCCTCGGCGCCTTCCAATATGGTCCCCACATCTTTTGTCAGCATTTTGGTCTCCATCATCAGCTCTTCGAAGCGTTCTTCGCTGATATCGGAATGGTGGGAGACAAACCAACTGATCCGCGCCTGCATCTGTTTAAAATAGTCAAAGGTCTGCTGTGCGCCGATCACTGTGCCGCTCATCCGCACCGGATGCACGACCATGGTACCGGTGGGAACGATAAAAGAATGGTCGGTGCTGACTGCGATGGGAATGCCGATGGAATGGGAACCGCCCAAAACAAGGGAGACGGTGGGTTTGCTGATAGAGGCGATCAGCTCGGCAATGGCAAGGCCTGCTTCCACATCGCCGCCCATGGTGTGCAGCAAAAACAGCAGCCCGTCAATATTTTCATCGTCCTCCGCGGCCGCCAGTTTCGGTAGGATATGTTCGTATTTCGTGGTCTTGGAATTGCTTCCGAGGTTATCGTGTCCTTCGATCTCCCCGATGATCGTAATCAGCTGTATATGGTTTTTCTTTTTATTTTTGTCTAAGATAAGCTGGCCACTTTCTTTGATCTCTTCGCGGGCCTCTTCCCCCTGTTTTTTGTTTTTATCATCATTCATACGGCGTTCCTCCTGATTCTTTCTGTGATTCTTTTTTTCGTTATTTTGTTTTTTGTCGCTCATTTTTCTGATCCTCCCGGTGTTTACAGATTATTTTCTTCTGGATATGTGGGTCTGTATTTCCTTTTAGAGTATGTAAAACAAAAAAGATTATGCATTTGTTATTTCATAGAAAATTTACACTTATTTTATTGACATATCCGTATCGCATGAGTATAGTTGGAAACAAAAAAAGGATATTTTGTTTCCGCTATGAGAGATAAGATCATTCAGGCTTCCATTGAAGGCATAAGAAAGGAAGGATTAAAGTTTTCGGTTGATCTGTTGGCCGGTAAATTAAAGATTTCCAAAAAAACGGTTTATAAATACTTTCCCGACAAGGAAACGCTTGCGAGAGCTTTGTATGAGGCTTATTATTCGGATGCCGGAAAGCGGGCGGATGAACTGATCAGTAAAAATACCGGGGAGTCCCATAAAGAACTTCTCTGTCTCTATTTTGATTCTAAAAAAATGACTCACCGTGATATTTTTAATAAATATAAGCTGAATCAGAGGATCTGCGCCTATACAGCAGAGAAAGCGGATGCCCTCTGGGAGACTGTTGCGGCATCCTTTAAGGGAGATATATCCGAAAAGGACAGGGCGGCCCTGCGGGTCATCGTGGACGGTGCGCTTGAAAAGCTCTGCTGCGACGATACAGTTATGGAAAATGTGATAGAAAGGCTGGTAAAATTATTATGGTGATCGGATTGTTTCGTATTTTTGCGATGATATGTACTGCTTTTGTCTGCGGGAAAATAGTATCCCGGATAAAGCTGCCGGCTATTCTGGGCTGGCTGATCGCCGGTATTGTATTCGGCCCTTACCTTGCCGGTATAGTAACTTTGGATATCATGGATTCACTGTGGTACAAAATCATCATCAAATTTTTTGAGTGCTTTGCAGGCGTAATGATCGGGCGCGAAATTATCTTCAGGAAAATTGCGGATTCCGGCAGGCAGATCATAGGTATTACTTTTGTGCAGTCCATCGGCACGTTTTTGTTTGTGTCCGCCGTATTTTCCATTGTATTTTTTATCGAAGGGATCCCGGTGTATCTGTCCGTTATCTTTGGCGGTATCGCACTCGCCACGGCGCCTGCACCGGCGTTATCGATCGTCAATGAATACCATACAGACGGGCCTGTTACAAAAACGTTGATCCCGCTTGCCGCACTGGATGACATCATAGGCGTTGCTGTTTTCTTTACGATCATATCTCTTGTAAGCGGGATGAACGGAAGTTCTTCAAACCTTTTTTTTACGATCGCGGGGATGATCCTGCTGCCGTTCGCAATAGGGATCACAGCGGGAGTCTGCGGTGCGGCATTGATCAGAAGGGCAAAAAGCCCTGTGAACAGGATGATCCTGATGCTTGTTTTCCTCTGTATAGCCGTGTTGTCAGGTCTGTTGACAGATAAATATTTATTTCACTCCTTCAGTCTGAACTACCTGTTGATCGGTATGGCATTCAGCGCTGTTGTGGCGAATATGATGCCGGAGGAAGAACTTGCCGGCATGCTGAAACTGTATGAGCCTGTTTTGGATGTTTCTTTAGTTGTTGTCATCGTAAATCTCGGCATGCCGCTGGATTACCACCTGATAGCTGGAGCCGGTTTGTTCACAATGATCTATATTCTCTCGAGGGCTGTCGGAAAGATCGGAGGCGCCCATCTGGGCGGAAAAATGACAAAAGCAAAGCCTTCTGTCACAAAATATCTCGGATTTACTTTATTGCCTCATTCCGGTGTGTCCTTAGTATTTACAGGTATCGCTGTCTCAACTCTGGCTGATGTCGACGCATCTCTTGCGCCCATCGTATCGGGAACGATTGCCGCGGCGGCCATAATCAACGAGGTCATTGCCGTTATTGTCGCAAAATCGGCTTTCAGATGGGCCGGAGAAATCGAAGGATAAATGAGAGACTGTTTTTCCTAAACTTCTTGTTACAGCGATCATAATATGCTAAAATGAAAAGCTGACCGGATGATAAAATCGAAAGAAAAATCAGGAGGTACGTTTATGGTTGAGAGGATGGCCGGCTTTGTCTGCTGCCTGATGTGTGCGATACCGTTTTTGATCATTGCAAAATATGATAAGGGGAGCAAAGATCCGATCGGTTTCTGGAGCGGGGACAAGACACTGAAAGAAAAAGTGAAAAATATCCCTGAATATAATAAAGAAATGGCAGCATTGTATGGGAAATGTGCGGGCGCTTTTCTGCTGACGGGATTCGGGTATGTGATCTTGCCTTTTCTCGGGATTGTCCTGATCTGTCTGGACTGCAGCGTCGGTTTTTATCTGGCGTGGCGGAATTATAAAAAGATTTTGGGCAAATATTCCTGAAAATGCGGAAGGTGATATAACTGTAAAATATAGTTTACTAATCTGTATGAACGGCTCACAGAGTATATAGATGCAGTATGCAATATATAAAATAAATAAAGGAGTGTTATGAAAATGAAGATAAGAACCAGATTTGCGCCGAGCCCTACCGGACGGATGCATGTAGGAAATTTGAGAACGGCTTTATATGCTTATCTGATCGCCAAACATGAGGGCGGGGATTTTATCCTGCGCATTGAGGATACCGATCAGGAGCGCCTTGTGGAAGGCGCCGTGGATATCATTTACCGGACGCTGGAAAAGACGGGGCTTGTGCACGACGAGGGACCGGACAAGGACGGCGGCGTAGGTCCCTATGTGCAGAGTGAGCGGCAGAAGAGCGGCATCTACCTGGAATATGCGAAAAAGCTGGTGGAAAAAGGAGAAGCTTACTATTGTTTCTGCGATAAGGAACGGCTTGCCGGCCTGACCAGGACGGTCGCCGGGAAAGAGATCAATGTCTATGACAAGCATTGTCTTTCCCTGAGCAAGGAGGAAGTGGAGGAAAAGCTTGCGGCGGGACTGCCCTATGTGATAAGGCAGAACAACCCGATGGAGGGGGAGACCGTTTTTCATGATGAGATCTACGGCGACATCGCGGTGAACAATGCAGAGCTGGACGATATGATACTGATCAAGTCCGACGGTTTTCCCACCTATAATTTTGCCAATGTGGTGGACGACCATCTGATGGGGATCACCCATGTGGTCAGGGGAAATGAATACCTTTCTTCCTCGCCGAAATATAACAGGCTCTACGAGGCGTTCGGCTGGGAGGTGCCTGTGTATGTACATTGTCCGCTGATCACGGATGAAGAGCACAATAAGCTCTCAAAGCGATGCGGCCATTCTTCCTATGAGGATCTGATCGAGCAGGGCTTCCTGACCGAGGCTGTGGTGAATTTTGTGGCGCTGCTCGGGTGGAGCCCCTCCGATAACAGGGAGATCTTTACGCTGAAAGAGCTGACAGAAGCTTTTGATTACCGCCATATGTCCAAGTCGCCGGCAGTATTTGATTATACAAAGCTGAAGTGGATGAACGGGGAATACATCAAGCAGATGGATTTTGACAGTTTTTATGAAAGAGCGCTGCCTTATCTGCAGGAGGCCATCAAAAAGCCGCTGGACCTGAAGAAGATCGCGGAGATGGTGAAGACAAGGATCGAAGTATTCCCGGATATTCCGGCACTCGTTGACTTTTTTGAGACACTGCCGGCATATGATGCGGCTATGTATACCCATAAAAAGATGAAGACTACGGCGGAGTCCTCGCTGGAAGTTTTGAAAGAACTCCTTCCTGTCCTGGAAAAGCAGGAAGATTACGGCAATGATGCGCTTTATCAGACCCTTATGGATTTCGTGGCAAAGAAGGGCTGCAAGAACGGCTATGTACTCTGGCCGGTCCGCACCGCGGTCTCCGGTAAGCAGATGACACCGGCAGGGGCTACGGAGATCATGGAGATCATCGGAAAGGAAGAATCTTTATCCCGGATCAGAGCGGGGATAGAGCTTTTGGAACAGGTTTAAGTTGCAGGGTTTGACATATCAAACTTCCGATGAGCGGGACAGAAAGGGGCAGGATCCTTTTCTGTCCGTTTCATCGGACAGAGCAGGAAATCCGGAGCAGCAAAGGGCGATCGTGCACGGAGCCGGTCCCATGATGGTTCTGGCGGGGCCAGGCTCAGGGAAAACCTTTGTGCTGACAAGAAGGATCGCACATCTGATCAATACGCATCATGTAAATCCGTCGGAGATCCTTGTGATCACATTCACAAGGGCTGCCGCAGGCGAAATGCAGCAGCGGTTTTTATCACTTTGTGAGGGGGCCCATCCGCCGGTGACTTTTGGCACCTTCCATGCCGTCTTTTATTCGATTCTCAAAGAAACATCCGTCTGCCGGCCGGGCAGCATCCTATCCGAAGCAGATAAAAGAAAAATGCTGCGGGATATCATTCAGAGAAACCATTACAACATCCAGATGAATACAGATATGCTGGACGAGATCCTTACCGAAATCGGCCAATACAAGAGCCTCTGCTTTTCAAGAGGCGATACGAGCAAAAAGCGAAGCGTTTGCGAGTCGAACCTCTGCTTTTCAAGAGGCGATACGAGCAAAAAGCGAAGCGTTTGCGAGTCGAACCTCTGCT
>JAETSN010000013.1 GCA_021769625.1 [Clostridium] symbiosum | reverse complement strand
TATTTATATATTTATTTTTTGCACTCTTTTTTTAGTTCAACGAGAAATGATACTTTTGCTTTTTAACGTTAAAAGTTATGTTATATTTAATAAAATATATATTTATGAAATCATTTTGGCCGCCATATCATTTTTTGAATTATATAATGGAGTTAAAATCTCAAGACCGGAGTAAATCCGGTCTTATTTCTTTTTTCTCTTTTTCTCAATTTTGAGATTATTCTTTGAAACATTCAACTTCTCTTCACATTCCTTTATTTTAACAGAATTGTTTGTGGAAGCTTCGATAAGCTTCCGAATCTTATCAATCAGTCCGGGAGAATTGATTTTTATTTCTCCGGATGCAATATTAAATATATTATATTTCAGATTTACTTTGGCGCCATTGAGAAACAGTGTCAGCGCAGACAAGAAGATAAAAGCAGATGTCGCATATGTAATAATTTCAACAGGACCAGGGGAATTAATAGATGCTTTAATTGACAAAGCGTCCTTATCAATTTCGAATCCGGATATTTCGGAATAGACGTCCATTGATGAAAAGATATTGCTGATGAAGTTATTAAAATCATATGCGGAAATATTGTCTTGCCTTGTAATGTCAAATATAGAGTGAAGTGCCCCATTTCGGAAGTATATGTCGTAGATTGTTCTGTTTATGAATGGAGCATATGGATTTGCATCTACAATGGTTCCATAAGAATAAATAATAGGAATTAACATCGGATCAATCTCAGATCGGTCAAAAGGCGCAGGGGTAATCCATTCTACATTTCTCCTCTTTAAGAATTCGATTTCTGATTCTCCGAACATTGCATTTATTATGTCTGCGGGTGTAGGAGTGTAAATATAAGCGTCACTTGTAATCATTCCAAATGCAATTCGGTCACAATTAGCACCGGGAATCAGAACATAATCTCCGGGTTTCATTTCTGTAACGAATCTTGCAATTTGGGAGGCGGTTGAACCCGGCTTTGTATCATTTGGGTAATATTCCTCTATTTGACTTTTTAATAATTCATGAGATGAATCGTTTATCGCAGATAGATTATTGAGTTTATCCCAACCGATTGCAATGTAATTTCCAAAATAGAAGTTTTCAAAATTCTCGCCACCGCTGGTACGTACAAACCAATAATTCGCGTTACTGGGAATGATTGGTATGCCAGCAGACGATAAAATTTCCTCGGCCTCAGAAATAGTCATTTGTTCATTCATATATTTTATCCTCCATAAGTTAATTTACAATTTGTAAGCAATTCATTGATTAGATACCTTCTGGATCAGCGCATCCTGGAGAACCTGAGAAAAGTTGATGTTCATGGATACGGCAGCTTCATTCAACCATTCCGGAATCGTAAGCGTTTTCTTGACGGCTCTGGAATTATGTTTCTTCTGGTAAGAGAGAAGATCAAACTCGATCACTACACAGAAGGAATCCGGTTCCTGGGAAATGGCATACGGTTCAGAGGGAACAGGGAGTGCTTCCTGATTCTCCTGACGGCTGACAATGGCAAGGCCGAGAGCGTCGGAAGCCATTTCATAAGCGTCCTCCATATTGTCACCCTGCGTCATACATTCAGGGAGATCCGGAAAAGTGATCCAGAAGCCGCCTTCCTCTGCTTTATGAAAAAGAGCCGGATAAAATAATTTTTTCATGTCATACCTCCATTGGTGGCGGCTGGGTTATTTCAACCCAGCCTGCTTTAATATTGCCTGCTCCAGTCCTTTCTTCAGGTCTTTGGAGTGATAAGGAACAATTACGGTTTTGCCGGTTTCGGAATTATAGAGCTTTACATGAGAGCCGTTCTGGCTTACTGCTATAAATCCGTTTTTCTTCAGGTGCTTTATCATTTCCGCTGGTGTCATTGGCATCTTTTGTATCTCCCTTTCCTTATCTTCAAGAATATAATAACACGTATTAACACGTATGTCAATGCAGAATACGTATATTGGAAATATTTATAACATTTTTAGTTCCTGTTGCGACGTCGCAACTATAGTTTATCAACTACCCTCCCCATACACAGAGAATACTCTGTAAGTGGGATAATTATTGTATTTTTTCTATCTCCCCGGTGTCAATATTGACATGATACTCACTGAGAAGTGTTCCGGAGCAGGCCAATTTAGCATCATGTTCTTCTTTATCAACATATTCCGTAGTAGTTACATCCAAAAGATTTCCCATAACCGTTATGCTTGTAGTGGTATTTAAAGTAAAGTTGATAATGATGTGGACTTCACTGTCTGATGCAAAATAATTATTGTAATAATCCACAGCATATTCCTCTATATTTATATCTTCTGCAATCCTTGATAATCGCCAATTACCTGTCACATCATTTCGGTATGTGTCGCTGAATGATACATCAAAATCAATGGCATTTTTAGTATCTGGTTCAGGCTGATCTGTAACAGATGGAACATCTTCCAAAGTTTCTAAAGGCTCTGTCGCAGGCTGTTCCACAATTGTATTCATAGAATCTGGCAGTACAGAATCTTCCGCGGTAATAGGAGATTCATTTATCGCGCTGGCTGGGCTGTCAGGCGCAGGATCATCTGCAGTAAGCCCGAAACCAATGATACTGATAACAAATACTAATGCAGATATACCAGCAAATATAAAACGCTTTTTGGCAGGTTTTCTCAAGATCAGGTTGATTATTGCCCATATAATAAAAACTGGGATGCACAACATACTTAAACCAAGTAGTAAAAGAAATACTGTATCCATAATAATTATCCTCTTTTCATTAGATTTTACTAAAACATTGTAGCGGTTTAATCATAATACTTAAAATATAATGCCTCATTCAATTCCCCCATACAACCACTGTTGCTCTGCAGCTCTCATAAGACAATCAGGATTATATAAATCAATTATAATGTCAATTTCTCGTTCTTTTTCTGTTAGGGCCTGCTGAAGTTTTTTCCTTTCTTTTTGTAATTGTTTTATTCTTCTTTCAAATTTGCTTACTGGTACAGGAACAAAGTCTCCAACAGTTTTTAATTCATGAGCCTGGAATTCTATACTTTGAACGTCAGGTTTTTCAAAATCACCGTTGTCTATATGGTTTAAGGCATGCTGATAGGCTTTAAGCTGTCCATCCTGAGATAGTTTGGCGTTGATCAGGACAGTATAGGAGCCATCTTCGTTTTGCACCACCATTTCTTTTCCAGATGTCGAAAAATTGACCAGAAAGATGTTAACATCCGGTGTCGTCACTGTTACCACGTTCCTTTCTTTTCAGAGCTAATGCCATACTGTGCAATGCTTTTAGGTCTTCCGGATCAGCATCCCTTGTAGCGTCGAACAGCATTCGAAGCTCTTTATTTTCAAAAATTTCTTGTGCAGCTTTTGCAGTTTCCTTATTAAAATAGTAGCCCGTTTCTGATTTCTTTTCTTCTATTAAATCAGAGCGATTGATATTAAAATATTTAGCAAGTATCTCCACTTTATCCATTCTGGGTAATCTAGTTCCATTACACCATGTAGATACCGCTGATTTGTTAAATCCTAGGTCATTTACTAAATCAGTTTGGCTTTTATCATTTAAAGCCATATAGTAATTTAGGTTCTTTGAAAAAATTTTTTGATAAGAATCTTCCGACATATGTAGCACCTCCTATTTGCATAGTACAACAAAAAGTAGAAAAGCACAATACTAAAATTAAAAATTTTCTACAAAAAGTATTGACAGTTTACAAAAAGTAGAGTATAGTGTTGCTTAGAAAGAGAGGTGAGGCGTATTGGAGAAATTTCAGATTAGCCTTGCGGCGGCAAGAGTAAATGCTGAGATGACACAGGAAGATACTGCAAGAGCTATGAAAGTAAGTAAAACTACGGTGGTAAATTGGGAGAAGGGAAAGGTTATTCCTAGAATTCCAGAAGTTGAAATGATGTCTAGGCTTTATGGCGTTCCACAGGATTATATTTTTTTACCTTGTTATTCTACAAAAAGTAGAAAATCAAGCGAGAAAATAAGTGAGAGGGGGTGAGGGAGATTCAGAGCAAGGAAAATAAACCATATGTAGTTATAGCGATTGTTATCCTTTATGCCTGGCAGATTTTGAACTTTTGGGCACATCAAGATTTGACTAATCATTATCTTGAGTGTCGTCAGGAGAATGTGGAACTTCGACAAAAGGTTCTGGAGCTGCAGAAGGACATTCAGGATCCTCTTGAAGAGATTCAAGGTATTCTGAAAAAGATTGAGCCTCAATGAGTATATTTTCGAGGAGTTCCTTTTGCTCTATGTCATTTTGAAGCTGCTGCTCCTTAATATGAAGTTCTTTTTCTTTCAATTGGAGTTCTTCTTCCTTTAATTGAAGTTCTTCTATGTAGCGCTTCTGGGATTCGATGGAATCAATCTTATGGTAATAGATAGTCAGAAGCATGGGCAAAAAAATGGCTAAAATAGGGATCAAAATTGTTTTTACAAAATCAGATACAGCAATTTTTCCCTTTGAAACTTTGGGCAGGGTGTCATCAGGTGATTGCAATATAGCATTTATCGAATCGCAATCATCTTCGGTAAGGTTTATGTAATCTTGCTGAAAATCGACATTCTTCAAAAAATTTAGGCCGTCAAATGGAATGAATGGAAATTCTATGGCAGTAGGTATGGCTTCATATATGGCTGATAATTACTCATTCCAATCTGGAGCAATAATTGGTATTTGGGATAGGGAATCGCGTATCGCGGATAATGACTCATTCCAATCTGGAGCAATAATTGGTATTTGGGATAGGGAATCGCGTATCGCGGATAATGACTCATTCCAATCTGGAGCAATAATCTGGTCAAAATGCATGGTATTCGTAACATTTGTAAAAATATCGTTGTACATATATAGTGACTTTCTTTCAATTTTACTCGGCTCTAGCAGGAGCCTGTAAGGAAAGTATAAGGGAGAAGGAAGAAAATGGCAACAAAAAAGTCCCGGCGGTACGGACATACCAACCGGGGATCTACAACAGTAGAAATTCTTAACAATTCCACTATAACATTCCTTTCGCGGAAAATCAATGAATTTTGGCGAAAAAGGACATGCAGTGGTACATAGGATTAACAAAAAGGGCAGGAGGTGCAGGCATGAAAAAACAAAAAGAGATTGTATGCACCGTGGAATTTACAGAAGGTGCGATAGACAGGATCACGGACGCCTTTGTGGATCTGCACTACCAGATAGAGGACGGGATCTACAAGGGTCCGATGCTCCCGAAACAGACAGAGGAAACCGCGTGAGCGGTTAACGAGTGGACAAGCATATCAAGGAGGCAGGGGTTATGAAATACAGAATCGAGTATGCGGACGGAAAATGCTGCAATTACGCAAATGGCAGGAAAGACCTGCTGGAGTGGCTCAAACTGCTCAAAGAAGAAGCCATATCAGATATAAGAAAGGTGTATAAAAGCGGTGTTTCAGATTCCGTTATGGAAAAATATGAGAAATATATTGATCACAGCAAAAAGTATCTGGGAAAGGAGAATCATCAGGAATGAGCGGACTGGAAACAGAAAGGCTGCAGGAGCGGGTCCAGGGAATGACGCCGGATCAGCAGAGGGTGGTGGCGCAGGCCCTGCCGGATGAAATACTCTGGGAAACAGTCTATGGCAGATTTTTATATCTGCAGGAAAGGGTAACAGGAATCCATCTGCTGATGAACAGCGGAAATTAAAAAGTAGAAAAGGAGCGGTTAAATGGGAACTGTAAAAATCAATAAATTGGAAATAGAGAATGTCAAACGGGTAAAGGCGGTAAAGATAGAACCGTCAGCAAACGGTCTCACTATTATAGGCGGAAACAATAATCAGGGGAAAACATCCGTACTGGATGCGATCGCGTGGGCGCTGGGCGGGGACAAGTTCCGGCCTTCTCAAGCAAAGAATGCAGAATCAATAATACCGCCGCATCTAAAAGTAGTTTTAAATAATGGTCTTGTAGTGGAGCGGAAAGGAAAAAACAGTGATTTAAAGGTAACAGATCCTGAAGGGAATAAAGCCGGCCAGCAGCTTTTAAATGAATTTGTTGAGCAGCTTGCCTTGAACCTTCCCAGATTTATGGAAGCCGGCAGCCGTGAGAAAGCGGAAACTCTTTTAAAGATCATTGGCATCGGGGACAGGCTGCATGCATTAGAACAGCAGGAACAGGAGCTTTTTAATGACCGGCGTGCCATCGGCAGGATTGCAGATCAGAAAGAGAAATTTGCGAAAGAGCAGATATATTATCCCGATGCTCCGTCAGACGTTGTCTCCCCGTCCGAACTGATCCGAAAACAGCAGGAGATACTTGCGAGAAATGGGGAGAATCAAAGAAAACGGGAAAGAGTGGAAGATTATAAACGGACTGCTGATTTATTAGCACAGAAGATTGGCAACATAAAAGAGGAGTTGGAGAAAGAACAGAAGAAACTGGAAGAAACAAATAAGGCTTTGGAGATTGCAGAAAAGGATGCAGAAGATCTTCAGGATGAGTCTACAAAGGAACTGGAGGAATCTATCTCCAATATTGAAGAGACCAACCGGAAAGTCAGGGCAAATCTGGATAAAGAGAAAGCGGAGGATGATGCGAGAGAATACCGCCGCCAGTATGATGAGTTTACAAAGAAATTGGAAGAGGTCAGGAAACAGAAGAAAGATCTGCTGGATTCAGCGCCTCTTCCGCTGCCTGAACTGTCTGTTGAAGATGGCGAGCTGATCTATAAAGGGCAGAAATGGGATAATATGTCGGGATCCGACCGGTTAAAAGTTTCCACCGCTATTGTCCGAAAATTAAATCCCAGATGCGGGTTTGTGCTTCTTGATAAACTGGAACAAATGGATATGTCTACTCTTCAGGAGTTTGGGCAGTGGCTGGAGACAGAAGGCCTGCAGGCGATCGCCACACGAGTCAGCACCGGAGGCGAGTGCAGCATCCTGATCAGCGACGGGTACTCCTATGGACAGGATGATATGCAGGCTGTGCCTGAGGAGAAAGAACATAAAAAAGTCATATGGAAGGAAGGAGAATTTTGATGGAGATCACCAGAGGAAAAATCGTGCATGCCAAAAAGACCATAGTCTACGGTCCTGAAGGAATAGGGAAATCAACATTTGCTTCAAAATTTCCGGAACCTCTTTTTATCGATACGGAAGGCAGCACAAAGGAAATGGATATATCGCGCATGCCGGAGCCGTCTTCCTGGGAAATGATTCTGGAAGAAGTTGCATATGTGAAAGATCATCCGGATATCTGCCGGACGCTGGTCATTGACACAGTTGACTGGGCGGAAGCGATGTGTATCGAACATGTCTGCGCGAAGCACCAGAAGGATGGGCTGGAAAGCTTCGGGTACGGCAGCGGATATATTTATGAGAAAGAAGAATTCGGGCGGTTCTTAAACAGGCTGGAAGAAATCGTAAAAACTGGGATCCATGTAGTTCTGACAGCCCACGCACAGATGCGGAAATTTGAGCAGCCGGATGAAATGGGGGCTTATGACAGATGGGAGCTGAAGCTTGGCAAAAAGACGACTTCCCAGATATCGCCGCTGATAAAAGAATGGGCTGACATGGTACTGTTTGCCAACTATAAAACATTT
Source organism: [Clostridium] symbiosum (assembly GCA_021769625.1). Classification (GTDB taxonomy): domain Bacteria; phylum Bacillota; class Clostridia; order Lachnospirales; family Lachnospiraceae; genus 1XD8-76. The sequence continues at coordinate 63,903 of JAETSN010000013.1, read as the reverse complement.
TCTGTAGCAGTGGATGATAAAGGAAAGAAACACAAGGCGCAGGGCGGCTCACGCGTCATGTATACTGCACACCACCCCTGTTGGGACGCAAAGAACCGGTACGGGCTCCCGGAGGAAATGCCTTTTGATTATGCAGGCATTGCCCATCTTTTGGAAACGGGGGGCAATCAGGCGGTCCCAGGACAGCAGCCGGCAGAGGAAGCGCTGCATAAAGAACCTTCCATGCAGGAGAAAAAAGAGCCTGCTGGACAGCCGGTAAAGATTCCGGAAAATACAGTGCCTGTACAGACAGCAGATATCGGAAAACTGTTCATAGACAGTAACCCGGATAATCTGCCGCAGGCGTTAAAGGACTTGATGAAAGAGCACAGTGTGTCGGAATGGGATATCCAGAACGCTGTGGCATCGAAGGGATATTATACCAGCGATACGCCTATCGAAAAATACGATCCCGGCTTTATTCAGGGAGTATTAGTTGGAGCATGGCAGCAGGTATATAAAATGATACAGGAAATAAGGGATAAGATGGAGATCCCGTTTCGATAAGGAGGAATCATAATGGATAACAATAATGTAATGGAAAAGGCGTTTGACTGGGATGACACGATAACGAAAGATTCCGGTGAATATATTCTTCTGCCGGAGGGAGATTATAATTTTACGGTGGAAAGTTTTGAGCGCGGCCGGCATACAGGAAGTGAAAAACTTCCCGCATGCAACAAGGCTATTCTCACGCTGAGTATTGATGCGCCGGAAGGGGCAGCTAAGATCACTCACAACCTGTTCCTGCATTCCAAGACAGAAGGTTTGCTCTCGGCATTCTTCTCCAGCATTGGGCAGAAGAAAAAAGGCGAACCTTTAAAGATGAACTGGCAGAGAGTCCCCGGATCATCGGGAAAGTGTAAAATAGGCGTACATACTTACAAAAATAAAGACGGAGAAGAGCGAAAAGGTAATGATATTAAGAGGTTCTACCCTAAAGAGGAAGGACCGGCATTTAAGGCAGGTGAATTCTGATGGTTGAGCTCAGGCCATATCAGGAGGAAGCAAAACGGAGCATATTTGGTGAATGGGAGAAGGGCATACTGAAAACACTTTTAGTCCTCCCCACAGGCTGCGGAAAGACAATAGTTTTTGCCAAGATAGCGGAAGAATGTGTGAAAAGCGGTGAACGGGTTCTGATACTCGCCCACCGCGGCGAGCTCCTGGAACAGGCGGCTGAAAAAATATTTAAGACAACGGGGCTTGGAAGTGCAGTAGAAAAAGCAGAAGAAAGCTGTCTCGGGAGCTGGTTCCGGGTTGCGGTCGGATCGGTACAGTCCCTGATGAGGGAAAAACGGCTTTCCCGATTTCCTGAAAATTATTTTGGCACGATCATCATAGATGAGGCGCACCACAGCATATCGGAAAGCTACCAGAAAGTCATGAAGCATTTCCCGGAAGCAAAGGTGCTCGGCGTTACTGCGACGCCGGACAGGGGAGATATGAAGAACCTTGGTGAGTATTTTGAGTCACTGGCATATGAATATACTATGCCAAAAGCAATAAAAGAAGGTTATCTGGCGCCGATCAAGGCACTGACAGTACCGTTAAAGATGGATCTGTCAGGCGTCGGGGTGCAGGCGGGAGATTTTAAGAGCGGAGATATTGCAAGCGCTCTGGATCCGTATCTGCACCAGATAGCCGGAGAGATGGCAAAATACTGCGGGGACAGGAAAACCGTAGTTTTTCTTCCATTGGTAAAAACAAGCCAGAAATTCAGGGACATCTTGAATGATAGCGGGTTTTCAGCGGCGGAAGTCAACGGAAACAGTCCGGACAGGGCTGAGATACTGAGAGATTTTGAAGCCGGGAAATACAATGTATTATGCAATTCCATGCTGTTGACAGAAGGGTGGGACTGCCCGTCGGTGAACTGCATTGTAGTACTCCGTCCGACAAAAGTGCGTAGCCTGTATTGCCAGATGGTAGGGCGTGGCACACGCCTGTCACCGGAGACAGGCAAAGAGCACCTTCTCCTGCTGGATTTTCTGTGGCATACAGAACGGCATGAATTGTGCCATCCGGCGGATCTTATCTGTGCAGACCATGATGTGGCACAGCAGATGACAAAGAATCTCGAAGCCGCCGCCGGCGCAGCAGTGGATATAGAAGAAGCAGAAAATGCCGCCTCTGAAGATGTGGTCGCACAGCGGGAAGAGGCTCTTGCCAAACAGCTTGCAGAGATGCGGCACAGAAAGAGCAAACTGGTAGATCCACTCCAGTTTGAGATGAGCATACAGGCGGAAGACCTTTCAGGCTACGTGCCGGCATTCGGCTGGGAAGCGGCACCGCCTTCTGATAAACAGAAAGCGACACTTGAAAAACTGGGAATCCTGCCAGACGAGATTGACAATGCAGGGAAGGCGGCAAAGATATTGGACAGGCTTAATAAACGGAAATTGGAAGGGCTGACCACGCCAAAACAGATCCGCTTCCTTGAGAGAAAAGGCTTCCAGCATGTCGGCATGTGGCAGTTTGAGACTGCGAAAAAACTGATAGACCGTATCGCGGCAAACGGCTGGAAGGTGCCGAGTGAGATAAATCCATGGGAGTATAAAGGAGCATGATAAATGTCAGAAGGATATGACATCTTAAATATATTAGACCATATAGATCCTTCCAGATTGGATTATCAGGAGTGGTGTGCTGTGGGAATGGCGCTGAAGGAGGAAGGTTTCTCGCCGGCTGACTGGGATGACTGGAGCCGGCGGGACCAGAAGCGCTACCATCCGGGAGAGTGTATGCGCAAATGGAACAGCTTTAACGGCGCTGGTACCCCTGTAACCGGCGGGACAATTGTGCAGATGGCTAAAGACCAGGGATGGAGCCCGGAGCACGGTCCGGAGTATGAACTGGACTGGAATGATGTCATAAACAGGGATGAGAAAGTGATCATAGATTCCGGCTGGTTGGAGGGAAAGGAGATCTCAGAGCCGAGTGAGTGGAATCCCAGAAAAGAGCTGATGCAGTATTTGGAAGTGCTGTTTGATTCTACTGAAAATGTGGGATATGTTACTCGCACTTTTGTAAAAGATGGAAAACATATGCCGACAAAGGGCGTGTGGGACAGGACCGCGGGGCAGCTCATACAGGAGTTGGACAGATGCTCCGACATGCTGGATGTCATAGGAGATTATAATGAGGAAGCGGGAGCGTGGATACGCTTTAATCCGGTCGACGGGAAGGGCATAAAAAATGAAAATGTTACAGATTTTAGATATGCGTTAGTGGAATCCGATTCTATTGAGATTGAGAAACAGAATGCTGTCATCAGGGAACTGGAACTGCCAGTAGCATGCTTAGTCCATAGTGGAGGCAAGAGCTTACACGCCGTCGTGCGCGTAGATGCAGCAGACTATCAGGAATACAGGAAAAGGGTAGATTATCTTTACAATATCTGTAACAAGAATGGATTTAAGATCGATGGCCAGAACAAGAACCCGTCCAGGCTTTCCAGAATGCCCGGGATCATGAGGAATGGGCATAAGCAGTTTCTTGTAGATACCAACATAGGGAAAGCATCGTGGAATGAATGGTATGAGTGGATAGAGAGCGTTAATGATGACCTCCCGGAACCGGAATCGCTTCATGATGTGTGGGAAAATCTTCCGGAACTTTCACCGCCGCTGATAGAAAATGTACTCCGCCAGGGACATAAGATGCTGATCGCAGGACCGTCAAAAGCAGGAAAATCTTTTGCATTGATAGAATTATGCTGCGCCATCGCTGAAGGGCGTTCCTGGCTTGGCTGGCAGTGCTCTGAGGGCAAGATCATGTATGTCAATCTGGAACTGGACAGGGCAAGCTGTCTGCATCGCTTTAAGGATGTGTATGCCGCCCTCGGCTGGCAGCCGGACCATCTCGGTAACATTGATATCTGGAATCTAAGAGGGAAATCTATCCCGATGGACAAACTGGCGCCGAAGCTGATCCGGCGGGCGGCAAAGAAAAATTATATTGCCATTATCATTGATCCGATCTATAAGGTCATCACCGGCGATGAGAACAGCGCTGACCAGATGGCAAATTTCTGTAACCAGTTTGACAAGGTATGTACGGAGCTGAATTGTGCCGTGATATACTGCCACCATCACTCAAAGGGCAGCCAGGGCGGAAAGCGCTCTATGGACAGGGCATCAGGTTCTGGAGTGTTTGCGCGGGATCCGGATGCACTGCTTGATCTGATCGAGCTGGAATTGACGGATGACATCTTGAAGCAGGAGGAAAATAAAGCTGCCTGTGATACTTATATTGAATATTTGAACAAGTATTTTGATGACTGGGAAGATGAGGTATCTCAGGATGCAATGTGCAGCCAGTCACAAATGGATGCATTCTGTAAAAAGAAACTGACAGCTGAGCAATACAGCGCGCTGGGAGTCCTGATAAACACCGCCTTGAAAAGGGTGCATAAGTATACCGCGTGGCGCATTGAAGGAACTCTGCGCGAATTCCCGAAATTCCCGCCTGTCAACCTCTGGTTTGATTATCCGGTGCACCGTTCAGATCCTTCAGGAGCGCTGGGGGATATCCAGCCGGAGGCGGAGATGCCTGTATGGAAAAAGGCAGCTGAAAACAGGAAAAAGCAGGCAGAAAACAGCAGGTTAAAAAAGAGAAATGAGTTTGAGGTAGAATTCTCAAATATTGAAATGGATGGCCGGGAAGTATCGGCACAGGAGTTGGCAGATAAGTTGGAGACATCGTCCAAGGAACTGCTTTCATGGTTCGGGGATGGAAAGCGTCAGAAGAGGGATTTAAAAAAGGACTATGAAAAATATACTGGGGGAGATGGAAAGATTTATATAAGGAGAAGGGAGCATGACTAGGTATTGCGCATATGCGCACAGGTGCACATGACTAGGTTGTGCGCAGTGATGAGAATACATATATAAATATAAAAATATATTTGTTTGAGGGGTGCGCAAAAAGGGGTGCGCAACACCTATACTACGTATAGGGTTATGCGCACCCCACCTACGCGGGGGTAGGTAGTCGTGCGACAGCTTACGCACGACGACCACCCACCCCGCACTGCAGGTGGGCACCATACCTTGAGCAGGGAAAAAGGAGTAGAAGGATATGGCAACTGAATTTTTTATGGCTATGCATCCGCCAACCTGCACACATCAGGAAAAGCAGGTAGCGGTTATAAAGGGGAAGCCAGTATTTTATGATCCACCGGAAATAAAAAAGGCAAAAAGCAAGCTGATGGGATATTTAATACGACACAAACCTGAAAAACCTTATAACAAGGGATGCCGCCTGATAACAAAGTGGTGTTTTCCTGCGGGGAGTCATAATAACGGGGAATATCGGATCACAAAACCCGATACAGATAACCTGCAGAAAATGTTGAAAGACTGCATGACCATGTGTGGCTTTTGGAAAGATGATGCGCTGGTGGCATCTGAGATCGTGGAAAAGATCTGGTCGGAAGTACCAGGAATTTATATCAGGATTGAGGAATTATGAAAAAAGAGCATGCTTATAAAGTTTTTGTGGATATTTGGAGACTGATAAGTAAATATCGTTTTCAGAAACTGGATGACACCCAGTGGAGCAGCTTAGCTTCAGATGGGGAAAAACTGCTGCAGAGATACAAAGGAACGGATGTTGAGTATTTATACAGGCGGCTTCTACTGGTGGTATCCGCAGTATATGAACAGTTGGAAAAAGAAGTCATTCTTCGACAGGGGTAACGCTATAGCAAGTTAAAAAAATGAAAGAGCAAATAAATATATTTGATTATCTAAGCAGCATTCCAGTAGTTGCGTTTGGTGGATGCGGGCAGTGTATATGCAAGAAATGCTTATATTGGTGGTCAGGAAGATGCCCCAATGGAGATTGCTTTGACGATAAAAGGGCAGTCGAAGATCCATATGATAAGGCACATCCCGATAAGCCGCTGAGAACTTTGTGGTCGGACTGGAATAAACCGGGGGAGCAGGCTCACTGGTGCAGGGGCGGTGTATGTTATCCAGTATACCATTGTAATCACTTTAAAAAATATATGGGAGTAAAATTTGAACCTTGTATCCGATGTGATGTCGTCGTTTATCAGGATGGATATAAATATTGTTCACTGGTAAACAGCGCAGGGTGTGAAACGTGTTATGAATCCATGATACAGAATTTGGATGATATGGAGGCGAAATTGTGACAAACGGAGAACGGATAGTTGATCTCTGGATAAATTTTTAGCCGGATGTGCTGATGGATATTTATGACATTTTAGGACAGCAGAAGGAAAGAAATGTAAAGGGATAAAAGTTTAAAGAAAGGAGCCAGCCTCCGGCCGGGGTGACGTGTACACGGGCTTCTTTTGAAAAATGGGAGAACAATATAAAAGCAGAGTATATACAGACAGGCCGGATTATGCGGATCTGGATGCGCCGGAAAAATTTCAGGCGATATTAGGCATCATAATGACGCATCTCAGGCAGCATCCGAGAGCCATATGTTCCTATTCCGGGGGGGCGGACAGTGACATCATGATCGATCTGATCGAAACGGCACGGGAGATCGTACCGTCACTTCCACCAGTAAAGTATGTATTCTTTAATACCGGATTGGAAATGAAAGCAACTAAGGACCATGTAAAAGCTGTCGCGGAGAAATATGGAGTGGAAATTGAGGAAGTCAGGCCAAAAGTCGGCATCGTTCAGGCGGTCAGGGAGCATGGGGTTCCATTTGTATCCAAGATAATGTCTGCAGGGCTGGAAGAATGGCAGAAGAAAGGAGTACCGCTGTCAATTGCACAGGAATATGAAGAAGCAGATAACAAGGCTGCAAAGCGGGCAGAACTGAAAGAACGGTACCCAAAATGCGAGAGCCTGATCAATTTCCTCTGCTGTTGTAATTCCGCAGGGGAGCCGAGACCGAACATCCAGCTGGTGATAAATTCCTCAAAGTATATGAGAGATTTCATCGACGAAAACCCACCGGATTTCCAGATCAGCGCAAAATGCTGTGACTACTGCAAGAAGCAGGTGGCGCATGAAGCACAAAAGGATTATGAAATGATCATCACAGGGGAACGCCGGGACGAGGGAGGCATGAGGTCTGTCCCGCGGAAAGATAACACAGCGCTGTGCTTTACGGAAACTAGCAGCGGGCAATACAGGTTCAGGCCACTTTATTATGTCACGGACAAAGACAAGGCATGGTACAAAGAACGATTTAGTATCAAGTATTCCGATGCGTATGAGGTTTACGGCCTTACAAGAACGGGATGTTGTGGATGCCCAATTTCATATAAAGCGGTTGATGATCTGGAACTGATACGGCCACACGAGCCCAATGTGGTCAAGGCGGCGTGGAACATATTTGGGAAAAGCTATGAATACCGGAAAAAATACAATGACTATAAGGATGCCAGAATAAGGGAAGAGAAAAAAAGAAAGGCAAATATTGAAGGGCAGATGGATTTCTTTGACTTATTAGAGGGAGAATCATGAAAAATAATATCATAATTGACTGCTTTGCCGGCGGAGGTGGTGCAAGCGTCGGGATAGAGATGGCGCTGGGACGATATGTGGATATTGCCGTGAATCATGATCCTGAGGCGATCAGGATGCATACCGTCAACCATCCGAATACGCTGCATCTGACGGAAGATATCTTCAAAGTTGATCTGCAGAAATATGTCAATGGGCGCCATGTGGCGTTGATGTGGGCAAGCCCGGACTGTACGAGTCACAGCAAAGCAAAAGGAGGCAAGCCGCGGGAACACGGCCTGCGGATTCTGCCATGGGCAGTATATAAACATGCGAAATCGATCCTTCCGGATGTGATCATCATGGAAAATGTGGAGGAGATACAGCAGTGGGGACCGTTGGATGCTGCCGGGTACCCCATTCAGGAGAGGAAAGGGTAAGGAAGGCACAAAAGGAAAAATCTGAAGCCGTATTGAAAGAGTTAAAAGCACGAAAAATGGAAGCAAAGGGGCTCGAACCCTTGGCCTCCCGCTAGTCAGGCGAGCGCTCATCCCAGCTGAGCTATGCTTCCATGACATTTATTATAACAGGATGGGGTTAAATTGCAATAGATTTGTTAAATGATGGGGAGGGTGAACGATGTTAAAAGTTTGTTATTTATCAGATAATCCACGCCGGCTAAAAAATTCCAGACGGATATTGGAGAAAATGGAGGCGGAAAGTGTATTGTACGGAAGCCAGAGAGTATTTCGTACAGAAAACGTGGAATATAGGTTCATAAATTGTGGTAATCCGAACAATTATATGGGACTTTATGCGGATCAGGCGATTATTGATTATAGAGAACCAATGATAGATATTGCTCAGATAATAACTGCGGCATCATGTGTGCCGGATGAGTATAGGATCATTGATGATCGAAAAATAGGAGTAACTGATTATTGATTTATGAAGGAGATGAGAATATGAGAAAATTTTTTTCATCGATGAAATTGTTGCAAACAAATGCAGGGTAATCGGAAACATTTTCGATAATGCGGAATTGATAGGACTAGATGGAGGATCAGTATGTTAAAACCAGCGCAGTTATATAAAGACAAGTTAATTGAGGCGAGCATTAATTCTTGGTATAAACTCGAGAATATATTTTACAGCGATCTCGGTAATGAAATTCCAGAAATACCGGACCACAACTATGACAGCCACCACTTTGTATCAGTCGATAAAAATGACGAAGTGATCGGATACATATGCTACGATATAAATTGGACAGCTATGTCAGCATACGGCTTCGGGATCATAAGTTTCAGGAAAGGGAGCGCGGAATTTGCAAGGGACGTATATCAGGCGATAGGCGATCTGTTCCAGAGGTATCATATGAACCGGATATCGTGGAGAGCTTATGCAGATAATCCTGCAGTCAGGGGATATCGGAATTTCATAAAAAAGTATGGCGGTCGGGAGTGCGCATACCATCGGCAGATAGCGAAACTTCAAGACGGCCTTCTGCACGATATGGTGGAATTTGAAATACTGGCTGAAGAATGGGGGGGTAGCATTGGATAAAAAGATCTTATCAGATTATATAGATATTTGTGAACTGATCAGAGAGATAGAAGATGAGATCAGGAGCATGCGGAAACAGGAGATGGTGCATGACAAGGTGACCGGGAGTAATCCGGAGTTTCCGTATGAGCAGAGAAGCTTTCGTGTATCTGGGGTAATCGAAGCAGATCTGAATGGTCGGAAACTGAAAAATGAACTGGAGCTGTTGGAGGAGAGAAAACTTCAGGCGGAAAAGATGAAGGCAAAAATCGATAAGTGGATGAAGACCATACCGGCGAGGATGCAGCGGATTGTCCGGATGAAATATTTTGAACGAAAGACGTGGGATGAAGTAGCGATAAAGCTGGGAAGAAAAGCGACAGCAGACAGTGTTAGAATGGAATTAAATAATTTTATGGGAGAAAAATAAAATAATTTCGTTTTTTTCGCTTTTTTCGTTTTTATAGTGGTAATATGTAAAATGAAGATAGTGTATAAAACATATCTTACTCCTCAAATACATTTAAAGAAGCATCTTGTAAAAGTACGGGGTGCTTTTTGTGCTAAAATATGGTATGATTAAAAAAAAGGAGAAGAATGTTATGAGAAAAGAAAAAATTATAGCTTTATTTAATAATAAAGGTGGAGTAAGTAAAACTACAACGGTTTTTAATTTGGGCTGGATGCTTGCACAAATTGGAAAAAGGACGTTGATAGTGGACAGTGATCCACAGTGTAATTTAACTGGAGTATGTATAAATTCTTCAAAAGAGGCGAAATTAGAGGAATTATATAAATCAGATATTTCCACCATTAAATCAGGTCTTGATCCTGTATTTGGTGGCAATTTAGAACCTATAGTGGCAGCAAAATGTTATAAGTTTGGAGAAAATAAGAATTTATTTCTTTTGCCTGGACATATTCAGTTTTCTGAATTTGATACAACATATAATATTGCTGAAACAATGACAGGAAGCCTAAATATGTTAAAAAATGTTCCTGGTGCATTTAGAAAGTTAATTGAGTTGACGTCTGAAAAATATGACATAGATTATGTTTTAGTGGATATGAGCCCAAGTATATCTGCCACAAATGCTAATATTTTAATGCAAAGTGATTATTTTATTGTTCCCTGCGCGCCAGATTATTTTTGTTATATGGCAGTTGAAGCATTGGTTTCAATTTTTCCAAGATGGTGTAAAACGTATAGAAAAATGGAGGAAAATGAAAATTTTAATAGTGCATCATATAAAATGAAAGGTGGTGCCCCTATTTTTCTTGGAACAATACAACAGAGATATAGGCCTAGGAATGGTGGACCAGCCAGAGCATTTGCGGATTGGATAAATGATATAAATTCATTAGTATGTCATAAATTGATGCCGATTTTGAAAAGCCAAGAGATGACACTTAAAGATGAAAAATATAACCTATGTGATGAACCATATAATTTAATAAATATAGCAGATTTTAATAGCCTTATTGCCCAATCACAAGAACATAATACTCCTGTTTTTTTACTGACAAAAGAGCAGGTGAGACAGACAGGAGTAATTTGGGAAACTATGAAAAAGAGTAGAGATGATTTTTATAGTACATTTGAAAAATTAGCGAGGAGAATAATTAAAATGACAGATATTTAAGATAATAAGGATATATAGTTAAAGAGATGGTCTCGGCTGTCTCTTTTCTTTTTCAAAACAAACAAATAGGAGATAGTGAGAATAGTATAGCTAGAAGTGTTAGCAAGATAAAGAATCAAAAATTGGTTTAAAGAGTTGGCAGAGCGCCGGCTCTTTTTTTAAAAACAAACGAATAGGAGGCGGCCAACATGGCAAGACCAAGAAGCCCCGGCAGAGACAAAGCAAGGCAGCTCTGGCTGGAAAGCGGTAAAAGCCGCCTGCTGAAAAGCATTGCAGAGGAACTGCAGGTATCAGAGGAACAGGTCAGAAAATGGAAAAATCAGGATAAATGGGATTTAGTAACGTTACCAAATGGGAATGGTAACGTTACTAAACGAAAAGGAGCACAGCCGGGTAATAAGAATGCATCCGGCCACGGTGCACCAAAGAAAAATAGCAACGCGGAAAAGCACGGTCTCTTTCGGAAGTATCTTCCGAAAGAGGCTTTTTCTATTATGCAGGAAATGGAGGATAAGAGTCCTCTGGATATGCTCTGGGACGCGATACAGATCCAGTATGTGGCGATCATCCGGTCACAGCAGATCATGTATGTAAAGGATCAAAATGATAAAACAATCGAAAAGGTTGAGGAGAAAACGGGTAATGTTATCGGCGAATCATGGGAAGTACAGCAGGCATGGGATAAACAGGCGAGTTTCTTGAAAGCTCAGAGCACAGCGGTCACTGCTCTCAAAAATACTGTGAAAGATTATCTGGAACTGGAAGGAGCTTCAAAAGCGGATGCAAAGAAACAGGCGAAAGATTTGAAAACGGCGATCATCGAGATAGCGAAGCGGAGGAAGGAAAAAGAAAATGGAAGATCTGATGAATGCCCTTGAGGTTTATTATGATGATCCAGCGGCTTTTCTGGAAGATTTTCTCAGTATGAAATGTGATGGCTGGCAGGATGAGGTGGCGACAGATATCGCGGCTTATCCGAAAGTCGCAGTAAAGTCCGGCCAGGGTGTAGGAAAGACAGCGCTGGAAGCCGGACTCATCATATGGTTTCTTGTATGTAGGCCCTATTCTAGAGTGATTGCCACGGCGCCCACCATGCAGCAGCTTTACAATGTGCTTTGGGCTGAGATAAAAAAGTGGCTTGATAGTTCAGCCATTCATGAATTGCTGGTTTGGACAAAAACAAAGGTATATGTTGATGGAGATTCCGAAAGGTGGTTTGCTATAGCAAAGACAGCAACAAAACCGGAAAGCATGCAGGGGTTCCACGAGGATCATATGTTAATAGTTGTGGACGAGGCATCCGGCGTAACGGATCCAATTATGGAGGCTCTGCTGGGCACGCTGACGGGATGGGATAATAAGCTGCTCCTGATGGGGAACCCAAACAGGATCGAGGGTGTATTTTACGATGCTTTCAACAAGGACCGGGATAAATACCGGACGCATACGGTGAGCAGCCGCAACAGCGGGCGTACATCCAAAGAAACCATAGAAATGCTGGAGACAAAATATGGAAAAGATTCCGATGTATGCCGGGTGCGTATTGATGGGCAGTTTCCCAAAGGGGCATTGGATTCTTTCATATCACTTGAAACAGTGGAGCTTGCCTGCTCTAAGGAAAACCATATCAGACAATCGGATATAGAATCGGCTAAAGTACTGCATATCGGCGTGGATGTGGCGAGATTTGGTGATGACAAGACAGTCATCACACCGCGGATCAGCGCGAAGATATATGAATTCAGGAAATACAGCAAAAAAGACACAATGGAGACTGCAGGTAATGTAATAAGATGCTGTAAAGACTATATGAGCCTGTTCCCGCATATCCGGAAGTGCCTGATCAAGGTGGATGACACGGGCGTTGGCGGCGGAGTGACAGACCGGCTGAAAGAGGTGATCCGGGAAGAGAAGCTGCCTTATACGGTAGTTCCGGTGAATAATGGGGATTCAGCATCTGATGATTATTACTTTAATCTGGGATCCCAGGTATGGGGAAATATTAAGGAATTGTTGGAAAACAATTTCTCGAATAACCTGCAGGGGAAACAGGATGTCCAGATAGAGATTCCCCACGATGAAGAGATGATAAAACAGTTGAGCGTGCGGAAATACCACATGACATCAAAGGGAAAAATCCAACTGGAGTCAAAAGAAGATATGAAAAAGCGCGGACTGGGATCGCCCGATACGGCGGATTCCCTTTCCCTTGCGCTGTATGAGCCAAATACATGGCTGTATTAGGAAGGATCAGATATGTTAAGAGTGGATGAGATCAAACATTTCATGGAAGAAGACGCCGCATCCCACAAAAAGAAGATGGCAAGGCAGGGGTTAAAATATTATGAGGGTGAGCACAAGATCATGAGCTCCCGGATTTTTTATATCGATGCTGATGGAAATGCGAAGGAAGACACATTGCGTAGTAATGTGAAAATATCCCATCCGTTTTTCACGGAGCTGGTAGATCAGGAAGTCCAGTATATGCTTTCCGGTGATGAAAATTTTATCAGATCAGATGATCCGGAACTGCAGTCCCTGCTGGATCTGTATTTTGATGACCGCTTCTGGTCGGAAGTGTATGAAATGCTCACAGGGTGCATTTCGAAAGGGTTTGATTACATGTATGCGTATTATACTTCCGATGAGAGGATAGGTTTCCAGCATGCCGATTCCATGGGGGTTATTGAGGTTTCTGCGAAAGAGGCGGGGGACCATGAAGAACATGTTATTTATTGGTATATCGATCATATCGGCAAGAGGGAAGAGGCCATAAAGAGGATTCAGGTATGGGATGAAAGGGAAACATATTACTATGTTCAGATCAATGACGGAAGCATAACCGAGGATGAGAAGGAGGCATTGAATCCGAGGCCACATATCATAACAAAGAATGAAAAGGGAGAGCGGTTTGGCTCTTCCTTTCATTTTATACCGTTTTTCCGGTTGGATAACGGTTCAAAGCGTTTCAGCGGCCTGAAGCCGATCAAGGACCTGATCGATGACTATGACCTGATGGCATGCAGCCTTTCCAATAATCTGCAGGATTTTACGGATGCGATCTATGTGGTATCCGGCTTTCAGGGAGCAGATCTCGATGAAATGATAGCGAATATAAGAACTAAAAAGCATCTCGGTGTTGCGCCGGATGGGGGACTGGATATCAAGACTGTAGATATTCCATATGAAGCCAGGAAGGTAAAACTGGAACTGGATGAGAAGAATATTTACCGCTTTGGCATGGGGTTTAATTCTGCGCAGATTGGCGATGGCAATATCACAAACATAGTGATAAAGAGCAGGTATGCACTGCTTGATCTGAAGTGCAATAAACTGGAGATACGCTTGAAAGGTTTCCTGAGGAAGATAATAAAGGTGGTCCTGGACGAGATAAATGCCGGCAACGGCACAGATTATCAGATGAAGGATGTCCATATTAAATTTCAGCGGGAGGTCATTACGAATGCTCAGGACAGTGCACAGATCGAACTCATAAACGCGCAGGTACAGGGACAGAGGATCAACAACATACTGGCGGCGGCCAATCTGCTGGATGATGAGACTGTTGTTGAGACGATCTGCTCTATATTGGATATCGATTATGAGGAAATCAAGGACAAACTGCCAGAGGGGGAAAGCGGCATGCTGGCGCTCCAAAGGATGATGGAGGGCATAACGCCTGATGATGAAAGTGGTGCGGGATCATGAACAAAAGACAGCTTGAAGTACAAAAGATGCTTCTTGAGCGGGAGTCGGAGATCATAAACAGGCTGAAAAAGATGTATATCAGGGCATCGAGAGACTGCGCGGCGAAGATCAGCAGCCTTTCAGCGAGGACCGATATAGAGAATTTGCGGTCCATTATCTGGCAAAAACAGTATCAGGAGGCATTGAAAAAGCAGATTGACGCCATACTTGACAAGCTGAACACCGAATCCTTTGAGACAGTCGCCGACTATCTGGCAGAATGTTATGAGAATGGATTTTTCGGAACAATGTACGATCTGCAGGGACAGGGAATTCCGCTGATCTTTCCGGTAGATCAGGAGGAAGCGGTAAAGGCGGTTCAGCTGGATTCTAAAATATCCAAAGGGTTATACCGGCGCATGGGCGAGGATGTGGACCGGTTGAAAGATTCCGTCCGATCAGAAGTTTCAAGAGAAATAGCAAACGGTTCTTCCTGGAGTGTAGTGGCAAAACAGATTGCATTTGGGATGAGAAGCCCTTTTATGAAAGCATTTACCCACGCCATTGGGATTGCACGGACAGAAGGGCATAGAATACAGCAGGAAGCCGCCCTCCACTGTCAGGAGAAGGCGAAGAGCAGGGGAGCGGATGTGCTGAAGCAGTGGGATGCGACAATGGATAATGTGACCAGGCCGCACCATCGGGAGCTGGACGGGCAGTTAAGGGAGGTGGAGGAGCCCTTTGAAGTGGCGGGGAAAAAGGCGATGTATCCGGGAGGATTCGGTGATCCGTCAGAGGATTGTAATTGTCGTTGCTGTCTTTTACAGAGGGCAAAATGGGCTCTGTCAAAAGAAGAGTATTATACAAAGTGGAACGGAGAGAAAGACAGGCTTGTCAGGGTTAAAGCAAAGACATATAATGAGTTTAAGACATCTGCTCAGGCACTGAATAATTCGTTGGAGTATAGGGTGATGAATTATGCAAAAGACGATTTTTCCGTGAACGAACGGGTAACATTTATGGAAGCATTTGCCTATATGCCTGAAAAAGTCAGGGAGGCACTAAAAGATACGGTTGTCAGTGTGGGATCGAAGGGCAGCGGGTATGATCCGGTCAAAGATACTATCTACATAGGAAAAAATGCGATTTTAGCAGAAGCTATACACGAGATAGGGCATGCGATCGAGGGAAAGCTATTTGATAAGGATAAGGTTGATTTTGTGAAACGTCAGTGTGTAAAAGGGCTGACAGTTAATGATATCATGAGGAGAAAAGGTAAGGATTCTTCCGGAAACAGTGCTGGTGTCTGGATTTTAAAATCAGATAAATTACTGGATGACTATCAGGGAAGGTTATATATAAATTATCCTTTAGAGGCAATTTTGCCAGATGGCTCCATTGATATTGAGTGCATGGAAGAATTCATATCAGTAGCAGTTCAAAGATATTACGAAAATCCAGTAGCGGTTAGAAAAAAGAATTATGATATTTTTTCTCTTGTGGAGGGAGCTTTAGGATGACAACAAAAGAACTTTTCTTAAGTTTAAAGTCATATGAGGATTTTGATAAGCATAGAGGGGAGTTTAAAGATTTGCCTATTGATGATGAGACAAGGGAACATAGCAAAAAGATTTTTCCTGCGGCATATGCTCCAAAAGATATGCACCACGAAATAAAACTTGATGATCCAGACGAAGGCTGGGATGATGAAGGGGGAGATGAGATCGAATAACACTGAAACAAAATAATCCAGATAGGAGAGACAGCTAAAGAGGCTGTCTTTTTTATATGCCCGAAACCGGCTTTATGGCGTTAAAACTGCAGCCGCAATATCTCTTGCGCACAGAGAAGAAAACAGGCGATGCATCGCGGGAGAAACCGCATAAAACGAAATGCAGAAAGGAGAAAACATGAAATTAGAAGAATTACTGGAAAAGGAGCTGTATGAAAAGGTAAAGGCTGCGATCGACGCGGCGAACGCGAAAGAGCCGGATAAGCTGAAGCACATAAGGTATGCTGACCTGTCGGAAGGAAATTACATTTCCAAAGAGAAGTATTCCGCTCTGGAAGCGGATAACGGATCCATCGCCGAACAGCTGAAGGCGGCGGAGGACCTGATCGCAGAGCTTAAGAAGAATACCGGTGGAGATGAGAAACTGCAGGGAAAGATCACAGAATATGAAGTGACGATCAGCACACTGCAGAAACAGCTTCAGCAGGAAAAACTGGATTCGGCGGTGAAGATCGCCCTTCTGGAGGCGGACTGTAAGGATGTGGATTATATCACATTTAAACTGGGGGAAAAAGGTGAGCTTGCGCTGGATGATTCGGGAAAAGTGAAAGGCATGGAGGATAAGATCGCGGCGCTGAAAACACAGTTTCCGGATCAGTTTATTCAGCCTAATACGAAAAAGGTGGAAGAGAACAGGCTTCCGGACTCCGACAGCAGCCGGGAAGGCGAGCCTAAAACCTTGGCGGAAGCGCTGAAGATGCAGTATGAAAACAACGAGTAAGGAAAGGTTAAAAAGGTATTGTTATGGCAGTAATGACACTGGAAGAAATCAAGAAAGGTATGTCGGATAAGATATTCGATAAGATCGTGGATGTGTTCCTCAGGCAGTCGGATATACTGGCAGTTCTGCCCTTTGACGACTGTGTGAGCGCAGTGGGAGGCGGTTCCACGATGAAATACAAATATATGAGAAAGGTCCTTCCGGCAACAGCGCAGTTCAGGAAGTTGTATGGTTCTTATACGGCGAGTACGGCGACGAAGCAGGAGTGCGAGGCAGCACTTACGATCATGGGCGGTTCGGTCCAGATGGACAGGGTATTAAATAAGGTTGCAGGCCGCTGGGATAACCTGGCATACCAGATCGAGGAACACATCAAGGCGGTAGTCAGTCTGTTCCATTACACTTTGATCAACGGGGATGCAGTGACATCGGCTTCTACGGATGGGCCGGAATTTGAGGGGCTTGATTCCATGCTGGCGGGAACAACTACAGAGTATGGCGCGGATAAATCGATTGACTTGTCCACGATCACAGCCCTGAAGAACAATGCTGATGAGTTTTATGAGGCGCTGATGTTGTTGGTGAAGGAGACACAGGCGGATGCTCTCCTGATGAATACAGCTACGATCACGAAGATCCAGACTGTTGCCAGGGTACTGGGCTACAAGACGGAGACAGAGGAAGCTTTTGGCAAAAAGGCTGTGTCTCTGGACGGAGTGCGTTTTATGGATCTGCAGAACCATTATACTGTCACCGGTACAGGGGAGAGTGCTGTGGCGACTGCAAATGCGGTCATCAAAAAAGGCATCTCCAGAAAAATCAATAATGCGGAAACGGCGACTACAGGGCTGACGGATATCTATGCGGTGAAATTTGATGCCAATGACGGTTTTCATGGAATCAGCCTGAACGGATCTTCTGTCATTGAAAAATATCTTCCGAATTTTTCGGAACCGGGTACTGTAAAAGATGCAGAAGTTGAGATGATCGCGGCGACGGTGCTGAAAAATACTCAGCATGCAGGGGTGCTCAGAAACATCAAGATTTCGGCGTAAACGGCAGGACGTTCATCAGGCGCCCTGTATCATACAAAAAGGAGGCTGTTATGGCAAAATTGGAAGAAACACAGGAAAAGATAGAAAATACTGAAAAGGCGGTGGAGAGAAACACGAAGGAGAAGAATCCGTCCTGGATGATAAAGGTTAAAGGGAACCCTAATTTCTGCGGAATCGGAGCAGGAGGGGTTCAGTTTGCCAATGGCCAGGCGGTAATCTCTTCTGAAAGGATGGCGGAGTGGTTCATGGAGCATGGTGGCTATGAGGTGATCAGCCAGTAACGGAAGGGAGGCATATCGATGATACTTCAGGTCGAAAAAATGCTTTCAATAGATGAGTTCAAGGGGATGGACGAAGAGGCGCTGTCGAGCCGTCTGAAGGCTGTGGAGGCTCTTATCAGATCTTATACCAATAATAATTTCCAGAACCGCATGATGAGGATCACCGCGTCTGCCGGCGACGGAAAGATCCGTGGGCATTGCCCTTACTTCAAAACCGGCGATACGGTACAGATATCTCAGTCCGGGGTAAATGACGGATTGTATGAGATTGTGGAGATCGCGGAGGACGGGATAGCAGTAGACAGTGTCCTGTATGATTCCCCCGTCAATGTGGTGACCAAAGTGATCTATCCCGCTGACATTCAAAAAGGCGTGATAGATCTGATGGTATGGGAAAAGAACAACCGAAGGAAAGTCGGGATCAAATCAGAGGAGCTGTCAAGGCATTCCGTTACATATTTTGACCAGGATTCAGAAAATCAGGTGATGGGATATCCGGTCTCCCTTCTTGGTTTTCTGAAGCCCTATGTAAAACCGAGGTTCTGATGGGGAACATAGGGGGAAACAAGCCGGGTGTCATTCAGATAAGGAAGGTGCAGCCGAACCGGATCGGGGAACCGGACACGGTTTATGTGGATGCGCTTACCGTTATGGGCTGGCTGGATCTGCTGGACGGTGATTCCAAGCATTTAAATTATCGTACCAAGATCCAGGAGTCCACCCATATTTTTCTGTGTGACTATAAGGAGCTGAAGTGTCAGGCGGGGGAAAAACCGGATGTAAAGATCACGCCTGAGAACAGCAGGATGATAGTTGACGGCGAAATCTATGAAGTCATGTTATACGACGATCCAATGGGGATGCACGAGCATCTGGAGATCTATCTGAGATATACAGGAGGATGCTGACCATGGCGGTGGAATTTCAGGATAACCGTATAGAGGTAAAAGATACGATCAGCGGTGCGGTAACGGCGTTCCTTTATGAGGCCTGCGGCGAACTAGAGGCACAGACCAAACGGAACTCTAAAGTAAGAACTGGACAGACAAAAGGATCTTATGCCTATGCAGTTGATGAGGAACAGATGACAGGGTATGTTGGCTCGAACTATGAAAATGCTATCTGGGAGGAGTTCGGTACCGGAGAATATGCCCTGAGCGGTGATGGACGCAAAGGCGGGTGGCATTATCAGGATGAGAAAGGCGGGTGGCATTTTACGAAAGGAAAGAGACCACGAAGGCCTCTTTTTAATGCATTCACTTCACTCAGGAGCAGGATCACTCAAATGGCAGAGCAAAGGTTGCGAGAAAGGCTGGGAGCAGAATGAGCATAGACGTACTTAACCTCATAAAAAATGGCATGGAGGCTCTGGGGCTGAAATATGGCTTTATGGAGTATAAGACAGATGCCGGAGAGGCTCTGCCTGAAACTTATTTTGTCGGTGAATATCAGGAACTGGAATCCGCTGGAGAATCCGGCGAAGAGGATGCTGTATTCATACTGACCGGTTTTTCGCGGGAAAAATGGATCCGGCTGGAGGAAGCAAAGACAATAATAAAAAAGTATTTTCCGCGCAACAGCGGAAGGGTGGCGGCTGTCGGGACAGGTTCGACAGCCGCCATCTTTTATGAAAACAGTTTTCCAATACCCGTGGAAAACGATGAGATGAAAAAGCTGCAGATAAATTTGATGATTAAAGAATGGAAGGTGGAAGGATGAGAAAATCAGGTATTAATAATGACACGCCGAATGATTTCCTGTTGGGAGCAGGGGTTGTGTTCAAAAATTTTAAATACGTGTATGGAAAGTATGAAGCGGAGGACGAAGCGGCGCCGGCAGCGGAGGATATAAAACTGAGTCAGGTAAAATCCAGCGTTTCTTTTATCGGGGTAAAAGATGGTTATACGCCGGCAGTGGGTGACTATGTCGTTGGCGCGTGGGATGATTCTGAAGAGAACGTACTTGGTGCAACCAATGGAGGAAATAAACTTTCCATTATCCCGGAGATCACCCCTATTGAAGTGGACGGTGCGGTGGTGGAGATCAAAGGGCTTAACCAGAAAACAGGGGAGACTGGGACGCTGGAAGTGAATCTTGCGCAGCATACGGTTGAATCGCTGAAGCGGGCGATCGTAGGAAAAGAGGTCGAAAGCCTGATCCCCGGGTATAAGCAGATCCAGACAAAGTCATTGATCGAATTATCGGATTACCTTGATAATATCGCCTACGTCGGCAGTAAGACGGATGGGACGGAGATCATTGCAATCATGGAAAATGTGATCTGTTCGTCGGGCCTTGAGTTAGATTCAAAAAATAAGGAAACCTCTGTTGTCAAGACCACGTTCAAGGCCACTGCCGATTTTCAGAGCGGCGTATATGATACACTGCCGATCTATATTTTCTATCCGGACAAGGAGAAACAGGAGACACCGGCAAAGAAAATCTACAAGATCATAGAAGGGTAAGAGGTGGACTATGAAGAAAACGGAGACAGAAGATGTATTGCAGAATTCTGCGATGAAAAATGTGGAAGAAAAGAAGACGGGGGTAGAAGATGCGTTACAGGAACCTGAGATGAAAGATGCAGAAGAGCAGGAAGAGGAGGCAGCCATTGAACGTCCGTATGTCCTGCGCAGACTGAAAGACTCCGACCTGTTCCCGCTTCTTAAGATTCTGAAGAAGATAGGTATCCGGGACTGTAAAGAGGCATTCATACAGGTTGCCTCCGGCGAAAAGACTCTGAAGCAGATAGGGATCATGGCATCTTTCGATATAGCGGATATCCTGATCGGAAATCTGGCGAAGGTTGAGAATGAAACTTATGAAATGTGGTCAGACATATCGGGTATTCCCGTGGGCGAAATGAGGGAGATGGAATTCGGCACACTGCCTCTGATGATCATGGATACTTTTTCTGAGGCAAGGGGTACGAGTTTTTTCAGGGTGCTCTCCAGATTTCTCTCATAGGTGAATTTGAATTCATGGACTTGCTGTATTCCAGATATGCGAGTCCTGCAGAATTTATGAATACGTATATTGTGCAGGGGAGATTTGGAGAATTTGTTGCTAAAATCTTTGAGATGGATGTGGCGCGCAAAAAAGAAGCAGTCCGGAGAGAAGATGATAACATGTTGTGGCAAGCGTATATCCACAGCGTGACAGATAAGACGTTTCAGGAATGGAAAGATGAACTGATACAGGAGAAAGAACCGGTATCATACGGTATGTCAGACAGGCAGGTTAATGTTGTGAAGCGGCAGACGAGGGAGATCCTGAACAGGGTGTCCCCAGCGTGAAGGAAGAGTTGAAAAGAAATCAGCTCTTTCTTTTTTGAGAAGATATGGAAGGGAGAATACATAATGGAACTTTTTAAGCTGTTTGGGACAATTGCAGTTAAAAATACAGAGGCAAACAGCGCAATAGATGAGACGGCTGATAAAGCGCAGTCTTTCTCCCAGAAGTTATCAGAGAAATTTACAGATGTCGGAACAAAGGCTGCAAATCTTGGGACCAAGATGAGCTTGGGATTAACGGCGCCAATTACACTAATCGGAACAAAAGCAATTCAGGCTTCAGCGGATTTTGAATCTGCGATGTCGGAAGTCGGGGCTATTTCCGGGGCAACAGGAGATGATCTTACGGCTCTGGAAAACAAGGCAAAGGAAATGGGGAAAACCACGAAATTTTCTGCTTCGGAATCTGCAGAGGCTTTGAAATATATGGCGATGGCGGGGTGGAAGACGGAGGATATGCTGGATGGCCTGGACGGTGTATTAAATTTGGCGGCTGCATCAGGTGCAGAACTTGGTACTACCTCTGACATAGTAACGGATGCGCTTACGGCTATGGGATACAGCGCGGGGGATGCGGGCAGGCTTGCGGATGTTATGGCAGCCGCATCTTCTAATGCAAATACCAATGTAGAGTTGATGGGCGAAACTTTTAAATATGCGGGAGCTATGGCGGGAACTATGGGCTACAGCATGGAAGATACAGCACTTGCTATCGGTCTTATGGCAAACAGCGGTATCAAGGGCAGTATGGCGGGCACATCCTTAAATGCCATTATCTCAAGGATGGCGACAAATACCAGTGGGGCTACGGACTGTATCAATGAATTGGGAGTGGAATTTTATAATGCAGATGGAACGGCAAGAGACTTTGGAGATGTAATGTCGGAGCTCCGGGAAGCGACTAAGGGGTTGACCACTGAACAGAAAGCAGAAATAGCGTCCACGGTAGCAGGAGAGGAAGCAAAAAAGGGCCTTTTAGCAATCTTGAATGCGACCTCAGGGGATTATGATAAATTGAGCCTGGCTATCAATAACAGTTCCGGTTCTGCAAAAGAAATGGCAGATATGATGAACAATAATCTATCCGGCCAGCTGACGCTGCTCAAATCACAGTTAGAAGGGCTTGCGATACAGTTTGTAACACTGATCATGCCTTACTTAAAGCAGGGAGTGGAGTGGCTTTCCAAAGTGTGTGACTGGATATCCGGATTGGATGATGGGACGAAAAAGATGATCATAACTGCGGCGGCGGTACTTGCGGCGGCAGGGCCGGTGCTCATTTTTGTCGGGAAGATAGCCACCGGGATTGGATCTGTGATCAGCATCGGGAGCAAGCTGATCGGGGGCATTACTACTCTTATCCCGATCATCAGTTCCATCACGGCGCCGGTTGCCCTTGTAATAGCCGCGATAGCGGCACTGGTGGCTATAGGGGTTACTCTGTATAAAAACTGGGATACGATCAAAGAAAAAGCGGGAGAACTGAAGGAGAGAGTGGTCACGAAAGTGACCGAGATGAAAGATAACACCGTAAGAAAGTTTATAGAATTAAGGGACGGCGCGGCAGAAAAGATGACCAGCCTGTTGGAGCATGTCCTTTCCGGATCCGCTGCGATGAGGGACGGCGCTTCTGAAAAGGTGAGAGAGATGGGAGAGCGGGTCGCTGATGGTTTTCAGAAGCTGAAAGAGGATGGTGCCGAGAAGTTCAAAGATCTGAAAGAAAAATGGTCAACCAAGTTTACAGAGGCCAGGGAGAAGATCGTTGATGAGGCAAAGCAGTTAAAGGAAAAAGCAGGGGAAAAGATCGGGGAATTTAGAAATGCCGCGGTCGAAAAGATTGAGAGCTTCAGGGAAGGTGCTGTCAGCAAATTTCACGCATTTGGGAAGGACGCAAGGACAGTACTTGCGGAGGTGAGCACAAGCGGGGTGTCCGGATTTCAGGAGATCAGGGAAAAAGGACTGGAAGCAGTCGGAAAACTGAAAAAGGATGCCATATCGTATTTTCAGGAAATGGGCACCACTGTTGCGGAGAGATTTGGAAGTGTTGCGGATAAAATAGGTTCTGTATTTGGGAATGCCCGTGAGACGGTATCTAAAATAGTGTCCGATATCAAAAGTTTCTTTGATTTTGAGTGGAAACTTCCGGATATCAAGCTGCCCCACTTTAATATCCAGTGGGATACCAGCGGTATGCTGGGAGGACTTGCGGAAAAGATAGGGCTGCCAGGACTGCCCAAACTGGATGTGGACTGGTATAAAAGAGCGATGGATAATCCTCTGATTATGGATAGACCGATTGCTTTCGGAATTAACCGGAAAGGGCAGATTATGGCGGGCGGTGAAACCGGGAGTGAAGTGGTGAGTGGAACACAGACGCTGATGAAAATGATATCGGCGACAGTCGCGGAAAACAATGAGCAGCTTTATGAGATCCTGAACCGGTTATATGACCTGCTGAGTGAATATCTTCCGGAAATGGGGCGGAGGCAGTTGGTCCTTGATTCCGGCGTATTGGTTGGCGAACTTGCGGGACCGATGAATGAGGAGCTCGGGCGCATTACATATATGAGAGGGAGACGGAATTAAGGATGCATGGCGCAGTATTTGGCGATAGACGTACAAAGGAAGACTATGGCGCGGTCATGAATTATGCGAGGATAACGCCGCCGGCTATAAAAGAAAATTATGTGGACATCGCCGGCGGCAATTCTTCTATCGATCTGACGGAAGCGGTAGGCGGAATGGCATTTGAAGATGGCAGGATCAGCTTTAAATTTACTTTATTCAGTGCAGGAAGCAAGGAAAAGCTGAAAAATGATCTGCATGGGAAAAAAATGAAAATAGTGTTGGAACGGGAACCGGAATTTTATTATGAAGGAAGAGTTTCGGTCACCAGTGAGGCGCAGATCGGGAACAGGTATGAGGTATGTATTGATGCCAGGGTGAAGCCTTATAAGATGGAAGAGCAGGTCACTGTATGTGATGAAAAAGTGAATGGCACCAAAGACATTGTCCTGTTTAATGACAGGATGCCGGTCATGCCGCTCATCACAGTCAAAGGGAATGTAAATGTGAACTATGACGGGATTAGCTTTTTGCTAAAAACAGGAGTTTATGAAATACCGGAAATTACATTCAGGGACGGAATCAACAGGTTAAAAGTATCCGGGAGCGGTAATCTGCGGCTTGAATACAGAAAGGGGAGACTCATTTGATCGTCATAAAAAACGGAGAAAGACAGATATACCATCCACAGAATCCTAATCTGAATCTGGTAAGTCCAAAACTTACCCTTGAAGACAATGCGGCTGGGAGCCTTACCTTTAAAATATACGAAGATAATCTGAATTACGGGACGATCAGGAAATTGTATCCAGTCATATCAGTGATCAGAAATAAGGAAACACTATTTAAGGGCAGAGTGATTTCCGATAAGAAGGACTTTTACAACGGAAAATCAGTTGAGATAGAGGGGAAACTGGCTTTCCTGAATGACTCCTATATGGAACCGTTTTCTTTTTCAGGAAGCCCACGGGATCTTTTTTGTATGATCATAGAGAATCATAACTCTCAGGTGAAGGAATGGCAGCAGTTTAAGATCGGAGTCGTGACAGTAACAGATCCGAATGATTATATCGTAAGGAGCAGTGAGAATATCCTGAATTCCTGGAATGTTTTGAAGGATAAATGTTTTAAATCATCTCTGGGTGGGCATGTCCGGATCCGGTATGAGGATGACGGGGACTACATAGACTGGCTGGAAGATTATGAATGCGTATCAAAACAGAGCATTGAGTTTGCCAGAAATATGATCGATATTTCATCAGAGTCGGATGCTGCGGAAACTTATACAGCGATCAGGCCGATAGGGGCGGACGTAGAAGGCGTAAAGATTGATATATCTTCTGTAAACAATGGCAAAACGTATATTGTAAATGAGGAGATGGCCGCAGAGTATGGGGTTATCTATGCGCCTGAGAATGAATCTGTGTGGAGCGATGTGACGCTGCCGGAAAATCTGCTGAAGAAAGCGAAAGAAAAGCTTTATGGGTCTTTTATAACGATGAAGGAGACCTATGAGATAAAGGCGGTCGATCTGAACCTGACAGATGGGGACATTGAAGCCTTAAATATCTGCGAATATGTACCGGTCATAAGCAGGCCCCACAAAATAGATGGGAATTACCTGCTTGGGAAAGCTGACATTTGCATTACAGAGCCGCAGAATTCCATATTTTATCTCGGGGCGAGCAGGCGGGTGTTGAGCGATATAAATGGCGGCGGTGATGCTCCGGCGGTGATAGTCCCGAAAAATATCAGTTCTTTCGAGAATGATGCAGGCTATATCTCGGAAGAAAAAACAGAAGAACTTCTGGCGGATTATTCCAAAACGGAAGAAGTTGAAGAAATTGTGGATAAGGCAATATCACAGATTCCGAGCGGGGCAGACGGGCAGGATGGCAAAGACGGCAAGGATGGGCTGTCTGCTTATGAAATAGCGGTAAACGCAGGATATACAGGGACAGAAGAGGAATGGCTTGCTTCTTTGAAAGGCAGAGATGGGCTTAACGGCGCAGACGGAAAAAATGGAATTGATGGGGTTGATGGAGCAGACGGGAGAGATGGGGCAGACGGTTTTTCACCAGCCATATCGGAAAATGCTGGCAATGACAGTAGTACATATAAACTGGATATCACAACGGCAGATGGCAATTTTACGACACCAAATTTAAAGGGGCAAGATGGGATTGCCATCTGGAAGCCCGCTGTCTCAAACGAGGGGGAGCTATCATGGGAAAAAAGCAATTCTGAGGAAGCGCCGGAAAGTATTAATATAAAGGGACAAAAAGGAGAAAAGGGGGAACAGGGAATTCCGGGGCAAGACGGATTTTCTCCAGCCATAACAGAAAACCAATCAAACACATCAAGCGTGTACAAGCTTGATATTACAACAAAGGATGGCTCATTCACTACGCCAAATTTAAAGGGGAAAGATGGTGAGAGTGGGACTTCTTCCGGAGACGGCGGGCTTTTTGCTTTTGAAATACGGGAGGATGGGCATTTATGGGTGATTTCCGCTTCAGAAACGCAGGTGGATAATTTTATTATCGATGAAAATGGGCATCTTATTTATACGCTGGAGGAGTGATTATGGCACAAGCAGATTTGGGAAAAGTGAGGCTTACAGATGCGGAACTGTTAGAAAAAATAATACTGGCAAATGGTGGTGTAAAGTTTGGAAAGGATGCAGATGGCAAACCAGGATATGTGGTAGTTGATGCAGAAACAGGTGCTGATACAGTAATCCCTTTTAGTTCAGGCGGAGGCGGCCAGAAATTGCCGGTAATTGGTTCTATTTGTTTTGCGGGATCAAATGTAAATGCGGTAAACGGCGGCGTGAATTACAGCGTTTTTGATCTGTTTGATGAGCCAATAGAGATATCTAAAATAAGCGATATAAGAGTAACCATTAACATAAATACATGGTACAGAGTGGGAAGTGGGAGCACAAGCGGCTTGATGAGAAACATGTTTTTAATGGGATATGTGATGGATGAAAATGATAAGGTGTCCAGAGTCGTATATACGACGCCATTAGTCAATGTCAATGGAACAGCATCCATCAAAGAAACGAACAAAGAAATAATCATCCCGCTAAATACATTCTCAAGTTATAAAAAATTGGCAGGAATCGGATGCAATTTTTATGTATATGGAGGTGGAAGTTCTAATACCTATTGGTTTACGACTATGATAGGAAATTACGCTCTGCCAAATGAATCAAAAATGGATTATATAATAAGTTGATAATGACACTGCAAATAAAATATAAATGTTAAAGTATAAAAATGAGGATATAATATGGCGCAGATAGAATTATTATTGGAAAAGCAGTTATTGACGATTCAAAATCAGGAGATCATTTCGTCTGGGGACAGCAATTTTGATTCCTGCAGATTTGCATTTGATAAATCGTGGGAGGGGTTTACCAAAACGGGGGTATTTTATCAGGATAAAGCGAATGTACAGTATGCGGTTTTGGGAAAGGATGATACCTGCATGATACCTGCAGCGGCGATGGCAAAGGCTGGCAGGATGCATATTGGCGTATTTGGCATCAAAGATACATCTGTAATGACATCTACAATGGTATTTGTGGATATTAAAGAAGGGGCCATTTCGGGTGACAATATATCAACAGAACCGGCGGATGACGTTTTCCTTGCCATTATTGCCCAGTATCAGCGGATAGTGGAGATGATGCGGCAATACGAGGTGACGGCTGACCAGTTTAATAAATTGATGGCAGAACAGAATGCCACATTAGAGACGCTGAATGCGTTTGACGTGACGGAAATTTCACAGAAACTTGATCTGATCGAAGAGCGGATGATAAATTATACGAATCTGGCAAAAGAGATACAGGACCGTGAGATTATTATCCGTGATGTTCCGGTTAAATTTGTAAATAAAGTCTGCAGAATACAAAATGATGCCATCACGGCTGACTCGCTGTGCGACGTCTATTTTGATGAATATTCTTTTGAGATCGCGTCAAAGGCGCTGATCATGCCGGTATCATACGGCGGGTATGTGGAGCTTACCAGTTCCATTGATATCATGGAGGAATTAACGGCTAATATACTTGTCAGGAGGAGTTAAGTATGCTGGGAAAAACAAATATAACGACATTATCAGAAAGTGCGATAGTAACCGAAATTGAGGATTATAGATGGATCCAGATGCAATCAGGTGTATTTGGTAATTTTATAAAAGTAATTTATAAAAACGGATATCTGGCGGCTATAACAGCAGATGGAACTATAATGTATACTACAGATGGAGAAGCATGGCAGAGCCATACGCTGGAGTATAAGAATTGTAAATTAAAAGATATCGATTGGGACGGCAGCAGATTTATTCTCGCAGGCAGCTATAGCGGGACGGTAACGCTGACTGATGGGACAAGTAAAGAAACGCAAAAGGGGCTGCTTATCGTCACATCTGATTTTGAATCGTATGAGAAAAAGGAGATTGATAGCAAAAAGGGTTATGCGTCAGAGTACATCCTTGTCTATCCTGTAAATGGAAAATATATTATTCTTGCTACCATTATATCAGCTTCGGCAGAAAAAACGTATATATGCATCGGGAATCTGGAGGAGGGATGGGAAGAAGAGAAGGATGAAACATTTCAAACAGTTTCACTCGCCAAAAATTCAAAAGATATCCTTGTTTTTTATAGCGTATATAGTTCAGGATATACCCGCCCCTATATTAAAAGAATAGCCGGGGACACTATGTCTGTGAATAAATACGAACAGATACAAATAGCGGATAATTCAAAAGCCTTTGAATGCAAAGATGAACTGTATGCTATGGCTTTTACTGGAGCTTATAACCTTTATAAGATTACGAATTCTGATGAATGTATGCTGATGAGCAACGGAAAAAACTTTGCTTTTGTAGATGGGGTATATTTTAATGGATGCCAGATATTTATTAATAGCCATGAGATGCTGGTCGTGAAAAAGGAGGAGAGTATTGCAGATAAGACGCTGGATAATCTGATAGAGATTGCTCCGGAAGTTACCATGAACTGTATTACAAAAGCGTTTGGGCAGCTGTACATATTCGGAAATCAGGGAGTGATACTGAAATCCAGTGTTGAAACAAATAATGAAGAAGTTTTAACAGTACAGGCTATTTCTGCAAAAAAAGCCCTTTTGGATGCAAAGAAATATACAGACGAAAGATACGCAGCTTTGGAAGCAAGGATTGCTGCTTTGGAAAACGGGAGCACGGAAGGAAATGAATGATAATCAGGCCAATATGATCAGGGATCCTCCGGAAAGAGACCGGATAGAAAAGCATATACAATTTCATAGTGAATCAGAAAGGAAAAAGTAAAATGAAAACCGAAAATATTGTAAAAGGGACTGTGACGGCAGTCTCTTCTTTTTTTACTTCGATTCTGGGTATTCTGGCGGTTCCAGTAGGGCTGATGGTGCTTAGTAATTTTATTGATTATGTAACGGGATTAATGGCGTGCAAGTTCAGAGATGAGAATATCAGCTCCTACAAATCAATCAAAGGCATTGCCAAAAAAGTCTGTATGTGGCTTCTGGTAGTGGTAGGAGCAATGATAGATGTACTGCTGAAATATGCGTCTGAGACAGTAGGTATAGCGCTTCTGTTTACATTTCTGGTGGCGTGCATCGTAGCTATATGGATCATCTGCAACGAGATCATCAGCATTCTGGAAAACATAAAAGATATGGAAGTGGAACTGCCGGTATTTTTGGAAAAGCTTACCCGGAATATAAAGTCACAGGTGGAAGAGCTGGGGGAACAGAAGCAGGGCAATATTGATACTAAAAACAGAGAGGGCGAATAACTGCCCTCTTTTCGCATCCTATAATAGGAAGAAGGGAAAAATATGATTATCAATGTACATGCCGGGCATAATCCGGCGGGGAAAGTAGCATGCGGCGCTGTAGGTCTGATCAATGAGTCAACGGAAAACAGACGGGTGAAAGACGAGGTAATATCACAGCTCCGGGAACTCGGGCATACAGTATACGATTGCACCGTGGATAACGGAAGCGGTCAAAGTGATGTATTAAATAAAATTATAGCAAAATGCAACGCTCATGCGGCGGATCTGGATGTGAGCATACATCTTAACAGCGGCGCTGCGGATCAGAAAGGGAACGGAAAGACAACAGGCGTGGAGGTTTTGATATGCTCAGCAGACAGCGCATCCAAGAGCACAGCGGAAAAAGTGTGTGCTGCCATAGCAGAGCTGGGGTTTAAAAATCGTGGCATAAAATACAGACCCGGGCTGATTGTGCTGAAAAAAACTAAAGCGCCGGCGATGTTGGTTGAGTGCTGTTTTGTGGATGATAAAGATGATGTGGAGAAATACGATTACTTCTCTATGGCTTCGGCTATCGTCAGAGGTATCACTGGACAGAGTGTTCAGAATGCTCCGGAGACAGAACCGGCCGGATCAGGCGAAGAGACCGCCACAGGACCGACAGGTGCGTTGTATCGCGTACAGGTAGGCGCATACAGCAAGAAAGGGAATGCAGATGTGATGGCGGATAAGCTGCGCAAAGAGGGATTTGACGCTTTCATTGTTATGGCATAAGACGAAACAATTCCTTAATATATACTCCATTTATTATCCATATCGGTACGCCAATCATCGCAGTAGAATCCGGCTATGTGGAGGCGCTGGGCTGGAACCAGTACGGCGGCTGGCGGATCGGCATCCGCAGCTTCGATAAAAAACGCTACTATTACTATGCACATCTGCGGCAGAACTATCCTTATGCGGAAAATCTGAAGGAGGGGGATATCGTGACTGCCGGGGATGTGATCGGCTATATGGGACATACCGGATACAGCGCCACGGAGAACGTGAATAATATAGAGACGGTGCATCTTCATTTCGGTCTGGAGCTGGTATTCGATGAGTCCCAGAAAGAGAGCAACAATGAGATATGGATCAACTGTTATGAACTGATAAAATTCCTGTCAAGAAACCGCAGCGAGGTGTATAAGGTGGAAGGGACAAAGGAATGGGAGAGGGTGACGGACATCAAGCTGCCGGAAGTAGAGAAGGCTAACTAAACGCCCATGCAGTTAAATATGCACCACCATAAGTGAAGTCCCCCGCAGCAAGCTGCATGGCGCGTGTACGGACAGCGCAGCAAGTGGGCAGTCCGGATGGAAGGTTGTAGACTTTTACAGTAAAATTATAGATCAAAAATCTTGACAGAATAGTGTAGGAGTTGTATTTTGGTAAGAATGATTTATCTGAAAGGATCGTTTTAGGCAATGAAAAAGAAACATAATCTTGCATATAAAGTGTCGGCGGTCAGTATTGTGGTGAACCTGATCCTGTCTCTGCTGAAACTGGTGGCAGGTATCATAGCCTCTTCCGGCGCCATGATCTCGGACGCGGTACATTCCGCGTCGGATGTATTCAGCACGATCATCGTGATCGTAGGTATCGCCATGTCGCGGAAAAAGTCGGATGCGGATCACCAGTACGGGCATGAACGGATGGAATGCATGGCATCCCTTTTCCTTGCGGCGGTCCTGGCGCTCACCGGCGGCGGGATCGGCATCAAGGGTATCCAGAAAATAGCGGGCGGAAACTATGGGGATCTGGCGGTGCCGGGACTGCTTGCGCTGGCTGCCGCAGTGCTGTCTATTCTGGTGAAGGAGTGGATGTATTGGTATACGAGGGCGGCGGCGAAAAAGATAAATTCCGGCGCGCTGATGGCGGATGCGTGGCACCATCGTTCCGACGCGCTCTCTTCCGTGGGCGCTTTTATCGGTATTCTGGGCGCCAGAATGGGATATCCGGTGCTGGATGCGGTGGCGAGCGTGGTGATCTGTCTGTTTATCGAGAAGGCGGCCTTTGATATCTGTCGGGACGCCATGGATAAGATGGTGGATAAATCCTGCCCGGATGAGCTGGTGGACCAGATGCGGGAAGTGGTGCAGAAGGAAGACGGCGTGATAGATATCGATGATATGAAGACCCGGCTTTTCGGGGATAAGATCTATGTGGATGTGGAGTTCTCCGCGGACGGGAGCAAGTCGCTGGAGGAGAGCCATGATATTGCGGAGCGGGTGCACGCGGCTATCGAGCGGGAATTTCCGGCAGTCAAGCACTGCATGGTGCATGTGAATCCGTATCATGGGCAGGGGTGAAAATATAGCACTGGTGTTTTTTTAATATACATGGTATGATAGAGAAGATGAAAAGAGAGATGCGAGATACCGTGCCCATTGTATGGGGAAGGATAAAACAGGATGTCAGGCAGCACGGAGCGGGTGTGCTGGCGGTTGTGGTGATGTATTTTGTGATGCATGCCCTGTTCGGCGCTTTTTGTCCCTCGGTGATCGTGACCGGCTTTCCCTGTCCGGGTTGCGGCATGACAAGGGCTGTTTTGTATCTGCTGAAAGGCCAGTTTTTGAGATCATGGGCGCTGAATCCGGCGGCGGGCCTCTGGGTGCTGTGGGCTTTGTGGTTTGCGTTTGAGAGGTATATAAGAGGACGAAAATGCAGAGGACTTACCTGGGCGCTCACCGGGATCGCCCTGTTTATGATAACGGTCTATATCGTGCGCATGATCAGATATTTTCCGGATAAACCGCCCTATGTTTATACGGGGAATAATCTGTTTTCACGGATCATACCCGGCTACAGGGACATCATAAGATATCTGCTGGGCAGATGAGAGAGGGATCTGCCTGTGACGGCATGGCGGGAAGTAAGAAGAACCATAAGGAAAAGGAGATAAAAAATGGATAGTTGGAACAATAATCAGGAACCGGATACGACCGTGAGCGGACAGTTCAGCGGAAACCCTTATCAGGATCAGAATGCGGGAAGCACTTACAGCCAGCCGCAGAATACGGCAAATGATTACGGTCAGCCGCAGAGTACGGCGGATAACTATGGCCAGCCCCAGAATGCGGGAAATAATTATGGCCAGCCGCAGGGCGCGGGCAATGCTTACGGACAGTTCCAGAATAATGTGGGCGGTTACGGCCAGCCGCAGAATAATGCAAATAATTATGGGCAGAATAATTACGCCTACGGCCAACCCTATGCAAATTATAACCAGGGTCCTTATCAGGGACCGAGCCTGACGCCGACGGAGATGGAAGAGCCGGTGGGGATGGGCGAATGGGTAGGTCTTCTGGTCCTGGCGACTTTCGTGCCCTGTATCGGTGTGATTTTAATGCTTGTCTGGGCTTTCGGCAATACGGAAAAGAAGAGCAAGGCAAATTTCTGCAAGGCATTTTTGATCGTCTGGCTGATCAAGCTGGCAATCTATGCGATCCTGTTTATTGTCTGGGGCGCATCGGTAGCGGCGCTCATCAATGAATTTTAATAAGGGCAGGAATTTCAGGTTTCAAAAATCCACCGTCCGGATGCGCCGCAGGGCAGAACAAGGGAACTCTTTGTCACCGGAAGCCCGATTTCTTCGGCTTCCACGCGGCCGCCGAGGCGGTTTGTAAAAACAGTGTTCATCATGTAAGAAAGTACGGCGGGCTGCA
This sequence comes from [Clostridium] symbiosum, assembly GCA_021769625.1. GTDB lineage: Bacteria > Bacillota > Clostridia > Lachnospirales > Lachnospiraceae > 1XD8-76. The sequence goes on along the minus strand of JAETSN010000013.1, from coordinate 30,321 downwards.
GGCCTGTCGTATAGGAATTCAGCAATACAAAAAGGGGTCTGTCCGACAATAATTGTGACACGAGCGTCAGAAAAGGGAAGATGCTCTCTTCCATTTTCCAGACTTCGCCGCCGGGACCTCTTCCGTAGGAGGGGGGATCCATGATCACCGCGTCGTAATGATTCCCGCGGCGGATCTCCCGTTCCACGAATTTTACGCAGTCATCTACCAGCCAGCGGATCGGTGCGTCCGCAAGATGGGAGGAGACGGCGTTTTCTTTTGCCCAGTTTACCATGCCCTTGGAAGCGTCCACATGTGTCACGCTGGCGCCGGCTTTCGCCGCAGAGAGCGTAGCCCCGCCGGTGTAAGCGAAAAGGTTCAGCACTTTAACGGGGCGTCCTGCATCTCTGATCAGTTTGGAAAACCAGTCCCAGTTGGCAGCCTGTTCCGGGAAAAGCCCGGTATGCTTGAAGCTGAAGGGCTTTAGGCGGAAAGTCAGTTCCCCGTAGCGGATACTCCATTCCTCCGGCAGATCAAAAAATTCCCATTCACCGCCGCCCTTATTGCTTCTGTGATAATGGCCGTTTCTTTTTTTCCAGCCGCTGTGATCTTTCGGCGTACTCCAGATCACCTGCGGATCCGGGCGCACAAGCAGGTATTTTCCCCAGCGTTCCAGTTTTTCCCCGGCTGAGGTATCAATGATTTCGTAATCTTTCCAGTTTTCGGCTATCCACATAGGGCGTGCTCCTTCCTTGCGGTCTGATGATTTCATCATTATAGCAAATGCCCGCAAAGGTGTAAAGCACAGACGGCGGTTTTACATCTCCGCAAGGAGCCCCTGAAGCAGCATGATATGGTACTCTTCGTCCACGATGATCCTTTTGAGCACCGCGTTTACATACGCGTCATCTATCATTTTGATATGCGCCGTATACTGGGCGATCGCCTGTTTTTCACTTTCGATATCCGCTGACAGCATTTCCCTTGCACCGGGGCGGTATGACAGATAGGCAGGCGTCCACATACGGGGTTTCCCGCCCCGGTATCTCGCCGTAAAATCTACATTTCCGCCTAACAGACAGATCAGCTCTCCCAGTTTCTGCAAATGTATCATTTCTGCCATCGCGATGCCGAGGATGGACCTTGCGAGAGGACACAGTTCGGAGGAAAGACGGTTTTCATTGCTGATATATTGTGTGATCGCGGTCATTTCCGATACCATGCCGGAGTGGTCTATGCCGAGCAGATTGGCGTAGGAGGGGTTTCTTCCGCATACCCGGACAGACGGCCAGGATAAGTCCGCCATAGCCGGCCGTATACCGGAGAAATTGCAGTTATTTCCGTTGGAAGGTGTCGTTTCTTTCATATTAAAAAGTCTCCGCTGTACTTTACTGGTATGATATGCGGGGAAAACGGAAATGGTTCTCGCATTTTTAGTTGAACACCGTGTCATTTTCTGCTATAATACTTTAATCTGGGTTTAGTATGCCTGCCGCCGAAGAAATAGGGGAGGCGGCAGGTTATAGTCAAACGGAGGCAAAGCATGAATGTGATCAACAAAGTCTTTGGCACACACAGCCAGAGAGAACTGAAGCGGATCATGCCCATTGTGGATAAGATCGAGTCCCTGCGGAATGAGATGATGGACATGGACGATGAGCAGTTAAAAGGCAGGACAAAAGAATTTAAAAAGAGGCTGGAAGAAGGCGAGACGTTAGACGATATACTGCCGGAAGCTTTCGCGACGGTGCGGGAAGCGGCAAGGCGCGTGCTGAATATGGAACCCTACAGGGTGCAGCTGATCGGCGGCATTATCCTGCATCAGGGGCGTATCGCGGAGATGCGTACCGGTGAAGGAAAGACCCTTGTTTCCACTCTGCCGGCCTATCTGAACGCGCTGGAAGGAAAAGGCGTGCACATCGTTACGGTGAACGACTATCTGGCAAACCGTGACAGAGAATGGATGGGGCAGGTGCATGAATTCCTGGGGCTTACCGTGGGCGTTGTTCTGAATCAGATGAAAAACGACGAGAGAAGGGAAGCCTACAACTGTGATATCACCTATGTGACAAACAACGAACTGGGATTTGATTATCTGCGTGACAATATGGTCATCTATAAGGAGCAGCTTGTGCAGAGAGGCCTCCACTACGCCATCATCGATGAGGTGGACTCGGTGCTGGTGGATGAAGCGAGAACCCCGCTGATCATTTCGGGACAGAGCGGAAAATCGACAAAGCTTTATGAGGCCTGCGATATTCTGGCGAGACAGATGCAGCGCGGCGCGGATATGGAAGAGATGTCAAAGATGGATTTCATCATGGGCATCCAGCGGGAAGAGAGCGGCGACTTTATCGTCAATGAAAAAGATAAGGTGGTCGTGCTGACGGAAGCCGGCGTAAAGCGCGTGGAGCAGTTCTTTAATCTGGAGAATCTGGCGGATCCCGAAAACCTTGAGATCCAGCACAATATGGATCTGGCGCTGCGCGCCAACAACCTGATGTTCCGCGACAAGGACTATGTGGTGAAGGACGACCAGGTGCTGATCGTGGACGAGTTTACGGGACGTATCATGCCGGGCAGACGGTATTCCGACGGGCTGCATCAGGCGATTGAAGCGAAGGAACATGTAAAGGTAAAACGGGAGAGCAAGACCCTTGCGACGATCACCTTCCAGAACTTCTTCAATAAATTTGAGAAAAAGTCGGGCATGACCGGTACGGCGCTGACCGAGGAGAAGGAATTCCGGGAAATCTACGGTATGGATGTCATCGAGATCCCTACCAACAAACCGGTGATCAGGAAAGACTATCAGGACAGCGTCTATAAAACAAGAAAAGAAAAACTGAAAGCGATCTGCGACGCGGTGGAGGAGTGCCATGCAAGGCAGCAGCCGGTGCTGGTAGGCACGATCACCATCGAGGCGTCGGAGGAACTCAGTAACATGCTGCGCAGGCGGGGCATTCCCCATAATGTGCTGAACGCGAAGTTCCACGAACAGGAGGCGGAGATCGTGGCGGATGCGGGTATTCACGGCGCCGTGACGATCGCCACGAATATGGCGGGCCGTGGTACGGATATCAAGCTGGACGAGGAGGCAAGGGCAGCCGGCGGACTGATGATCATCGGTACGGAGCGGCACGAATCCAGGCGTATCGACAACCAGCTGCGAGGACGTTCCGGACGTCAGGGGGATCCCGGTGCATCCCGGTTTTATATTTCGCTGGAGGATGACCTGATGCGCCTGTTCGGTTCCGAGCGGATGATCTCGATGTTCAATGCGCTGGGCATCCCTGAGGGACAGGAGATCGAGCACAGCTCTTTGACCAAAGCCATCGAATCCGCCCAGAAGAAGATAGAGGGCAACAACTTCGGCATCAGAAAGAACCTGCTGGAATACGATCAGGTGATGAACGAGCAGCGTGAGATCATCTACGAAGAGCGGCTCCGTGTCTTAAACGGCGAGAGCATGCGGGATGTGATCTACAAGATGATCACAGACATTGCGGAAAACTGTGTGGATATGGTGATCGGTGACGACAACAATACGGAGAAATGGAATTTTAATGAACTGAATTCTCTGCTCTTACCGATCATTCCGCTGGAGCCGGTTACAGAAGAGCGTCTCTCCAAGCCGAACAAGGATAACCTGAAACAGCAGCTCAAGGGTGAAGCGGTGAAACTCTACGAGGCGAAGGAAGCGGAATTCCCGAATCCGGAGCAGATCAGAGAACTGGAACGCGTTATCCTGTTAAAGGTCATCGACAGGAAGTGGATGGATCATATCGACGATATGGACCAGCTCCGTCAGGGCGCGGGCCTGCAGGCTTACGGCCAGAGAGATCCGCTGGTGGAATACAAGATGGCGGGCTACTCCATGTTTGACGAGATGACACAGAACATCAGGGAGGACACCGTAAGGCTCCTGATGCATGTCAAGGTGGAGGAAAAGGTAGAACGTGAACAGGTGGCGAAAGTGACCGGTACGAACAAGGACGATTCGCTGGCAAAGACGCCGGTGAAGAGGGCGGCGGCGAAGATCTACCCGAATGACCCGTGCCCTTGCGGATCCGGGAAGAAGTATAAGAATTGCTGCGGCCGAAAGTAAATAGTACGTGAAACGATAAGAAATATTGAAAGCGATAAGAAATACGGGAACCGCTGCGATTGAGCCGTTGTTTTGCAAGCGGCGATACGAGCAAAAAACGAAGTGTTTGCGGGTCGGGTATAACCGATAAGAAATACGGGAACCGCTGCGATTTGCTGCGCAAATTGCACCGTAGCATAATTTCGCTTTCGCTCAATTATTTAATAATAAGGTGGTGATTTTGTTAATGGTAGAACTGGATAATATGAAGCAGGAACTCCTTGCTTACGAGACACCTTTAGCGGAAGTGAGGGATTCACTTTAACCTCGCTGACAGGGAGAAGAGAATCGAAGAATTAGAGATGGAAATGCAGGCGCCGGGCTTTTGGGACGACCCTGAAATTTCCAACAAAAAGGTGATAGAATCCAAACAGTTAAAGGATATCGTGGATACGATGAACGGATTGTCCCAGCAGTACGAGGACATCCTGACTTTGATCGAGATGGGTTACGAAGAGGAAGATGCGGAACTGGTGCCGGAGATCAGGCAGGAACTGGATGATTTTATCCGCACCTTTGAGAACGTGCGCATCAGCACGCTGCTGGACGGCGAATACGATAAGAACAACGCGATCCTGAAGCTGAATGCGGGCGCCGGCGGCACGGAGAGCTGCGATTGGTGCAGCATGCTCTATCGCATGTATACGAGATGGGCGGAAAAGAAAGGCTATCAGGTCGAGACGCTGGATATGCTGGACGGGGACGAGGCGGGCATTAAGTCTGTGACTTTCCAGATCAACGGTGAAAACGCCTACGGCTATCTGAAATCCGAAAAGGGCGTACACCGCCTTGTGAGGATTTCTCCTTTCAATGCCCAGGGCAAGCGGCAGACATCTTTTGTCTCGCTGGATGTGATGCCGGATATCGAGGAAGATCTGGACATCGAGGTGAAGGACGAGGATATCAGGATCGATACCTACCGAAGCAGCGGCGCCGGCGGGCAGCACATCAATAAAACGTCCTCCGCGATCCGTATCACGCACTTCCCGACAGGCATCGTTGTGACCTGCCAGAACGAGCGGAGCCAGTTCCAGAACAAGGATAAAGCGATGCAGATGCTGAAGGCAAAGCTCTATATGTTGAAGCAGGAGGAGAATGCGGATAAGCTTTCCGATATTCGTGGCGATGTCAAGGAGATCGGCTGGGGCAACCAGATCCGTTCCTATGTGATGCAGCCATATAAGCTGGTAAAAGATCTGCGGACGGAGGAAGAGAGCGGCAATGTGGACGCGGTGATGGACGGCGCGCTGGATTCCTTTATCAACGCCTATCTGAAATGGATCCACAGGCCGCCGCAGGAAATATAAAATTTATATCGATTACCGCTGCCTGGCAGTGAGGCGAGTGTGGTTCTTCGCTGCGAAACAGCGGTAATGACGATCTGCGGAGGTCAGACGCAGGCTGAAATGCTGTCTGTTTTGATCTCCATATGCGGAAGCGGGAAGATGATACTCTGCATGAAGGGAGCGTTTCATGCGCCTGAAAAAGAACGGGAAAAGCGCCGCGTGGATGTGGGCCTTATGTACCATATGCATTCTTTTTTCAAGGATCTGTTTTGACAATGGGCAGGCAGACCCTTATTTGGCGTATCAGGAGACGGCTCCCGGCAGCGCAGGGCAGGAAGCGGAGGTTTCTGTTTTCAATACAACGCAGAAAGGCATTCCGGCGCAGGCGTATGTTCCCACAGGACAGACGCAGGGAAATGCAGCGTTTATACCGCGCAAAACGGCGCAGCGGATCAATTCACGGTACAGTACTAATAATGCCGCCGGCATCCTTCCGGCAGGTGTTTTTTCGGATACATTTTTTTCAGGGCAGACGGCCCGTTCTCTAGACGGATCATGCGAAGTGTTCAGCAATACCGTCATCTTACATTACATCCACAGGCAAGATGGAGAAAAATAAGAGTTCCTTTACATTCCTAAAAGATCATAACAGAAAAATATGGAGAAATCCGGAAATCGCCCGCATATAGCTGTGCATGGGTTTGTTTTGGCATGCGGCAATGTGCGGACATAGATCGGACAGCAAGATGAAAACAGAAGTGTGTTCCTCTTAGTTTAGCATAAACCTGCACGCGGAGCGCGCAGGCGTTGGCTGCGTACCCGCTCAGACGGGCGGACGGAATGAAAGGAGAAAATAATATTATGAATATCGGATATATACTTGTTCTTATTTTGGACGTTGTGACAGGCGTGGCATCTACCCTGTACCTCTTAGTGTCTCTGTTTGTTGTGCTGGGGCAGAAAATATACGGGAAAGTGAAATATGGGAAATCGCTTTATGATTGAATAGGTGATATGTCAGCAGCGGATGCCGGGATGGAGAAGTTCATTTTCATCCCGGCATCCGCTGCTAACTAAACCAATATTATGGTACCGCAGAGGTCAGATCGTCATCAAAATATCGTTTGCTTCTCGTCCTCTCATTGACGCTAATGGTGTAAAAACAGCAGTTACGCTTGAAATGCCAGTGAATTCCTACAATGATGCCTGTCATATCGAAATGGCTGCGAGGAGAGACCTGTTCCCCGTAAACAAACCGGGGAGGTAGGGATGCGGTTTTTGCATAGGAGAGTGAGGTTGTTATTTGATGTACCATCGGGTATAATGGGGAAAAGATAATGAACAGGCAGGTGCAGGAAAGAGGGCGTGGCATGAGAGATCATATAAAATCTGTATTGATGGCAGTGGGCATTGCGGCGATGGTTCTGCTCAGTTTTTTGGGATGGTACAGTTACGAGACGGATTACAAGATCACCTTTATCGAACGAAAGGAATCTCCGGACGGCAGGACTGCGGTTATTTTTCAGATGCGGGGAGACGCGGCGGGATCGCCTCTTTCCATGTCATCGTATCCCGATATGACAAAGGGAAGGTTGATCGTGCAGCGGGACGGCGAAAAGATAAAAACGGAGGATTTTATGGTCTTTAACTGGGGAGAGACGCTGCAGGAAGATAACTGGGAAGTGCGGTTCTATCCGGCGGGCGTGGAGATCATCCTGATGGACCGCGAGGCGGATTCCCAAAGCGGCATGAGAGCGAGGGAACCTATCATTGTATATTACAGTGAGTCGGGGGAGTTTGAGGAGTACAGCAGGGAGGAGATCATCTCTGCGATCACGGAACGCTACGATAATGAGGTCACTTACCTGGAAGAAGAAAATGGAAAATATTATTTTCAGGCGGATGGTTTTACATTTTCCGTGAACAATGATTTCCGGATGACGGATGATTATGAGGAGTCCTGGTTCGGTTATCTGGCACAGCAGTTTTCCTACGGACATAACAGGATCACGGAGTTTGAAAAAAGCGAAGATGGGAATGGAGAGGCGGTTTATGTTCCTGTCGTGGGATTCCACGGCAGACAGCCGGGGGAGGTGGAATCTTTCAGCAACGCCTGCTGCGATCTTGTGGAAGGCCTGCAGGAAACGGTGGGCTTTGACAGGATCGGTTACTTTGAAGAAAATAACAGGCGCTATTTTGAGCTGGCGCCTTATCTGGAAAACTATGACAGGACGGAATTATATAACGCGCTGTACCGAGCCGTAGAAAAGGATTCGCTGGAGGTATGGCAGGATCAGGTGAATGGGGTGGATGGCGCGGCGCGGGAGGAAGGTGCATCCGGGAAGGGAAATGCATCCGGGGGGGAAAACATATCCGGGGCGGACGGAGAGACGCCGCAGGCGGAACTTCCTGAGGAAATGCCCGAAGAATGGAAGGGCTATGAGGCGGACTGTTTTTACAGGAAAAAGGACGGCACGGAACTTCGGATGGTGGGCGTTGATCGGGCGGCGGGCAGCAGCTATTATGTGCTTTTAAAGGCGGAAGGCGGCGTGAATACTTCGGTGGTAAATCCGGATCCTTATCTGGGGCACGGCGGATCTGCAAGATGGATCGATTTTCTGGACGGAGAGGAGATCGGTTTTTCCTGCCTTGCTTACAGCGGTGGAAGCCTGGGGTCTCTGTACCGGACGGAGGACGGCGGGAAAAGCTTTCAGGAGATCACCTATCCTTCGGCGGAGATCAAACTGCCGGATGGCGCATTATATAATCCCTTTATCATGCCGGATAAGATATGGAAGGAAGACGGTACTTTATATATGATGGCAGGACAGGGACCGAACGGGGATTACTATGAGGACGGCATCTGGGTCTACGGGCTGTATGAATCGAAGGATATGGGAAAGAACTGGGACTATACGGGGACTGTGGAAGGCGAGGATTACCGGTAATATACCTGACTGCGGGGTATTTCACGGACTCTGCTTTGTCACCAGATCCAGATAAAATTTGGCATTTACCATATAAATAAAGGGATTTATCCACAATGTACCGATGCCGCAGGTGCATATACAGCCGATCAGGAAGAACAGATAGAGCCGTAGTTGGATAAATAACAGGCGTTTTTTATGCCCCCGCATGAGCCGGCGGCTGTTCTTCAGCAACTGTTTTATCGGACAGGAAGGAAAATCAAGCATCAGGAAGTATATCTGGGCGTAAAACAGTTTTAGTATGAGCATCAGGATAACGGCGGGTATATAAGTGAAGAATTTGGCTGCAAACGGCATGATCTTCGACGAGTTGACGTACCAGTTCAATAATATATGGTAGGGCATCAAAGGTACAACAGAGATGACCGACATAAAAGCGGCCAGCAGGAAACTGCTTTTTGTCTGACGGGAGAAAGCATAGAAAATATCACCGGCGGAAAAGGGCTGATCACAGTGGACCTTTAAAACGATATAGTGATAACCGATCTGCAGCATGCCCAAAAGCGCGTTGAACAATACGGCAAGAAGACTGTTCAGGACACATCGGAGGACAAACGGTTTTATAAAATTCAGGTAAGGACGGGATGAAAACAGCAGGATCGCGATGCGGAGGGCGAGCAGGATAACGGTGACGCCGATGAGTTCGCCGGTGACAGGTTTCATCCGTTCCTTTGCGGAGGCCTTTAGTTGGGGATAAGTCATATAAGAATCCATGGCATACTCCTTTTATAAATGTTTGTGAACAGGAGAACGGCGTAAAGTCACATTCTCCGTTTTGTCACCAGATCCAGATAAAATTCCGTCTCCACAGCATAGATAAAGGGCGCGATCCACAGCATGCCGATACCACATGTGAACATGCCGCCGATCAGGGTGATCGGGATAAGGCTTACCTGAATATAGAAATAACGCCCTTTGTGTCCGCGCATGAGAAGCCGGCTGTCTCGGAACAACTGTTTTACCGTACCGGAAGGAAAATCCAGCATCAGATAGGAAACCTGGGAATAGATGATCTGCAGTATTGTGATAATGATAATGGCGGGCGTGTAACAAAAAAGGGCGTATGCCAGCAGCATCATCACTTCGGGCGGCATGGTAACGGCAGAAGCATTAAGGGGAGAAGAGAGCGCTGCGATATTCATTTTTTCAAATTCCATATTAAAACGCAAAAAGAAAATATAGGCAGGCATTGTGGGAATCGTGGAGATCAGGGACATGATGAGGGAAACCGCAAGGCCTGTTTTCACCTGATTTGTAAAAGGGTAAAACAGATCGCTGATATTGATGGGGCGTCCGCAGTAACCCTTCAGCATCATATAACGGAATCCGATGCCCAGCATACCGGCGAAAGTACCTGCCAGTACCGTAAAAAGAAAATACCAGACCGTCTGGAGCGCAAAGGACTGTACAAAAGCGGAGGAAACGGAGGAAGAACTGCCTGCGAGGGCCTCGAGGCCGTAACAGATAGCTGTGGCGCCGACAAGTTTGCCGATGACAGGACGAAGGCGTGCTCTGGCGGAATTTTTCAGTTGTGAAAATGTCATATATGTCATTCTGATTGCCATGTCCTTTCTGCAGCCTGCCAACTTTCATGCGTGTCCTTTACGCATGCGTGTTTTTTACGCATTGTGCAGGCGCAAATAGCTCTTCTTATTAATGTTTACAAAATCTACATATTCTACTTTACCACTTTTACCTGTATAATGCTATAAAATATTTTTGGAATGGACATGGCACTTTTGGCATATCGTATGCGTGTTATATGTGAAGAGGAGAACAAAGACTGTGGGAAACGGATGAAGGAGGTGGAGAGAGGATGAGCGTGGAAGAAGCTGTCGGGCAGTACGGAGACATGCTTTTCAGGATATGTCTTGTTATGCTCTGCAATGAGCAGGACGCCCAGGACGCGGTGCAGGATACCTTCTGCAGATATTTGGAGAGGACGTCGGGATTCCATGATGAGGAACACGAAAAGGCATGGCTGATCAAAGTCGCGGCGAACCGCTGCAGGGATATGCACAGAAGGAGGATGCGGCACCCCGAGGTGCAGCTTCAGGATGTGGCGGAATACTGCGAATTTCAGGAACAGAGCGAGGTGCTCACGGAACTGATGAACCTGCCGGATAAGCTGAAGGAAGCTGTTTACCTGCATTATATCGAGGGCTACAGGACGGCTGAGATCGCAGGGATGCTGGGAATTACGCCGAATGCCGTCAAAAAGAGGATACAGCGGGGAAGGGAACGCCTGAGGCTTTCGCTGTATGGCGGATATGAAGACCGCGGCGGTGCCGGGAGCAGGTTTCGGGAATGTGGCATATTGTTGAGAAAGGAGCGGATGTCATGGGAACAGAACTGAGGGATTGCGTGAGCGGGATCTGTATGAAGGAAGAGATGCGAAAAGCGGTGATAGAGAATGTAAAAGAAAGGACAAAAGGAACCGCGGGGGCATGCGGTGAAGCGATGAAGGATAACGGTAGAAACAGAAGGGCAAAGGGACATATTGCAGTCTGGAAGAGAAATGTGGCGGCCGCGGTGCTGGCCGCGGCGCTGGCAGGCGCGGCAGCAGTCCCGGTGAGGGCGCTCGTCAACTCCATCGTGCGGGAGAGAATGGAACAGATGCCCGCCGAGGAGAAGGATACTTATGTGGAAACATTGACGGAGCAGCAGGTTTCAGCCGGCAGTTTTTCCAGAGAGTACACACCGGAAGAAAGGGAACGTTACCGGGAGATGGGACAGAAGTATCAGGATGGGATCTTCCCGGAGGGGGAAGTGACGAAAGTCGATACCGTACAGGAGACGGAGGCGTATGAATTCTGTTATCTGACGTCCACCGATACGTTTTATCTGCCGGAGAGGGAACTTACGGATGAGGAACTTCTCCAGATCATAGATTTTACGGTGAAGAGGGAATATGCCTGGGCGGAGCATTATGAGAAGGAGCACGCGGCAAAGCTGGAGACAGAGAAGGAACAGGAACAGGTAAAGATCGCGGCAAACACGGAGGGCGGCGGCATTACAATGCAGCAGGCGGAGGAGATCGCGGCGCAGAAACTGGCTGATATTTACGGGATAGACGGTGAAGGATTTGACAAAAATTCCTACTATGATGAGAATGCCCGCGACGGAAGAGAGGTGTACTGCGTCAACTGGACGAACATCATCACGCATCAGTATTATTATTTTTATATCGACGCCAAAGACGGGCATATGTCTTGGGCGGCGCACTCCGGCGAGGATATTTCCGAAGCGCCTTATGCATCGGTAGACAGGGTGCGGGAACAGATACCTGTGCTGCAAAAGAAAGCGGAAGATTTTATGAAAAACGAGATACAGGAAACATATGACCATGTATATGTCAGCTATCTTCTCCGGCAGGACGGAAACGCGGAAGGACAGGTGAGCTTTTATCTGGCGAAGGAGGATGGGAGTGCCTGCGAGATCATCTATCTGTGGGATGGGACTCTGACAGAGATCGACAGGGAGAAAGATATTTCCGGCAGGGGAGACGGGAAAACGGTGGAACTGTGGGACGGGGAGGAATACAGGGAAGCGGTGGAAGTGTTCCGGGAACTGGCGGGATAAGTATCGGGAAAAATAAGACGATATAAATGGGAACGTGAGGGGGAGCTGACCAGCTCCTCTGCCCGACATAATTGTATCACAATAAATATAAGGACAGTCCACAAAATCGGGCTGTCCGTTATTTTTATGCGCACGAGTGCGGAGAGGAAGGATGCAGCATAAGCTGCCCGCACCCGGCGCGGCGAGTAGGGGAAGAAGAATCTTTCCTACTCGATTGTGATTTTGGAGTGGCAGAATCATTCAAACCATGATATGATATCCGATGGATAATAACCGGCATGGCTTTTGTCCCGTTATGGGGACAGCGAAAAAGATAAAGAAGTAAATTGTGCAGACGGCCTGCATAAATAGAGTAAAAAAGAAAGTATTGTAAATGACAACATCCGATCGGCATGAAAAGCTGTGTGGGTCGGATAAGATTACAGAAAAGGACAAGGTTATCATATGGATATCAACGCGAAGATCGCAAAAGAACTACAGGTACAGAAATGGCAGGTGGAGGCGGCAGTCAACCTGATCGATGAAGGGAACACGATTCCCTTCATCTCCCGCTACAGAAAGGAAGCGACAGGTTCCTTAAACGACGAAGTGCTCCGCAATTTGTATGAGCGGCTGAACTACCTTCGGGCGCTGGAGGAGAAAAAACAGCAGGTGCTCGGCAGCATCGAGGAACAGGGGATGCTGACGGACGAGCTGAGAGAAAAGATCCTGGCGGCGGAGACACAGGTGCTGGTGGACGATCTGTACCGTCCCTACAGGCCGAAGCGGAAGACCAGGGCCAGCGTGGCGAAGGAAAAGGGGTTGGAGCCGCTCGCCCTCTATATCAAGCTGCAGAGCGCAAAGGCGCCGGTGGAGAGAGAGGCGGAAAAATATATCGATGAGGAAAAAGGCGTGGCGACGGCCGAGGAAGCCTTGCAGGGGGCGAAGGATATTCTGGCGGAGGCGGTTTCCGATGAGGCTGATTACAGAACCTTTATCCGCAATCTGACGATGCGGGAGGGAAGCCTTGTCAGCGAGGCGAAAGATCCCGAAGCCCAGAGCGTATACGAGATGTATTACGCCTATGAAGAGCCGCTGAAAAAGGCGGCGGGACACAGGGTGCTGGCGCTGAACAGGGGCGAGAAGGAAAAGGTATTGACGGTAAAGGTGAAAGCGCCGGAGGAGGAAGTGATCCGGTATCTGGAGAAAATGACTATTCTGGTCAATAACGAGTACACGACGCCAATCTTGAAAGAGGTGGCCGAGGACAGCTATCACCGTCTGATCCAGCCCGCTATAGAGAGGGAAATCCGGAATGAACTGACGGAGAAGGCGGAGGACGGCGCGATCAATGTATTCGGCAAGAATCTCGAGCAGCTCCTGATGCAGCCGCCGATCGCGGGGAAGGTGGTACTGGGCTGGGACCCGGCGTTCCGCACCGGCTGTAAGCTGGCTGTGGTGGATGCCACCGGAAAGGTGCTGGATACCAAGGTCATCTATCCGACGCCGCCCCAGAACAAGGTGGCGGAAGCGAAAGCAGAACTGAAAAAACTGATCAAAAAATACAATATATCCCTGATCTCCGTCGGAAACGGCACGGCGTCCCGGGAATCCGAGCAGATCATAGTGGACCTGCTGAAAGAACTGGATACGCCGGTGCAGTATGTGATCGTCAACGAGGCGGGCGCTTCGGTGTATTCCGCCAGCAAGCTTGCCACCGAGGAATTTCCGGAATTTGATGTGGGGCAGCGGAGCGCGGCGTCCATCGCAAGGCGGCTGCAGGACCCGCTGGCGGAGCTGGTGAAGATCGAGCCGAAATCCATCGGCGTGGGACAGTATCAGCATGATATGAACCAGAAAAAGCTCGGCGAAGCGCTGACCGGCGTGGTGGAGTCGGCGGTGAACAAGGTGGGGGTTGACTTAAATACGGCGTCCGCGCCGCTGCTGGAATATATTTCGGGTATTTCCAAAACATTGGCGAAAAATATTGTCGCCTACCGGGAGGAAAACGGAAGATTTCTCTCCAGAAAGCAGTTGTTGAAGGTGGCAAAGCTGGGGCCGAAAGCCTTTGAACAGTGCGCCGGATTTATGCGGATTACGGACGGGGAGAATCCGCTGGATGCCACCAGCGTACACCCGGAGTCCTACGAGGCGGCGGAAAAACTGATGGAGAAGCTGGGGCTGACCATGGAGGATGTGCGGTTGCTCCAGAAGGAGGCGAAGGGAAACGGGAAGAAGGCGGGAAGTCTTTCCTCAAAGATAAAAGATAAAAAGAAACTGGCGCAGGAGCTGGGCATCGGGGAGCTGACGCTGGAGGATATCGTGAAGGAGCTGGAAAAGCCCGCGAGGGATCCGAGGGAGGATATGCCCGCGCCGATCCTGCGCAGCGATGTGCTGGATCTGGAGGATTTAAAGCCGGGCATGACCTTAAAGGGAACCGTGCGCAACATCGTGGACTTCGGCGCCTTTGTGGACATCGGCGTTCATCAGGATGGGCTGGTGCATATCTCTCAGATGACCGATCGGTTTATCAAACATCCGCTGGAGGCGGTCAGCGTGGGAGACATCGTGGATGTGAAGGTGATCTCCGTGGATCCTGTGAAGAAGAGGATCGCGCTGACGATGAAGACGGATTCTGAGTGATTCCGGGGTGAAAAGATGGGAAAATGCCGGAATAATGTGAAAGAAAGGGCTTAAATTCAGGAAAAAACACTGGTATTTGAAAAAAAACTATGCTATAATCGTAAAATGACTGTGTACATGGGGATAAAGACCATGAAGGAGGAAAATAGGAGAATGAGTTTACAGGTAGAAAAACTGGAAAAGAGTATGGCAAAGCTGACCATCGAAGTGTCGGCCGAAGAATTTGAGAAGGCTGTGGATACGGTCTATAAGAAACAGAGAAACAGAATCCAGATTCCGGGTTTCAGAAAAGGCAAAGCACCCCGGAAAATGATTGAAAATATGTATGGCGCAGGGATTTTCTATGAGGATGCGGCAAACGAGATCATTCCCGATGCTTACGAAAAGGCGTATGAGGAGTGCGAGGAGGAGATCACTTCCTCCCCCGAGATCGACGTAGTACAGATCGAGAGCGGAAAGCCCTTTATCTTTACCGCGGTGGTCGCTTTAAAGCCGGAAGTAAAGTTGGGCGAGTATAAGGGCGTTGCGATCGATAAATTTTCTGCGGAAGTGACGGAAGAGGAAGTAAACGCGGAGATCGATAAGGAGAGGGACAACAGTGCAAGAATGGTGTCCGTGGAGGACCGGGCGGTGCAGGACGGCGATATGACGGAACTGGATTTTGAGGGCTTTGTAGACGGTGTCCCGTTTGAGGGCGGCAAGGGTGAGAATTACCCGCTGACCATCGGTTCCGGCGCGTTCATTCCGGGCTTTGAAGAGCAGTTGATCGGTGCGGAACTGAATAAGGAAGTGGAAGTAAACGTCACGTTCCCGGAAGATTATAACGCGGAGCATCTTGCAGGGAAAGACGCCGTATTTAAATGTACCGTGAAAGAGATCAAGACGAAGGAACTGCCGGAGCTGGACGATGAGTTCGCCTCCGAGGTTTCCGAGTACGATACGCTGGAAGAGTATAAGGAAAACGTCAGAAAAGGCCTGGAAGAGAAAAAGGCAAAACAGGTGAAGGACGAGAAGGAAGACGCGGCAATGGCGGCGGTCGTGGAGAATGCCGAGATCGAGATCCCCGATGCGATGCTCGCCACAGAACAGCGCCAGATGTATGACCAGTTTGCCCAGAGGATCACAATGCAGGGGATCCAGATGGAACAGTATATGCAGATGACGGGTTCCACGAAAGAGGGCATGCTTGAGCAGTTAAAGCCCCAGGCGGAGAGAAAGATCAAATCCAGACTGTGTATGGAGGCTGTGGCAAAGGCGGAGAACATCACTGCTTCCGAGGAGGAGTATGAGGAAGAGATGAAGGTGATGGCGGACGCTTACCAGATCGAAGTGGACAAGGTGAAGGAGATGATGGGTGAGAAGGAGAAAAAATCCATCATGGCGGACATCGCAGTGCGCAAAGCGATCGAATTTGTGGCGGAAAATGCGGTAGAAAAGGAAAATACAGAAGAGTAAACAGAATAAAACATGCCCCAATGCTATAAAATTTGAATGATCGGATTTTATAGCATTGGTTGTCTAAAGAGAGGTCTTAAAAAAGACTGAAGTTTTTATAAAAAAACTGAGAAAGAAGGAAAGGGCTATGACAAAAAATTACTTAACACCATATGTTATTGAACAGACAAACCAGGGCGAGCGTTCCTATGATATTTATTCCCGCCTTTTGGCTGAGAGGATCATTTTTCTGGTGGGCGAGGTGGACGATTCCATGGCGGCGTCCATCACGGCTCAGCTTTTATATCTGGAGGCGATGGATACGGAAAAGGATATCCAGATCTATATCAACAGCCCAGGCGGCTCCGTATCGGCAGGGCTTGCAATTTACGATACGATGCAGTACATTAAGTGTGACGTATCCACCAACTGTATCGGCCTTGCGGCGAGCATGGGTTCTTTCCTCTTAGCGGGCGGCACAAAGGGAAAACGGTTCGCGCTTCCCAACGCGGAAGTGATGATCCATCAGGTTTTAGGCGGCGCTCAGGGGCAGGCGACGGATGTGGAGATCACCACAAAGCATCTGCTTAAGACAAAAGAAAAATTAAACCGTATGCTGGCGGAGAATACCGGCAAAGATTATGAAGTGATCTGCGCGGCGACGGAGCGCGACAACTGGATGAGCGCGCAGGAAGCGATGGAATTTGGTATTATTGATAAAGTTATGACAAACCGCGAGAAGGAAGACGAAGATTCCAAGAAAGAGTAAGAGGAAGTTCCGGACGGCGGGAAAGGAATCAGAAAATAAATGGCAGGAAAGAATAATGACAACAGAGTGAGATGCTCCTTCTGTAACAAGACCCAGGATCAGGTGAGAAAGCTGATCGCCGGTCCGAATGGTATCTATATCTGCGATGAATGCGTGGATATCTGTGCGGATATCATTGAGGAGGAGTACGAGGAAGAGCAGCCGGTGCAGGACGAGATGGAGATCAATCTCTTGAAGCCGGTGGAGATCAAGGAATTTCTGGACGATTATGTGATCGGGCAGGAAGAGGCAAAGAAGGTGTTGGCGGTCTCGGTGTATAACCACTATAAGCGCGTGCTGGCGGAACAGGGGCCGGATGATGTGGAACTGCAGAAGAGCAATATCATTATCGTGGGGCCTACCGGTTCCGGAAAAACCTATCTGGCACAGACTCTCGCGAAGATCATCAACGTACCTTTTGCGATCGCGGACGCGACCACGCTGACGGAAGCCGGATATGTGGGTGAGGATGTGGAAAACATCCTGCTCAAACTGATCCAGGCGGCGGATTACGATGTGGAGCGGGCGCAGTTCGGCATCATCTATATCGACGAGATCGATAAGATCACCAAAAAGGGCGAGAATGTGTCCATCACAAGGGATGTGTCCGGCGAGGGCGTACAGCAGGCGCTCCTGAAGATCATCGAGGGCACGGAGGCCAGCGTACCGCCCCAGGGCGGCAGGAAGCACCCCCATCAGGAACTGATCCAGATCGACACGACCAATATCCTGTTCATCTGCGGCGGCGCTTTTGACGGGCTTGAGAAGATCATCGAGACAAGGCTGGACCGCAAGTCCATCGGTTTCGGGGCGGAAGTATCCGCTAAAAAGAATATCTACGGCAAGGATTCCCTGCTGAAGGAGGCGACGCCGCAGGATCTGGTAAAGTTCGGGCTGATTCCGGAGTTTGTGGGACGTATGCCGATCAATGTGGCTCTGGAAGGGCTGGATGAGGAGGCTTTGAAACGGATCCTGAAGGAGCCGAAGAACGCGCTGATCAAGCAGTATCAGAGACTCTTTGACCTGGACGGCGTAAAGCTGGAGTTTGAGGAGGAAGCCGTGGAAGCCATCGCGAAGATGGCGATGGAGAGAAAGACCGGCGCCAGAGGCCTTCGCTCCATTATGGAACATGCGATGATGGATGTGATGTACCGGATCCCTTCGGACGAGACGATCGAGGAGTGCATCATCACCAAAAATGCGGTGGAGGGAAAAAGCGGGCCGCTGGTGCTTCACAGGGGTGAAAAGCTGCGGGAAGCAAACTGAGAAACCGAGAGGTAAAACTGCATCTGCGGGAAGAGAAAACCGATAAGTCTGTCCACAGAACGCGTAGGTATCGGTCGAGACAAAAATAAAGGAGAAAAGGGGGCGTGCAGTAGTGGTGCGCTCTCTTCTTGATTTTTTATAAATATTTTTGCAAAAAAAGAATCTTTTTGGCGGATTTTTGCGTCTAATATAAAGGGGGAAATATGGTCATCAAGAAAGTGGAACTGGAGACGGTGTGCGGTATCACAAGCACGTTTCCGGAAAATACAAAAATGGAGGTCGCCTTTGCGGGCAAGAGCAACGTGGGGAAGTCCTCCCTGATCAATGCGATCATGAACAGGAAGTCGTTGGCGCGCACAAGCTCCCAGCCGGGAAAGACCCAGACGATCAATTACTATAATGTGAATGATGATTTTTATCTGGTGGACCTGCCGGGATACGGCTATACAAACGCGAATGTTTCGGTCAAGGAAAAATGGGGAAAGATGATAGAGAGATATCTCCATACCTCCGAGATGCTGTACGCGGTATTTTTGCTCATCGATATCAGGCATGAGCCGGGGAAAAACGATAAGCAGATGTATGAATGGATGACGGCCCAGGGATATTTTCCGATCATCATCGCGACAAAGATGGATAAGATCAACCGCAGCCAGCTTCAAAAGCATCTGAAGATGATACGGGAGGGGCTGAATGCACCGAAGGAGACGATCGTCATTCCTTTTTCCGCTCTGACAAAGCAGGGGCGGGATGAGATCTATGCGCTGCTGGATGATATGCTTGCCTCCTTTGGGGAGGATGAGACAGCGGAAATACAGGAGAACAGAAAATGAAACAGGAAACAAAAGCATATTGCAAGGCACTCACCAATATCGCACTGGCGCTGATCGGGCTGGTGCTGCTGATCACGGTGTTGCCCAGAGTGCTGTCATTTTTCATGCCCTTTGTGGTGGCGTGGATCATTGCGCTGTTGGCGAGCCCCATGGTGAAATTTCTGGAGGAAAAGTTAAAGATCAGAAGGAAGGCGGGAACGGCGTGCGTGATCATTGCGGTCATCGCGGTGATCATTTTGATCGGATACGGTGTGGCGGCATTCCTGATCGACCAGATACAGGGGCTTGTGCGGGATCTGCCGGATATATGGGAGAGCCTGCAGATCCAGATCGACGAGATCAGCCGCAGCCTGTCCAGGTTTTTTGTGTCGCTGCCGGCGGATGTGCAGGAGAGCTGGGCTTACTTTTTTGAGAATGTGGAGACCTTTCTGGGAGAATGGGTGGCTGGCCTGGGCAGTCCGTCCATGTCATGGCTCGGGAATGTGGCAAAGCAGCTTCCCAACCTGTTCGTGGCGATCATCATGTGTCTCGTGGCGGCCTTTGCCTTTACGGCGGAGCGCGCCAACATGCGGAATTTTATGCAGGACTATATGCCGGAGACCATGAAAAAATACTGGGATATGATCCGGGTGAGTTTATCCAGTGCGGTGGGCGGATACCTGAAGGCGCAGCTCAAGATAGAGATATGGATCTATCTGATCGTGACGGCGGGACTATTCATTTTGCAGATCAGCTATGCGCCGGTGCTGGCGATCTTTATCGCGATCCTGGATTTTCTGCCTGTCTTCGGGACGGGGACGATCCTCTGGCCCTGGATCGTGTTTGAGGTGTTCGGGAGAAATTACAGGCTTGCCGTCGGACTGGCGGTCATCTGGGGTGTTTCCCAGATCGTGCGGCAGGTGATCCAGCCGAAGATCATGGGGGATTCTATGGGGATGCATACGCTGCCGACCGTGTTTTTGCTCTATATCGGCTATAAGGTTTCGGGGATCTTCGGCATGATCGTGGCGGTGCCGATCGGGATTATCTTCGTCAATATGTATCAGTCGGGCGTATTCGACACGATCGTCAACAGTTTCAGGATCCTGGGCGCGGGGCTGAAGCGGTTCAGGCACCTGACGAAGGAGGATATCAAACTGGCGTACCATGAGACGGACGAGGAGGACTGATAACAATTTAGACGATAACCAGCCATGAGAGTAATAAAATCCTCAAGGAGCCCCTTAAAAAGCGTCGGCACTTGGCGAGGTATTTTCGAGCCTAGTACCGCTACGCTTTTTTGGAGCGAGAGCGCGGCGACGGAGGATTTTATTACTCTCATGGCGTCCGCTTTCGTTAACCTAACAACCTTCGGACTGAACGAAACCGCTCTTGAAAGAAAAACCGGAACGTGATATTATCAAATACAGTTTAGAGAAAGAAGGTCTGTATTGATGAAACGAACTGCCGGTATTTTACTCCCAATATTCAGCCTGCCGTCCCCTTACGGCATCGGCTGCTTTTCCAAAGAGGCTTACGATTTTGTGGACTGGCTGAAGGCTGCCGGGCAGACTTACTGGCAGATTTTGCCGTTAGGCCCCACAAGTTACGGCGATTCTCCCTACCAGTCTTTTTCCACTTTTGCCGGAAACCCTTATTTTATCAGTCTGGAAGCGCTGATCGAGGAGGGCGTGCTGACAAAAAAAGAGTGTGAGGCTGCCGATCTGGGAAATAAAAAACAGGATATTGCCTATAAAAAGCTCTATGATAACCGCTATCCGCTGCTGCGCAAGGCCTACGAGCGAAGCCATGTCACGGAAAATCCGGCATATCTGCGTTTTGTGGAGGAAAATCGGTGGTGGCTTTCCGATTATGCCCTGTTTATGGCGGTAAAGTCCCGCTTTGACGGCGCGGCATGGAGCGAATGGGCGGAGGATATCAGGCTCCGGTACGGCTATGCGATGGATTATTACAGGCGGGAGCTCTATTTTGAGATCGAATTCCATCAATATCTGCAGTATAAATTCTTTGAACAGTGGTATGCGCTGAAGGATTACGCGAACAGAAAAGGGATACGCATCATAGGGGATATCCCGATCTATGTGGCGATGGACAGTGCGGATGCCTGGGCGAGGCCGGAACTGTTCCAGCTGGATGGGCAGAATATTCCCATTGCCGTGGCGGGCTGTCCGCCGGACGGTTTCGCTGCAGACGGCCAGCTTTGGGGAAATCCGCTCTATCGCTGGGACTATCACCGGAGCACCGGTTATGAGTGGTGGATCTCAAGGCTCTCATATTGTTTCAAGCTGTACGATGTGGTGCGGATCGACCATTTCAGGGGGTTTGATGAATATTTTTCCATTCCCTACGGCGCAAGGACAGCGAAAGAAGGACATTGGGAGAAGGGACCGGGCATTGATCTGTTCCGCAATGTAGAGAGGCGCCTTGGCAGACGGGAGGTCATTGCGGAGGATTTGGGTTATGTGACGGATTCTGTTAGACAGCTCGTACGAGAGAGCGGTTTTCCGGGGATGAAGGTGCTGGAATTTGCTTTTGATTCGCGGGATTCCGGCGCGGCCAACGATTACCTGCCCCATAATTATATTGAGAACAGCGTGGCCTATACGGGCACCCACGATAATGAGACGATCACCGGATGGTTTTGGTCCATCACTGAGAAGGAGAGGCAGATGGCCAGGGATTATCTCTGTGACCACCTGATGCCGGACAATGAACTGTATCGCTCTTTTATTGCCCTGATCATGCGCAGCAGGGCGAAAGACTGTATCATTCCGCTGCAGGATTATCTGGGGCTCGACAACCGCAGCCGGATCAACAAGCCTTCCACGGTGGGGACGAACTGGCGGTGGCGCATCACCGAAAAACAGCTTTCCGCGAAGCTGCAGAATGAGATACGTGAGACTGCCCTGCGATATGGGCGGATGAACTGGGAGTGATCCCATGGCGGGTGCCCGGATAGAATATCCCTTTGACAGGAGTGATGCAGGGATATTCTATCCGGGCTGTTTTTATCATATAAGAAATAAACAGGATTCCTTTCCATGCATTGACAGAGAAAACGTTGTGCAGAATTGCTAAAAATTAGCTCTTGTTTTTTGACATATTCACGAATTTGATATATATGAAAACTTTCTCTTGCAAATTTCTTTGGAAAAGATTACAATATGTATGAAGTGGAAACGTTACCAGTAACGATTCCGGTAGCGTTTTCTGCAACAACACATTTATCAAAACAGGAGGACACAAAAATGAAAAAGAACAAAAAGTTTTTAGCACTGGCTCTCGGCACAGTTCTTTCCCTGTCCATGCTGGCAGGCTGCGGCAGCAGCAGTGACGACGCACAGGCTCCGGCGACAGATGAGAGTACTGAAGCTCCGGCAGCGGAAGAAAGCGCGGAAGCTCCGGCTGCGGAGGACAGCGGATCGGGTTCCGTTTACTGGCTGAACTTTAAGCCTGAATCTGACGAGGTATTACAGGATATCGCAAAGACATATACGGATCAGACCGGCGTGCCGGTGAAAGTAGTTACCGCTGCTTCCGGTACTTATTCCACAACACTGTTGTCTGAAATGGATAAATCCGCACCCCCGACTCTGTTTGTCATCGGGAATCAGGAAGGCGTAAAGAGCTGGGCGGAATATGCATTGGATCTGACGGGCACACCGATCGCCAATGAACTGAACACAGACGCTTACAACCTCTATGACGAGAGCGGCAAGCTTGTTTCCATCGGTTACTGCTATGAGTGCTACGGCATCATCGTAAATCCCGACCTGATCGAAGCAGCGGGCCACACAATGGATGAGATCAAAGATTTCGAAAGCCTGAAGGCAGTGGCGGAAGATATCCACTCCCGCGCAGGAGAACTCGGCTTTGACGCATTCTCTTCCTCCGATATGGATGGTTCTTCTTCCTGGCGTTTCACAGGACATATGGCAAACCTTGAATACTATTACGAGCAGGAGGGTACACCCTGGACAGAGTGTCCGGCAACCATCTCCGGCAAGTACATGGATAACTTCAAGAACCTGTATGACCTCTGTATCAACAACAGCTTGACAGACCCGAAGGAGCTGGCTACCGGCGGCCATGACGCAGAGAACGAGTTCAAGACAGGAAAAGCAGCATTCTTTGTAAACGGTTCCTGGGAGTATGAAGCGGTGAAGGGCGATGTGCCGAATGCTACGATGATCCCCTACTACTGCGGCGTGGAAGGCGAAGAGAAAGCAGGCCTTAACTGCGGTACAGAGAACTGCTGGGCGATCAACAGCAAGGCTTCCGAGGCAGATCAGCAGGCGACGATGGACTTCATGGTATGGTGTGTGACAGATCCCGATGCTTCCCGTAAGCTGGTAGATACCTTCGGCGTTATGCCTTACAAGCAGGCGGCAGAGTCCACCAACGGCTTCCTTGCAGCAGCTGATGCATACACGGCTGACGGATGCTATGTGATGAACTGGGCGACCAACTTCCAGCCCAACGTAGATTCCTATCGTGCTACTTTGGTGAGCGCTCTGAACCAGTATAACGCAGATCAGTCCGACGCAAACTGGGAGACAGTACGCACAGCTTTCGTAGACGGCTGGGCAGTGGAATATAATAACGTAAACGGCTGATAAAAATATAAAGATTTGTGCTGTCTATGGCAGCATGATGGAAAGAATAATATAAGACTGATATAAAAGAAGGCGGGACGGACATTTATCCGCCCCGCCTTTCCCAGCGAAAAATATTTCGCCGAAAAAATATTTCGCCGAAATAAGAAACCATTTCGGATTTTTGAGTTCACAGTTCACTATTTCAAAACCAAACCCGGGGGGTTGATACTATGAAAAACACGAAAAACACCAATAGTAATTCCATGAAAAAGGCTACCAGGCGCTGGGGATTTCTGTTTTTGGGCCCGGTGCTCGTCGCTTTTACCATTGGCTTCATCTGGCCTTTTATACAGGGCATCTGGCTGTCCATGTGCCAGTTCCGCCTGATTTCTGATGCAAAATTTATCGGCTTTGACAACTATGTGAAAGTTTTTCAGGATGCATCGTTCCGCCATGCATTCTGGTATACGGCGATGTTTGCGATTGTATCGCTGGCGATCATCAACGTGCTGGCATTCATGGTGGCATATTTTCTGACATTGGAGATCAAGGGCAGCAACCTGTTCCGTACCGTATTTTTTATGCCGAACCTGATCGGCGGCATCGTGCTTGGCTACATCTGGTCCATGATCTTCGACGGCATTCTCGGACGTTATCAGACATCCATTCTGTTGGAGAGCAAATACGGCTTCTGGGGGCTGATCATCTTAATGTGCTGGCAGCAGATCGGTTATATGATGATCATCTATATCGCGGGGCTGCAGAATGTGCCGGGGGATATCCTGGAGGCGGCGCGCATCGACGGGGCGACATCGCTGCAGACCTTATTCAAGGTGACGATCCCCAACGTGATGAGCTCCTTTACGATCTGTATTTTCCTTTCCCTGACAAACGGCTTCAAGCTCTTTGACCAGAACCTGGCGCTCACCGGAGGGCAGCCTTTCGTGATCCAGCCGGGCGGAACGACCATCAAGACAACAGAAATGCTGGCGTTAAATATTTATAATACGTTCTACAGTTCCAATACCACTTCGCAGGGCGTGGCGCAGGCGAAGGCAGTGATCTTCTTCATCTTAGTGGCGGGCCTTGGGCTGCTCCAGCTTGCTTATACGCGCAGAAAGGAGGTACAGCAGTAATGAAAAAGAATACAATTTCGGCGGCAAACGGCCGCAAAACTGCTCTTTCGGTCATACTGTCGGTGGTCAGCATCATCTATGTGCTGCCGGTGCTGGCGGTGGTGATAAACTCTTTTAAGCAGAACACTTATGTAAAGACAGATACGTTTGCCCTTCCTACGGGGGAGATGAGCGCCGGTTTCGATAACTTTATCAATGGTATGACTTTCGGCAACTATCCCTTCGTGAAGAGCGTGATGTACAGCGTTGTGATCACACTGCTGTCAACGTTTTTGATCCTGCTTTGTACTTCCATGGCGGCATGGTATATCGCAAGGGTGGACTCGGTATTCTGCCGGGCGGTCTATTTCCTGTGTGTGTTCTCCATGGTGGTGCCGTTCCAGATGGTAATGTTTACCCTGTCCAAGACAGCGGATAAGCTGCATCTGAATACACCCTGGACGATCCCCATCGTCTATCTGGGATTCGGCGCCGGGCTTGCGATCTTTATGTTTGTGGGTTTTGTGAAGGCGATCCCGCTGGAGATCGAAGAGGCGGCATCCATCGACGGCTGCGGTCCGGTGAGGACCTTCTTTACCGTTGTCGTGCCGATGTTGAAGCCGACGATGATCTCCGTGGGCATTCTGGAGATCATGTGGGTTTGGAATGACTATTTGCTGCCGGTGCTGGTGCTCGATATCAACGAGTACCGCACGATCCCGATCCATATCCAGTATCTGAAGGGCAGTTACGGTACGGTGGATCTGGGTGCGACGATGGCGCTTATCCTGATGAGTATCATTCCTGTCATCATCTTCTATCTTGCCTGCCAGAAGCATATCATCAAGGGTGTGGCAGCCGGTGCGGTGAAAGGTTGATGAAGAACAAGTAATATTCCGGCTTTTGCAGGTGTTGGGCAGAGGCCGGAAATGAAGGGAGCCGAAATGACCATCAAGGATATTGCGAAACTTTCCGGATGCGGTGTGGCAACGGTGTCCCGGGCACTCAACAATCATCCGGATGTCAGCGAGGAAACGCGCAGGAAAGTAATGACGGTTGTGGAGGAGTACGGCTTTATGCCGAACTCCAACGCAAAACATTTAAAGCAGCAGGCGAGCGGCAGCATCGCGATCATTGTCAAAGGAACGAAAAATCTGTTGTTTGCCGATCTGGTGGAAGAGATTCAGGCGCTTTTGCTGGAGGCAGACCAGGATGCCGCGGTCTATTATCTGGATGAGGATGCCAATGAGGTGGCTTATGCGCTGAAGCTCTGCAGAGAGCGCAGGCCCCGTGGGTTTCTGTTTCTGGGCGGTGATCTGGAGCAGTTCAAAGCGGATTTCGCGCCGATCAGAGTGCCCAGTGTGCTGCTGACGAACAGTGCGGAGGGATTGGGCTTTGATAACCTGTCCTCCTTCACGACCGATGACGAGCAGGCGGCGGAACAGGTGATAGATCTTCTGGTGCGTCTGGGGCATCGCAATATCGGTGTACTGGGCGGCAATCTGTCCGATTCGCAGATCAGTTACCGCCGCTTGATGGGCTGCAGGGAAGCCTGCAGGCGGCTGCATGTCCCGCTGGATTTGGAGCAGCAGTGCGAGCAGTGCCGTTACTCCATGCCGGACGCCTACGCGGCTGCAAAGCGGCTGCTGTTGAGGAGGCCGGATCTGACGGCAATCTTTGCGCTGAGCGATGTGATGGCGCTCGGGGCGATCCGCGCATTCTGCGATATGGGCAAACGGGTGCCGGAGGATATTTCCGTGGTGGGATATGACGGTGTTGTCACCGGGCAGTATTCCCTGCCGCGGCTTACGACGATCAAACAGGATACGAAACAGCTTGCGGAACAGGGGGTGGATTCGCTTCTTCGGGCGTTTGTCCGCAGCGGGCATCCGATCCATAAGGTGGTACCTTTTCAGCTGGTATCCGGAGAGAGTGTGACAAAGATCCGCTGAGTGCGGGAAAGTGTTTTACAGAATGATTGGAGGATTTTACTTTCACGGGTGAAATCCTCTTATTTTGCGTGATCGGGAAATCGATCTCCATAGGAATGGAATAGTAGAAAAATCCATAGAACCATGCTATACTTGGTGGTATATGACAGGTCATATGACTTTAAATAAAATCTTAAGAAATTCTGCAACAATTCATAAGGAAAATGACACAACTTTGATGCAAGTGCGGTGTAGGATCGTCTTATAATAGGAAAGTTTCGGGATAAGACAGGCGGATTCTCCGTGGGCAGAAGTGCGGGAAAGGCGCAGTGAGAGACGGAAAGAGCAGGATGAATATTTGAATAAGATACTGATTGTGGAAGATGAAGAAGCGATTGCAAATTTGATCAAGATCAATCTGCAGCATGCGGGTTATAGCTGTGAGGTTGCGAATGACGGAGAGACAGGGGCGGATATGCTGGAGAAGAACAGCTATGATCTGTGCCTGTTTGATATCATGCTGCCCGGCATCAACGGATATGAGCTGCTGGAGTATGCGAAGAGCCTGAATATGCCGGTGATCTTTTTGTCGGCAAAGGGCGAGACGATAGATAAGGTGAAGGGGCTGAGGCTGGGGGCGGACGATTATATCACGAAGCCTTTTGAGATCATAGAGCTGCTGGCGCGGGTGGAGAATGTGCTGCGTCGGTTCCACAAGGTGGAGCAGGATATCAGTATCGGGGATCTGGAGATCAATGTAGTCGCGAGAACGGTGAAAAAGGCCGGCAGGGATATCAATCTGACCTGCAAGGAATTTGATTTGCTGCTGCTGTTTATGAGAAATCCCGACAGAGCGCTGTACCGGGAGATGATCTATGAGCAGGTCTGGGACAGTCCTTATATGGGGGATTCCCGGACTGTGGATCTGCATGTGCAGAGGCTGCGCAGGAAGGCGGGGCTGGAGCAGCAGATCGAATCGGTATATAAGGTGGGGTATCGGTTCAGGAGCAATATATTATGAAATTATTTTGGAAGCAGTTTACCGCGATCGTGTGCCTGTTGGTCTCACTGTTTGCGGTATTTGGCTGTATTTTTTTGCAGACGTCTTTCCAGATCATGCTGGAGAGGGAAAAGGAGCGGGGACTGGAAGAGTGGAAGATGTTTCAGTTCGCGCTTTTGGCGTCTATGGAAGCTCTGCCGGAGGGGTATCCGATTGAAAACGATGTTATGACAGAGATGTCAGAAACTATCGAGGACAGTATCGGGAATCAGGAGAACGGCATTGCGCTCTACAATGAGGAGCGGCAGCTCATCTATAAAAACGGGATGTATTACGGGGCGCTGATGGCGGAGAATATCGGGACAGAGAGGGCGATGTGGCGGCTCACGAATACCGAGGCGGGGCATTATCTGGAGGCGCTCTCCCGGATCGGGAGCAGCAGCGGAAACTATTATCTGGCATTCGGAAGAAATATCCAATATGTGTATGACGCAAGGGACAGGCTTTATGAACAGTACCGCAATATGGTGCTGTTTGTGATCGCGCTGTCCATTCCTGTCTCCTGGTTTCTGGCGTATCATTTCACGAAGCCGATCCGGCAGCTGATGAAAGCCACAAGAGATTTTGCCAGAGGGAATTATCAGAGCCGGGTGGAGGTAAAAGGGGAGGATGAGCTTGCCAGCCTGATGATGGAGTTCAACAGGATGGCGAGGCGGCTTGAGAAGAGTATCTGGGATCTGGAGGACGCGGCGAGGAGGCAGGAAGAGTTTACCGGCGCTTTTGCCCATGAGCTGAAAACGCCGCTGACGTCCATCATCGGGTACGGGGATATGCTGCGGAGCATGAATCTGACGGAGGAGGAAAAACGGAGTTCCTCGGATTACATATACAAGCAGGGAAAGCGCCTGGAGCGGCTTTCCTATAAGATGATGGAGCTGGTGCGGGTGGACAAGCAGGGGATCACATTAAAGCCCATGAAGACCAGGGAGCTCGCCTATGAGATAGAGCGTTTTACAAAGCGGCTTTTGTGGGAGAAAAATGTGGCGTTTGAGAAGGCCATCGCGCCGGGGATCATATGGGGGGATCTGGATCTGCTTTGTTCCCTGTTCGGCAATCTGATCGATAACGCGTCGAAGGCCTGCGGCAGAAAGCAATACGGGGAGGGAGAGCAGGGAAAGATCCTGTTTGTCGGAAAGCAGGAGAAAAACGGTTACAGTTTTACGGTGGAGGACAACGGCTGTGGGATTCCCGCCGACGAGGTGGGAAAGATCACGGAGGCGTTTTATATGGTGGATAAATCTAGGGCGAGAAAGGAAGGCGGCGCCGGTATCGGGATGACGCTCTGCAGCAGGATCGTGAAACTGCACCATGCCGTCTGGAAGATAGAAAGCAAGGAGGGCTCGGGGACAAGCGTTTATGTTTTCTTCCCGGAAGAGGAGGAAGAAGATGATTGAAAAAAAGAGGAGAAACGGGAAAAGCATAAAAAGAGTCCCGAAGAGAGAACAAAAAACAGGAAAGAAAAAGAGGGCTGAGAAATGGTTTTCCCTGGACAGTCTGATGGGAAAGAGCCTTTGTATCCTGCTGGTGGTCATCCTGACGGTGGGCGCTTTTCTGGCGCCCAAGATGATCAACAATCTGTACGATGCGGGGACGCTGATGCAGATCACTTATGTGGATATGGATCTGAGCACCTATGCGGTGGCTTATACCAGTTTTCAGGAAAAACTCATGGCGATAGCGAGAGCGAAAACGGCGGGGGACAGGCTTGTGGCTCTGGCTGCGGAGGAGACGGACGAGAAGATCAGCGATGAAGAGCTGGTGCGGTTTGTCAATCAGGAGATGGAGGAGAAAAAGGGGGATGTTCTGTTAAACGAAGACTGGTGGAGCCGGCTGAGCGGGGAGAATCTCGTCTCAAGGGAAAAAGTTACTGTCTACGCGCAGACACAGATGAGTTCGCAGGATGATACTGCCGGGACGGAGATGGCGCCGATCCAGTTCTGGATACTGTCCTTTGAGATCACGGATGAGCAGAGGGCATATCGGAAGTATGAATATGAAGAGATGATGAAGACGGAAAAGGTGCAGATCGTGGGGGATTCGCCCGAATATGTGACGGACAGGCTGATCGTCTGTCTGGATACTGAGTTTTATAAGATATATGCCATGGCAACGGCGGGGGATGAACTGGGTATCATGGATATGTACGGATGGGATCTGCCGATGATCTTTACAGTAGATCTGGAGAACAGATATTGGACGGATGATGATATGTATCTCCGGATGGATCTTACGAATATGAGCATGGCGGGCTGGGCGGATTACTGGGAGGTAACGCCGGAAGATAAGGATATTTATCTGAATATTCAGGGAGAACTGTCGGGATGCATGGCTTTTTTGGACGGACAGGCAGAAACGGATGAGGCAGGCGCAGACACAGATACGGGAATAGATACAGGAACAGATAATGAAGCGGCCGTCGGCGGCATGGAATCGGGAGTGGTGATCGAGAAGCTGTATAACGGAGAATATGATGCGTATATTCTGGATCCTGCGGGCGGTATCGTATATGGAAACAGGAATGGAGGGAACAAAAATGAGATATTGCTGGAAGTGGGGATCAGCGGAAATTTTGCCGGATCGGATAACAGTGTGTGGATACAAAAATCAGGCTGCAGGGATTTTTTTGAAATGATGCAGTTTTGATGCAGATTTGCGGAAAGTTTGATACATGGA
>JAETSN010000012.1 GCA_021769625.1 [Clostridium] symbiosum | reverse complement strand
AAAAAGTAAAGGGAGAAAATAAAATACTATATATCATGAAACAGCCAAAATCGCTGCAGCCCAGTATTTATAAGGACTGTAGCGATTTATATATCTGGAAACTGTCAAAGACGAGAACATATGAAGGAATAAGATTCAAGATTTTTTCTGCATTTGTCGGCATGCAGGATTGTTTCATAAAACAGTTTATGGCAATAAGACATGCGGCATGATATAATACAGAAAGTGGGAAAATAAAAGCATACAGGCCATGCGCCTGTGTGCCATGAGAAGACGCAGGCTGTTTTATGTTCACGGAGGGAAGATTATGCTGTACCACTACACTGATTTTGCGGCGTTTGACGGTATCATCCGGTGTGCGGAGCTGAGGCTGAACAATATTCTGAATATGAATGACGCTTCGGAGATGAGATTTTTTATGAAGGGGATCTGCCGCGCCGTTATGGAAAAGTTACAGGCGGACGGCGAGGAAGAAAAAAGCCGGGTGATCGAGAAGTATTTTCGGAAGGAATTGGAGGAAGAATTCCGGTATTCGGCGTATGCCGCCTGCTTTTCCAAATACAGGGATGACGCGGCGCAGTGGGAGCGGTACGGGCATTTAGGGCAGGGCGTCTGCATCGCTTTCCATGAAAATCTGATGCAGAAAATGACCGGCGGGGCCGTGTCGCTGCAGACCGTATATTACCAGAAGGATATGCGGGAGCACCGGCTTGTGGACGAATTTTACCGGTTGATGATGGAGGATAAGACATTTTCGGAGATGCAGCAGGAGCTGCGGGGGATCATGAACGATGCGTGGATACAGTCGGCGGCGTTCAAACATCCCTCCTTTGCGCGGGAGAAAGAACGCAGGCTGGTCATCTCCCCATTTATACTGAATGAGTTTGCCGTGGAGCCGAAGTATCATGTGTCGGCGGGGCGGATCAAGAAGTATTATCCGTTGGATCTGAACAGGATGTGCGGGCGGCTGGGACTCCATATGTCGGAGCTGATCGGGGAGATCATCATCGGGCCGACATCCTCGCAGTCGCTGCCGATCCTGCAGGATTATCTGGTTGACTGCGGGATGAATGCGCTGCGCGACCGGATCAGCATGTCGGACTGCCCGCTGCGGAAGCCGACGTCCTGACAGCTTTCCGGAAATGTCTTTTTTGCACCGTGCCCGGGAAAAAACTGATTTGCAGAAAAATTATTAAAGCTATATAATGGCTCTGTACCAATCAGGAGGAGATTATGAGTGCAAAAGAAAAAAGAGCGGTTGTTCTGGCGGCCCTGTCAGGCTGCATGTGGGGAAGTATAGGGCTGTTTGTCCATAAATTGGGAGCATACGGCATCAGTTCGGTGCCGATGACAGTCGGGAGGTATCTGATCGCAGTGATCCTTGTCGGGATTGTTCTGGCTGCGGGGAAGAGGGAATTGTTGAAAATCCGTCTGCGGGATCTGCCGTGGTTTTTTGTGACGGGAATTTTGTGCCTCCTGTTTTTCAATGTCTGCTACGGGATCACCATTGAGAAATCCTCGATGCCGATGGCAGCAGTGCTGCTGTATACATCCCCGATGTTCGTTACACTGGCTTCAGCTGTTATTTTTCGGGAGAAGATCACATTTCGCAAGATGGCAGCGGTATGTATGGCGGTCACAGGCTGCGCCTTTGTGTCCGGCATCGTGCATGGAAGCCTTGCCTATCCGCTGCCTGCCTATCTCTGGGGGATTGCGGCGGCTGTGGGATACGCTTCTTACAGTATTGTGGCTGGAATCCTGCTGAAACGCTACCATGCGGTGACAGTGCTTTTCTATTCTTTTCTGACGGCGGCAGCGGGAGGATGTGTCCTGATCGATCTGAAGGAACTGGCCGGGATGATCGCGGCGGCACCGGCAGCCGGGCTGTGGATGGTGGCAGCGGCTTTTGTCTGCAATATATGTCCTTATTTCTGCTATAACCTTGCGCTGGAGGATATGGAGGCGAGCCGTGTGGCAGTGATAGCATCCATCGAACCGGCTGTGGCATCGCTGCTGGGCGTTGTCGTGATGAAGGAGCATATGGATATCTTCGGGGTGATCGGCGTCGGCATTATCTTTGCGGCGATCGTGGTGCTGAACCGGAAGAAGTGAGCGGATGAAATGTGATGATGAAATTAGTCAGCGAGAAAGAAAAGAGACAGAAATAATCAGGCTGCCGTAAAAGGGAGATCCGCATTGCGGCGGCCGGAAAGAGAGCAGAAAAATGGCGATCGAAAAAGTAAAAGCATATTTCGGAAAATACGGAATGGAAGAGAGGATTCAGGAATTTGACGTTTCCAGTGCAACGGTGGAACTGGCGGCCGCCGCGCTGCACTGCGAGCCGCAGAGGATCGCGAAGACCCTCTCTTTTATGGTGGGAGAGCGGGCAGTACTGATCGTAGCCGCGGGAGATACCAAAATTGACAATGCAAAGTATAAGGCAAAATTCGGAAAAAAGGCAAAGATGCTGACGCCGGAAGAGGTGGAAACGCTGGTGGGGCATGCGGTAGGCGGGGTGTGTCCCTTTGCGGTGAACGAGGGCGCGGAGGTATATCTCGATGTATCCCTGAAGCGTTTTGAGACAGTTTTTCCCGCCTGCGGCAGTTCAAACAGTGCGATAGAACTGACGATCCCGGAGCTGGAGCAGTATTCCGGATACGCCGGATGGGTGGATGTCTGCAAGGGATATTGAGGAAGGATCTGCCTGTCTGTTGGAGCAGTATTCCGGGTATACGGAATAGATGGATGTCTGAAAGGGTATAAAAGCCGGATTTCGGCAGATTCCCCGGCAAATGCGGTTATCCGCCCAGCGTGACATCCTGTTTCTGATACCAGTTTAGGGCATCAGCAAACTGCTGTTCCTGAAAATCGGGCCAGAGGTCTTTGACGATATAGATGTCGGAGTAAACGGTCTGAATAGGCAGAAAGCCGGATAAACGGCACATGCCGCCCCAGCGGATGACCAGATCGATCCGCGGGATATCGCGGGATGCCCAGTTGTTTTTCATATCCCATTCCCAGCCGTAGTCTGCCAGAAAGTTTACTTTCAATCTCCCGTCAGGGGAAGCCGGCGTCCGCATACGGCCTGTATAGGGAAGCAGCTCTTTTGGAAAACAGGGGGAGCCTGTGTTGCCGAACACGTACACTTCCGCGTTTTCCTGTTCTATCATTCTGACCGCTTCAATGCAGGCTTCGGAGAATGCAAGAACCTGTTCTTTCGGCCGCTTGCAGTTATCCACCGTAAATCCATAGAAAGTCAGCTCCGGTATGCCGTAATCCTGCGCGGCTTTCAGGAGCCTTAAGCCAGGGGCAAGGCCGTAGGCATAGCCTTCTTCTTTTTTTAGTCCGTTCTGCTTTGCCCAGCGCCTGTTGCCGTCCGGGATGATGCCGATGTGTTTTGGAATTCTTTTCATAGTCATTAATATGGACAAGTGTCGGAAATTTATGCAGGAAATGATATCGGAGCCCGATATTTGGCGATATTGTGATCGAACATCTGATCATGGAAATTTAGGAGGAGAACAAGATGAAATTTTTGGTCGATGATGCAAATGTGGCAAAGATCAGGGAGATCTGTGATTATTATCCGGTGGACGGCGTTACCACCAACCCTTCCATTCTGGCGAAGAGCGGGAGAAACCCATACGAGGTGCTGAGGGAGATCCGTGAGATCATTGGGGAGGAGGCTGACCTCCATGTGCAGGTGATCTCTTCGAAAGCGGAGGATATGGTGGCGGAGGGACATAAGATCCTGGGAGAGCTAGGCGGCGGCACCTTTGTAAAGATCCCGACCACGCAGGAGGGGCTAAAAGCGATGAAGATCCTCTCCGGGGAAGGGCACCGGGTAACGGCGACGGCGATCTATATGCCGATGCAGGCATATCTTGCAGGTATGGCGGGTGCAGACTATGCGGCGCCTTATGTAAACCGCATCGATAACCTCGGCGCGAACGGCATCGACACGGCAAAGGTGATCCACGATATCTTTAAAAAGAACGGCTTAAAGACGGAAGTGCTCGCCGCCAGCTTTAAGAATTCACAGCAGGTGCTGGAACTGGCGAAATACGGCATCGGTGCGGCAACGATCGCGGCGGATGTGATCGAGGGGCTGATAAAGAATGCCAGCGTCACTTCCGCCATAGAAGGATTTGTTTCTGATTTTGAAGCCCTGTGCGGGGAAGGGAAGACAATGCTGGACTGTTGATCAATTCTCCAGCTTCAGGTCGTTTTCCCTGATCCAGCCGATCTTTCTGAGCAGGTTTCCCACAACAAGGGAGATGACGGCCGGCAGGATAAAGCTGACCATGGCCAGCCCGAACCAGTCCATTGCGGTGACGGAAACTTTCGCGCCCGCCGCGATATCGTTCAGCCAGCCGGTATAGACGCCGATCTGTCCGACCAGCCCGCAGGTGCCCATGCCGGAGGATACGGGGGTGCCGTTCATCTGCAGTTTGAACAGGCAGGTGGCGATGGGGCCGGTGATGGCGGAAGCTGCGATCGGCGGGATCCAGATCCTGGGATTCTTTACGATGTTGCCCATCTGCAGCATGGAGGTGCCGAGCCCCTGGGAGATCAGGCCGCCCCACCGGTTTTCTTTAAAACTCATCACGGCAAAGCCCACCATGTTGGCGCAGCATCCGGCTACGGCGGCGCCGCCGGCAAGCCCGGTCAGCGATAAAGCGGCGCAGATCGCGGCGGAGGAGATCGGCAGAGTCAGCGCGATGCCCACGAGCACGGATATGATGATGCCCATCAGGAAGGGCTGTAAATCCGTCGCCCACATGATCAGGGAGCCAAGCGAGCTGGCAGCGGCTCCGATGCCAGGGGCAAGAAGGGAAGATAAGGCTACGCCGATAAAGATCGTCACGAAAGGAGTGACGAGGATATCGATCTTTGTCTCCTTGGAGACAAGTTTACCGGATTCGGCTGCCAGGATGGCGATGACCAGAACTGCGAGAGGCCCGCCGGCACCGCCTAATTCATTGGCGGCGCCGCCTACCGCCGCAAGGGAAAACAGTACAAGGGGAGGCGCCTGCAGGGCGAAGCCGATGGAGATCGCCATGGCTGGCCCCGCCATATTGGCGGCGTAGGTGCCCACCGTCACGAGATATTCTATGCCGGCCTGCTGTCCGAGCGTCTTGATGATCGTACCGATCAGGAGGGAGCAGAACAGTCCCTGCGCCATGGCACCGAGACAGTCCACGCCGTATCGTTTCATGGAGAAAATAATATTTTTTCGCTTCATAAATTCTTTCATAATGGTCAGTCCTCTTTTGTGATAAATTTTTAACAGGCTTATTATAGCACACTTCGTATAGGACTTCATTGTCTATTTTGCCGTATTGTGTCTGGAAAATCAGCGGTTTTTTATAATTGTGTCCGCTGTGCCCGCACACTTTTGCCCTGAATATTTCGCAACAGAAAAAGTGCTTTTCACAACATGCAGGTATGTCATATGCCGCTTTTTTCCGATATGTTCATATAACTTTTTTTATGGGCATTCTGTGGCAGCAGTTCAGCTCAGGATTTTACATTTACTGCAAAGTCTGTGATAACAAGTAAACTGAATTGCTTCGTTTTATGATATGATTACAGGGAAATGATTGCAGATGGGGAAGGGTGTAATACCCCGCAGCAAGCTACGGGGTATTACACCCTCGCGGCAGTCGCTAATATGCTCAAGCCAACCAAAAGTTGGCTTTAAGCACGGCACTTTGGCTAATGCCAAGCAAGCTTGGCATTTTGCTCGCGGAAATAAAGAGAAAATAAAAAGAAAATGGAAGGAAAAGATGTGGATAGCGATTTGCGATGATGAGGAAAAGGTGCGGAGGATACTGGCGGAGAAAGTGCGGGAGTTTTGCCCGGAGGAGGAAGTGTTGTGCTATGCTTCGGGGGAGGAGGTACTCTCGGCGGACAGGGTGCCGGACATCCTGTTTCTGGACATCCAGATGCCGGGGATGGGCGGGATGGAGGTGGCCCGGAGAATCCGGGAAAAGAATAAAAGGATGATCCTGATCTTTGTGACGGCGAGGGAGGACTGTGTGTTCGGCGCTTTTGATGTGGGCGCCTTCCACTATCTGGTAAAGCCTTTTTCGGAACGGAAATTCACATCCGTACTCCTCGGGGCAGTGGAGCAATGCAGGGAGCTGGAGGAATATACGGGCAGGGAGGGGACGCAGGAAGAGGGAAAATATATGATGATCCTCTCGGGCGGGAGCCATATCAAAGTGTGCCTGCAGGAGATCGTATATGCGGAAGTTTTTAACCGGAAGGTCGTCCTGCATACGGCGACGGGGGATGTGGAATATTACGGAAAGCTGTCGGAGCTTCAGAAGCTGGCGGGGGAGGATTTTTTCAGGCCCCATCGGTCCTATCTTGTGAATTTCCGGTATGTGGTAAAGTATGACGGCTCTGAGATCACGTTGGAAAAGGGGATTGTGCCGTTGGCGAAAAAGAATTATCCGCTGTTTGTGAAAAGTTATCTGCAGTATAACCGGAGAACATGGAGTGAGGGAAGGGTATGACGGACTGGGAGTTTTACTGGGATCTGACATCCCGCATATCGCAGGTGGGGCTGATCGTGATCAGGGCATATTTTCTGTGCCGTCTCGTAAAGCCTTTTTGGCTTGGCGGGAAGGAGCGGCAGGACGGTTTGGCCGGGGGAAAAGCAAGGCGCTTTTTTGAGGGGGCGCTGCCGGGAATCGTCTATGCTGCCCTCATGCTGTCCGCCGCCTTCTATCCAAAGGAGGTGAGCGTCATACCGGTGTACGCAGTGAGCACAGCGGCGGCTCTTTGCGTGACATATTATGTGGACCGGAGAAATGTATGGCAGAAGGTTTTTCTGGCATTGATCTTTTATCTGCTGCAGTGGATCACCTGGGGGATCACGCTGGTGCTGTGGAGGGGAGTATACAGTTTTCTTATGGCTGCTTTTGGCAGAGCGCACAGTTATCCGCTGCATTTGGGGCTGTATGCCGCGATGGAGGTTTTTGACATTGCGCTGCACTTTTTGTGTATGGCGCTGTGCGTCGGGCTGATCCACAGGGCGTACTGTTATAAGACGGAGAATATGACGAAAGGGGAGCTGGCGCTTGTCTCGGCGCCCCTTTTTTCCGTTGCGGCGGGGCACGGGATATTTTATTTTGCTGTGAACGCCTATGAAAAAGATACCGGAAAGTATATATGGAACCATTATTCCGCCTATATACTGCTACAGGCATTTTTTATGCTGGCTTCCTTTGCTGCGGTGCTCACGGTCATCGGTTCGTACGAACGTATCAAGAGCAGTCAGAGGAGAGAAAAGGAGGAGGCGGTACTGTCGGGGCAGATCAGGGAGATGAAACGGCATATCGCCGAAGTGGAAAAGCTCTATGATGATATCCGAAGCTTGAAACATGACATGGCAAATCACATCATGACACTGGAAAAGCTGTGTGAAGAAAATGAGGAGGCCGGAAAATATATCACGCAGTTAAAGGAGCAGGTGTGTGAGAGGATCCCGGAAATGAAGAGCGGCAATCCTGTTACCGACGTGATCCTGAGGGAAAAGAAAAAGGAGGCGAAGGAGAAAAAGATCGCTTTTACGCAGGGGTTCCACTTTCCGGAGGACACGAAACTGAGCGCTTTTGATGTCAGCGTGATCCTGAACAATGCGCTGGACAACGCGATAGAGGCGGCAAAGGTGTGCGAAGAGGCCTATATTCTGGTATCTTCCTACCGCAGAAACAATGTCTTTATGATAGAAGTGAAGAACAGTGCGGCGGAAGTAAGGAGGATAGAGAAGGAGAGCGGCCTGCCGCCTACGACAAAGGAGGGGGCGTCGCACGGGTTCGGGCTGGTGAACATTCAGAAGGTGGCGCAGAAGTATCACGGGGATATCGCGATAGAGCAGGATGGGGGGTCGTTTAAACTGGTGGCCATGCTGCTGGTGTGATGATCCGGATCGATGGGATCGATAGGAAAGGCTCCGGCCGTATGGGGATAAGGGGACTGTTCATGTGCCGAAAGCAGGAGTTTTGTTTACAACGAAAAAAGGGTGTTTGGCTACATGGCGGTTTATTTTGGGGCTGCGGACTCCGAAAAGCTGTATAAGAATAAAGCTGCGCAGTGACTTTACCAAATTGTCGCAGGCGACAATTCTTAGTGCCGTCGCGCAGCGACTTATAGGTAAAGTCGCGAAGGCGCACGAGAGGAACTTTCATGAGGGTTCCATCGAATGAAAGTTCCTCTCATGGGATGTGTGTCGAAGTGACTTTACCCTTTAGTGCCGTCGCGCAGCGACTTAAAATAGGAGGAAAAGACATGAATATCAACGGTATTAGCGGGAACACAGCGGGGGCGCCGCAGGCGGGAGCAGGAAAAGCGGCGGATGCCCAGAGCAGGGCTATCCAGAAGCAGATCGAGGATGCCAGAAAAAGGCTGCAGGAAGTATCTGTCAATAAGGATCTGAGCGCGGAAGAAAAAATGAAGAAGCGGCAGGAGATCCAGAAGGAGATCAGCGACCTGAACGTGCAGTTGAGGCAGCATCAGGCGGAGGTGAGAAAGCAGGAACAGGAGGAAAAGAGGGCAGCCTCGGAGGCGGTCAAAGGGAATCAGAAGACCGCAGGGGAGGAGAGCGGATTTTCCACGGCGGGCATGCAGGCTGTGCTCTCTGCGGATGCTTCCCTGAAGCAGGCGCAGGTACAGGAGGGCACTGCGAAGAAGATGGAAGGCAGGGCGGACGTGCTGGCGGCCGAGATCAAACAGGATGGCGGCGGGGAGGCGAAGGAAGCGGAGCTCGCCGAGGCAAGACGGAAGGCGGAAACCGCCGAAGCGTCCGGGATGAGTACGCTGAAGGAGGCGAACCGGAAAGCGGAAGGAGCGTCGGAAACAACGCAGGATGACAGAGTGAAAGAAGCGGATACAAAGACGGAAGTGGATACAAAGACCGAAACGGAGGAAGAAAAGGCGGAGGAAAAGAAAGCGGAACAGACGGATAAAGACGGCGCCGGGGCGGATGATAATGCGCAGAAAGAACCGGGCATGTATGTGGATGTCCGGCTGTAAAGAGGGAGAGGTAAGCAAAAAGGACCGACAACCGGCACAAATGCTGGGTTTGTCGGTCTTTAATCTTTAAGGACTTTCATGTCTTCGGGAACTTTTATCCCTGCTTCTAACAGGGCAGTCAGTGCGCCATAAGCACGCCAGTCACTTCCGGCATAGATACTGTCGAAATTCATTTTTTGCAATGAAATATTGAACGATATCATGAAATTCTGTTACATTTCCGCGGATCCCATCAGCGTGAATGATATTTCGTTCCGGGATTGGATGTCCGTATTCTTCAAAGGTCCTGAAAAATCCATCATATCGACCGCTGTTCTTCGGAGAATAATGGGAATTCAATAGAACGATCGGGCGTATACAGCCTTTGCGGATTAATTCCTGGGCAGCAAGCTGACCTCCGATGATCTGGTCTGAACTGACACTGTAAGTGGCATTTGGGGTACTTCCGTTGTCTTCCATATAACCGTATACAACAGGAACTGGCGTAAAGGGCAGCTCTGGATTATCTGGCGTCATGGAAAGGACAATCGCAGTTGACAAAAAGCTAAAATGATGAAAAAATATAAGAAAATATTGCGTAAAAATGAGATTAAAGCGCAACTGTTGCACAACGAATGACGGTGCAAAAATATGAAATAACGATCCGGAGAGGAGAAGAAAAATGTTACCGTGTATTGTTGGTATGGATGTTGGCGGAACGAATATCAGGCTTGGTGCTATCACAGAAGATGGAAGGCTGATACATGAGTATAAGACTTCGTCCAGACAGATCAGAGGTTCTCAGGCAGGAGAAAAATTGTTGGAGATCTTAAAAGAATATTGTGCCGCATTAGCGGATATAGAAATTTGTGCAGTCAGTATAGGGTTTCCTTCGACAATGAATAAGGAACGCACGAAAGTGTTGTCTACACCAAATATCCCGGGGCTTGACCAGGCAGAGTTTGGAGTATCTTATACAGAAGCATTAGGTATCCCGGTTTGGGGCGAAAAGGATTCCTGCATGCTGATGTATTACGATATGAAAGTCAACCGGATTTCGACAGACGGATTATCTATTGGGATTTATGTTGGAACCGGACTTGGAAATGTCATTATGCTGAATGGGGAACCGCTTTCTGGTAAAAACGGCGTGGCAGGGGAGCTTGGCCACATTCCTGTAATTGGAAGAAACGAGCCCTGCGGCTGTGGCCTGGAAGGCTGTCTGGAATTATATGCAGGCGGCAGAGGCTTAAAAGAAGTTCTCGCAAAGCATTACCCGGAAGAATTTATTGGAGATATTTTTAAAAACCATGCGGGGGAAGAACCGGTTGAAGAATATTTGAAACGTCTGGCACAGGCACTATGTCTGGAAATTACTATTTTGGATCCGGATCACATTTGTCTGGGCGGTGGCGTATTGAACATGGAAGGATTTCCAACAGCGCATTTGTTGGAATTGATCAAAAAGTATACACGGCATCCGCTGCCAAGTGACAATCTGGATATTATTTTCAGCAAACAGGATAGTGTATACAATGGTGTGATCGGAGCAGGGCTGTATGGCTGGCATCGATTGAATAAAAATAATTAACAAAAATGGGAGGAAGAAAAGTATGGTTACAATTG
Organism: [Clostridium] symbiosum; assembly: GCA_021769625.1. Taxonomy (GTDB): domain Bacteria; phylum Bacillota; class Clostridia; order Lachnospirales; family Lachnospiraceae; genus 1XD8-76. Next base: position 61,691 of record JAETSN010000012.1, on the reverse strand, counting down.
CGTACATTGGATTTGGAGTAAGTGTCAGAGAGTATCATATTCCATATGTGGAAAACAGAGATGATGTGAAGGTGAAATATGTTTATCGCAGAGAAGAAGATATTGCACAATTTGCAGAATATGAGCCGTTTTATCCGGAGATTATTTTTACAACAGATTTAGATCAGGTATTAAATGATGAAGAAATAAATCTTGTCGTTGTAAATACACCGGACCGTTTCCATGTTCCATATGCAAAACAGATATTAAACGCAGGAAAACATGTACTGGTTGAAAAGCCATTTGCACCAACTGCAAAAGAGGCAAAAGAAGTATTCGATCTTGCAAATGAAAAAGGCCTGATCTGCATGCCAAACCAGAATCGAAGATTTGATGCTGATTTCCTTGCGGTAAAGGAAGTTATGGCAAGCGGAAAGCTGGGGGAACTTGTCAGACTGGAAAGTCATTATGATTACTTTAAAACAAATGGCTGGTATGATCATTTGGGAACTTTATATAACCTGGCGGTACATACGATCGATCAGGTGATCAGTCTTTTGGGAATGCCGGATGCGACACATTTTGACGTCCGGAGCATTCATCATCCGGGTATCGGCGATGATTACTATGATCTTGAATTCTATTATGGAAACAGTAAAGCATCTGTAAATACAAGCATGTGTGTCATGATCGACTATCCTCGCTTTACAGTGCATGGAACAAAGGGCAGCCTCACACTTCCGCCGGTTGTTCACAACTCCGGAAAGAAAAAGATAGTTGGTCGGCACAAAGTGAGCATGGAACCGGCATCAGAAGACAGATGGGGAACACTTGTATACAGGAATGAAGCGGGGGAAACGGTAACAGAGAAAGTACCGGTTGGCTGTGCTCATTATGAAAGAGTTTATGACAGTCTGATCGATGCGATCGAAAATGGTGCGGAAAAATGTATCAAAGATGCAGAAGTTATCCGTGTACTGGAAATTCTGGAAGAGGCGACAGAAGTGGCGAAATCTCATGCAAATTTATAAAAGGCTGTAAAAGCGGGGGAGCCTGCTTGATTCACCTGTTGATTCATGGTAAGATAGTCAATGATCCTGCCACAGGCTTTTGAGGGAATCGGGATGAGAGGGGGCTAAGAGCGTGGCTAAGAGGTTTAATGTGACAGGCCTGTGTGTGCCTGAAAAACATTACATGGTCGATATGTCGGAGCGCATCGGGCAGATCAGGCAGATGGTTGACGCCGGGGACTATTTTACGATAAACCGCGCAAGACAATATGGGAAGACAACTACGCTTGCGGAACTTGCGAAGGCGTTAAAAGACCGGTATCTCGTGGTCAGTCTGGACTTTCAGAGGCTCGGAAGCGCGTCCTTTCAGAATGAGGCCGCCTTTTCTCATGCGTTTCTGCGGATATTTTTGAGAGAACTGGAAAGGATTCCGGCTGCCGGCCTGGCAGGTGCAAAAGACGTGATAGAAAAAATGAATCTGGCTGTGGACGGGAAGGGTGAAAGCTTTGATCTTCTGACATTGTTTGAATATCTGCTCGATCTGTGCGCATCTGTAGGGAGCCCGATCGTCCTTATGATCGATGAGGTGGACAGCGCGGCAAATAATCAGGTGTTTCTGGATTTCCTTGCCCAGCTTCGGAGTTATTATCTGGAGAGAGACGCAAAGGGGACGAAAGTATTCTGGTCGGTTATTCTGGCAGGCGTTTACGATGTGAAAAACCTGAAGCGGAAACTCAGATCCGAGGAGGACCATAAAACGAACAGTCCGTGGAATATAGCGGCTGATTTTGATATAAATATGAGTTTATCTAAGGACGGCATTGCCGGGATGCTGCGCGAGTACGAAGTAGACCACGGGACCGGGATGGATATCGATGAGATGGCGGGGCTGCTTTCGGCATATACATCGGGCTATCCCTATCTGGTATCAAGGTTGTGCAAGCTGTTGGATGAAAAAGTATCCCGGCCCGGAAACGGAGCATGGACAAAGGAAGGTTTTCTGGAGGCGGTGCGCATACTGCTGTCAGAGAACAATACGCTGTTTGAATCCCTGATCGGTAAATTGTCGGATTTTCCGGAACTGGACAGAATGCTTTCGGAACTGTTGTTTTCAGGAAAAGCGATCTCCTATAATCCGACGAATCAGGCGATCGGGCTTGCGATGATGTTTGGTTTTGTCAAAAACGAGGCTGGGAACGTGATACCTGCAAACAGGATCTTTGACACGCTTTTGTACGATCACTATCTTTCCCGGGATGAGATGCAGGCGCCTGATCTCTATAAGGCATCTCTTCGGGATAAAAATGAATTTATCGTTGACGGACATCTGGACATGCGGAGGGTGTTGGAGAGATTTGTCGTACATTTCCATGACCTGTACGGCAGCAGGAAAGAGAGTTTTCTGGAGGAGGAAGGAAGACGGTATTTTCTGCTCTATCTGCGCCCGATCATCAATGGCACGGGGAACTACTATATTGAGTCGTGCACCAGAAATTTTGGCAGAACGGATCTGATCGTTGATTACCGCGGAGAACAGTTTCTGGTTGAAATGAAGATATGGCGCGGAAATGAGTATAACATGCGCGGGGAGCACCAGTTGTCGGGATATTTGGACGATCATCATCTTTCCACGGGATATATGATCAGTTTTAATTTTAACAGGAATAAGCAGATCGGAGTCCGGGAGATAACAGTGGACGGTAAGACGCTTATTGAGGCGATCATATAAAAGGCAATATGAAAGAGGGCAGAAAAGGATTTGTGTTATCTGCCCTCTTTTTATTATAAGGATATTTTACTTCCGCTCAAACACCGGCATATAATCGATGGGCGCGTCCACGCTGACGGTGCGGTTTCCCTCGAAGATCTCACCGGTGGAGGTGAGCATCCATCTGCCCGCCGGCAGATAGACATCCCGCTTCCACTCGTTCAGATGCAGGATCGGCGCGGCGAGATATCTGCTGCCGAACATATACTGGTCCTGCAGTTCCCAGCACCTGTCATCTTCGGGGAATTCGTAGAACATCGCCCGGAGCAGCGGGGAGCCGTTTTCGTGTGCCTCCTCGTACAGGGTCTTGATGTAGTCGTGCATGGAGATGCGGACATCGTAGTATTTTTTCATGATCGCATAATTTTCTTCCCCGTAACTCCAAAGTTCGTTGGGCTGGCCGGTGTGCAGATAGCCGCCGCCCCAGTCCCGCTCATCGAGAGGCGGGATGTTGTATGGGCCGCGGTCCCCGTGCATGCGCAGTACCGGGGAGTAGACCGCAAACTGGTACCAGCGGATCAGGAGCTGCCTGAAATCGGGATCGTTCACATCGTCGGTCATAAAACCGCCGATATCCGTCGTCCACCAGGGGATGCCCGCGAGTCCCATGTTCAGCCCGCACTGCAGCTGGTCCGCAAACGCCTCAAAAGTGCTGGGCACATCGCCGGACCAGACCACATTGCCGTATTTCTGGGAGCCCGCCCAGGCGCAGCGCAGCAGGTTGACGGCACAGAAGTTTTTGTCCTTGCTCATCTCGTCGTAGAAAGCGCGGGAGAAAAGCTGGGGGTACATATTGCTTAAGGCAAGCGCCGGGCCGTCGCAGTAGCGGTAGTGGTCGAAATCATAGACCCCGTAATCCGGCTCGGAATTGTCCAGCCAGAAGGCGTCTATGCCATAATCGTAGTAATTCTTTTTGCAGACGTCCCAGATATATTTTCTGGCCTCGGGGTTGAAGACATCGATCTCCACGCAGTCCCCCTGATATTCGTAAGTCTGCTGTGCGCCCCGCTCCGTGCGGATCAGGAGCCCTCTTTCCATCATAGGCTCGAAGTTTTCGCTTCTGCGGTCCACGGAGGGCCACACGGATACGATGACTTTGATGCCCATGTCGTGCAGTTCATCCACCATCGCTTTCGGATCGGGCCAGTAGGTTTTGTCAAACTTCCAGTCGCCCTGCACAGTCCAGTGGAAGAAGTCGATCACGATCTGGTCGATGTGGATGCCTTCTTTCTGATACTGCCGCGCAATGTTCAGCACTTCCTCCTGCGTCCGGTAGCGGAGTTTGCACTGCCATAATCCCATCAGCTCTTCCGGGAATGTGCCGGCGCGCCCGGTTACTTCCGTGTATCGATAAAGGAGCTGTTTCGGGGTGTCCGCTACAGTGATCCAGTAGTCCATTTCTCTGGTGGATGCGGCGATCCACTCGTGATAATTTCTGCCGAAGGTGACGCGGCCCACGGCGGGATTGTTCCACAGAAATCCGTACCCGAGGGAGGATAGGGCAAAGGGAACGGAAATCTGGGAGTTGCGCTGCGCCAGTTCCAGCACGCAGCCCTTTAAGTCCATGCAGTCCTGTTGATACTGGCCCATGCCGAATATCTTTTCGTTTTTGCCGCTCTCGAATTTCACATTCAGGCTGTATTCGGAGCCGCCGATCACCCCTTTCCACTCCCGACCCTGCAGTTTCAGGCAGCGGCTTTCTCTGGACAATGTACCGTCGTAGTTGCGGAAATATTCGCGCAGGATCAGTTTCCCATCTTTATAGAAGGAAAGGACGCCTGCGAAATTGACCACGGCCCGGATGCGGCCGTTCGTGATGGAGGCAGTCTCCTTTTTGTCGACGGTACCGTCTCCGACAAGGTGGTCTTCCTCCTCGATCGTGACGGTCGGGGATAATGGTTTGACTTTTTCGGTCAATGCCCATTCCCTGCCGCTGAAGCTGTTCTGCATGGAAGCTCTGACGCGGAGGGAGTCCTCCCCCCATGCCTCGATTCTGACATGCTCTCCCCTGTGATGAAATACGAGAGCGCCGTTATCGTTTTCAAATCTCATTGATTTCCCTCTTTTCTGTGCCGCTTTTCGGATCGCGCAAGCCTGTGGATGTGGCACGGACGCAGGCTTGTGGGCTTGTCAAACATTTTTAATGATAGTATAATACTGCGGTAAGAGAGAAAAAACTACCGGAATAGTACCGAAAAATGATACTATAATACTTTGTGAAGAGAGAAAGAAGATGGCAGACAGGGAGAGGGAGGAAAAGAGGCAGCACAGCACCGCTTATATGCCGTACAGTTGTTATGAATGCCGGATACCGTATGACTTTGTGAATGTGCCGATGCACTGGCACGGGGAGTTTGAGATCAATTATATCCTGCAGGGACAGGGGGAATTTATATGCGGAAATGAAAGATTTCATGCAAAAAAGGGAGATGTTCTGGTCATACTTCCCAATATGCTGCATGCCGCCTATCCGGATACGGACAGTGATCTGATCTATCGGGCGCTTGTGTTCCATCCGTCAATGCTGGGGGCGGGAATGAGCGACCGATGTGCGGCGGTGTCCATCCATCCGCTGATCGGCGGAAAGATAAAGATCGCCGCAATAATTTCCGAGGAGGCGGAAAACGGGGAGGAGATCAGGAAGATCGCGGAGCAGATCTTTTCCTGCGCGGCGGGCGGTGTGCCCCATGCGGACCTTCTGATGAAAAGCAAACTGATGCGGCTCATCTGGCTGCTTTTGACCGATAAAAACAGTATTTCCAGGGAGGATGCGGGCGCAGGCTCCTGTGAGGCGATACGCCCTGCGCTGGAATTTATGGCAAAAAATTTCAGGAGAACGATTACGGTGTCGGAACTGGCGGACATCAGCCATCTGAGCAAAAGCTACTTTATGAACTGTTTTAAGAAATCCGCCGGGGTCAGCGCCATGGAATACCTGACGCAGCTCCGCGTCAACGCCGCCTGCGGGGCGCTTTCGTCCACGGAAAAGAGGATCTCGGAGATCGCCTTTGACTGCGGCTACGAAAATCTCTCCAATTTTAACAGACAGTTTAAAAAACTGACCGGTTATTCTCCGAATGAGTACAGAAAGCGGAGTCCGCGGCTGGTGGATCCGCTGGATCTGTTTGTCTGCGGCTGCGACAGATGAGGGAATTTTGCGTATTGGTTGTATGTGACAAACAGATCGATATGTGATAGAATCAGATGGCTGGCGAAAGTGCGGAAAAAATTAAGACGATGTGGGGGAGGAATTTTTGAAATATTTAAAACAATTCGGGATCATACTTTTATTGTCCTTCATAGGGGAGATACTGCATGAACTGCTGCCGCTGCCGGTCCCGGCGAGCATATACGGCATCGTGCTTCTGTTTTTATGTCTGGAATTCAGGGTGATACCGGTCTCATCCGTGAAGGAGGCGAGCAGCTTCCTGATCGAGATCATGCCGGTCATGTTCATTCCGGCGGCGGTGGGGCTGATAGAGTCCTGGGAGACCATCAGAGGGGAGCTTGTCTCCTATGCGGTGATCACGGCGGTTTCCACGGTTGCCGTGATGGCGGTGTCCGGGAGGGCGGTGCAGGCTGTGATGAAGCGGTCAAAAGCGAAGGAGCAGGAGGATGGGAAATGAGTGGATTTTTTGAGACATCTGTGTTTTTCGGCGTGCTGATCACGCTGCTCTCCTACGGCGCGGGCCTTTTATTGAAAAAGAAGTTTAAATCGCCCCTCTTTAACCCGCTGCTGATCGCGATCGTGCTCACGATCCTGTTTCTTGTGCTGTGCCGTATCGACTACGGCATATACAATGAGGGGGCAAAATATATCAGTTACCTGCTGACGCCGGCGACGGTCTGTCTTGCGGTACCGTTGTATGAGCAGTTTGAACTGCTGAAGAAAAATTACAGGGCGGTGTTTGCAGGCATCGTCTCGGGGGTGCTGACCAGCCTTTGCAGCATTCTGATCCTGGCGCGTCTGTTCGGGCTGGACCACGCCTCCTATGTGACATTGCTGCCAAAGTCCATCACGACGGCCATCGGCATGGGCGTCTCGGAGGAACTCGGAGGCTATGTGCCGGTCACGGTGGCGGTCATTATCGTGACGGGGGTGTTGGGCAACATGATCGCGGAGACGCTCTGCAGGGTATTCCGGATCGAGGAACCTGTCGCAAAGGGTATCGCCATCGGCACCGCATCCCATGCGGTGGGGACGGCGAAGGCGATGGAGATGGGACAGGTGGAAGGAGCGATGAGCAGCCTTTCCATTGTCGTCTCCGGGATATTGACGGTGATCGGGGCCAATATTTTTGCCCGGTTTTGATGAAAGAAAAGCAAAAAATGTAAACAGCGGATTGGCAGCAATCACGAAATATTTGTCTGACGATCCGCTGTTTTTGACTTAAAGAATGAATTTCAGCGCCTGTGCGGGTCAGCCCTCCAGCATGGCGAGGATCGCCGCTTTCGGCCTTGCGCCCGCCGACTGGTTTATGACTTTTTTATCTTTGATCACGACCAGTGTGGGGATGCTCATGACCCCGAATTTCTGTGCCAGTTCCTGTTCTTTGTCCACATTGATCTTTCCCACCACATACTGCGGATTTTCCGCTGCAATCTCCTCCACGACGGGGGATACCATGCGGCAGGGACCGCACCAGTCCGCGTAGAAATCCAAAAGTACGGTTCTGCCGCCGTCTGTGACAGAATCGAAATTATCTTTGTTTACAGTGAGTACTGCTGCCATATCGTTTACCATCCTTTCCGTTTGAATGATCACAGTCTACCACGTTTCGGCGGGGGTTTCCGTGACGATGTCACATACAGGTATAAATGACAGGAAAACAGGAGGAATTTTCCGCTTTTTTGTGAGAAATGGTACTGTTCAACCGGGAAAATTACAGGTATACTCTTAGATGCTATTTGGGCGCTGGTTAAAGGCGGTCCGGTATCATTGGCATAGGCCTGGGTGGAATAATGATCTGTCCGCAGATTTATATCGGGAGGAGTAAAGATTATGAATAGAAGTTCAACAAAGGATATGACGACGGGTTCTCCCATGAAGCTGATCCTGGGATTTGCGGTGCCGCTTCTGTTTGGCTTTTTGTTCCAACAGTTTTACAGTGTGGTGGATACGGTGATCGTGGGACAGTTTCTGGGGGTGAAAGCGCTTGCCGGCGTGGGCTCCACGGGATCCCTTAACTTTATGATCATCGGATTTTGTATGGGCGTATGCAACGGCTTTGCCATTCCCGTGGCGCATAAATTCGGGGCAAAGGATTTTTCCGGCATGCGTCAGTTTATTGCGAACAGCGTATGGCTTTCCGCCGGTTTTGCGGTGGTCATGACGGTTGTCGTCGTGCTGTTGTGCAGAGACATCCTTACGTGGATGAACACGCCGGAGGATATTTTTGAGTTTGCCTATATTTACATACTGATCATCTTCTGGGGAATCCCGGCTTCTTATCTGTACAATCTGTTGTCCGGGATCATCCGTTCCATGGGGGATTCCAAAACGCCCCTCATGTTTTTGCTGCTTTCCTCCATCCTGAACATCGGACTGGATCTTCTGTGCATTTTGACGTTTCGGATGGGGATCGCGGGCGCTGCCGTTGCGACTGTGGTATCCCAGTTGATCTCCGGCGTTCTGTGCCTGTTTTATATGAGGAAGAAGTTTGATATTCTGAAGATCGAGAAGGAGGAATGGAAGGTCAATTTCAGCCATATGAAGACATTGTGCGGTATGGGCGTGCCGATGGGGCTGCAGTATTCCATTACGGCGATCGGTTCTGTTATCCTGCAGACCTCCGTGAATTCCCTCGGTTCCGTGGCGGTGGCGGCTGTCACGGCGGCGGGGAAGGTCAGCCTGTTCTTTTCCTGTCCTTTTGATGCGATGGGATCGACCATGGCTACCTACGGCGGGCAGAATGTGGGGGCGAAGAAGCTGGATCGTCTGGGGAAAGGCCTGTTTTCCTGCAGTGTGCTGGGGATCGTCTATGCGCTGGCGGCTTTTGTTGCATTGTTTTTCTGGGGCGATATATTTATCGGCATGTTTGTGAAGGAGGGCAGCGCGGAGATCATGACACAGGCAAGACAGATGCTGATCGTCATAAGTGCGTTCTATATTCCGCTCGCCTTTGTCAATATCATCCGGTTTATGATACAGGGAATGGGCTTCAGCGCCTTTGCGGTGCTTGCCGGCGTGTGCGAGATGGCGGCGAGGGCGCTCGCGGGCCTGTTTCTTGTCCCTGCATTCGGTTTTACCGGCGCCTGCTATGCCAGCCCCCTCGCATGGCTTCTGGCGGATGCCTTTCTGATCCCGGCATATATCCATGTGCGGAGGAAACTGGGACGGATGATGGGAGAGGAATATAAATAACAGCTCAGCTAAAGGGAGTATCTTGACGGAGTATAATTTCCCATGCTACTATAAAAAACACAGACAACATGGTACAAGGAGAGGAAAAGTATGAAACGAAAGAAAAAGGCGGTTATTTTTCTTGCGGTGCTTTTTGCTGTGTCTCTTTGCCTGGCGGGTGCGGGCGGCAGTGTAAAAGCTGAAAATACGAAAAACGTAAGGTATTATTACAACCAGCTTTCAGCGGAGGCAAAGCCGGTTTATGATGCCATGTATAAGATGTATGAACAGGGAATTTTGAAGACGGGTATGGGGAGCTATGACCTTGTGGCGAACGGCCATATGACAAAGGAGAAGCTGGCCTCTTACGAAGGAAATTACGACGGACTGTTAAAGGCTTTCGGCGCGGCGCGGGATGCTTTTTACGCAGACTATCCGGATATTTTTTACGTGGATTTCTCCGCCCTTTCCATTACGGTGGAGGGAAACGGGAACACCGGCTATACGGCCTATCTGGGGGCAGCGGAGGAAAAAGGCACCTATTTGACGAAAGGTTTTACGGATAAACAGGAGGTGGAGACAGCTGCTGCCGCCCATGAGGCGAAGATAAACAGTATTGCCGGCGAGGCGAAAAAGGCCGGGACGGTCAAAGAACAGGTGATTCTCGCCCATAATGCCGTTATAAAAGGCACGGTGTACAGGGGAGAGGATAACTGCAGTGCGGGAAATGCAGGGCATATAAGAACATCTTACGGCGCACTCGTCAAAGGGGAAAGCCTCTGTGAAGGATATGCCAGGGCGTTGAAGAGTGTTCTGGATTCCATGGGTGTGGAAAACGTACTGGTGCAGGGATATTATAAGGAGGCGGACGGCAGCAAAAACCTGCATATGTGGAACTGCGTAAAAACAGACGGGAAGTGGTACGCCGTTGATGCCACCGCAAATGACGGCATGGACGGCACCGCTCAGGCCGGCACTTACCTGTTGGCGGAAGCATCGGTGATGAAAGAACATCATGTACCGGACGGCGTCATGTCCCCCGGCGGATTTAAGTTTACTTATCCGGTCCTGGCGGGGGAGGATGGAAGTTCTTCCGGCACAGAGGACATAGACAGCGATGGGTATAAGACGGTTTTTGATAAAGACGGACTGCGCGTAGGCTATAAAGACGGAATGGCAGACTCTCAGAAAACCGGTATCTTCAAAGTGAGTTACAAGGGGATGGGATATGAGGAAGCAGTCAGGAAAGAGGGGGTATATATCCTTACACGTTTTTATCAGTATATGCCGGGAACAGGCGAGGATGAACAGGGAAACTGGGGATATTCCGATCCGAAGCCGTTTGTGGTGCCCCAGCTGAAAGATGCTCTGGTGCTGGCAAATAATAACAGCCGTTATATTGAATTCGCAGTGACCAAAGTGGCGCCGGATGGCCCGCTCTACGGGGATGGCCTGTCAGCGGAGGATTTGGAGAAGAACTGGAATTTTCAGGGGACCGAGGGGGATATTATCCTGTCTACGGGAAAACTGGAAAACCCCAATGGAAACTTTGTGCCGTCGCCCTGGGCGAAAAAACTGACACCGGGGGGCACGGGATATCTGATGATGGGAAATACCTATTCTGTACGGGCGGAATTCAATGAGGACCTGGAAGAGTATGACGGACAGAAGGCGGGTTACAAACTCACGGTAAAGGACGGTGCAAGTGCGCTCGATCACTGCAGGATTGAAAATTTCAAATGGGACGGCAGGCGCACGATAACGTTCGATTTTACGCCGAGTAAAATGTGGGCGGACAATTATGCGCGCTACGATTTCCAGATCACAGGCCTCAGGGGAAAGGGGAGCTGGAAAGCCCCGGATGTGTTTTCTTATTATGTGAAGGGAAAGATATCGGTCTGCGCCTTTCGGCCTCAGGGATACTATTTTAACGTGTTCGCAAAACCGGAGCTGCTGGAACCGGGGGATCTTTCCTGCAAGGGATGGGAGCTTGCTTCGGGAAAGAAGCTTGAAGATGAGGTGAGCAACGTGGCCATCGTGGCATCAAAGCCGGTGCTGGAAGTGAGTGAGCCGGATAAGGAACAGACGGAGGAGATGCTGGAGCAGATAAAGAAAGAGGGCGATACGGTCCGGAAAAGCGCCACCTATAATATTGACCTGAAGATGTGCAATAAAAGTATTGTAAAGACGGGCAGCAGCATCAGGATGTCGGTGGGATTTCCGGAAGGATACGGCGCAGACACAGAAGGTGTGACATACAAGGCGTATCATTTTATCAAAGAGAACGGAAAGATCGTGGATGTGGAGGAGATCGACTGCGTCGTAACGCAGTACGGGCTGGTGATCGCCTGCAAATCCTTCAGTCCCTACGCTGTAGCGGCGGTGGCGGCTGATAAGCCTGTGGAAGACGTCAGAAAAGTATTGATGCTGAATTCGTCGGGCGGCGAGATTCTGGGAGATAAGATCCGCAGGCTGGAAAAAGATAAATCCCAGACGGTGGCACTGAAGGCTAAGGACGGATATTGCATCAGCAGTATAAACCTTGCGGGAAAGGAGCTGCCGGTAACGGATAAAAAATCCATGAATGTCGAGCTGACATATAACGGGCTCTCCTACGATGAAAATATTATGGAGGTGATGTTTGCCGAGGAGAAGAAACAGGAGGTTTCGACAAAAGCAGGTTCTTCAGGAAGTGCGGGGGGCAGTTCTTCCTCCGGATCTTCCGAAAAGAAACAGGAAAGCGCACAGGTTCCGGCACCGGGGCAGGCAGCGCCTGCTGCGGCAGCCGATACGCCAGAGGCGCCGGCGGCGCAGAAAAAGCAGACAGCTACGCCGGTGACGCCTTCCGGCAGTCAGAACAGGAATGCCAAACAGGAGGAAACGCAGGGATACGAAGAGGCGGCTCTGGCGGAGGAGGGCGGCAGGGAGGATACGGAAGAGGCGGAAAATGAACCTCTATCCCGGCCGGCAGCAGAACTGCAGGATAAGGAGACGACCGGTGCCCATGGGAGCGGGGAAACGGAAGGGGATATAAGTTTCTGGCTGATATTTGCAGCCATCCTGGGCGTGGGTGCGCTGGGGATGGCGGGCATGACGATCGCCCACGCCATCAAAAAATTTGATTAAGCAGAAGAAAATTATATGGGAAAGGATGAATTATATGACGAGGGAAGGAAGCATAAAAACCAAAATCATACGCTATGTAATGGCAGTTTCCATCGTGATCGTATGCCTGATCACTTCTTTTATGGTCGCTGCCAGCTTTAATACGACGGACCATACAATGATCAATACAATGGAGCCGATGGTGAAGATCGCGTCGCAGAATGTGAGTTCAAATCTTCATCTGCTGACGGAAAGGATCTATCAGCTCTCCCGACGCGCGGAAGTGAAGAATATGCTGGTTTCGGGAGAAGAGCCCGCGGAGATGGAGACATTTCTGGAGGGAGAGGCGAACAAGGTGGAATATGTGTGGATCGGCATTTACCATCCGGACGGCAGTAAATCCACGGGATACGGAAATGCCCCGGCGGATATTTCGGACCGGAAATATTTCAGGTTCCTTCAGGAGACCGGAAATATTGTGATAGGGGAACCGGAGATGCAGGACGACATCATTCAGCTTGCAGTGGGAATCCCGTTAAAGACGGAAGAGGAAACGGCATATTACCTGATCGGGAGTTATAAGTATGATATTTTGAATGATGTGCTGAGCAATATGAATCTGGGAGAGACGGGGGCTGCCTATATTGTGAATGAGGAGGGGCGGATCGTCGGCGATAAGGATGTGCAGAACATCACAAAGAAGATGAACGTGTATGATATGTATCCGGATTCCAAATGTGAGGATATGTATAAAAAGGCCATAGGCGGACAGACCGGCTCCCAGAAGATCACTTTACATAACATGCCGCACTATGCGGCATATTCCCCCATCCCGGGAACGCTGTGGACGCTTTTGATAGATGTCCCGGTGAAAGAGTTTAAGGCAAGAAGTATTTCTGCGGCGGTGCTCGGGGTCGTACTTGCAGTGGTCGTCCTGATGATCGGGCAGGCGGTAGTCACACGCATGATAGCAGGGCTGACAGGCCACCTCAGGGTGGCAACGGGGCGGATCGAGGCGCTCTCGGAGGGAGATCTGGCTTCTCCCGTGAATACGGCAAAGACCGGAGATGAGATAGAAGTGCTCACAACAGCCCTCGCCAGAACGGTGGAGCAGTTGAACGGCTACATCTCCAATATCCGTTATGTGCTCGGGGAACTTTCCGGGGGCAATTACACTGTGAGGACAACCGGGGAATACAGCGGAGATTTCGCGGCGCTGAAAGAGGCGCTGGAAGTCATTACGGATTCCCTGAACCACAATATGGAGGCGATGCGGGATACCGCCAGAAAAGTGGCGGAGAATACGGATGTGGTAGCGGAACATACAAAACAGATGCAGGAGGATTCCGGAGAGCAGACGGAGGCTGTAAATCGTCTGAACGAAAGCACGAAACGGATCGTGTCCAATATCGAAACGATCATTGACAGTGCGAAGCGGGTTAAAGAATGTTCCGAGGCGACAGAAGATAAGGTGACGCAGGGCAATGCCGAAATGGCGGGGCTGATCGCCAATATGGATGAGATCAGCACGAATATGGCGCAGATCAGTCAGATCAGCGGCATGATCGAAGGAATCGCGGCGCAGACAAACCTTCTGTCACTGAACGCTTCCATCGAGGCTGCGAGGGCCGGAGAGCAGGGAAAAGGCTTTGCGGTGGTGGCGGAGCAGGTAAGGGAGCTGGCAGTGCAGTCCGCAAATGCATCCGCACAGACGACAGAGATCATTAAAAATACTTCCGACACGATACAAAAAGGTGTGGAAGCAGCAAAAGCCATGGAGGCTTCACTGCTTGAGATCGCTGAGAATACTTCCCGGTTTTCCGAGATCACCGATAATCTGGAACAGGTTATCGTGGAACAGAAGGCGGCTGCGGAGGATGTGAAATCGGATCTGGGATCAGTGGAACAAATCGCGGAAGGCAATGCGGATACGGCAAGGCAGACAAATGCTGCCTGTGAAGATTTTACACAACAGGCGCAGGTGCTGACGGAGCTGGTATCCCAGGTAAGGCTCAGGAATGTGTAAGGAGGTATGCGGAAGATGTGGAAGAAAAAACTGGCGGTATTGTCCGTGCTGGTGTTCTGTTTATGTCTGACAGGATGCGGCGGAAAAGAAGCGATGAAAAACGGTTATTATACGGCGGAGATGGCAGACTATGATTACGGCTGGAAGGAATATGTGTGTATTTTCGTCAAAAATGACAGGATCGTTTCCATTGAATTTAACGCGAAGGATCCGAGCGGTTTTATCAAGGCGTGGGACAATGCCTATATGGAGAATATGAAAACGGTAGCAGGGACATATCCCAATGAATATACCAGACTTTATGGGAGCAGGCTGCTGGAATCCCAGGATATCGAGGCGGTGGATACCGTCACCGGTGCGACAAGTTCCGGCGGGAATTTTTACAAGCTGGTGGATGCGGCGATGGAGCAGGCGAGGAAAGGAAATTCCGAGGTCGCGGTAGTCGACTGAGGGTGGCACGGAATCGGGCCTGCAGGCAAAAACGAAAGTGATTTCCCGGTTGCATCAAAGGGACAGATGTTTTATACTAAAACTACGATGAAAAGATTCTGTGCCGGGCGGCATGGAGCCGTGGACGGTGCGGGGTGAGAAACGGAGGAAACGCATTATGAGTCATCAAAATTTATCTGCGGCAGAAGCGCTTGAAAAACTGAAAGCCGGAAATCAGCGTTATCTGACAGCAACAGCAAATCCGGGGGATGTCTCCCCTGCGATCAGGCAGTACACCTGCGAAAACGGCCAGAGCCCTTATGCGGTGGTGATCACCTGCTCGGATTCGAGAGTGATTCCGGAGAGCATTTTTTCCGCAGGCATCGGCGAACTGTTTACCATCCGCGTGGCGGGGAATGTGATGGACCATCACCAGATGGGCAGTGTTGAGTATGCGGCGGACCATCTCGGCACAAAGCTGGCGGTGGTGCTGGGCCACACAAACTGCGGTGCGGTGGGCGCAGCCCTCAGCAGTGATCCGGGCGGTTTTGTGAAATACATAACCGACGAGATCAAAAAAGCCGTCGGAGACGAGAAAGACGCGGTGAAAGCGAGCTGCCTGAATGTGCAGAACTCTGTGGCGGCTATCAGGGACAGCCTGAAAGAGATGGTGGAAAAAGGGGAGCTTACGGTCTGCGGGGCCCTTTACCATATCGACAGCGGGGAAGTGGAGTTTTTGGACTGAGGTGTTAACTGGATGGCATAATGTAGGGAGTGAGCAATGAGCGCTAACAAAAAAGCAGGAGGCTTTCCTGCTTTTTTGATGCGCATATTTGTGCAATGGAAATTGTAGGGGAAATGACCTATCCTGTTTCAGATGCTATGCGATATCGTAGACCGAGCGCAGCCGGAAGGATTTGGCGTCGCCGTCGAGGATTTCCACCTGACGGGTTCCGGACTCCATGTCGAAGAAGTTATCGCTCAGTTTTACATCCCCGTCAACGCCTTCGATCATCACATGTTTGGCGTAGGCTTTCGCCTTCACCGTGAGGGTATTCCCATCCCTCGCGAGTTCGAGATGAGGATTTTCAAAAGCATAGTGCTTCGGCGGCGTGAACAGACAGCTTCCCTCCGATACCGGAACGTCATCCTGCGTATAAAACTGATAGGACAGGTGCATGGCCCGTTCATCATATTCCGAAAAGTCCAGTTTTTCGAGCCATACGCCCCCGAGGGCAGGCACCGTCACGGACGCGCTGCCGCTTGCAAGGACAGAGCTGTCCGGCATGCAGAGCTGCCACTTTACAACGCCAGATACTTCTTCCATCGTCTCGTTGGCGACATGCAGCCTTGCGCTCTTCTCGATCGGCGCGGGCTCTGCCACGCAGAAAGGACGTTCGCTGAGTTCTCCGATCTCTTCGCAGGAGATCATGACCGGCGCGAACATTTTCTTTTCCGCATAGTGGAGCGCTTTCCATCTGCCGTAATAGTCGATGCTGGACCAGGAGGCCACCGGCCAGATATCGTTGAGCTGCCAGACTACGGTTCCCATGCAGCGCCCCCTGTGACGTCTGAAATGTTCCACGCCGTAGCGGATCGCGTCCGCCTGCAGAAGCTGGGAGGTGTAGAGCATACTGTCGAAATCCTTCGGGAACAGGTAGGTGGCGGACAGATAATTCATGATCTTTCCGTTGGCGGCACAGTTTCGCTGGTGCATTTCCATGGTGCGGGAAAAGATGTTCCGTTCTTCGGGCAGCGTAAAGCTTTCTACGGTCTTTAAGCAGGGGAAGGACTGAAAGCCGAATTCCGAGAGATAGCGGAAATGGAATTTCCGGTATTCCGTGAAGGGCTTATTTCCGTGCCAGACATCCCAGTAGTGGGTGTCCCCTCTGTTCTCATCCCCGGGCGCATCGTAATTTCCGCCGGAGGAAGGGCTGGAAGGCCAGTAAAAGGCAGCCGGGTCCTCCTGTTTCACGATCTTCGGGATGATATATTCAAATATCTTGATATAGTCATATCTCTGTTTTATGGAAGGATTCCAGTCCCCTTTCATGGTCTGATCTTCCATCTCGTTATTGCCGCACCAGAGTCCCAGACAGGCGTGGTGGCGGATTCTTCTCACATTGTCGATGATCTCCTGTGTGATATTTTCCTCGAAGGAATCATCCAGCTCGTAGGAGGCGCAGGCAAACATAAAGTCCTGCCATACAAGGAGCCCCAGCTCGTCGCAGATATCGTAGAACCAGTCTTCAGGATAATATCCGCCGCCCCAGACCCTGATGCAGTTGTAGTTGGCGGCAGCGGCGTCTTTCAACAGCCTTTCGGTTCGCTCCCTTGAGGTTCTCTGGAGCAGGTTGTCCTCGGGAATATAATCCGCCCCCATGGCAAATATGCGGATGCCGTTTACCTCGTGGGCAAAACGGCTTCCCCACTCATCTTTTTTGGTGTTGACAGTGACGGTGCGCAGGCCGATCCGTCTCTCCCATATGTCCAGGACATCCCCGTCCTCTGAGAGGGCGGTCACTGTTACGGAATATAATGGCTGGCCGCCGTAGCCCCGCGGATACCAGAGCATGGGATTCTCGATCTCCATCAGGCAGTTTTCATCCTCCGGGGAAAATTCCTCTGTCAGGATTTTGCCGTCCGGAGCTGTCACGACGGCTTTCAGTTTGACGAAATGCCGGGAATCCGGAGCCGTTTCGGGGAGAGAACCCGCCCGGCTCATAAGTGCATTTGCCGCGCCGGCAAGTTCCAGCGCAAAATCAAAATCGAGCGTGACTTTGCCGGGAACATGCTGCTGGGTGATATAGACAGAGTGAAAGCGCGCCTGCCTGATGCCGAGCAGGGAGACTTCCCGGAAGATACCGGCATCCGGAAGCCTTGGCCCCCAGTCCCAGCCGAACATGCAGTGGGCTTTGCGGAGATGGGGAAATCCTTCCATAGCATCCGTGGAGCCGCCGGTATATACTTTTTCGTTCTCCTCCCTGATGTATGAGGTGGGGGAGTGGAGCACCACTTTCAGGCTGTTTTCTCCCTTTTTTAATAAAGACAGCACATCATATTCCCAGATGCGGTGCATATTGCAGGCGCTGCCGAGGTGCGTTTCGTTGACATAGATATCCGCCAGCGTGTCGATCCCGTCAAAGCGGAGTATTACTTTGTCACAGGAAAACAGATCTTCCCCGGGGATAAAGATCCGCTCAAAGGAAAAATCATTCTCCATCAACGGCAGAAGTTTTAACTCGTTATCGCGCCAGTAAGGATCGGGAATCAGCTCCTTCTCCAGCAGCGTTCCGTACACGGAACCCGGAATCTGCGCAGAGATGCCATTTTCAGGCAGCATTCCCTCGTCTTTCCCGAAAATTTTGAAAATCCATTCTCCGTTTAAAGTCTGTTTCAGCATGATTAATTCTCCATATTCTTAAAGTTTGATTTCATAGTAACATCAAAATGCCAGGATAAAAAGGTAATTCATCTATCAGAGACCCTTTGCCCAGCATCATACCAACAAGTTTTCAATAAGTTAACACCGTAACCAGCTGCGAGAATAATATAATCCTCAAGGAACCCCTTAAAAAGCATCGGCACTTGACGAGGTCATTTACGAGATTAGTGTTTAATGTCAAAAAGTTAGCACCTTAACCAGCTGTGGGAATCATAAAATCCTCAAGGAACCCTTTGAAAAACGCCGGCACATTAGCCAATGTGAAATTTGAAAAGCAAAATTTCACATGGTATTTCACGAGCTTAGTGTCCGCTGCGTTCTTTCACAGGCTCTTGAAGAACAGAGCCGGCGAGAGCGTGGTGACGGAGGATTTTATGATTCCCACGGCGTCCGGTTTAACCTACCCCATGGTCACTGTAACTTCATAGTGTTCCTTCCCCTTCACATAGGGAATCACAGTACCCTCCACAACATCCCCGTCCACGGAAATGCTCTTTACCCCTTTTTCCACCTTGCCTGGATTTACCACTTTGATATGGTAGACTCCTTCCCGGAATTTTCTGGTGATCTCAAAATCACCGAAATCTCCGGGAACGCAGGGGTTTACGGAAAGACCCTGATGGGTGGGATATACGCCCAGGATGTACTGGGAGATATTGACAAAGGTCCATGCAGCGGTACCCGTAAGCCAGCTGTTTTTCGCCTCCCCGGGGATGGCGGCGTCGGCGCCGGCCACCATCTGGGAGTAGACATAGGGTTCGGTCTTATGGATCTCGCTGATCTCCTCCACATAGGCGGGGGAGGTTTTCCTGTACACTTCAAAAGCGCGGGAGCCCCGTCCGATCACGGTCTCGGCGATGGAGATCCAGGGATTATTGTGGCAGAAAATACCTGCGTTTTCCTTATACCCCGGCGGGTAAGAGGAAATTTCCCCCAATTCCAGATGATATCTGGTGTAGGCGGGCTGCAGGATCATCACGCCGTATTCAGTATCCAATTTTTCCTTCACGGAGTCAAGGGCTTTTTGGGCAAGGCCCTCTTCTACACCGATCCCGGCGAGAGAGCAAAAGCCCTGGGGTTCTATGTAGATTTGGCCTTCCTCACATTCTCCGGAACCGACTTTATCTCCGTGGGCATCGTAGGCGCGGATAAACCATTCGCCGTCCCAGCCGTCCTTTAAAACAGCGGCATACATATTTTTGACTTCCGCGCGGGCTCTTTCGGCCTCCGCCTTATCTCCGAGAAGTTCGCAGAGTTCGGCGTATTCTTCCCCGTACTTTACGAACATGCCGCCGATGAAGACGGATTCCGCCACAGGCCCTTCACTGGGGCCGAAGGTCTGGAAAGATTCCCCGGGATGTTCGGAGAAGCAGTTTAAGTTCAGACAGTCGTTCCAGTCGGCACGGCCGATCAGCGGAAGGCCGTGCGGGCCCTTGTGGCCAATGATGTAGTTTAAGGAACGTGTCAGATGCTCCATCAGGGTCACGGCTTTGGAAGCATCGTTGTCAAAGGGAACCATCTCCGTCAGGATGGAAAGATCGCCGGTCTCCCTGACATAAGCGCTGGTCCCGGCGATCAGCCACAGAGGATCGTCGTTAAAGCCGCTTCCGATATCCGCATTTCCCTTTTTCGTGAGAGGCTGGTACTGATGGTAGGCACTGCCGTCCTCGAACTGGGTGGAGGCGATGTCGATGATACGCTCCCTCGCACGGTCCGGGATCAGATGTACGAAGCCCAGAAGGTCCTGGCAGGAATCCCGAAAGCCCATGCCGCGGCCGATGCCGGATTCATAGTAGGAGGCGGAACGCGACATGTTGAAGGTCACCATACACTGGTACTGGTTCCAGATATTGACCATGCGGTCCACTTTTTTGTTGGCGGATCTTACGGAATATTTTGCCAGCAGATTGCTCCAGTAATCCTTCAGGCATTCAAAGGCATTCTGCACATCCTCATCTGTGCGGTAGCGTTCTAACATGGCGTAGGCGGGCTTTTTATTGATGATGCCTGGGGCTTCCCACTTTTCTTCCTCGGGATTTTCTATGTAGCCGAGCACAAAGATAAAAGATCTCGTCTCGCCCGGGGCAAGCGTCATCTTCAGGTGATGGGAAGCGACAGGGGACCAGCCGTGGGCGATGGAGTTCGAGCAGGCGTCCCGTTCCACGGCAATGGGATCGTCCGCGCCCCTGTAGGCGCCGAGAAAGGCCTCCCTGCTCGTATCAAAACCATCTATTTCCGAATTGACGGAATAGACGGCGTAGTGATTGCGGCGTTCCCTGTATTCCGTTTTATGGAAGATCACGGAACCGGCGACCTCCACCTCGCCGGTGCTGTAATTGCGCTGGAAATTTCTGCTGTCGTCATCCGCGTTCCAGAGGCACCATTCCACATAGGAGAAAAGGGAGAGCGTTTTAGCTTCATCGGAACTGTTGGTAAGTTTCAGGGAGCTGACCTCACAGGTGTCATTCATGGGCACAAAAGTGAGGAGTTCCGCCCTGACGTCCTTCTTGGAGGAGATGAAGCGGCTGTAGCCGATGCCGTGGCGGCACTCATAGGTATCCAGTTCGGCCTTCACAGGCTGCCATCCCGGATTCCACACCGTATCGCCGTCTTTCATATAGAAATATCTGCCGTTCACATCGGCGGGCACATTGTTATAGCGGTAGCGGGTCAGGCGGAGCAGTTTCGCGTCTTTATAGAAACAATAGCCGCCGCAGGTGTTGGAGATCAGAGAGAAAAAATCATGACAGCCCAGATAGTTGATCCACGGAAGAGGAGTCCTCGGGGTGGTGATCACATATTCCCGGTTTGCATCATCAAAGTAACCAAATTTCATATTATGTTCTCCTTTACAGTTCTTGATTTTTGAGAGATATATAAAACAGAAAACGTTTAAGTTAGCTTTATAATCCGAATTATACCTAAAGTATGGAAGTATTGCAATACTAAATTGTACAAAATTACATTATTATATAAAAAACAGTGACAAGTTCTGGACAAAATGCGCAAATGCGGTAATTTTCTGGAAAATCCCGAGGATTGAAAATAAAATTTATCTGAAACAGAACAAAAATTAATTTGTAAAAATATATAAAAATAACATATATAATATGTGGAAGATTACCAAAAATGTAAAAATGGCATAAAAAATTTGAAATTGGTATTGCAAAATCGTGAAGTATGGTATAGACTGAAAATACGAAAACGATTAAGTGATTCCGAAAATAAAACCCGGAAAGACGGTTTTTAATTTACATAAACAATTAATTTGAATTAAACACCGGATAATTAAGTAAAATGTTAATCAATCGAATCAATCAATATATGGAATAATGAAGCGGACAATTTTTCGCAGCAGTCGTTTCGGGTTCCGAAGGAATGTTGGACTGGGAAAAAGCGGGCTTTCAGAACGGGGGTGTTGCGGAAATGGTATCAATGAAAGATGTTTCGATCGCCTGCGGGGTTTCCATCGCAACGGTGAGCAAGGCGCTGAACGGGCAGCCGGATATCCGGGAAGAGACCAGGGAGTACGTCAGGCAGACGGCGAAGGAGATGGGATATTTCCCCAATTCCGCCGCCAAGGCACTAAAGACGAACAGGACCTACAATCTGGGCGTGCTCTTTGCCGATGAGGGAAGGAGCGGCCTTACCCACGATTATTTCGCACATGTGCTGGACGGATTTAAAAATGCGGCGGAGGAAAAAGGGTATGACATCACGTTTATCAATAGCTGCAAAAGCCGCCCCAATAAAATGTCCTATCTGGAGCATGCCAGATACAGAGGTTTTGACGGCGTGGTGATCGCCTGTGTGGATTTCGATGATCCCGAGGTGGGGGAACTGGTGAGGAGCAATATACCGGTCGTGACCATCGACCACCTGTTTCATAACAGGAGCACGATCGTCTCGGACAATGTGAAAGGGATGCGGGATCTGATCCATTATATTTATGATATGGGACATCGAAGGATCGCCTATATCCACGGGGCGGATTCATCGGTCACGCAGAACAGGCTCTCCTCTTTCTACAGAACCTGTGAGGAGCTGGGGCTGTCCATACCGCCCGAATATGTCAGGGAGGCGCCCTACCGCGATACGAAGGAGACCTGTGCGGAGACGGAGAAACTGCTGGATCTGAAGGAGCCGCCCACCTGCATCGTCTATCCGGATGACTTTTCCTGCTTCGGCGGGATCAATGCGATCAGCGAACGGGGACTGAAGATACCGGATGATATCTCTGTGGCGGGATACGACGGGATTGGCATAGCGATGCATTTCAGGCCGAGGCTGACGACCATTATCCAGGATACGGAACGGCTGGGCAGGGAAGCGGCGGTAAAACTGATCAGCCTGATCGAGAATCCGAAGACGACGATCATGGAACAGATCATTGTACCGGGGAAAGTATTTCCGGGGGAATCGGTAAAAAAACTGTAAGGCATTTAGAGAAAACGAAATGGTTTCTCAGAAAATAGATGCAAAATTAAATCCATTCAAAGAAAGGGAGGAATTTAAGAATGAAGAAAAAATTACTCAGCGTATTGCTTTGCGGCGTATTGACAGCAAGCGTGCTTGCCGGATGCGGCAACAGTGCAGAAGAAGCGCCGGCTGACGGTGCGCAGACAGAAGCTCCGGCACAGGAAGACGGGGGAGCAGATGACGGAGCGGCAGCGGAAGCACCCGCTGAAGCATCCAGCGATCTCGCCTATGCGGGCGAACTGGAGATCATGCATTACTCCACCTCGGAAGAATCCGAAGGCAACGGCGGTTCCGACGGTTTCCGTACGGTTCTCGCACAGTGGGACGAAGCGCATCCCGACATCACGCTGACCCAGAACGTACTGGCAAACGCAGAATATAAGACCCAGATCGCTACGCTGGCAGCGGCAAACGATCTGCCGGACGTATTCCTTCTGCAGGGTATGAACACGATTGACTGGGCTGGTCAGGGACTTGTTTACGACCTGACGGAAGATATCAAATCTTCCCCTTACGCAGCAGATTACAACGAAGCATATTTTGCGCCTTTCACGGTTGACGGCAAGATCTACGGCTATCCCGCACTGACAGGCGGCACCTGTACGGTTGTGATCTACGACAAGGCTATGTGGAAAGAGGCAGGTTATGATTCTTTCCCGTCCACATGGGAAGAAGTGGAGAAAGCAGCAGAATATTTTAACGGCCAGAACATTATCCCGGTTGCATTCGGCAACGGCGGAAAATGGCAGGCAAACTCCGATTTCCTGTCCACACTGGGCAACCGCTACACAGGCCCCGACTGGTTCATGAGCCTCGTGGCAAAGAGCGGCGCGGCATTCACGGATGAAGCTTTCGTAAAGGCACTGGCAGAGACACAGCGTCTGTTCGCAGAGACGGATATCTTCAACGAGGACTTCAACGCGATCACAAACGAAGACGCGCGTGAGTATTATATCTCCGGCGATGCGGCTGCATTCATCGGCGGCAACTGGGATGAGTCCTACATCTGGGCTACTCTGCAGGAATCCGACGAAGAGAAATTCAACAACATGGGCTTTGCGGTTCTTCCTCAGCCCGCAGACGCAACGGAAGCTCCGAACTCTCAGAACATCGGCCTCGGTTACGCTATAGCGATCAACCCGGCTGTGGCGGAAGATCCCGATAAGCTGGCGGCAGCGATCGATCTCGCCGAGTACATCACAGGCCCTGCATTCGCAAGCTACGTAGCTGAAAACTATGCGCTGGGCGGCCTGACGAAGGTTGCTGACGTAGACCTGAGCGCCTTCGATCAGATCACACAGGATTTCTACAACTGGTCCTATGTAGATACCGAGACATGCGAGATTTACGATTCCTACATCACAAACGCAGTGTGGGATGTTCTGAATACAGACCTGCAGACACTGATGAACGGCGATATGACACCGGAGGAAGTGGCTGCCAATGCACAGGCGGCGTACGAAGCAAACTATTGATCGCCCGGAGCAGGAATGTAATGAAGAAGTAAAAGAGTATAAGCAATGAATCTCTGCAAGCCGTTTTGCTTTGTCACAGCAGGCAGGACGGCTTGCTTCACTGATGGGAGGCTTTGTTTCCCATAAAAGAACAGAAAGGAGCAAAAGGGGGATCAAGCTATGTTGAATACTATCAAGCCTAAAAAAAGCACGATCATGCTGTACCTTCTGGTGCCGGTTGCCATGTTTGTCTTCACCGTGTTCGTTCCGCTTGTCACAGCGCTTGTATACAGCTTTTTTGAGTGGAAGGGCGGTCCTGTCAAGACATTTACCGGTCTGACTAACTACGTGACACTGTTTCATGACAAAACCTTCTGGGAGGCGTTCGGACATAATATCTATCTGGTCATCGCCTGTATCATCGGACAGATCGGCATCGCCTTCATTCTTGTGATGATGATCAATTCCAAGCTGGTAAAATTAAAAGGCATGCACAGGACCTTCGGATTTTTCCCGAGCACGATCTCCGCGGTCTGCATCGGTTTGATTTGGAACATGATCTACCATAACCAGTACGGTGTGCTGAACTGGTTCTTAAAGGCGATCGGACGGGAGGATCTCTGTAAGGTGTGGCTGAATGAGCCGAAGCTCGTTATGCTTTTGGTTTCCATCCCGCTGATCTGGCAGTTCATCGGTTACTATATGATCATTATGCTTTCCGCCATTTCCTCCATCGATACGGAAGTTTTCGAGAGCGCGGAGATCGACGGGGCAAACGGAATACAGAGGGCGCTTTATATCACGCTGCCTCTGATCAAAAATACGATGCTCGTCTGCATCACGCTCTGTATCGCGGGTAATATGAAAGCCTTTGACAATATCTTCGTCATGACGAAGGGCGGTCCCGGTACGGCTTCCATGGTTATGGCAATGTACGGTTATCAGGTTTCCTTCAACCAGAGTAATATGGGTTACGGAAGCTGTATCTCCGTAGGCATCTTCGTATTGTCGCTGATCGTGATCGGCGGCTCGCAGGCACTGATCAAATACTTCACAAGAGAAAAGGAGGCCTGAACATGAAAGAGAAGAAGATGACGCATCCGGTGCAAAAAGCCATACTCTCTGTTTTTATGAACGGCATACTGCTCATATTTTCGCTGAGCTGTATTTTCCCGATCATATGGATGATCTACTCCTCGCTGAAGGAGAAGAGGGCGTTTAACGCCAATATCGTGGGGCTTCCCAAAGAGCCGACTCTTGTGAATTACATACGTATCTTGACCAACTCGGATTACCATCTGGGCGAATCCATGTGGAACAGCGTGAGGACTACGGGATTGTCCATCATCCTTATCGTACTGTTCAGCTTTATTGTGGGGTATATTCTCGCCAGGGTTCATTTCAAGGGAAACAGGATCCTCTACGTGATGTTCCTGATGGGCATGCTGATCCCGATCCACTCCCTGCTTGTTCCGATCTATGTGGTGTTCAGAAACTGCGGGATATCCAACCAGTGGTATACGCTCCTGTTCCCCTATGTTTCCTTCGGGCTGCCGATGGGGGTATTCCTGATGGAAGGGTATGTGAAGGGGATCCCGGTATCTTTAGAGGAGGCGGCGGCTATCGACGGCAGCAGCTTTTCCAACACCTTATGGAATATTATCCTTCCGATCTGCAAACCGATCCTGATCACGATCGCGATCATCCAGGTGTTCAGCTGTTGGAATGAATTTTCTTTCGCGTTAGTTTTGATCAAAGATGTGCACCTGCAGACGGTTCCGCTTGCGCTGACCCAGTTCAAGGGGCAGTTCGCGTCGGATTATCCGAAGCAGATGGCGGCTATGCTGATCACCATGTCGCCCATCGTTGTCCTGTATTTTGCGTTCAGCAAACAGATCATCAAGGGGATGGTCGCAGGCGCGGTGAAAGGATAAAATTTTATTATGCAAGGTTCCCGGCGGCGGGTATGATGTGGGGACATGGTCCGCTGTCTGTAAAAGTTTCATGGTTTTCCAGGGGGGAGGCTGTGGAACTTTTTTGTTGGATATTGCATAATAAAAGGAGACTGTGGTAAAATGGGCATCGGTGCGTATGGGTGTGTTTGGTACAGGACGTGTCGAACGTTGGGGACGTATTTGTCATATAATATGTTGGATATGTCAAAATGAGGAGATTTCGGATGAAAAATACATACCAGAAAACAATCTATGCTTGTTTTATCGGCTATATCGTGCAAGCGGTGGTCAACAATTTTGTGCCGCTGCTGTTTTTGACCTTTGAGAAGACTTATCACATTCCGCTCAGTCAGATCACGATGCTGATCACGTTCAATTTCGGCGTGCAGCTTCTGGTGGATCTTTTGTCCGCCGGTTTTGTGGATAAGATCGGCTACAGGGCGTCTATCGTGGCTGCCAATGTTTTTTCGGCGGCGGGGCTGTTGGGGCTGACCATACTGCCGGATGTCATGCCGGGCGCTTTCGGCGGGCTTTTGATCGCGGTGACGCTGTACGCCGTCGGCGGGGGCCTGATCGAGGTGCTGATCAGCCCGATCATGGAGAGCTGTCCCACCGACAACAAGGAAAAGGCGATGAGCCTGCTGCATTCTTTTTACTGCTGGGGGCATGTGGGCGTTGTCCTGCTCTCCACACTGTTTTTCAGGCTGTTCGGGATCGAAAACTGGAAAGCGCTGGCGCTTGTCTGGATGCTGATACCGGTTGTGAACGGGATCGTTTTTATGAGGACGCCGATCGCCTCTTTGATGGAAGAAGGGGAGAAGGGGATGTCCATGGCGGAACTGTTCCGGGAAAAGGTGTTCTGGGTATTGCTGATTATGATGGTCTGCGCCGGCGCCAGCGAGCAGGCGGTGAGCCAGTGGGCATCCACCTTTGCCGAGAAGGGGCTGGGCGTCAGCAAGACCGTGGGGGATCTGGCGGGGCCGATGGCTTTTGCGGTGCTGATGGGGCTGGCGAGAGCATTTTACGGGAAGTTCGGGGATAAGATCGATCTGGATAAGTTTATGCTGGGCAGCGGCGGGCTCTGCATTATTTCCTATCTGATGATCTCTCTGATGCCGTCTCCCGTGCTGTCTTTGCTGGGCTGCGGGATCTGCGGGCTGTCCGTGGGGATCATGTGGCCTGGGTCCTTCAGCAAGGCTTCGGCGCGCCTCAGAAAGGGCGGCACGGCGATGTTTGCGCTGCTGGCTTTAGGCGGCGATCTGGGATGTTCCGGCGGGCCTACGCTGGTGGGTTATGTGGCGGGGCTGTTTTCGGAGGACTTGAAGAAGGGAATCCTGGCGGCGGTCATTTTCCCGGTACTGCTCATGGTGTCGATACTGGTGATCGGGCAGGAAAAGGAGATGGCGGATAGAGGATAAAAGATATGGGACTAAGACCGGGGAGAATCCCCGGTTTTTTTATTCCCTCATTTTTTGTGAAGAATGTATGATAATTCCCCCATTTTTTTGTAAAATAAAGAAAAAATTCCCTCATTTTTTTGTGGCAGAGTTATATTTTCATGGATACGCGGATATACTGATCATGGTAGGAGGGAAAGATATGAGGGGAAATATGGCTTATCTGAGAAGAAAAACGGACGATTTTTTGAAAGCGTGGAAGGAGGATCCTGGCAGAAAACCGCTGATCATAAAAGGACCCAGACAGATCGGAAAGACGGAATCCATCCGGAAATTCGGGGCGGAGAACTATGAAGAGGTCATTGAGATCAATTTTGTGGAGGAGCCCAAGTATAAACTGATCGTGGAGGACGGCTATAAAACGGCGGATATCATCAAAAATATTTCCCGCATGGATCCGGCGAAAAAGTTTGTCGAGGGAAAAACGCTGCTTTTTTTTGATGAGCTGCAGGAGTTCCCGGAGATCGCGACGGCGTTAAAGTTTTTCTGTCAGGACGGAAGGTTTGACGTGATCTGCAGCGGTTCCATGCTGGGCATCAACTATGGCAGGATCGAGAGCAACAGCATCGGTTATAAGGAAGATTACCGGATGTATTCTTTTGACTTTGAGGAATTTCTGTGGGCGAAGGGATATGATGATTCCTTCACGGAGGATCTGCTTGCGCACATGACGGAGCTTGTACCTTTCGGCGAGGCGGAACTTTCCCTGTGTCAGGGATTGTTTCTGGATTTTAGTATTCTGGGCGGGATGCCGGCGGTAGTCAGGGAGTATATCGCGAAGGGAACTTTCGAGGGTTCTCTGGCGATCCAGAGACAGCTCCTCGCGGACTATGAGGAGGATGTCAGGAAGTATGCGGGCGGCCTGGATCAGACGAGGATACTGAATGTCTTTCGGCAGATCCCGGTGCAGCTTGCTAAGGACAACAAAAAGTTCCAGATATCAAAGGTGGCGTCAGGCGCCAGATTTAAGGATTACAGGGGCTGTATAGATTGGCTGGCTGATGCGGGGATCGTGAATATCTGTTACTGTATGAACTATCCGGAACTTCCGCTGAAGGGGAATTTTGACGAGACGAAGTACAAGATATATTTTGCGGACAGCGGGCTGTTGGTGGCGATGCTGGACGAGGAGGCGCAGGAGGATCTGCGGGCGAACAGGAATCTGGGCGTCTATAAGGGTGCGCTCTATGAGAACGTGGTGGGGGAGGCGCTGGCAAAGAGCGGCTACGGTTTATATTATTATAAGAAAGAGGATTCTACATTGGAGGAGGATTTCTTTGTGCGGACGATGCGGAGCCTGATCCCGATCGAGGTGAAGGCGACGAGCGGCAGGGCAAAATCACTGAAGGTGCTGATCGGCTCCGATAAATATGAGGATATTCAATACGGCATCAAATTTACCGGGGGGAATATCGGGTTTGACAATAATATCTATACGTTTCCCTATTTTCTGGCGTTTTTGCTGAAGAGGTATCTGGCGGGGAGGGTGTAGTTTTGTAACTGATAAAACCGGAAGATAATTGATGGGAAAGTCTGCGGGTATACATGGATAAGAAGGGAAAAACATATGAAGATACTAATCATAGAGGATGATATCGGATTGAACAGGGGCATTTCTTTTGCATTGGAGCAGGAAGGGTATGAGGCGTTCGGCGCGCGCTCGCTGCGGGAGGGGGAGAGGCTTTTTGAGGAGAAGAAGCCCGACGGCGTGATCCTCGACCTGAACCTGCCGGACGGGGACGGCATCGCGTTCTGCAAAAAGATACGGAGCCTGCCCAGCGCGGAGGCGGGGTGTGCCGTCCTGATGCTGACGGCGAGGGATCTGGAGACTGACGAGCTCATGGGGTTTGCGGGCGGCGCCGACGATTATATCACCAAGCCCTTTTCGGTGGCGGTCCTGAAAGTCAGGCTGCAGAATATCCTGCGCAGAAAGAGCGCGGATCAGGGGGCGGATGACAGGTTCGTCTCGGGAGATATCGCGCTTGACCGGAAAACCTTCCGGGCATTTATCGGCGGGGAGGAACTGGACCTCAGTATGACGGAGTTCCGGCTTCTTCAATATTTTATGGAGCACAAAGATCAGGTGTTGTTAAAGGAACAGATACTGGGGCATGTCTGGGACGGGGGCGGAAATTTTGTGGAGGAAAACACGCTGTCCGTCAATGTGAGCCGCCTGCGGCGGAAGCTGGGGAAAGACCGCATCCGCACGATCCAGGGGATTGGCTATCTGTGGGAGGAAGGATGATGGGGGCGGGTGTGCTGCTGACGGCGGATGGGATGCCGCGGGGGTCGGGTGTGCTGTTGACGGCAGATGGGATGCTGCGGAGAACAGGCGGTCTGCAGGCGGCAGATAGGATGCAGCAGGGGGCAGGCGGGATGCTGCGAAGAACAGGCGGCCTGCAGGCGGCAGATGGGATGCTGCAGAGGACAGGGGCGTTGTTGACGGCGGAAGGGTTGGCGCCGCTCCTCGCCCTGTGCCTGCTTGTCTGCTTTGCCGTGATTATTCTGGAGACGGTTTATTTTCTGGGTCAGTGGAAGCGGATGGACCGTATTTTGGAGAGTTTCTGGAACAGCATGGAGGAGGAAGAGGATCCGGTTTCCTATCCGGATGTGCTGGAGACCCGGGAATCACGGATCGTCAGCGAGCTGCAGCGCATTCTGGCGCAGGCGCGGTTTAAAAGGCGGCAGGCTCTGGGGGAGAAGGATCAGGTCATGGAGCTGATCTCGGATCTCTCCCATCAGTTGAAGACGCCGCTTGCCAATATCATCATGGACACGGAGCTGCTGCAGGAGCCCTCTCTGAATGAGGGGCAAAGGGCGGAATTTCTGGCGCACGCGAGGGAGCAGGCGGATAAGCTGCAGTGGCTGATGGCGGATCTTCTGAAAGCTTCGAGACTGGAAAACGGCATGATCCGCTTTGACGCCGGCTATACCGGGATCAAGGGAACGATCGCGCGGGCGGTGGGTTCTGTTTTTGCGCAGGCGTCCGCGAAGAGGATCGAACTGATCACGGAGGAGTTTCAGGATGTCAGGCTCTGGCACAATCCGAAGTGGACGGCGGAGGCGATGGCGAACATTCTGGAAAACGCCGTCAAGTATTCTCCGGAGGGGAGCAGTATAAAAATTACACTGGAGGCGCTGGACATCTACACGAAGATCACCATCGCGGACGAGGGCATCGGCATCCCGGAGGAGGAGTTTCATCTGATATTCCAGCGCTTTTACCGCGGGAAGGCGGTGGAGCAGCACGAGGGGAGCGGGCTGGGGCTGTATCTGGCGCAGCTCATCCTAAAATGCGAGAAAGGGTACATCACCGTGTCCTCCGGGGAAGGGGCGGGGAGCCGGTTTTCTCTGTTTTTGCTGAATGAGGTGGAGTGAGGTTTCGGTTTTTCTGCCGGTCTGGAATAGATTTTTGTAAAAATATACATTTTTCTATTCTAAAAAGGACTGTCTCTATATTTCTGACAAAATTGTCATATCTTTTTTGTACTCCTGTCAGAATGCTGTCAGATGTTTCTGGTAAAATGAAGTATAACAGCGGATGCTAAGCTCATGTGAAATTTTCGGGAAAATTTCACATTTGCTAAGCACCGGCGTTTAGCAGGGTTGCATCAGGGATATGTCCGTCTTTCTATACGGGCTGGCGGTGTACTTCCGGAGCTTATATGGAACTGAAACAGGAGGATCGAATTTCATGAAGATACTGGAGACAAAGAATTTGAAAAAATATTACGGAGAGGGCGACACGCAGGTGAGGGCTCTGGACGGTGTGGATCTGAGCATAGAGGAGGGGGAGTTTACCGCGGTGGTGGGGACTTCCGGCTCGGGGAAATCCACGCTCCTTCATATGCTGGGCGGGCTGGACTATGCCACATCCGGCACGGTGACGGTGGCGGGGAAGAGGATCTTTGAGTTAAATGAGAATGACCTGACGATCTTTCGCAGGCGGCAGATCGGTTTTATCTTCCAGAGTTACAATCTGGTGCCGATCCTGAGCGTCTATGAGAATATCGTCCTGCCGGTGGAGCTGGACGGGAGGAGGGCGGACAGGAATTTTACGGACCGGATCGTGCGGACGCTGGGGCTTGAGAACAGGCTGAACGACCTGCCGGGACAGCTCTCCGGCGGACAGCAGCAGAGGGTCGCGATCGCCAGAGCCCTTGTGACGAAACCGGCGATCGTCCTTGCCGATGAGCCCACCGGAAATCTGGACAGCAGGACGACACAGGAAGTGCTGGGGCTTTTGAAGCTGACCGGCGAGCAGTTCCACCAGACCATCGTGATGATCACACACAATGAGGCGCTGGCGCAGCTTTGCGACAGGGTCATCCGCATTGAGGACGGCAGGATCGTGAACGATTACAGGAGAGCCGACAGGGAGGTGCGCGTATGAGGAACAATAACGGCGCATCCATCCGCAGGCTGTCCGGGCGGAGTTTGAAAAACAACCGGATGCGGAATCTGTTCGCGGTCCTTGCCATCGCCCTGACAGGGATTCTGTTCACAACGGTCTTTTCCCTGACCGGGGGCTTCCTGCAGGTGGTGCAGGAAGATACCATGCGGGAAGTGGGAGGGCGGTTCCACGCGGGGATCAAGGCGGCGACAACCGAGCAGTACGAGAAGGCGGCTTCAGATCCTCTGGTGGCAAAAAGCAGTTATACGATCCTGATCGGCATGGCGGACAATATCAAAAAACGGCAGGCAGAGATTCGTTTTACGCCGGATGAAAGCACGCTGCCGGATCTGTTCATCACGCCGGAGGAGGGGCATTTTCCGCTTGAGAAAAATGAGATCATCGTGGACACGTATATTTTTGATGAACTGGGACTGCCCTGTGCGCTGGGGGAAAAGATACCGCTGCGGTTTTCCTTTATGGGGGAGACGGTGGAGGATGAGTTTGTCGTGTGCGGCTGGTATCAGGGCGACACCATCGCCCATGCCAGTGAACTTTTTGTGTCGGAGAGCTACTGGATGGAGTTAAAAGGCGATCGTACCGATGAGGATTTTGTGAGATGGAAGGAAATACATCCGGAGGACTACGGTGCGGGGCTGCTTGCAGGCAATTTTTTCTTTCATAATACCTATCATCTGGAAGATAAGATACGGACGGTCATTAGGAATGCGGGATATGAACCGGAGACGGAACTGGCGTACGGCGTGAACTGGGCTTACATGAGCAGCCGTGCGGACTCGGCGGATCCTGTTACGCTGTCAGTTTTGCTGGGTGCGGTCTTAGTCATCCTGCTCACCGGTTATCTGATCATCTACAATATTTTTCAGATATCCGTGGTCAGCGATATCCGGTTTTACGGCCTGCTCAAAACCATCGGAACGACAAAAAAACAGCTCCGCAGGCTGATCAGGCGACAGGCGTTCCTGCTGTCTGTGATCGGTATCCCCATCGGCCTGCTCATAGGGTTCGGCACAGGAAAGCTGCTCTTGCCTTTTATGCTCAGTATGGCGGATTCCTATGCGGGGATGGATATTTCTCTGAAATTTGACCCTTGGATCTTCGTATTCGGCGCGGGATTTTCCGCTTTTACCGTTTATCTGAGCAGCAGGAAGCCGGGGAAGATAGCGGGGAGCGTCTCCCCGATCGAAGCGGTAAGGTATGTGGAGGCTGGCGGAACCAGAGAGAAAAAGACGGCGAAAAGAAGGAATACGGAAAGAGGGAAGGCGGAGAGAAAAAGGCAGGAAAGACAAAAAGACCGCGGCGGCTTTGATGTCCTTTCCATGGCGCTTGCCAATCTGAGTAGGAACAGGCGCACCACCGTCACTGTCATATCGGCGATCTCCCTGAGCATTATCCTTCTGGGAACGGTCGTGACTGCCGCTGGGAGTTTCCGGCTGGATGATTATCTGGAGAACAGGATCGCAGGGGATTTTGTGATCGGAAATATCGGTGTGATGTCCTCCGCGTCAGGAAGCGGGGATACAGAGATAGCATCCCCATTTTTGGCATTGGCGGATGGTCAGGATGGTGTGGAAGAAAAGGCGGAAATGTGGCTGAGGTACCGGTCTTTTCTGAAACTGGACAAACAGGCGTTGGAGTGTTTCAAAAAACTGGATGAACAGGGAAAGCTTCGGCGGGATACCTTTGCGGCGAAAGAACTGGAAAAAATGCTGCGGGGCGAGAAAGAATTTGGCGGTGTGTGCTATGCCTACAGCGAAGAACTCCTCTCGGGCCTGGAAGTGTTGGACGGTACGCTGGATGTCGAAAAGTTCCGGACGGGGAATTACATTCTGCTGACACAGATCATGGGGAATGACAGGGTGCCGGCGAAAGAACATATCTACCATCCCGGCGATATCGTGACGGTAAAAAGTTTCGGAAAAGATTCGGATCTTCAGGAGATCAGGGACGCGTCGGGGGAGGTGACGGATGTTGTCTATGACGATCTTGACGAGAAGGAGTACGAGGTGATGGCGATCGTGCGGATCCCCTACAGTATGGATATCCACAGATACGGCGCGAATGTCTGCGATATTGTGCTGCCGTTGTCGGAGTTTGACAGGGAGGATGCGTACACGGATGCGTTTGCCGTGTCCTATCGGGTGGCGGAGGAGAAACAGGAGGCTTTTGAGGCGGCGCTGCAGGCCTATACGGAAAAAGACCCGGAGATGGGATATGTGAGCAAAGCGTCTCTGCAGAAAGAATTTGACGATATGGTGATGATCGTTGCGGTGATCGGTATCGCCCTTGCCGCGGTGATCGCCCTGATCGGCATTTTGAATTTCACCAATGCCATGATCACGGAGGTGATCTCGAGAAAACGCGAATTTGCCGTGCTGCAGAGTATCGGCATGACGAACAGCCAGCTGAAGAAAACGCTTGTCTTTGAAGGGCTTGGTTATGTCGCCGCCTCCGGCGCGGTGAGCGTGGTGCTGGGAAGTTTATTTTCATGGGCCGTCCTGAAAGCTATGAACAATGTGATCTGGTTTTTTGAGTACCGTTTCAGGGTCCTGCCTTTTGTCATTCTGATACCGCCTCTTTTATTGGCTGCCGTGCTTGTGCCGGCGCTTGCGTGGAGGGGCGTCGGGAAGAGGAGCATTGTGGAGAGGCTGCGGGAAGAGTAGGAGGTTTTAGAAATATCTCACTAAAATATTGATATTAGTTGGTGAACTTATTATAATAATACTTATAATGCAAAGCGATGAATGGTTGCTGTAGTATATAAAGTAAACTATAAACAGCGGGGGTGTGCAGATATGGGAATCTACCTGAATCCGGGAAATGAACAGTTTGCGGTTTCTGTCAATTCCGAATTATATGTGGATAAGACGGAACTCATAAAATATACAAACAGTCGTATCGGAAAAGACAGGCCGTTAATCTGCTCCAGCCGGCCAAGAAGATTCGGGAAAACAATGGCGGTCACAATGCTTGCGGCATATTACAGCAAAGGGTGCAGTTCTGAGAAATTGTTTGCAGGATTTATGATAGGCCGGGATCCTTTTTTTAAAAAGCATTTGAATCAATATAATGTGATTTTTTTGGATATTCAATGGATGTATGGGAATGCACTGGAGGAGATGAAAAGGAATTCTTCCATTGAAGTGGTGAGTTATATCCAGGAACAGGTGATCGCTGAGTTGAAGAAAGAATATCCGGAATATGTCAAAGAGACGGATATTTCATTGCCCTCCGTACTGGCAAATATTAATGCTCTCACAAAAGAACAGTTTATCATTATTATTGATGAGTGGGACTGCCTGTTCCGGGAAGATAAAAATAATGAAAAACTCCAAAAGGAATATATCAATCTGTTGAGGGGATTGTTTAAAGGAACTCCGTCAGGAGCGTTTCTGAAATTGGCATATATCACAGGAATCCTGCCGATCAAGAAATATGGTACGCAGTCGGCATTGAATAATTTCAGAGAGCACACTATGGTAAGCCCCAGGCAAATGGCAGAATATGTCGGGTTTACGGAAGAGGAAGTAAGGGCGCTCTGTGAAGGACATGATATGCCGTTTGGGGAAATGCAGCGATGGTATGACGGGTATTTTTTTGAGGCAATAGGGCATGTTTACAGTCCTAATTCGGTAATAGAAGCGATAGACAGCAGGGAATTCGGAAATTACTGGTCCCGTACAGAAACTTACGAATCCCTGATGATGTATATCGCAATGAATTTTGACGGATTAAAGCAGATGGTCGTAGATATGCTGGGTGGCCAGAGGTGCAGCATTGATGTGGAATCTTTCCAAAATGATATCACCTCGTTTCATTCTGCGGATGATGTGATCACATTATTGATCCATATGGGATATTTGGCCTATGACAGTAGGACAAAAGAAGTTTTTATACCGAATGAGGAAGTGAGAAGCGCTTTTTTCAGGGCAGTTAAGAATGATGGCTGGGATGAAGTGGTAAAAGCGGTCAGTGCATCAGAGGCACTGCTTAAGGCGACACTGGCTATGGATGAAAAAACCGTGGCACAGATGATACAGGAAGTCCATATGCAGAACACTTCCAGTATTGTTTACAATAATGAGATTTCGCTGAGCAGTGTGATCGCTCTGGCATATTACAGTGCCTGCAGGGATTATGTTCTGATAAGGGAAATGCCTGCAGGTAATGGCTTTTCCGATATGGTTTTTCTCCCGAAACGTACTTCGGAGAAACCGGCTTTGGTTCTGGAGTTAAAATGGGATAAGACTGTGGAGGGGGCAATTGACCAGATTAAGCAAAAAAAATACGTGTCTGCGCTGAAAGAATACAAAGGGAATGTTCTGCTTGTCGGAATCAATTATGAAAAGAAAAGCAGAAAACATCAATGCAGGATAGAAAAACTGGAAATTAATGAAGAGGAATCAATAGATTTTTGTTAAAAGTTTCTGGTGTTTGCGTGGAAGAGTGTCGGGAAGAAGAGCATTGTGGAGAAGCTGCGGGAAGGGGAGTAGGAGGGATGCCGCGGAGGATATGCGTTTTGCTTATAAGGAAAAACGGCTGCTGACACAGCAGCCGTTTCTCTGTTATTCCCGCGGGCAAAATGCCAGGCTAGCTTGACAATAGCCAAAGTGCTGCGAGGGTATTGATTAGTTGATGCTTAATCCGGCGCTTGCATATCCTGCGACCGTATTGAGCAGGGTCAGACCGCTTGCTGTTGCAGAAAATACCAGCATGAGCCGGGTCTGAGCCGTTACCGGGATATTGAGCCCTGTGAGAGAGCCGTTCAGCAGCGTACCGATGGATATCACGCCGGTAAGTGAGGGTGTCAGGTTTATCAGTGTTCCCGCGATCGGGGAAAATACGTTGTTCGGTGTTGCAGACTGATAGATCTGTGCCCTTACCGCAACAGTGGAACCCACCAGAGAGAGGGCTGCCGTTGTGCTGAAAAATGCGCTGAAGGAGGTGATGATCCCTGCGCGCGGAACCTGGAATGCAAAGTTGGAAAGCGTTCCGGCGGCGTTTGTGATATCGATCGTTGCGCCCAAAGCCGTAAGGCCTGCCGCACTGTTTCCGAAGCCGACAAATGCGGGGATGCCCGCCAGCCCTCCGGCGATCGTTGTCAGCGAAACCGGGGTTCCGGATGCATACGGAATGATCGCTCCGGTGCCGGCAACGCCGTCTGCGCCCGTAGGCCCCGTAGCACCGGTAGGTCCGGTAACGCCGTCCGCGCCGGTAGCACCCGTGGCACCGGTGGGTCCGGCAACGCCGTCCGCGCCGGTAGCACCCGTGGCACCGGTAGGTCCGGTAGCACCGGTAGGCCCGGCAACGCCGTCCGCGCCGGTAGCGCCCGTTGCACCGGTAGGTCCTGTAGCGCCAGTAGGCCCGGCAACGCCGTCCGCGCCTGTAGCCCCGGTAGCGCCTGTAGGCCCAGTAACGCCGTCCGCGCCGGTAGGTCCGGTAGCGCCGGTAGGCCCAGTAACGCCGTCCGCGCCTGTAGCCCCGGTAGCGCCTGTAGGCCCAGTAACGCCGTCTGCGCCTGTAGCGCCCGTAGCCCCTGTAGGTCCGGTAATGCCGTCTGCGCCCGTAGCGCCGGTAGCGCCTGTAGGTCCGGTAACGCCGTCCGCGCCGGTAGGTCCCGTAGCGCCTGTAGCACCGGTAGCGCCTGTAGGCCCGGTAACGCCGTCCGCGCCCGTGGCACCGGTAGCGCCTGTAGGCCCAGTAACGCCATTTGCGCCCGTAGCCCCGGTAGAACCCGTAGGTCCGGTGGGTCCTACGGCTCCTTCATCTCCCGGACATCCTTTCGGTCCCTGAATCCCGATCGGTCCGGTTTCACCCTGAATACCCTGCGGCCCGGTAACGCCCTGAGGCCCCATCGGCCCTGTAGGTCCTGTAGGCCCGGCAGGTCCCGGAATACCTCTGGGTCCCTGCGGTCCGATATCGCCCTGAGGTCCCACGGGTCCTGTAGGTCCGGCAGGTCCGGCAGGCCCCTGAGGCCCGATATCTCCTTTGGGGCCTTCACAGCCCGGATCGCCTTTCGGTCCGACATCGCCGCGGATACCCTGGATACCCTGAATGCCCTGGGGTCCTGCGTAGCCTCTTGGTCCTGCATAGCCTCTTGGCCCCGTGTTTCCTGTAGGTCCGGCAGGTCCCGTATTACCTCTTGGTCCTCTTGCGCCGGGAGCGCCGGGAATACCCTGGGGTCCTGCGGGTCCCTGCTCGCCGCGGTCGCCCTTCGGGCCAGGACAACCGGTATCTCCCTTGATACCCTGGGGTCCCATGGGACCCTGATCGCCCTTCGGTCCTGCAGGCCCGCGTTCACAGCAGGAAGGATGACATTGATTTTGACAGTTTCTGCATGAATTCTTATTCTCCATAAACTGTACCCTTTCTTGATAAATGTTTTTGTACTAATACTTTATGTCTGTTTAAATTTTTTGTTACATTATGTAGAAATAAATTGAAATATGTCGAAAATTGTATAACGGAAGGCAATGTGCAAAGTGAAATATCCCGCAGCAAGCACGGCACTTGGCTCGTTGCTCACGAAAATAAAGCGCACCGTTTCCGCGGTGCGCTGTGGGAGGATCTTTGGCTATGGAATTGGCAGTCGGGTGAAGATGTATCCCTGCTGACAGCGGGGGCTGTGTCGGGAAAAAGCAGGCCTATGGAAGCTGCAGAGAGTCAAAATACTGTTTGTTGTAGAGATATGCTTTGGAATAGGGTTTGCATGCCCCTGCCTTTTCATTGTATTCTTTTGCCTTTTTCAGATCTCCCGTCCTGTCGTAACAGACACATAACTGCAAAAGGGGGATATAGTCATAGCAATCCGGCAGGACAAAACCGTTTGAGCGATCATTTTTGGGCCTGTTCAGTGCAGTCTCATACCAGTAGATGGCCGCGTGATAATTTCCGTGTTCCAGAAAATGCTTTCCAATGTCACAGCACAATTCGGCTCTCGGCAGATCGAAGGCCATACTCCGCAGAAGCGTATTTAAAGCGGTTTGTTTCTGGCCAAGACGGTCATAGCACTCGGCGCAGATCGAGCAGGCTTCTATCTTGTTTTCCAACCAGCCCTGTTCAGAGAGCAGGAACTGTTCCAGCACGGAGACAGCTTCCTGATATTGTTTGTGGTAGTATAATTCGCGGCCGAAATAGTATTGCTGGCGCGGCTCCAGAAGTTTTCCCTCCGCCAGCATTTTCCGGTATATGTTTAAGTTTCGGTCGGGATCCCCGGCATTTATCTTTTTGTGGCTTATTGCAATGTCGGAATAAACTATGCTGCCGGATAGGGGAATCACTTCATGGACTGCGCCGACCCAGCGGTACAGGGAAGAATTTCTGATCCATCTTTCTCTGAAATAAGAAAAAGAGGGCCTGCCGGCTTCATCAAAAGAAGTATTGTATTTCATCATTACGATATCTGCATCGGGCGCTAAGGTCTGTTTCAGCCGGAGAAATTTATCTTTTTCCGTCTCCTCCATAACATCGTCGGCGTCCATCCACATACAGTAATCCATTGTCGCTTTGGAAAAGGAATAGTTTCTGGCATCGGAAAAATCGTCTTTCCAGGGGTGGGAATATACTTTTTCTGTGTATGCGGATGCTATTTCTGCGGTTCGGTCCGTCGAGCCGGTGTCGACCACAATGATCTCATCTACAAGTTCTGCTACGCTGTCAAGGCAGCGCGCAAGGTGTGTTTCCTCATTTTTAACAATCATGCAAAGGCTTATTGTCGGCATATCGGTCTTCCTTTCTCCATTATTGTCTGTAAAGCTTTTGTATGCTCATGTTCATATTGATCCGGGAAACTTCCGCCGAAGACTCCCATGCGAAAAACAGAGTGGAGACATCCTGTATTTCCGCGATAAAATATCTCGAGATCACAAGCGTTTCACTGCGCTTCGAGGTCTCTGCGTATGTCGTATATGCCGTCTGCTCACAGTTCTGAAGCACCGGGGTAAGTTTCATAAAACCATGTTTTTTTGCCACGGCGGATATATGATAACAAAATACATAATATCCTGGAGCCAGCACTATAGAATCATTATCGCAGAGAGATATATTCGGGGTCGTATCCGGTATGTCTGTTTTCAGCGGGAATCTGGCATTCTCCGGCAGGGTGAGTTCCTGTCCCGAAAAAGTTGCAAATATACTGTACTGCGGGTAGCCGGGAGGCCCTGCAGGGCCCCGCGGGCCGGGATCCCCCTGAGGACCTTGTGGGCCGGTTGCGCCCTGAGGCCCCTGTGGGCCTGTGACGCCCTGTGGGCCCGGCTCTCCGCGCTCACCGGAAGGTCCCTGTGGACCGGGATTCCCCCGCGGTCCCTGCGGGCCGATCTCTCCCTGTTCTCCTTTAGGCCCCTGAGGACCTGGTTCGCCTTTGGGACCCGGTGGGCCGGGGTCTCCCGGGGGCCCTTGCAGGCAGGAATTTTCACAGCATTCCGGGCAAGCCGGTTCTGGGCCCGGTTTTTCCGGATCGGGTTCACAGCAGGCGGGAGAACATTCTTCCGGCTCTATAGTGTCTGTGTACAGGGGAAGATCCGATCCGGATATGTCTGTCTCATATGCAGGATCAGATGGGGTACCGGCGGGGGGTGTGCTGTAATTTCTGTTATAGTTTTGATTATAGTTTCTTCTTGTGCCGAACAGATTCGGCGGGCTGAACATTCGGTTGATATTAAAATAATTCATTTGAACCACCTCATTTCTATTCAATATGGAGTGACGACGCCCCGACAGAAGTTTTGCAGCCGCTGCGGAGCGTGTCATATCGGAACTGCCGGAGGCTATATTAAATTATATGCACAAAATGATTTTTTGTTTTTTATAAGGAACTTTGTCCTGCCCGGGACAGCGATTTTCGGATAAGGTTGATTTGGCGGTGTATTACAACTCGGAGCCAATAGGTCCTGTTTGCCATAACATCTTGAAATTGCCGGGAAATCATTGTATTCTTTTCTTATATGGCGCTGCCGGCCGAAGATGAGGACAGTGCCGTATGGGCAGCATGATATTCCATGCCGGGCCAAACCTGCGGCAGATAAAAGGTTCGGCATGTTCAGAGTCATGATCTGACAGAAAAGCTAAGGGAAAAAAGACTAAGGGAAAAGAAAGCGAGGAATGGGGTATGGACAAGAGTATGGAAATCAGAAAACTGTGCGAGGAAAAGCAGATTCGCATGATCGATTTCAAGATGACGGATATCGACGGGCGCTGGCGCCACATCACCATACCGGTGGAGCGTTTCGACGAGAATACGTTCGTGTACGGTATCGGTTTTGACGGTTCCAACTACGGTTATGCGCCGATCGAGAAGAGCGACATGGTATTTCTGCCGGACCCGGATACGGCTTATGTGGATCCGTTTGCGGAGGTGCCGACGCTGACCATGTGCGGGAATGTGTGCGTGATCGGAAAGGAGGAGAACAGGCCTTTTGACCAGTATCCGAAAAATGTTTCCCTGCGGGCAGTGGAGTACATGAAGGAGAGCGGCATCGCGGATTCCATGGTGATCGGGCCGGAGTTTGAGTTTTATCTGTTTGATGAGGCGCGTTTCGAGGTGTCGTCTGGACAGTGCGGCTACCGCATCGACACCAGGCAGGCGGCATGGAATATGAGCCTTGAGAGCCGGGGGAACAACGGATATGAGGTGCCCCATCAGGGCGGTTATCATGTGGCGGCGCCGCAGGATGTGGGGTACGACTTAAGGAGCCGCATCTGCATGGAGATGGAAAACTGGGGCATCAAAGTGAAATACCATCACCATGAGGTGGGGGGACCTGGCCAGATGGAGATCGAAGTGGAGCTGGCGGACATGCCCGAGATGGCTGACAACACGATGATCATCAAATATATCATCAAAAATATGGCTGCAAAAGAGGGAAAGACCGCGACATTCCTGCCGAAGCCCATCTATCAGGAGGCGGGCAGCGGGATGCATGTGCATATGCTCCTGAAAAAGGACGGAAAGCCTCTGTTTTACGATGAGAACGGATACTCCGGATTGAGCAGGACGGCGCATTATTTTATCGGCGGACTGCTGACCCACATTGCTTCCCTGTGTGCCTTTACCAATCCGTCCACAAACTCCTTCAAGAGGCTGGTGCCGGGGTATGAGGCGCCGGTGACGATCGGCTACGCCACATCCAACAGAAGTGCCGTGATCCGGATCCCGGCTTACGCGAAATCTCCGGAGACAAAGCGGTTTGAGCTGCGCAATCCAGATGCCACGGCGAATCCCTACTATGCTTACGCGGCGATCCTGATGGCGGGGCTGGACGGAATCGAAAAACAGATCGATCCTGCGGCGATGGGCTGGGGACCTTATGATTTTAATCTGTACACGCTTTCCGCGGAGGAGCAGAAAAAGATAAAGGGGCTGCCGAAAACATTGGATGAGGCGTTGGATGCGCTGGAGGCGGACCACGATTATCTGACAAAGGGCGGCGTGTTCCCGGAGCGGCTGATCGATGTCTGGGCGGCGAGAAAGCGCGCGGAGGCAAAGAAGGCGGGCGAGATCCCGACGCCGGCGGAGTTTGCGATGTATTATGATCTCTGAGAAAGACTGCAATCGAGCAGGGAAGACTTTCTCCTACTCGCCGCGCGGGGCGCACGTTGCGCAGGCAACAAATTCCTCTGTGCGCCCTTGCGCATAAATAAGGAGCGGCAGGTTCGTGATCTGCCGCCCCCTTTATAATAAAGAAAGTTTTAGCGCCTTTTTGAAGTGGCAGGTTCAGGAAGCGATACTTCCCCTGTTCAGCACCCAGCGGAAAATGTTGTCAAAATCCTGATGATCGTGAAAGATCAGTTCGATCTCGCTGATCCTGCCGTTGATCAGAGAGAGTGGGAGGAGATTTTGCTGAATGCCCTGTTTTGTCAGGGGAGTTTTTGAGCCGTTTTTCCTGTCCACAAATTCCACTTCTCCCTGGCAGGCTGCCAGTTTCTCAAAAAAGTTACAGGTGTTATTGATGTTATAGATCTTCATAGTAGTTCCTCCTCTCAATGAGTTTAAAATTTTTAAAAGCTGTATTTATAAGTGGTATCTGTATTTTGTTTATGATATGATTATATAGAAGAATTGGCGTAAAAAAAATGAATATACAGACAAAAGATAGCACTATACGGCCAGAATGAAAGAAAGGTTGGCGATATAATGATACGGGAACTGATCTTGAATGAAAATCTGGAGGAGGATGTATACCGTCCGGTGGAGGGATTCCCCCATATGTGCTGTTATGAGGAAGTGGCGCTGCGGCCGGGGGGATTTGTGCCGTGGCACTGGCACGCGGATGTAGAGTTCTTGTGGGTCATGCAGGGCGGCGTGCGGCTTGACACAAGCAATCATACCTATGCGCTGCATACCGGGGAGGGCGCTTTTATCAATTCCAATATGCTGCATTATAAAGAACCTTTGCCGGGAGTGCCGCCGGTCGTGCTGAACCAGCTCTTTGATGTGCAGCTTCTTGCGGGCGGCTATAAAAATGTTTTTGAACAGAAATATATTACACCTGTTATCGAATGTAAAGAGCTGGAGGCGATGGTTTTTCTGCCGTCAGCAGCGAGGCAGCGGAAGATCATTGAACTGTTCCGTGATTCCTATGATGCGGCGGAGCAGGGAGAGTATGGTTATGAATTTGCGGTGCGCAATGGCCTGTCCTCCATGTGGTGTCTGCTCTGCCAGGAGGCAGCGCCTGTGCTTCATGCCAGGAAGGCGGTGAAGTCTCAGGGGGAGGAGCGCATTAAAAAGATGATGCTTTATATCAGGGACCATTACAGTGAGAAGATTTCTCTGGGGCAGATCGCGGCGGCGGCGAATATCAGCGAGCGGGAGTGTCTGCGCTGTTTCCATGATATGCTGAATACTTCGCCTTTCAGTTATCTGATGGATTACCGTGTGAGGCGGGCGGCGAACCTTTTGCAGGAGACGGACAGGACCGTCACGGATATCGCCTATGCCTGCGGATTTTTCGGCACCAGCTATTTCGGAAAAGTGTTCAAAAAGAGTATGAACTGTACGCCGGGGCAGTACAGGGAGGTTTACCGGGAAAATGGGGAAAAGTGAGGAGGAAGCTATATGCGGAGGATATCACAAAAGAGGGGAAAAAGAAGACGGGGGAATATGTGGAAGAAAGTTGTGCCTGCGGCAGTGCTTGTTTTGGTACTTTTTGTTGTGATGTTTGCGGTTGGTCCTGACAGTAAAGAGGGAATTGCAGCGTTTGGGGAAGAAGGAGACAGCAGGATTGCCGAGCAAATGCTGCAGAGTGATGATGCGGAAAATCTGCAGAGAGATAAATCGGAAGAGCAGACGGATGGGACTGCAG
This sequence comes from [Clostridium] symbiosum, assembly GCA_021769625.1. Classification (GTDB taxonomy): domain Bacteria; phylum Bacillota; class Clostridia; order Lachnospirales; family Lachnospiraceae; genus 1XD8-76. The sequence continues at coordinate 17,528 of JAETSN010000012.1, read as the reverse complement.
AGTCTGGGAGCGGGAATATCGGACAGTACGGATTGAGGAGCAGGTCACTTGCTCCGCAGGAACAGGTATTTTATGAAGTGCCGGGGGAAACAGGTATTCTACAGGGAAGTCCGGCTGAGAAAGATGTTCAGGAAACAGCGGAGGAGGCGGCGGTTTCCGGTTATGATCTTGTGCTGTCCTTTGCGGGGGATATCTGTTTTGATGAGACCTGTGATGTGATGCGGGATTATATCAGCCAGGGGGAAGAGCTGGAACATAATATTTCACCGGAACTGCTTGATCTGATGAGAAATTCGGACGTGTGCTGGATCAATAACGAGTTTGCCTACAGCGACCGGGGAGCGCCCCTTGCCAATAAAATGTATACTTTCCGGGCAAAGCCGGAAAGGGTTAAAATGCTTAAGGAGATGGGAGTGGATATCGCCGGGCTTGCCAATAACCATGTCTATGATTTCGGGCCGGAGGCAATGACAGATACGCTGGATACACTGCGGCAGGCCGGCATCGACTATGTGGGTGCAGGAAAAGATCTGGAGGAGGCAATGACGCCGGTCTACAGAGAGATCGACGGGATAAAGATTGCCTATGTGGCGGCTTCAAGGGCGGAAAAATATAAGATGACGCCTCAGGCGACGGAGAGCGGGGCGGGGATTTTGCGCTGTTATGACACGGAACTGTTCCTGGAAGAGATCAGGGAAGCGAGAGAGCAGGCGGACTACGTGATCGCGCTGGTGCATTGGGGGACGGAATACTCTGCGGAGCTGGAAGAGGTACAGATGTCCACCGGGAGAGAGTATATCGATGCAGGCGCCGATATCGTGATCGGGGCCCATCCGCACTGCCTGCAGGGGATAGAGTATTATCAGGGGAAAACCATTGTCTACAGTCTGGGCAATTTCTGGTTCAACAGTAAATCGTTGGATACGATGCTTTTGCAGGTTCGTCTGTCGGGGGATGACGGGGGTTCGGAGATAACGGCAGAACATGTGGAAGTGCAGATCATTCCGGCAAAGCAGGAAGAATGCCGGGCAAGGATGCTGAAAGGGGAGGAGGCAAGAGGACTGTTTGATTATCTGGAGGGGATTTCTGTGAATGTTGTGATCGATGAGGAGGGTGTGGTGCGGGAAAACCGGCAGGTGGGAGAGACGGTTCGGTCTCAGAACTGAATTGCTGCCTCTGAACATAGAAAAATTGCATGAGAGTATTGCAAAAAGTGACTGTTTATAGTAGTATAGAGGCACATATCTGGGAACTTCTGAGATTTCTTAATCATCTTATCACATTCGTGAGATCAAAAGACTCCCTTATATGAAAAAACAATATAAAGGGAGGAAAAGACATGGGCAAAGAGGATGTCTATGCGAGCGACTATCTGGAAAACGAGGAAGTCTTTGCAGATCTGGTAAATGGTGTTTTATATCATGGTGAGCAGGTGGTAAAGCCCGAAGAACTGAGCGAACAGGATGGAGAACTGAGAAGTATTTCGGGAGGAACAGTAAAAAAGACAATCCGGGATAAGGTAAGGCTTTGGAAGGGGGCGGCGATTGTCATACTTTCAGTGGAAAATCAGACAAGAGTAGACTATCGTATGGTGACCCGTGCGATGTTATCTGAGAGCATGGCCTATGATAAGCAGTGGAAAAGGCTGAAGGAAAAATGGAGAAGGGCACTGCGAAAGCAGTCTGAGACCGAAAAAGAGAAGGCCACATCGGATGAGTTTATTTCCGGTATGCGAAAAAGAGATAAATTTTCTCCGGTCATTACGATCGTTGTTTATTATGGAAAAGAAAAGTCCTGGGACGGTGCAAAAACTCTGTATGAATTGTTGGATGTGGAAGGCTGCGAGGAAAAGATTCTTCCCTTCATTTCGAATTACCGGCTGAATCTGTTTGATTATCATGAGTATGAAGAGTTCGGGCAGTTCCATTCGGAGTTGCAGTCTGTGTTTGAGTTCCTCAGATATTCCGGTGAGAAGGAGCAGATGAAGAAAAGACTGGAAGAGCATAAAGAGCGGTATGAGGATTTGAGCAGTCAGGCTAAAATACTGTTAACAAAATTAACTAATATAAAAAAGATACCGGGAGTGAGCGGGGAAGCGTTTGAGAAAGGAGAATTCAGTATGTGCAAGGCGTTTGAGGATATGAAAGAAGAAGGAAAGATAGAAGGAAAAATTGAGGGAAGGGCAGAGGAAAGAGAAGATGGTATTCATAAAGCGCTCAATATCGTGAAAGAGTTTGGAGGATCCAGAGAACAGGGGATCACTTCACTGATAAAAGAGTATAAACTCAGCAGGGAAGGAGCGATGGAAAAGGTGGCATTATATTGGTAGGGAATACATTATTTTGAAATGTAATAATATAAAAATTCGCAGAATTGGATATTCTGCGAAATAATATTAGCATAAGACTGCTCGCGGAGCGTGCAGGCGTTGGTTACTTTATAGCGTACCTACAATTTTTATATCGGCATTAATCATACTACAGATAAGTGGTTTTGTCAATTTGAGGGAAAAATTTGGCTGTTCTTCCAACATGAAAAAAGAGTTTGTGTGGTTTTGGCATCAAGGTGGCAAAATAGGACATCTGTGTATTATTATTTTTCTACATTCTGTTTTCTAATTTATACTTGTCTGCTCATAGTATATTGTGGTAAAAAAAATTAGGGCACATCAAAAATAGTTTTATATCTACAAAAAACAGATTCTGACAACATATCACAAAGGAGCATATCTTATGAATGATCTGAAAATTCCTGGAGGTACGTCCGGACTGGCATCTTTTACTGGTGCGATCGACTATCCTCTCACGAACGACTACATGTTTCGAAGCGTTATGCAGAGCAATGAAAATGTATTAAAGGGGCTTTTGTGTTCCCTGTTGCACTTAAATCCGGATGATATACGTTCTGTGCAGATCCTTAATCCTATCGAACTTGGGAAAAAGATCAGTGATAAGGATTTCATTCTGGACATCAAGATCCTGATGAACAATAACACCTCCATCAATCTGGAGATGCAGGTAAACAACCAGTATAACTGGCCCGAAAGATCTCTGGTCTATCTCTCCTGGCTTTTCGACAGCCTGAATACAGGTGATGCTTATAAATCTATAAAATCTGCTTTCCAGATTGGCATCCTGAATTTTACGTTGTTCCCGAAATATCCGGCATTCTTTTCCACCTATAAGATGCTGAATACAAAAAACTATCAAAAATATAGTGACAAGTTTACTATACATGTGTTAGACTTAACTCAGATTCATCTGGCGGCTAAAGAAGATAAGGATTATGATCTTGATAAATGGGCACGGCTGTTTAACGCATTGACATGGGAGGATTTTAAGATGATCTCAGCGGATAATAAAAGCATGCAGGAAGCGGGAGAAACGCTATTCACCCTTAATGAGGACGACCGGATTCGTAACCAGTGTGAGGCACGAGAAGATTACCGCCGGACATGGGATGGTGTGAAGCAGGATATGAAGGAGAAAGATACAATCATCACCGAATTAAAATCATTAAATGCAGAAAAAGAAATAGTAATTATGGAAAAAAATTTTCGCATCACCTCATTAGAGGCTCAAGTTGCCGAATTACAACGGCGGCTTCAAAGCAGCATGAACTAAAAAATTTATCTACAAAGAACATAATTTCTTATTACAGTCTGTATCTGCTATGTTGTGATACAGATTGCCCATTTGCAACAGAGAATAATTTTCCACTAATGCTCTCATTTTATCTTAATCTCATCAGCTTTTCTACAATTATATAAGACATCAATTCACAAGCAAGAAAAATAAAATTTCATACGAGACAGTATCTTTCTTTGCTACAATTCAAGCAGCAATAAATTTTAACGAACCGATTACAGTCAGATAAGCGGCCAGGAAGGAGAAAGATATGTCTGAAAACAGCAGGTATGAAAATTACAATCAAAATAAGCGGGGAGAGGGCTATAACGCAAACAAACCAAATCTGAACTTTCTATATTTAGAAGGAAAAAGCAGCAACACATCAGAGAGGCCTCCTGAATTCTGCAGGATCATGGAAGAATGGCTGCAGCAGATAGCCGCAACCAGAAAATATTCCACCTTTATAAAATATGAAAAACTATATAACTGTCATATTAAAAATCTGTTTGAAAGTGACTGTATAACACAGATCACGAGCAGTTACATAAAGGAAAAACTTATATCATCAGATATGTCCGATACGACAAAACAGAGTATTCTGGCATTGATCAACCAGACAATGCAGTATGCGGAAGAATATTATGGATTCCCTGCTATCTCTGTCAAAAACAGGTTTGTGCGGAAAAAAAGAAAACCTGTTGTCATATTAAATCGGACAGAACAGGTCAGATTAATGAGATTTCTCCATCAAAATATCAATATATCCAAAGCAGGTATCATTCTCTGCCTCTCGACAGGGCTGAGGCTGGGCGAGATATGTGCCCTGAAATGGTCGGATATTGATATGGAACAGATGCTGCTTCATGTAAACAGAACCGTCCAGCGGATTGAAATCAAAAATGGTTTTACAAAAACAGCACTTTTAGAGACGCCCCCTAAAAGTGCTTTTTCTTTTCGGGAAATTCCGATATCGGAAAGTCTGGTCTCATTGCTTAACGTATTCAGAAAAGCTGATCAGGAATATGTACTTTGTACAAATAAGCCGATGGAGCCGCGGACTTATCAAAATCATTTCAAATCATATCTGAAAGAAATCGGCGGTGCAGACTATAATTTTCATACTTTAAGACATACCTTTGCCACGAATTGTATTGACAATGGTATGGATATTAAAAGCCTCAGTGAGATTCTGGGACATTCTGATGTGCAGATCACACTGAACCGGTATGTTCACCCGACAATGGACACAAAGCGAAAGCATATGAATGCCCTTTCGGCCATTTACGGTCAGTTCTGTGAGCAGGATATCAAAAAATCTGATCCCTCCGTATAGTCAAAAAATTCGCAGAATATCCAATTCTGCGAAAGCAATAAAGAACAGGAATCACAATATGTCATCTGAGGTGATCTGCAAAACCGTCCGCCAGTATAACAAAACGCCGATCTCAGAAGAAGATATGCGGAAATTACTGGAAATAGCACAGGATTACAACAGGGTAAAAAACTATGTGTACCAGCGCTACAGCGGCATCAGGAGCCTTCCCAAGCTTTATCCGGGATATACGATCCAGAATGAGATGACAAAGAGCGGCCTGCGGGCAGAGCTGGGACTTCCGTCCGTGTATTTTTATCTGGCTGTTTTTGATGCATTGGGAGATATCAAGAACCAGTGGGCGCAGGTGAAGAACAGGATATCGAAATGTATCAGGGAAAACGAAAACCTGACACCGGAGGACAGGCACTATCTCAGGTTTGTGATGAAGCAGAGCGAGTGCTTTGAAAATATCCTGCTTGGGAAGAAACAGGTTCTCTCGGAAAACTGGGAAAAACCGTACAGGGAAGCCTGTATGGATGCCGATACCGGGAGGCTGGATAAGTATCTGTGCAGACTGGTCAGGCGATATCTGAACAAGGAGCTTCACACAGATGTGGCAAACGGGTTTTCCGTTTCGGAGCGGGCTTACAGATATGGAGACCACGGGATCTATATTGCAGTAAAGGAAAAGCGGAAGAGGATATTTATTCCGCTGACAGACCATAACGAATATAAGAAACAGCTATATATCAGGCTGTTCCCGGAAGAGGGAAATATCATTATCCATGCGCCGGTGGAAGTGCAGGTAAAGAATAAGGAAGGATATGATAACAGGACAGGTCTGGCAGTAGGACTTTTTACCATGTTTGTGACAGATCAGGGACATATTTACGGCGAGAAGTACGGCGAGTATCAGTTTGCTCTGGCGGATCATATAAAAGAGGGCAATGCCAGATACCGGAAAAATAAAAACAGCAATCCGGGCAGAAAAAAATATAATGCAAAAAAATCCAGACTGGAAGCCGCCCTTCACACCTATGTCAATGCGGAGATCAACAGGCTTCTGGAAACAGAAAAACCAGCGGTGCTCTATATCCCGAAACTGCCCCCAAATTCCAGAGCAGGCATCAATAAAACGATCAATTACTCTGTGGGGATGTGGCAGAGGGGATATGTGAGGAAGCGGCTGGAATTAAAATGCAGGGAGCAGGCAATCGAGCTGGTGGAAGTGTTGGGGAGGGATATCAGCAGACAGTGCAGCAGCTGCGGAGAGATCGGGGTAAAAGAGAAGGATCAGTTTACCTGTGAAAGCTGCGGTGCGCGGATGAGCGAGAGGGAGAATGCGGCGAAGAATGCCCTGAAGAGGGGGATACAGATAGAGGCAGTAAGAGTAATAAAGACCATATAGAGATTTTCCATAGATAAATATGCTGATGCATATTTTACCGGCGAATGCCGGACTGCGGAATATTTCTTTTGATATAAAAACAAAAACGGCATTAGAAGGCAGAGAAATCTGCGTATTGGGTATGCCAGGACCCGCAGGGAACATATCCAAATCAGAGATTTGGGTGTGAGGTACCGGGAGCGAAGCGGCTATGCCGCATTACAGAGATGTCTGTAACCAATGTGCCTTATTATAATGCAAAAAGTATTTCCAAGGTGTCAAAAGACACCAGCTAAGAAATACTAAATTTTGCATACGAGAATGCAAAAGCGCATTCTCCTCATTTAAGTATGGAAGGTGTGCAATGAGACGGTATAAGAAAAAAGAATTACTGGAAACTGCGGACATGCTCGTTGAAGCAAACGAGGTGATCGGCAGGCTGTGTAAATCTAATACAGAGAGAGCATTGGAAATACTTGGGCAGTGTCAGGAATCGGCAATCCTTCTCGGAAACCTGATCGAAAGCAAGGGGGGCGGATATGCGGAACTGATAGAGATTCTGGAAAATTATTGTGAGAATATATACCAGATGAGCATAGCCGTATCAGATGAAGAGCAGATCAGAAAATTATCTAAAAAAATCCAGAAACAGTTGACATATCTGAATAATAAGATTCGACAGGAGATGCCGGAGGATAAGAAGGAAGTTGTATTTTTCCCATATAAGGCTTCTATGTGGGATTCTTTGGAGAGCGTGTGGATGGCGGCGGATGCGGACGAGGATACGGACGCTTACGTTGTGCCTATTCCATATTATGACAAGAACCCGGACGGGACGTTCCGGGAGATGCACTATGAGGGGGATCAGTATCCGGATTATGTGCCTGTGACGAACTGGGAGGAGTATGATTTTGAGGAGCGCAGACCGGATGTCATGTATATTCATAATCCTTATGATGAGTTTAATTATGTCACGAGCGTGCATCCGCGGTTTTATTCTAAGAATTTAAAGAGGTTTACGGAGAAGTTGGTTTATATTCCATATTTTATTTTAAATGAAGTAGATCCGGATGATGATACAGCGATAGAAGGGATGAAGCATTTTTGCATTAATGAGGCAGTTAAGAATGCGGATAAAGTTATCGTACAGTCTGAGGATATGCGGCAGGTTTATATTAAAGTATTGACGGAGGAGTCATATGGATCTAAAGAGGCAAGGGATTATTGGGAGAAAAAGATAGATGGTAGTGGCTCTCCGAAAGTGGATAAGGTATTAAGGACAAAAAAGGAAGATATAGAGATACCGGAAGATTGGTTGAAGATTATCCAGAAAACAGATGGAAGTTGGAAGAAGATTATTTTTTATAATACAAGTGTTACAGCGTTATTGCGATATGATGAGCAGATGCTAAAGAAGATAGAGAGTGTATTTCAGATTTTTCGGGAGAATAAGGATGAAGTGGCTCTTCTTTGGCGTCCCCACCCTTTGATGGAAAGTACGTTGGTTTCTATGCGTCCGCAGCTATGGGAAAGGTATAGGGAGATGCGGGAGAAGTACAGAGAAGAAAGTTGGGGAATTTATGATGATACAGCGGACATGGATCGGGCGGTAGCACTGAGTGATGGTTATTACGGGGATTGGAGCTCGATAGTACATTTATATCAGAAGACAGGGAAGCTGCTGATGATACAAAATTGTCAATCAAGAAGTGAAAGGAATGATAATAAATGGTATCCGCAAATTACTAACGGCTTACGGATTGATAATAAGGTATTTTTTTCGGCGGCAAATTATAATGGACTATTTTCTATTGATAAAAGAACGGGAAATGTATATTTGATTGGCAAGCTAGAGGAAGAGGCAATAGATAGCGCTAATTTGATAACTAATATGGAGGAGAGCAATAACAAAATAATTATTTCGCCGTGTACCGCAAAGAATGCATATATTTTTGATAGAGAAGAAGGAGATATTACGGTATGGAATACCCCAAAATTGAAAAACCAATCATTTAGTATATATAAAGTTGAAGACAAAGAGATGGGAAAGAAGGATTTTTTTATTATACCAACATATGGGAAGGTATTTGGAAAATTAAAAAATAATTCTTTTGAGTTGAAAAATGCAATTGACTTTATGAAAGAATATCAAAAGCAGACAGGAGAAAAGTATATTATATGTTCGGATAGCGGGATATATGTCTATAATGAATGTTTGTATTTTGCAGCAATGGAATGCAGTTTGTTGGTGAAAATAAATATAATAAACTATAAAATCCAATTTACTAATATTAATAATAAAGGAAAAGGCTTCTATAAAATTTTGGGTAAAGATAGATTCCTTTTTTTACTTAGTCGTAATAATGAGATTATAGTATATGATTTGGAGATAGAAAGTATTATTTCGGTTTTGTGTTCAGGAGAGCTATTAAAAGATAAAGGTTTATATAGAGATGGTTTTTATTGGAATGATTGCTTTTATTTTGTGTCATACATATCTAACAAATGTATCAAAATCCTACTGGCAGATAAAAAAATTGAAGTGACTACTTTAGAAAAGGAGTGGGGAATAAAGGCAGAAATGGAGGAAGAATATAGATTTACAACTATATCGGAAGGATTTTTATATATTGTTTCTAATAAAGATAATTTTATTGGTATAGATTTACAAACAGGAAAATTTTCTGAAGTGAATTTACAGTTTAACATAGAGTTGATTAAGAAATATCTAGATAAAGAAATTAAAAGGCATATTATAGATGATGGTATTATTCATGAAAATGACTGTTTTTATCATTTGGCAGATTTTTTGTATTTATTGGCGGGAGAAAGAAGTATCAGTGATATTAAAAGTATAACAGAAGTTGGGAGGAAAATTTATACCCTAATTTGATGAACTTAAAGAAAGAGAAATATAAAATGCTGGAAATACATTATGAATAGGAAATAGTAAAGGGCATTCTCCGTATATTATTGTCAAAGGTTATGGTAATCATATGTTATATTTATATGGCTTGTGGTATTTCGTGAATGTTTATTAAATATAGAAAAAGTGAATGGTAAATAATATGTACAATAACGACAGAATTCTTGCCCTAATCCCGGCAAGGGGAGGCAGTAAAGGTATTAAGGATAAAAATATTATTAGTTTAAATGGAGACCCGCTTATTTCATATACAATATTATCATCTTTGAAGAGTAAGTATATAGATGATACTGTTGTTACAACTGATAGTCAGGAAATTGCCAATATTTCAAAAAAATATGGTGCAAGTGTTCCGTTTATGCGTCCAGCAGAATTAGCATCTGATCAGGCGAGGACTATTGATGCAGTTTTACATGCAATAAAGTCGCTTGATGAGATGGGAAACCATTATGACATTTTAGTTCTTCTTCAGCCTACACAACCGTTGAGGACAACAGTTGATATTGATCGGGCAATTGAAAAATTCTTTGCAAAAGGAATGAAAGGATTAGTTTCGATATCTCCAGTTAATGAACATCCTTTATTGATGAGAACAATGGATGAAGATGGAAATGTTGAGTCTTTACTTGGAGAAAACAGTACATGTAGGCGGCAGGATATGAAGAGTTATTATAAAGTTAATGGATGTATATATATTAATCGAATTAGTGAGATTTCACAGAATACTAGTTTTAATGATAACTTGGTTGGTTATGTTATGAGTGTGGCACATTCGGTTGATATTGATGATATGAAAGACTTATACTTAGCAGAATATTATATACAAAAAGAGAATATGGAAAACATTCAGTCATTGATGTAGTCAATATCTGGAATGGTCATGGTGATAGAATTAGGAGATTTCATGCCCCCTGTTATGTTTACAGCATCTGGGCTGCATTGAATCATGATATTAAAAATAGAAAGGATGTTATGGTGTTTTATTTTTCTAAACATCATACAAGGACAAACAATGGTTAGATATCAAAAAGAAGATGCTTATGAATATGAAAATGGTTTTATGCTAACATCAGCGATTTGCAGGATGGGAAATATCTTGTCTCATTATGAACTGTACAAAAAGATATTAAATGTGCCTGGAGAAATAGTTGAACTTGGCGTATTCAAAGGAAGTTCATTTATTCAATTTGGAACATTTAGAGAGTTGCTTGAAAATGAGAATGCTAGAAAAATTATAGGATTTGACGCATTTGGAAAATTTCCTGGGGGGGTATTAGAAGGAGATAACCAGTTCATTAAAGAATGGAATGAAGAGACAAATGGAGATTTTCTGAGTAAAAAAGAACTTGAGAATATACTCGATTCCAAAGGAATAAATAATTATGAATTGATTAAAGGGGATATATTAGCTACTGTAGATGAATATTTGCAAGAAAATCCTTATGTAAGGATTGCTTTATTACATATTGATTGTGATATATATGAGCCATCAAAAAAAGGATTGGAAAGTTTGTTTGATAAAGTTGTTAGGGGAGGAGTGATTGTGTTTGATGATTATGGAGTAGTAGAAGGTGAAACGATTGCGGTGGATGAATTTTTAGAATCGCATCCAGAATATAGTTTAAAAAGATATACGTTTTCACATTTGAAACCATCTTACATAATTAAGCAATAATATAATACATAACTATGACATTTGGAATTAGTAGTTCAAAGGTGGATTTTAGGAATCTAATTAATATTTAAGGAGGAATTAGCATGAAGTTTTGTACAAAGTGCATAATGCCCGATACGAGGCCACATATTACTTTTGACAGCAAAGGGGTGTGTATTGCATGCCAAAATCATGAGAAGAAGAAAAGCATCAACTGGGATGCACGTTTTGAAGAGTTAAAAGTGCTGTGCGATAAGTATCGTAGAAAAAATGGGGGGGTGTATGACTGTATTATTGCTGTTTCAGGTGGAAAAGATAGTCATTACCAAGTTCATGTTATGAAAGAACTTATGGGAATGAATCCACTTCTTATTACTGTGGAGGATTTCTTTACGATGACTGAGGCGGGAAAGCATAATTTGCAGAATATATCTGAGGCATTCGGATGCAATATTGTTTCATTTAAGCCTAACAGGAGGGCAGCAAAAATAATTTCCAGATATATGTTTGAAAAATATGGGAGGCCTCTTTGGTATGTGGATAGGCTTCTGTATACAGTACCATTATATTATGCGGCAGCACTTAATATTCCGTTGCTTGTATATGGTGAGAATGTTTCGTATGAATATGGTGGGATTGATGATGAAGAAACATATTCTGCGCGCGGGCAAATATTTAATGGAGTGGCTCCAGACATAGATTTGAATGAACTTGTAGAAGCGGGAGTGCCAAAAGATGAACTGGTGTATCTTGAAGCACCTTCAAAAGAGGTTTTGGATAAATTGGATCCGATTTATCTTAGTTATTTTGTTGAGTGGAACAGCATTAAGAACTATGAATTTTCAAAGCGCCGTGGATTTAAAGATTTAATGCATGAATGGGATCGCACTAATCATATTGAGAATTTTAATCAGATCGATAGCTATGGGTATCTTCTTAATGCATGGATGAAATTTCCGAAATATGGACATGCTTATGCTACTGATTATGCAGCGAGGTGGGTGAGATATGGGCTTCTTACACGTGATCAAGCTGTAAAGCTGGCGGAAGATAAAGATCATAATGTAGATCCTAAGATAGTAGAAGACTTTTGTAACTTTACAGATATGTCTATTAAGGAGTTTTATGATGCATTAGATAAACTTTATAATACAGATTTATTTGAATTGAATGAATTTGGGCAGTGGAGACTAAAACAAGAATATATTGAGGAAAGGCGAAACCCTTGTTGGTAGAGGAAAAGCATGAAGTTTGGATTTGAAATTGGAAATATAAAGATTGGTTATAATGAAGAACCCCTTGTCATTCCGGAGATTGGGATAAATCATGAGGGAAGTCTTGCAATTGCAAAATTAATGGCAGATGCTGCTTACCGTGCAGGAGCAAAAATTATTAAACATCAAACACATGTGGTTACTGATGAGATGTCGCATGCAGCAAAAAAGGTCATTCCAGGAAATAGTACGGATTCTATTTATGATATTATGGCTAGGTGTGCGCTCAGCGAGGAGGAGGAGTATGAACTAAAAAGGTATGTTGAAGAAAAAGGCATGGTTTTTCTTAGTACTCCATTTTCGAGGGCGGCAGCAGATCGTTTGGAGTCATTTGGCGTGTTGGGATATAAGATTGGTTCAGGCGAACTTAATAACTATCCGCTGATTAAACATATTGCATCATTTGGAAAACCAATGATTGTTTCTACGGGAATGAATGATATATCAACGATTAAAAAAGCTACTGAAATTTTGGAAGAATACAGAGTCCCATATGCTCTTCTTCATACGACAAACTTGTATCCAACCCCTGTAAGGCTTGTACGTTTGGGGGCAATGCAAGAAATGATGGATGCATTTCCCGGTGTGTCTATTGGACTATCAGATCACACATTGACAAATACAGCATGTATTGCTGCTATGGCGCTTGGGGCCAGTATTGTTGAAAGGCATTTTACTGATACAAAGGATCGGGAGGGGCCAGATGTGATATGTTCAATGGATGAAAGAGAATGCGAACAGCTTATCGCAGCAGCTAAGGATATTAAATTAATGCTTGGAGGATGCAAAGGAGCTGCTGAAGAAGAGCAGGTTACAAAAGACTTTGCATTTGCTTCAGTTGTTTCTATAAATCCAATCGCAAAGGGAGAACGTTTTACAAAAGACAATATATGGGTAAAGCGTCCTGGAACAGGTGAGATTCCTGCATGGCAATATGATGAGCTGTTGGGAAGAAAGGCGATGACGGATATTGGGAACGATATTCAGATCTGTTGGCAAATGGTAGAATGATGAATAATATTAGGAACAAAAAGAAACTTGTGTTTATTACGGGAACTAGAGCTGATTATGGCAAAATAAAACCACTTATGCAGATGTTGGAGGATAGTGATAAGTTTGAGGTATTTGTATTTGTATGTGGAATGCATCTATCAAAAAATTTTGGCTCGACATATGAGGAGATAATAAAAGATGGATATGCAAATATACATATTGCATATGGGCTGAAACAATTTTTTGATACAAGTGTCAATCTTGGGAATACTATATCATATTTTTCTGGGTATATTGATAGTATAGAGCCGGATATGATTGTTGTTCATGGTGATAGAATGGAGGCTCTTGCTGGAGCAGTAGTAGGAGCCTTGCATAATACTATGGTTGGGCATATTGAAGGTGGGGAAGTATCAGGCACAGTAGATGAATCTATTCGTCATGCAATATCAAAATTTGCCCATATTCATTTTGTGTGTACTGAAGAAGCAAGAAAACGTTTGATACAACTTGGCGAAGAGACAACCAGAATACATGTTATAGGCTCACCAGATATTGATATTATGATGAGTAAAAATTTGCCAAATTTGCAAGATGCAAAAAAGCGATATGATATAGAGTTTGAAAAATACGGCATTTTAATGTATCATCCGGTAACTACAGAGTATGATTCGATAAGTGATAAGATACAGAAGATAGTAGATGCCATAATAGAAAGCTATAGGAATTATATGGTTATTTATCCGAATAATGATTTGGGTTCCGAAATAATTTTACATGAATATGATCGTCTAAGAAAAAATAAAAACTTTAGAGTGTTCCCATCACTTCGATTTGAGTTTTTTCTTACATTACTCAAATATGCGGATTTTATAATTGGCAATTCAAGTGCAGGTATTAGAGAGGCAGGGATATATGGAGTGCCAGCTATAGATATTGGAACAAGACAAAATGGAAGATATCACAAGGAAACATCAAAGAATATTATTCATGTGAAAGAAAATAAGGAAGAAATACAAAATGCAATAAAAAATATAAAAACTCATGCTATAGAAACATGTTTGTTTGGTGATGGAAAAAGCACATTGCGTTTTTATGATATTATTGATAATCAAGAATTTTGGAATACGGAAATTCAAAAGCATTTTGTAGATTTTAAAATATGAGAATAGAAATTTTTTAGTAAAGCTTTTTTGGTAGATAGAATAGTGATGTGTGGAGAAAAAGACATGTATTTAGAAGAAGAAATAGAGCGAATTAATAAAACACTTTATCAACTAGAAGGCAAAAAAAATATTGTCATTTGGGGTGCGGCAGAGAATACAGTTAGACTTTTCCAATATACAGATATTCTGCATTATGATGTTGCTCAAATTGCAGATAAAGCAAAAGAAGGGATGAGTTTTTTTGGAAGAGAACTAGTAATACCAGATGACGTAAAATGGTCAGAAGTAGAGGTGGTGGTAATTTCTTCTTTTTTTCGTGAAGATGAGATTGAAAGTGAATTGTTTAAAAAGTATCAATATAAAGGAACTATTATTAAATTGAATAGATTAGGACAAGAAATGCCTTTTTATCAACATCAATTAAAACATAAACTACAGGCATCACAATCGGTTCAACATGTATTAATGAAAAATAAGAAATTTGAAAACATTCATGCTGGAGAACGGCTTTTTATATTATGTTGTGGAGCTTCTATTCGAAGCATGGATTTAACAGTTTTAGAAAATGAAATAACTATGGCTGTGCATAGCTTTTATTTACATAAAGATATTAAGAGAATAAAACCTACCTATTATTGTAATGCCAAATGGGAACAATCACTAAAAGATTTGGAAGAGCCATATTGTAAAGAATTAAAACAGTATGTGGGGAATGCTCAATACTTTTTTTCGGTTGACGAAAAAGAGTTAATAGAAAAAATAGATGTATTTGAACAAGAGGAGTTGAATTATTATCAATATGGTCCTTCAAATTTGCTGTATGAGGAGATAGATTTGTGTCAAAAAATCATGCCAATACAGTCAGTTCCTATATTGTGCTTGCAATTAGCACTATATATGGGATTTAAAGAAATATATTTGTTGGGGACAGAGCATGATACTTTAGTAGCTTTACAATATGATCATTTTTATAATAAAGAAGAAAGTATTATTTCAAGATCATGTGAAGAGACTGATGAGACAGGGAAACTGAATGATACATATAGTCATCAGGTGCAGTGTACTTATAATTTGTGGGAGCAGTATAAAGTTCTTAAAAAAATAGCAGAAAAAAAGGGTGTAAAAATATATAATGCTACAATCGGAGGACAATTAGATATATTTGATAGAGTAGACTTTAAAACACTATTTTAGATATTGGTGTGTTGGTGGTTATGTGTGTATGGAAAATGGGTGGGGACTGATATGGCATACAAATGCATTATATGGGGAATTGGAAATGAATATGAAAAGATAGTAAATCAAATTAATTTTGAAATCAGCAAAGGAAATATAGAGATTATAGCATTGGTTTCAAAAGCACAGGATATTGTCGGAAAAACATTCGATGGTTTCATGGTGATTCAAAAAGAAGATTTAGTAGGAATGCAGTTTGACTATTTGATTATAACGAGTTCGTTGTATTTTACAGAGATCAGTAGTGAGGCAGTAGAAATCGGAATTGCAGAGGAGAGGATAATAAATGGTTCTGTGCTGACATTGCCATTGTTTGATTTTAATAGATACGTTGAGTTAAAAAATAAAAGGATAACAATTTTAGCAGATGATTGTTGGGGAGGATATATTTATCATTATTTATGTATGAAATTTTATTCTCCATTAATTAATTGTTATTGGAAAAAGGATTCTTTTGCACGGTTTATTCAAAGACCGGGTTATTATCTTGAACAGTCTTTAAAAATGGAAAGAGAAGGAGACATTCGCGGAAATGTTTGCCCTGTTGGCAGTTTAGGTGATGGAAGAGAAAAAGTTTATATAGATTTTGTACATTCTCTCTATTTTGAAGATGCAGAGATATTGTGGAATAAAAGATTGAAACGGATAAATTCTAAAAACTTTTTTATTAAGTTCGGAATTGATGCATCTGATGAAAGAGGGGAAGATTATTTAAAAGCATTTGATAAGGTTAAACAAAATAAAGTCTGCTTTTATTCTGGAAATACGCAAATAGGGGGGGTAATCTATTTGAAAAGATTTGAGAAATTTGTACGAACAGGATCACGTGTAGATACAATGAAATATCATGATTATAGCAGGAATTTGACATGGTTATTAAAATCAGTAGATATTTTAAAACTGCTGAACGGTGAGAATGATTTTCTTAGAGAATAAAAAGTGGAATAATATGTAAAAAAGTTTGAATATAAAATTTTTTTATGAAACAGTATAAATCCCCCAGCAGAGCTGGGGAGACTAACAGATGCCGGAGGTGGTGAGCAGAGTACAAAAATGAAGAACTCCGCTGTATAATACATGTAGGTCTGGCAAACCACATCATATACAACGGAGGTGTTCAATGGACGATTTAAGTTTAGCACATAGCAGATATAATTGCACGTATCATCTAGTATTTATTCCGAAATATCGTAGAAAGGCGATGTTTGGGGAATTGCGTAGAGAAGTGGGAGAAATTTTAGGCAAAGTATGTAAGATGGAAGAGGTGAAGATTATAAAGGCAGCCACGTTATCTGATCATGTACATATGTACGTTTCAATCTCACCGAAATTATGCGTGTCGAAAGTTATAGGAAGAATTAAGGGGAAAAGTGCGCTGATGATATTTGACAGGCATCCAGAATACCGTGAGAAGTATAATAGACACTTTTGGGCAAGAGGCTACTATTGTGAAACGGTAGGTAACGTGAATGAAGAAACGATCAAAAAGTATATAGGGGAACAATATGAAAGGGATCGTATGGAAGGTGAATCAGGGAAGTAACAGAGAACCGCTTTTAAGCGGTTACCAGTAACAGACATTGGTTTGTCAGACCGCCTTTAGGCGGAAAAGTAATATTGACCCAGTAGGGTCAACATCAAACCACCAGCGAGGCTGGTGGTTCGTGACTTGTATAGTAGTAGCAATTAGATGGCTTAATATTGTTAAAAATAAGTTAAGAGAGGGGTTATAATAATGAAAAAACAAGACATCTTAATATATGGTGCAGGTGTATTTTTTAATAAGAATAAAGAAACGCTTCAAAAGCAATATAATATAAAAGCGATTATTGATGGTGTTAGTCAGCATGTGGGTCGTTATATCATTTGAGTCCATTTTAAGGGACTTAAAAAATGTTAAGCTATTCCCGATATAGGGAGGGAATAACATGACCACAAAAGAATTGCT
>JAETSN010000145.1 GCA_021769625.1 [Clostridium] symbiosum | reverse complement strand
ACCGACCCGGAACTGCTCGAGCTGACCGGGGGAATCGTGCAGGGGATGTCCGGCTCCCCGATCATCCAGAACGGCTGCATCGTAGGCGCAGTGACCCATGTCTTTGTCAATGATCCCACGAAAGGGTATGGGATTTTTATTGAGAATATGCTGGAGCATTGAGTTCTGTGATAAAACAGAAGGAACCATTTTGAAAAAAACGGAGCAACCATCCGCCTGTTTTGAGGTTGATAAATAAGAACATTGCCTTTATACTAGAAACTGAGATGAAAGGGAAACTTTTTCCATTTCGGGCAATATGGCCGCCTTATGCATTTAGCAGGAGTGTCATATTGTCCGTTTGTATATAAAATAAGGAAAGTGCAGGATAAAAAGATGGTAAGACCGATTATGTGAAGGGAGAGCAGACAAATGCTGTTGACGGTAAGAGGGGATATTACAAAGGTTGATACGGTCACTGCGATTGTGAATGCGGCTAACACGAGCCTTCTGGGCGGAGGTGGAGTAGACGGGGCCATCCACCGGGCGGCAGGAAAACAGCTTTTGGAGGAGTGCCGGACACTTCATGGCTGCAGGACGGGCGAGGCAAAGATTACCGGGGCGTATAAGCTGCCCTGTAAATATGTGATCCACACAGCAGGGCCGGTATGGCGTGGCGGAAATCATGGGGAGCCGGAGCTTTTGGCGGACTGTTATAGAAATTCGCTGCAGGTGGCCGTGGAACATGGAATCAGGACAGTCGCATTTCCTTCGATCTCTACCGGTGTGTACCATTTCCCGGTGCAGCTTGCCGCCCGGATTGCAGTCCGGACAGTCGGGGAGTTTCTTGCCGGACATTCGGATTCTTTTGACGTGGTGATGTGGGTACTTTTCGATGAGCGCACTGAGGCAGTTTACGAGGCAGAAGTGGAGGGCTTATGTTGAGTACATGAAAAGAGTGAGAAGGTACATATGATGGTTTTCGAAGCTACCTTAATTTTTTGTGTGTAATTAATAGATGGGTTAAT
>JAETSN010000144.1 GCA_021769625.1 [Clostridium] symbiosum | reverse complement strand
GCAAAAGCGATCAACGAATATAATAATACCGGACAATTATTTGAGCCATCTGAGATTACAGTGTCGGACTATCTGGATCAGTGGTATGATCTGTACTGCAGTCCAAACCTGAAATACAACACACAGATAGGCTATCTGCGAATCATGGAAGGGCATTTAAAGCCCCGTTTTGGTAAATACCGTCTGAAATCTGTCACTACTGCCGCGCTGCAGGAATACGCCAACAAGCTGAAAATGGACGGGCTTGCCAAGCACTCCATAACCGGAATCCTGTCTGTGTTTGGCGCAGCTCTGGATTATGCCGTTGAGCCCCTGCATTATCTTTCGGCTAACCCTATGCGTTATGTGAAATACCCCAAGGTGGAGAAGAAACCCCGTGAAAGGATCATTCTAACTCTGGAAGAATGGCGGCAGATCATTGACCGGTTCCCCGCCGGATCCCGATTCCATATCCCCCTGATGATCGGCTTTTATACCGGCCTGCGGATCAGCGAGGCCTTTGCGCTGACATGGGATGACGTGGACCTTGAAAGCAGAACCTTGACCGTCAGTAAACAGATTGTAAAGCGGAATTTCGGCGCCGATGTCCGCAAAGCAGTCGAAAAGGCCGTGGAAAAGAAGATGCAGTCTTCGTGGTATTTCACCACTACTAAGACAGCATCCTCTATGCGTACCATAAAGTTTGGCGATACCCTCTATCAGGCATTGAAGCAGGAGCGTGCTGCCCAGCTAAAAAACGAACTGAAATATGGCGAATACTATACGATCCACGTCCTGAGAAGGGAAACAGACGAAAAGGGGAACGAGATGCAGCACATCGTCCCCATCCAGAAATGCGTCGAATCCGCCCTGCCCCGCATCCGCATGGTCTGCGTAGCCGAAAATGGAGAATACACCTCAACGGATTCCTTCAAATACTGCGCCAGAGTGATCCACAAGGAACTGCTGCTTGCTTTTGATTACCATTCCCTGCGGCACACCCACGCCACGATCCTGATCGAATCCGGTGCAGATATAAAGGACGT
>JAETSN010000092.1 GCA_021769625.1 [Clostridium] symbiosum | reverse complement strand
AGCGGCCTCTACAGCGGCCTCTACGCCATCCTGGGGGACAATCGCCAGTTCTACAACGGCCAGCAGAGGTTCCTTCTGTACCGCTTCCATGTGGTGGATCCCATCCGTTTCGAAACGGGCTTTCGCATGACTCTGGACAACATGGGATGGACCGGTCCCAGATACGACGATTATACCAGCGTCGCTTACTGGTATCAGACCCTGCCCTCCGCCCCGCTCATGCCGCTGCCGGATGAGGAAGAGATGTGTATGAAATAGAGACAGAGGGATGAGAAACAGCGGTTTTCCGTTCCTTACCTCTGAAGAAAAAAAGAAAGGTCAGAAATTCCATTTTATAAGGAACTTCTGACCTTCACTTTACCGCTTTGTTTCGGCAGCTGCCGAGAAATCGATGCGACAGGATTTGAACCTGCGACCTCTGCGTCCCGAACGCAGCGCTCTACCAAGCTGAGCCACGCATCGTTCTATAAAATTGTTGCTGATCATTTCAGCTTGTCCAGTATAGCACTGTTTCCAGAAAAAAGCAAGCACTTTTTCTCCTTTTTTTGTTTGAACAGTTGACCGAATATGAAACGGAATATAATATGCGCACTTGCACAATTGCGAAATAGTAATTTTGCAATTGTGCGAGTGCGCAATAGGATGCTTTCAGAAGATGGCAGGACTGTCTACCCACACGGCTAAGGTGGTCCCATCCATGAGATTTGAGATTTTGTGTTTTTTAGTAGAATCAAAAGAAATGCTGTCGCCGTCGTTTAATACATAGACTTCCTCCTCAATTTCAACTTTGAGCTTGCCTGAAAGGACGAATCCCGCTTCGTGGCCATGTGAATGAGCCTCCGGGAGCTCGGAAGAACACCCTCCTTTTTCATACACACAGTATAGAAATTCCATCTCATCAAACAATTCCGTGGTCAGCAAATAGTAATTGACATTGCTCCCTTTGCGAATCAGCGTTCTTTCGCTGCTTCGTATCACAACTCCATGTTCTTCTTTCACTTCGCTGTTAAAAAAATCGACAACATTTACATCATATGCTTTTGCAAGTGCCATTAATGTTGCTATGGAAGGATTTGCCTTGTCATTTTCGATTTGGCTGATCAGACTTGGGGTAACACCAGACATGACGGCTACATCTTTGAGCGTAAGTTTCTTGTCCTTGCGAATTTTAGAAATACGGCTGCCTATTTCCATTCTCAACCCTCCGTAATATAGTATCTGATACTAAAATATACTATCATGCAAATATTTTTTTGTCAATAAAAATTAAATATATTAAAAACTTAAAAATGAATTGAATAAAATTTTAATATAATAAAAAAACAAGCAAAAATAGGAAAATAATTCCAAGTATTCCATAAAAAGGAAATAGAAAGAAATTCATGCGAATTAAAAATGAATCAATGATAAATTTAAAAATAATAAAACTATATATTGACTATTTTTTAAAATAATGGTATCATTACGACAACAAAATATTAAAGAAAAAGAAAGGAGACGGGATATGTCAAAAAGATTTTTAGCTACTCTGTTAGCATCGGTAATGGCAGTTGGAGCGTGTATGCCAGCATCAGCGGAGGCGGAAAAGGAAAAGCTGATTATGATGATCTGGGGGACAACCAGCAGCCAGGAAAAACTGAGGGATCTGATTTTTGAAAAAAATCCTGAACTCGCGGAAAAAATGGAACTGGAATTTATTGTCGCCGGAGCAAATGATCTGGATGTAGCCGAAAAGTATCGCCTGTCATTGGCGTCGAACAGCTATATTGCAGATATTATCATGTTGAATTCTCTTGAGGTTGGAGAATTTGCGCAGGATCAGACCTTTGTAGATTGCGGAGATTTGATTGAGGCGAATCGCGACGGACTGTTGGAGTCAGCGATTGAGTGCTGCTACTATGATGACTACTGTGCGGGTATTTCCCAGAACCTGAAGCACGGTCTCTGGTATTACAATAAAACAATGTTTGACGAAGCCGGCATTGATCCGAATCAGATTGAGGATGCAGATCAGTTGATTGAAGCAGGATTAAAGCTTCGGGAAATGTTTCCGGATTCCTACCTCTTCCATGTAGGGCCAAATAAGTGGAGTGAGCATATCGGCGATGCGTGGGCAAATGCAGGTGCACGATATTTTGATGAGGATGGCAACTATATTTTCAATCAGGAGCCGGCGATCCGTTCCGTGTTAGAGGATTTTAAGAAAATTTATGACTCAGGAATTGTCGGGCCGATTGAAAGCTGGACGCCGGAGTGGAATGCAGGGTTCGCAAATCGTCAAATTGCCTCGGCAATCTGCCAGAGCTGGTTTAGCACATTTGGAGCTACGCTGGTTACGGAAGGAACGGATGAGTGGTCTGTTGCGCTCGAACCGCGGTTTGGAACGGCTACGGAGCGAACCGGAATGACGCAGGCCGGCGCTCAGATGCTCTGTATTCCGACAAGCGCAAAAAATATCGACTTGGCAAAGGAGTATATATCCAGCTGGATTACGTACGACGGAGGCTGTGCGATCACGGAGGAGCTGGGACAGACACCGCTGCGCAGCGACGTATTTGAAAAATTTGAGGATGTTGAGCACGAGGCATGGGGAAAAGAGTTCTATCGTGTGTCTCGGGAATCCTCTGAGACGGCAGGCCGCCCGGCGCTTCTTGGGCCAAAGACCGCAGCGGAGATGCCGATTATCAAGGGTTATATCAATCAGTATATGAACGGCGAACTGGATATTGATACAATGCTGGATCAGTGCAACAATGATCTGGAAATGCAGATTGGAAATGCACTGTATTAACCGTAAGAGTGTATAAGAGGGGGTGATACTCCCTCTTATACAAAATGGAGGCAGAGATTTTACATGAAAAGAAAGGATACATGGACGGAGAAAAGAGGAACTCACAGGCGGTTGGAGAAAATGGCTCCGTGGCTGTTTGTAGCTCCATTTCTGATTGCTTTTTTTGCCTTTTTTCTCTTTCCCCTGATTTATTCTCTCGTACTTAGCTTCTACAGCTACAAAGGGTACGGTGTAGCCCGGTTTGTGGGACTTCAGAATTATCAGAAGGTATTTAACTACAATATGTTCTGGAATACTCTGAGAAACACTGCTTACTATTATCTTGCATATGTGATTCCATTGATCGTTATCTCGTTTTTACTGGCGCTGATTCTTCACCAGAAGATCGTGCAGCGTGCAGCGAAATTGTTTAAACCATTGCTGTTTATTCCGCAGATTGTTCCGGTTGTAGCGGGAACGCTGACTTTTAAAATCATGTTTTCGACACGGACCGGAGCGATCAACACGATACTCGGGACAGAAATTCCGTTTCTGGAGGATGGCGTGTACATGTTTTGGTGTACATTGGCACTTATGCTGTGGAGGGGAATTGGATGGTACATGGTGGTGTTTACGGCGGGCCTTACCAGCGTGAATCAGGAATTGGTGGAGGCGGCGAGCATTGATGGCGCCGGTTTTTGGCACAGGGTGTTCTACATTATTATTCCGATCATGAAGCCGATTTTCCTGTTTGCGTTTATTATGAATTCCATTAATACGTTCAAGCTGTACACGGAGCCTACCGTTTTGCTGTCTCTGCAGAATAATGTAGATGCAACGGCGTCTCCGGTCATGAGCCTTCTGATTCAGAATGTCAAGACGGGGAACTTTGGGATGGCATCAGCGATGGGATGGATTTTGTTTGTGGTAATTGTCGGGGTGACGGTTCTGTACTTCCGGGTTCTTGGAAACGACAATACGAAATCGGAGAAAGGGGGAGAGCGTGTATGAAGGTAAAGACAAAAAGAACTGTGTTAGTGATCGGTCTTGCTGTTTTTACAGTAATAATGCTTTTTCCGCTGTATCTGATGGTGAGCGGTTCTTTCAAATCAGCCATAGAGCTTGCGGAAAATCCGATTGGATTGCCGGGAACAGTGAAATTGACGAATTATATGCGGCTGCTCAGCTACAACTCAGGTGTGATTGTACGGACCTACTGTAATTCGATTTTTATCACGTTTTCGTATACGATACTTGCCCTTTTTCTGGCATCTATGTGTGCATTTTCATTGTCAAAATATCGGTTCAGAGGATCGAAAGCTATTTTTTTCATGCTGATTGCGACGATGATGATTCCGGGGGAACTGGTCATTGCGCCGTTGTACCTTGTGTTCAGCAAAATTGGCTGGATTGATACGTATCAGGTACAGATCTTTCCGCATGTGGCAAATGTGTTTGCGATGTTTATGTACAAGCAGTATATTGACGGATTGCCGGATATTGTGTTTGAGGCTGCACGTATTGACGGGGCCAGTTCGTTTCAGACGTATCGGCGTGTCCTTTTGCCAATGTTGGCGCCAACAACAGGAGCACTGGCGATTCTTGTGAGCCTCCAGAAGTGGAATGAATATTTGTGGCCGACGATGATGGTGAACAAGACAGATTTCCGGCCGATTATGGCGATTCTTCCATTTTTAAACGAGACAGAGGATGCGCTCAGCATTCCGTGGGAAATCGTATTGTCGTCCTGTGTGATCGTGACAGTACCGATCCTGTGTGTATTCTTTGTTTTCCAGAACCAGTTTATGGAGAGTGTGACGATCGGCGCAGTAAAAGAATAACAGGAATGTCCGGAGGGAAAAGAATGGACTATACAGGAATTTTATCAAACTATGCGGCGCAGCTGCGCTATGAACAAATACCGGAGCAGACGGTTTTGCAGACGAAAAAGTTGATTTTGCATGTCCTGTCAGCGGCCCTTGCAAGCACGCCGATGGAACAGGCCAAGCGGGCGATGCAGATTGTGGCGGCAAAAGGCGGAGAAGGAACGGCAACGGTCTGGGGAGCGAAAGGGCAGAAGGCGTCGGCGGAGGATGCCGCTTTTGCAAATGCGACGATGGCAGATATTCTCGACTGGGAGGACTGCAGTTGGACCGGCCATCCGTCAGCCGGGGCGGTGTCGGTAGCTCTGGCGGTGGGAGAGGCACAGCATTTGAGCGGAAAACGAGTGATCGAGGCGATTGTGACTGCTTATGATGTGTACCAGCGTATCGCGATGTCCATGCAGCCAAAGCCGGAGGACTGGGGAGTTCCGGGACATTCATGGGGGCTCACCTCGTGGCAGGTGTTTGCAGGGGCTGTGGCAGCGGCAAAGCTGTACGGGTTTGATGAGGAAGACATGGCTACCTGCCTTGGCGTCACGACGCATTTCATGGCGATCCCCGGGGCGACGCGGGAGGATTCGGATGTTTACCATTATGCACACGGAATCTGTGCGCGGAATGGAATCGCGGCGGCGGAAATTGTGAAAGCCGGTGTAGATCCGATCCGCCATACACTGGACGGGCCATTCGGATTGTGGAGGCAGTTAAATGATACGGTAGATACGAGCTGGTATGATAAGGAGCTTGGAACGTGGTTTGCGATCAATGATACGCTGTTCAAGCACTGGCCGGCGAATATGTGGATTCAGGCTCCGCTGGATGCGTTAGACCATATCATGCAGGAAGCAGAGCTCACGGTAGAGGAAATTGAAAAGGTAGAGGTATCGCCGGAGATTGGGCTGTACAGCCAGCCGATCCGCGGGTCCCGCACGGTGATGAAGGCGGAATTTAATCTGGCTTACTGTTTTGCAGCCTATCTTCAGGAAAAAATACCGTCCTGCAGCTGGTACTCGGCGGAACGGCTGGAGAATCCGGACGTCGTTGCGTTTGAAAAGCGCTTTGCCTTTCTTCCGCCAAACCGCAATCCGCTGGAGCAGTTTATGATCTTCTGGACCGGAGAATTCCCGGATACGACGGTAAGTGTTGTGCGGAAAGATGGAAAACGGTTTGAAAAAACGCTGCGTTACCCGAAGGGGCATCCGAAAAATCCATTTACATGGGAGGAAGAATGTGCTCATTTTGAGCGGTGCGCGGTCTGTCTGAGCAGCGAGCAGAAAAAACAAGTGATAGATGGCGTATGGGAGATGGAAAAATCAGAAGATATCAGTGATCTGTGTGCGCTGCTCGGCGGCAGGTAAGGAGGAGCGGATGAACGAATTTCACGAGAAATATGGAAACGGAAAAAAGTGGTATTTGAATCCGGAAAACTACAGGGAGAGCTACATGGAGGATCCGGGACGGCAGGAGTACGTGCGGGAATTTTATGGAAACATGCGGATGCACGATGCGAGGGCAAAATGCGAGCAGACGCTGGAAGAAGATAAGGATCTCGATCCGACCGCGCTGGAGCAGACCATCACGGAGCGGATGAAACGGCAGAAGGAGGTTCATTACGGACAGGTGGTCCCGATTGAAGAATTGGAAGAAATTCTTCGTATGTCCGGGTGCATCATGCGGTTTGGGTGTCTCTGCCGGTATATGTATGAGGACGGAATCGAGTTCCGTTCCTGCTATGTGGTGGCGCAGGAGGCAGACGGAGGAAAGCTGAAGGAGATCCTAAACGGGCTGCACAGCGAGTACCTGGACGGCGAGGGAATGCATGGCGTGGAAATCGTTTCCACAGAGGAGGCGATTCGGCATTTCCGGGAGATGGATCGGATGGGACTGATCCATACGGTATGGACACTGCAGACACCGTTTATTGCTTCTATTTGTAATTGCGATCCGGTACATTGCTCTTCGATGTATACGACTGTGAAGACGGGACACACGGCAACGCTGTTTATGGGAGATGAGATTGCAGTGGTTGACCGGGATGCCTGTATTGGATGCAGACGGTGCAAAATGGCATGTCAGTACGGCGCGATTGAGTACAGTGCGGCGGCTAAAAAGGTGCAGATCAATCCGGCAAGGTGTATTGGATGTGGGACTTGCAGAGCGCAGTGCAATGCAGGTGCGATCCGTCTAGTGGACCGGGAGAGTGATCCGCGCTCGGCAGGAAAGTATGAGATGCGTGACCGGCAGCGGTAACCGAGAACGGAAAATAAAAAGGGTTTTTCAGGAAAATGCAGGGAGGTTTCGCATGATTATATTGCCGGAAAAGGTGATTACAGGAGATGGTAAAACAGTTCGCAAAAACTGTGGTGTGCGGGTGTCACATGGCAGGATTTGCAAGGTGGATGAGATCGGCCGGCTGAAGTCAGAATGGCCTGACGAGACGATACGTGCATACCCGGGGGCTACACTGCTCCCGGGCCTGTGCGATGTGCATATTCATGCAGGTTATCTTCCGGCGGATCTTGCGCCTGGGGATCGGAATGATATGCTGCTTGCGTATTATGTGGAGCATAAGCTGAGGGCAGCACTGCGCCGTGGAATTACGCTGGTGCGGGATGTAGGTTCGCCGGAGGAGATGGGGAAGGCGCTTCGCGTTGCGCAGGAGCGGGGATACGTCGCGCTTCCGAGAGTCATATCCTGTGGGGCGGGGTTATGCATCACCGGCGGACATTTTCATTTCGCATATCCGGGAGTGGTTGAAGCGGACGGGATACAGGAATTGACGAAAGCGATCCGTCAGCGTTTTAAGGATGGCTATCGGTGGGTAAAGCTGATGACGACGGACCAGGGGGCGACTGCGGAGTACTCCCAGGAAGAATTGAATGCTGCGGTGGAGGAGACGCACCGGCTCGGAGGTAAGCTGACGGTACATGCGACGAATCCGCTTGGGATTCAGATGTGCATCGACGCGGGAGTGGATGGGATTGAGCACTGCTGTGAGATGACGGAAGAGCAGGCGGAATTGATTGCGGAACGCGGGATTGCATGGACACCGACGCTGCTCGTATACCAGCGGGGATACGCCGCGGAGAGTGCAAAGGCACGGCCGGATGCTGAAAAGCTGGCGAGATATCGCCGGGCGGTTGAGGGAGCCGAGAAGAATTTCCTGACCAATTACCGGAAAGGGATTTATACGGTTGCAGGGACGGATATTGAGACGATGCCGTTGGCAGAGGAGCTTGCCTGCATGGTAGCGCTTGGCCTCTCTCCTGTGGAGGCAATCGGGATAGGGACATGGAATGGCGCAAAACTGCTGGGCCTTGGGACAGAGACAGGGCTGATCCAAGAAGGATATGCAGCGGATCTGTTGATTGTGGAGGGGGATGCGGAAAAAGAAATTAAGGCTCTTCAATGCCCGTTGCTGGTGATGCGGCAGGGGGAAGTTGTCGTGTAATGTACGGCATTTTCTGTGTTTGATACCGCATGCTGCAGTGTATTAAAAAACGAGTACCGTTCAAGTACTCGTTTTTTAGTCGATGCGACAGGATTTGAACCTGCGACCTCTGCGTCCCGAACGCAGCGCTCTACCAAGCTGAGCCACGCATCGTCATATGAAATTCCCGCTGATCATTTCAGCTCGTTTATTGTAGCATTATCTTTTGGAAAATGCAAGCATTTTTTCTCCTTTTTCGCGGAATAGTAATGCGCAGAGTTATTTCGTAGGTCAGAGAATTTGATGGCTTGAAAAATGCATCACATCGTGTTGACATTGTGCATACAAATGGGTATACTGGATAGAGAAATGCAGGAGGTGAAGCATATGTCGAAAACTGCAAACATTAATATCAGGATTGACCCTGAGACGAAGTCAAGCGCAGAGAGATTGTTTTCGAGCTTTGGGATTACGATTACAGACGCGATCAATATTTTTCTTCGCAAATCCATTATGGAAGGTGGATTGCCCTTTGAAATGAAGCAGCCTCGCTATAATGCAGAGACGGAGGCAGCTATGAATGAGGCAAGAGCGATTATGAGCGGACAGATACAGGCAAAGCGCTATTCCACTGCACAGGAGCTCTTTGAGGAACTGGATACAGACGAGGACGAAGAAGGATGTTAGAATCAGTAGTTACCGGACAATCTTGCAAGGAGGGGAAGTTTATGTTGGAGGAAATGGCACTGTTTTTTGAGAACAGGCTGACGGGCTATGATGAACATATGAGGACCGAGATCGAGGGCGCGGTGGAGTTCTACAGATTTACGGCCGGGCAGCTGCCGGGCGCCGGAACGTGTGAGATACTGGATCTCGGGTGCGGGACGGGGCTTGAGCTGGAGGAGTATTTTGCGCTGAATCCCCTGGCGAGGGTTACGGGCATTGATTTGTCTGAGGGAATGCTGGCGGCGCTGAGGGAGAAATTCCCTGAGAGTGCGCTTACCGTGATCTGCGGATCTTATTTTGACGTGTCCTTTGGCGAGGAGCGGTTTCACGGCGCTGTCTCGGTGGAGTCGCTTCACCATTTTACGGCTGAGCGGAAGCTTTCGCTCTACGAGAAG
>JAETSN010000011.1 GCA_021769625.1 [Clostridium] symbiosum | reverse complement strand
TCCGTATGTCGGTATCAAAAGTTGAGACTTAACTTTTGATACTCCTGATAGAAATATAGTCTATTGTCTCATGCTTTTCTATATCAGTCGAGGTACGGACTATCTACCGTTTACGAAATAACGATGGATGCAGCGATTTATGTGACAGGAAAAAAGGTTGCGAAGGTTCTGGGCGCGGCATGTCTGGCAACGGGAGTAGTAGTGCTGGGCGCAGTGCTGGCGAGCGGGGCAGCAGCAGGAACGATGGCACAGGGATTTCAGTCCGCGAAAAATACAATGCGGAAAATTTTGGGAAAAGGAGAGTAGAGGAATATGGCAAGATCAAAACTGGCAGAGGCGAATGAAAAGATCGCGGAAGGAGTAGTCGGCGGCTACAAGAAGATCGAGGAAGGGGGCGTGGAAGGCTACAGAAAGATCGAGGAAGGCGCGGTGGGCGGCTTTCAGAAAATGGCGGATAAGTTCGTGGACAGCTTTCTGACAAGAGAGGGCGAGTCCGTCGAGGAGGCAAAGACGCGGCTTGCAGCAGAGCAGAAGGAGAGGGAAGAAAAGAGCGCGGCAGAGCGTGAAGAGAGAACGCAGAGGCAGGCGGCGCGGGAAAAGCAGAAAACAAAAAGCACGGCGGAAAGGGAAGAACAGGAACAGAAGGCAACGGCGGAAGCCGGATCGGAGACAGAGAGCGAGGGAGGAATGGAAGCATGAAAAAGAGTACATTTGCGGCAATGATATTGGGAACCATCGGAGGAATTTTATTCGCACTGGGAGTGTGCATGACGCTGATACCGGAGTGGAATGCGTTTAAACCGGGGATCATCATGGGAGTGGCCGGGGCGGCAGTGCTGCTTGTCATGGTGCTCGTATGGAGAAAAATGGAAAACAAGGAGCCGGTCAAACTGTCGGGAAAGACGATCGGTGCGATACTGATCGGCATTGCCGGGGCACTGCTGTTGGGCGTGGGGATGTGCCTGACGATGGTGTGGAGCAATATGATCGTCGGCATCATTGTCGGGATCGCGGGGATCGCAGTGCTTCTTTGCCTGATCCCTTTTATAAAGGGATTGAAGTGATAGAATGTGAAATTAACAATTCCGAAACAAAAAATACAAAAAACGGTGTCAAAGGAACCCGGCGCTTTCATAAGGCGGAAAAATGGCTGAATTCATTCCCCCGCCCCCAGCGGATATTCCACCACGTAAAACTCATAGGCGTTCACAACAGTGGTCTTCCCATAAGTGTCTTTGCGCTTGAAATTCCTGTCATAGTTGGCGTGGACATGGCCATGGAAGAAGAATTTAGGCTCATATTTCTCCATCAGAGTGCGGAAGATGGTAAAGCCCTGATGCGGAAGATCGGGGAGGTCGTTGAGCTCTGAGGCGGGAGCGTGGGTGACGAGGATATCAAAGCCTTTATGCTTCCATAATTTGAAGAAGAGCTTTCGCACCCTGCGGCTCATCTGCCATTCGGTATACTGGTTCGGAGCGCCCGGAATATACTGCATGGAACCGCCGAGACCGAGAATGCGGATGCCTTTATAGACAAAGATGTCATCCTCGATGCAGATACATCCCTCCGGCGGTTTTTCGTCATAATGATGATCGTGGTTTCCCCTGACATAGAGAAGCGGCACATTGCAGAGCGTTACAAAAAAACTCAGATATTCCTGCGGCAGATCGCCGCAGGAAATAATGAGATCGATATCCTTGATCCGCTCCGGTTCATAATAATCGTACAGCAGTCTGGATTTATGGTCCGCAAACAGCAGGATCCTGATCACATCTTTTTCGTTTTTATTGTCCGTTTTCCGCTTTATCTTCATCTTTATAAACACCCTGAAGGCCTGAGAGCATCTGGGCCTCCTCCGTAAGCTCTTCAAATTTCGGTATTTCCCCAACTACATTTTCCGCCAGCCAGTTCATGGAGA
This sequence comes from [Clostridium] symbiosum, assembly GCA_021769625.1. Taxonomy (GTDB): domain Bacteria; phylum Bacillota; class Clostridia; order Lachnospirales; family Lachnospiraceae; genus 1XD8-76. The sequence continues at coordinate 72,373 of JAETSN010000011.1, read as the reverse complement.
GGATATCTTCCGGCTGCAGGGATTCCCCTTCTTTGCAGCGGATAATACCATCCTGGGAATAGATCAGGCCGTCAAAAGGTTTGAAACTGCCGGCACAGATGGAAGCTTTCAGGAAGTTGATCAGCCTGTGCGTGCCGTGGGGCATTTTTCCCGAACAGATCACGTCGATCACATCGGCGGACATGCCCCACCAGTAGTTGATGGCAGTATCTTTTTTGGCGGTGTTTGCTTCACTGCTTCCGTTGCAGATATTTGTGATGATCCGCTCATAAAATTTTCCCCAGTGCCAGATCGGTGTGGCGAGATTTTCCAGAGTGCCGTCCTCTTTTTTCATATATAAGCCGTATTCCCGGGTGGGATTGCTCGGGGTGATCATATCGTCGTCGGACATAAAGAGCAGACCGTCCTGGCGGAGCCTGCTTTTGCCGTCCTGCTCCTTCAACCGGGACCAGTCCAGATATACTTTCACATAAGGATTGATCATCCGGGCGCCCAATGCATAGGCATTGATATTGGCGAGAGTGCCGTAGATCGGGTAGTCAGCCACGTATCCCAGCCTGTCGGTGCGGGAGACGGCGGCGGCAATGGCGCCGATCAGGAATTTTGCCTCGTACATTCTTGCATAATAGGTCTGCACGGAGGAGTAGGGCATTTTGACGGAACAGTTAAAAAACTTTACTTTCGGATACTGGATGGCGGAACGCACGCACTGATTTACCATCTGTGCCGCGGTGGCAAAGATCAGATTGCATCCTGCGGCGACGGCATTGTCTATGGCATTTTTCATCTGATCGTCGGTGTTGACCTGTTCGATGGCAATGGTCTTTAATTTACCGCCGAAGGCCTGTTCCAGATGGAGGCGGCCCAGTTCATGGGCATAGGCCCAGCTGGAGGTTTCGGGGCTCTTCCGGTAGAGAAAGGCGATCTTTAAAGTTTCCGGTGCCGTGCCGGTGGGAAGGATTTTGCCGAGGAGGGAAGATTTAGCCGGCTCGGGATCTTTTACCAGTGTCACCTGACTTCCTTTTTCCGCAAGCTGCAGTTCTTTCTGTATCTTTGCAAGGGCTTCCTTCAGCTGGATATGGGTCTCTTCCCTGAGTTTGTCGTATCCGTACAGTTCTATATAGACTAAAAGCGCATCGGAGGCGGAGAGTTTTGTTTTCTCACCGTAGACTTCCAGATAGGCTTTTGCAAATTTTTCACAGGCAGTGTGGAAAGCGCCGCGTTCCTCTGTGCTCCAGACTTCCCCTGCTTTTTTCCCCATGAGCTTTAACAGTTTTTTATAGCTGCCCTCTTTGCTGAACCAGACATCATAGGATTCGGACACCTCATAAAAATCCAGAAATTCATAGTACAGGCAGGTCTCCTTATCGTCGGTCTTTTTCGGGATGATGCGGGTTACGGTGCCGGGAATGCTGTAGGCGTTCAGAAATTTCATGACGCTGACCCGCTTGTTGCCCTCCTGCACATAGAACCGATGCATAAATTCATAGACGACGATCGGATCCCGGATACCGTCATCTATCTGATGATTGTAGAGGGACGCCCACTTTGCGGCAAATTCGGATTTTTCCGGCAGAAGCGGCATGAAGTTGCCGGCAAAGGAGTTTGTCCGGCCTGCGGTTTTTGTGCCCACGATCTTGGAAAGCGGGATATCCATCAGTCCCAGATTGACGGAAGCAGTCACTTCCGTGTAGGAGAGGATATCGTCCAGCGCCGGCAGATAAGGATATGCGCCTTTGGCAAGGGCGAGCTGATAGTTTCGTTTTCCCTTTTTGAGAGCTGCGGTATAATCGGTGATCGCCATAGTATAAATCTCCTGAAATTTGAAATGCGTTTGTATGTTTTGGTTTCACAGTTATCAGTATATGCAGAAAACAGTCTTTTCTGCATGTTCAGACTGATTCTAACAGATGAAGGAAAAAATGGCAAATGTCAACTTACAGATTTTATACTGGTTTTGCCGCCTTTTTTCGGCATAGTGCCGAACGGTTAAGCATCTTTACAATTTGTGGAAAGATGTTCTATAATATGAGTTACAGATGGAAATACGGATGATATACATTTCAGGTATAGATATCGATAGAAAATAAGTATTTCTATTTTCGGGAAGCAGCATTTATAATAATGTGAAGGAAATCACTAAGCTCGAAAGTACCTCGCTAAGTGATTTCAGGCTTCACACTGAAGAACGCAAAGGCAGCGTTCTTCGGTGTGCAGCGGAACATAGGTTAGAGGAGGTAACAACATGATAACAAAAGAGTTTCAGGATTTAAACCTGTCCATGCTGGGACTGGGGACGATGCGTCTGCCGGTGCTGGACGGGGACGATGCGAAGATCGATGAGGCGGCTGTGGGAAAGATGGTGGATTATGCCATGGAACAGGGCATCAACTATTATGATACGGCATGGGGCTACCACAGCGGAAATTCCGAGATCGTTATGGGCAAGGCGCTCTCAAAACATCCGAGGGAAAGCTTTTACCTTGCCACAAAATTTCCGGGATACGATCTTTCCAATATGCCGAAGGTGGAGGAGATTTTTGAAAAGCAGCTGGAAAAGTGCGGCGTGGAATATTTTGACTTTTACTTGTTCCACAATGTATGCGAGATGAATATAGACGCTTATCTGAATGAAGAGAAATACGGCATTGATACCTATCTGAGAAAACAGAAAGAAAACGGGCGGATACGGCATCTGGGCTTTTCGGCACACGGAAGCTGCGAGGTGATGAGGCGGTTTCTGGAGAAGTACGGCGACCATATGGAGTTCTGCCAGATACAGCTCAATTACCTCGACTGGTCTTTCCAGGATGCGGAAGGCAAGGTAAAACTGCTTAAGGAGTACGGAATCCCTGTATGGGTGATGGAACCCCTGCGGGGCGGCAGGCTGGCAAAACTCTCCGACAAGGATGAGGCGAAGCTGACGGCGCTGCGACCCGACGAAAAGGTACCTGCCTGGGCGTTCCGGTTCATACAGACGCTGCCCCAGGTGAAAGTCGTGCTTTCCGGTATGTCAAATTTTGAGCAGTTGAAGGAGAATATCGAAACCTTTGAGACGGAAAAGCCGTTAGATGAGAAGGAGATGCAGGAACTGATGTCCGTTGCCGCGGGAATGCTGGACGGTTCGCTCCCCTGTACAGCATGCAGATACTGCACCACCCACTGTCCGAAGGGGCTGAATATTCCGGAACTGATCAGCCTGTACAATGAGCACCGCTTCAGCGGCGGCGGATTTATCGCGCCGATGGTGGTATCCACCCTGCCCGAGGATAAGAGGCCGACAGCCTGTATCGGATGCAGAAGCTGTGAAAAAGTGTGTCCGCAGCAGATCAGAATTTCGGAAGCCATGGCGGATTTCGGGAAGAGGCTGCAGGGGAATTAAGGCAGTCCGGATTTCGGATGACTAAGATAAGAAAAAAGAGAACGGGGATATTGTTTTTATGGTAGGCAGATCATGAAAACAGTATCCCTGTTTATCGTTATGATATGTTTTACGGTGTATAAATAAAAAATAAAATTTCATGCAATATTTTCCCGCGCTCATCTGTCTAATAGACAAAGGGTTAAGGAATTCCTGATATCACAGACAGAGGAAAGGAGAGAGAACAGGTGGAGCTTCTTGTGAAGAAGGCGAAAAGAGGTGATGCCGAAGCCTTTATAACGCTGATAGAAGAAAATAAGCAGGGGATGTACAAGGTTGCCAGAGGTTTTCTGCGCAGTGAGGAGGATGTGGCGGACGCGATGGCGGAGACGGTCTTAAACTGTTATGAGAAGATCGTCACATTGAAGGACAACGCCTACTTTAAGACATGGATGATCCGTATCCTGATCAACAACTGCAAGGATATCCTGCAAAAACAGAGGAAAAATGTGCCGGTGGAGGAGATACCGGAGACCGGGGACGGAAGATCTTCCGGGGACATACGGGAATTTAAGGAACTGATCGAACCGCTCGGGGAACAGGACAGAAGCATTTTTACGTTGTATTATGTGTACGGCATGAAAGTAAAAGAGATAGCTGCCGATATGGGAATGAAGGAAAACACGGTGCTCAGCCGCTTAAAGCGCGGCAGGGAAGCGCTGCGGGACGAGATGGAGAGCAGCCGGGTGAAAGGAGGAAGCCTATGAAAAACAGCGGACAGACATATACAGACGGAAAGAGGGCATCTGTAAAGCATGGCAGACAGACACATGCCGAAAGTGAGGCGTCTGTGAGGGATTACAGAGATGAAAGGCTTCCGCAGATCGTGGAGGACAGACTGCAGGAAGTATATGGACAGATTCGGAGAGGAGAGATAAAACAGATGAAGGGACAGAAGGATTCATATAGGGCGGATTCCTGTGTGGGATCACGGGACAGGGAAAACAAAGCGGAGCGGCGCAGAAAGAAAAGACGCTCGGGGGCAAGAAGCTGGCTCAGTGCGGCGGCAGTGCTGGCACTGGTCCTGATCATACCTTCGGCGGTCTATGCGGCAGTGGTGTATTTCCAGAAGACAGAGCGCGTGGAAGGGGACGCCCTCACCTATGAGTTTGCTTTAAACTATGAACTCGTGCCGGGTGAGTATCAGGTGAAGGCAGGTTATATCCCGAAAGGCTTCTCGGACGATGACGGTTATGGTAAGTATTATGGGGAGGACGATGAATGGATCACCATTATGCCCATCTATACTACGGCGGAGCTGGACAAAATAAACGGGCAGATCACCGTGGAGAAGATAGACAAAGTGGACCACACCGAACTGAGCGGTATGCCGGCGGATGTGATCACCTTTCAGGATGCCGAAAAAAACCGCAGCAATACCTATATTTTCCTGTTTAATGAGGAGGAGGGCTATGTGCTGAACATCGTGGCAGGTTACAGTGTGGACCGGCAGGAATTGCTCGAATTTGCTGACAGCCTGAAAGTGGAACGGATCGGGGACGGACGCTATGAGACAAAAGAGGAGAAAGCTCTGAGAAAGAAGCAGGAACAGGATGAGAGTGCGGCGATGCAGGAAGGGGAGAAGGTATGGGATACGCTGATGCGTCTGGGCATACCGGAGGAAAAGATGATCCCGGTCGGCGGGGAACTGTTCAACTACGACGGCTCCTGCAGTTACACGATTACGGATTATGAGTTTTTGAGCAGCATAGAAGGGTTTGACGAAGCGGATTTCTTTGACTTTACAAGATTTGACGGCTGGCTGAATCCGGATAAGACGCTCCGCCCTTATACGAGACGGCATTTTGATGAAAACGGTGAAGTGATAGAGGAGGAAAAGGTGGAGCAGGAGATTTTGCGGGTCAGCGTGAAAGCCCACTGCTATGATGACACAGACCCGGATATACCACTCAGCTTTGCCCTGCAGTATGTGACGAAAACAGAGAACGGCGGCGTTACCTGGTCGGAAGATACCTATGAAGCCGTACCTGCGGAGGAGTATTACCTGCAGATGGATGACAGCGCGGTCTATTTTGACAAGGCGGTCAATGTTAACAGCGGGGAGAGGAACCACTTTTTCTACCGGGAGATGAAAGCCGGGGAGGATCTGGAGTACACACTGCTTTTTGTGGTGGATAAAGACCGGAAAGATGATTTCCTGCTCTACCCTGAGGGGAGCAACTACGATCTGTGGCAGACAGAGTCTATGACAGCGGAGGAGATCCGGAGCAGCCTGCAGGGATATATCCGCCTCAAGTCAATAACCCCGCCGCAGGCAGCGGGGCATTGACCCTCGCGGCATTCGCCAAAAGCCCGCACAAGCGCGGCACTTTGGCGAATGCCAAGCTTGCTTGGCTTTTTGCTCGCGGGAATAACGGGAAAAATCGGTGAAAGGGCTGTTATGATACAAAAAAGATGCAAAAATTAACAAAATATAAAAATATTTTTTAGAAAGTTTTAAGAAAAGGAAATCGGCGTATTTTGTAGAGAAAAGAAAAATCGACACAAGATATGGTAGAAAAAAGAAAGACATTTTGTAAAAAGGCTTACAAAATGTCTTTTTTTACGTATTTATCGGGAAGAGCGAGGGCTTGTCAAATGTGGGAAAGTAGAGTAAAATGACATAAAAGTGGAGTGAAATGGAGTGAAAGTGTTTAATAGTGGTGAATTAAGAGGGTGATGCCGCATGTTTATGGGTGAATACGACCATAGTACGGATGCAAAAGGCAGGCTTTTCGTCCCTTCCAAGTTCCGCGATGAATTGGGTAAAAAGTTCGTGGTAACGAAAGGGCTCGACGGCTGTCTGTTTGCCTACGGCGAAGAAGAGTGGCATCGCGTGGAGGAGGGCATTAAAAATTTGCCGCTGACCAGCAAGAACGGCAGGCAGTTCGTCCGTTTCTTCTTTGCGGGAGCCGCGGAACTTGAAGCGGACGGGCAGGGCAGGATCCTGATCCCGGCAAAGCTGCGGGAGTACGCGGGTATCACAAAAGAGGTGGTGTCCGTTGGCGTGGGGACGAAGGTGGAGATCTGGAGCAAGGAACGCTACGAGAGTATGGAGACTTCCTTTGAGGAGATGGACGATGTGATGGAGGAATTGTCCGGAATGGGGATCCGGCTGTAAAACAGGAGAGAAGATGGAGTTTCAGCATTATTCAGTCTTGTTAAGTGAGACGATCGAGCAACTGCATATCAGACCGGACGGGGTGTATCTGGACGGGACGCTGGGGGGCGGCGGACATGCTGAGGCGGTGCTCGGGAGGCTTTCGGATAAAGGACATCTTTTCGGGATCGATCAGGATGAGGCGGCCATCGAAGCGGCGTCGAAACGTCTTTCCCCTTTCGGGAATAAAGTGAGCGTTATCAGGGATAATTATTGTAATGCGGTGGCGCTGTTAAAGGAGAGGGGAGTGGACGGGCTGGACGGGATCGTGTTGGATCTGGGGGTCTCCTCCTACCAGTTTGATACGGCGGGGAGAGGGTTTTCCTACCGGTATGATACGGCTCTCGACATGCGGATGGACCAGCGGAGTTCCCTGAGCGCAAAAGAGATCGTGAACGGATATTCGGAGCGTGAGTTGTTCCATATTATAAAAGACTACGGGGAAGAGCCTTTTGCGAAAAATATTGCGAAACACATTGTAAAGGAAAGAGAGAAGAAAGAGATCACAACAACATTTGAATTGAACGAGATCATCAAAAACGCCATTCCTGCCAAAATGCGTCAGGGCGGCGGACATCCCTCCAAGAGGACTTATCAGGCGATCCGGATCGAGTGCAACCATGAACTGGAAGTACTGCGGGATTCGCTGGATGAGATGATCTCTTTTTTGAAACCGGGCGGGCGGATCTGCATCATCACCTTCCATTCTCTGGAGGACCGGATCGTAAAGACAGCCTTCCGCACAAATGAATCGCCCTGTATCTGCCCGCCGGAATTTCCGGTATGTACCTGCGGCAGAATATCAAAAGGAAAAGTGATAACCAGAAAGCCTGTCCTTCCCTCAAAAGAAGAACTGGAGGTAAACAACAGGTCAAAGAGCGCGAAGCTGCGCATATTTGAGCGCCGGGGAGATTCCTGAGATATCGGGAATGGTATGAGAGGAGTCAAAGACCCTGCGCCGGAAAGCGAGAATAGAAGATGGCACAGAGAAGAACGAACACAAATACTCGCAGATACGATGTTCCGAGAAAAACAGCATATTTAGAGGGCAGCGCGGCAAGGCAGCTTCAGGAAAGTTATGATGTCAGGAAGGTGCCGAAGAAAAAGCGTCTCAGCAATACGACCAGAAAAAACCGGGAGAGAGCGTTCCATATGAATATGGGATATGTGCTCTTCCTGTCGCTGGCACTGGCTTTCGCGGTGGTGACATTGTGCAGTTATATCAATCTGCAGTCGGATATCACAAATCAGGTGGATGCGATCTCGGAGATGGAATCCAGATATAATAATCTGAAACTGACGAACGACGAGGAATATAACCGGATCAACAGCAGCCTGGATCTGGAACAGATCAAGGCGGTGGCGATCGGTGAACTGGGCATGACCTACGCAAGGGAAGGGCAGATCATCAATGTGGAGGATGCCGAGACGGACTATGTGCGGCAGACGGAAGCGCTGGAGTGAGGCGATGGGGTATCGGACATACCGGCCGGCTAAGGTACTACCTGACTGATACCGGAGAGATATAAAGAAGGAGAACACATTTCTTGGCTGAACAGAGAAGAAGAGAACGAAAAAAGATAAAATCTACGGAGCGCAAGTTCACATTGCGGATGCAGAAGAAGCTGGTGGTACTGTTTTTTTTGGTGCTGCTGGCTTTCGTAGGACTTAGCATAAAATTGTTCTATATCGGAAAGGATAACGGGAAGGAATATGAGAAACAGGTTCTGTCCCAGCAGCAGTATGATTCCACCACGCTGCCCTTCAAAAGAGGGGATATCCTGGACCGGAACGGCACGGTCCTTGCCACCAGCGAGAGGGTTTATAATCTGATCGTGGACTCCAAGCTGGTGCTGGACAAGGAGGAGTATCTGCAGCCGACGGTGAACGCGCTGCGGAGCTGTTTCCCGGATATTGACCAGACGGAACTGAACCGGTATCTGAATGAAAACAAGGAGAAAGACAAAAATCAGCGGGCGCAGTACAAGATCTTTTTGAGACAGCTCACCTATGAGGAGATCGAGCCTTTTCTGGATCTGGAGGAAGATCCGAAAAAGGGGGAAAATATCAAGGGCGTCTGGTTTGAAAAAGAGTACAAAAGGTATTATCCGAACGGTTCCCTCGCCAGCGATGTGATCGGATTTATCACGGAGGACAACAAAGGGACTTTCGGGCTGGAGGAATATTATAACGATATCCTGAACGGGACCACCGGCAGGGAATACGGTTATTTAAACGACGATTCCATTCTGGAGAGGACTGTGAAACCGGCGGTGGACGGATACACGGCAGTCAGCACCATAGATGCCAACGTGCAGAGCATTGCGGAAAAGTATCTGAATAAGTTCATGGAGGAGTACAGGGACAACGCCAGGGAGGGGCTGGGCGCAAATAATCTGGGCTGCATCGTGATGGAGGTCGACACCGGAAACGTGCTTGCCATGGCGAGCGCGCCGGGATTTGATCTGAACGATCCGAAGGATATCAGCGCGCTGTACACGGCGGAGGATATCGCGGCGATGGAGGCGGACGGCACGATCTATGACGCCTACAATCAGTTGTGGCGGAATTACTGTATTTCCGATACCTATGAACCGGGCTCCACGATCAAGCCCTTTACGGTGGCGAGCGCGCTGGACTGCGGCGCGATCACCGGCAACGAAGTCTATATGTGCAACGGAAAGCGGGAGATCGGCGGCTGGCCTATCGCCTGCCATAATACCTACGGGGATGGGGAGATCACCGTAAAACAGGCGGTGGAAAAATCCTGCAACGTGGCGCTGATGTATATCGCGGAGGCGGCGGGAAAAAATAATTTCTGCGCCTACCAGCGCAGTTTTAATTTCGGTCTGAAGACCAATATCGATCTGGCGGGCGAGGCGAGGACAGTGGGGCTGCTCTACACGGAGGACAACATGGGACCCACGGAACTGGCGACCAATTCCTTCGGACAGTCCTTCAATGTGACGATGATCCAGATGATCACGGGTTTCTGTTCCCTGATCAACGGCGGAAATTATTACGAACCCCATATGGTCAGCAGGATCGTCAGCCAGGACGGCTCCACGGTGCAGACCATCGAGCCGAGGGTGTTGAAGCAGACCATTTCCCCCAGTGTCAGCGATACGATCGTCGACTACTGCAACGGCGTTGTAACGGAAGGCACCGGCGTTACGGCAAGGCCTGCGGGCTATGCCATCGGCGGCAAGACGGGGACGGCGGAGACTTTGCCCCGCGGCAATAACGAATATGTGGTTTCCTTTATGGGGTACGCGCCGGCGGACGATCCCCAGATCGCTATCTATGTGGTGGTGGACAGGCCAAATGTGGCGGATCAGGACGATGCAAAGTTTGCCACCAGGCTGGTGCGCAGCATTCTGACGGAAGCCCTGCCCTATCTTGGGATTTTCATGACCGAAGAGGTGACGGAGGAAGAGCAGGCGGAGCTTGACGCCCTGCAGCTGGAGAATACAAATTATTACAGACAGCAGGCGGTATCCGGCAACGATATCCCGCCGGAGGAGGCCGGGGAAGGCTCCGAAGACGGTGAAGAAGGGACGGGCGAAGAAGGCGAAAGCGGAGCGGAAGAGGGCGGAACCGGAAGCGGGGAGGAAGGCGCAGAGGACGCAGCGCCGGGAGAGATCTGGAAAACCTTTGAGAGAGATCCGGAGACCGGGAACTATATCGATCCGAATACCGGGCACCAGATCGATCCGGAGACGGGACATGATCTGGAGGCAGGCTCGCTGATCGGCCCGCAGGCAGGCGTGGCAGGCGGAGGCGTACAGCCCGATACGAAGGATCCCCGGTAGGGCGCATATTTTTCCGCGGCGAGACATAAAGTATAACAAGATAAAAATATGGTTTTCTTTATGTCCAATAAAAATAAGACCTATAACAGAAAAAAGGTCGTGGCATTGTTTTTTTTCTGTGTGATCACTTTTGTTTTGCTTGTTGTGAGACTGATCGACCTGATGATCCTCCAGTCGGCATATTATACGGATAAAAGCGTGCAGCTCCATGAGAGGGAGCGCGCCATCAAAGCGGCAAGAGGGCGGATACTGGATCGGAACGGCGTGGTGCTTGCCGATAATAAAACGGTATGTACGATCTCGGTGATCCATTCCCAGATCGAAGATAAAGAGGCGGTGATATCCTTTCTCTGTGAAAAGCTGGAGCTTTCTGAGGAGTTCGTCAGAAAACGTGTGGAAAAATATTCCTCCATGGAGAGGATCCGGAGTAATGTGTCAAAAGAACTTGGGGACGAGATCCGGGAAGCAGATCTGCCGGGAGTGAAGGTGGACGAAGATTATAAAAGATATTATCCCTATGATTCGCTGGGGTCAAAAGTATTGGGGTTTACAGGCGGAGACAATCAGGGCATTATCGGTCTGGAAGTGATCTACGACGAATATTTGAGCGGTGAGGAAGGGATGATCCTGACGCTGACCGACGCCGCCGGGATCGAGATAGAGGCGGCAAGCGAGCGCAGGCAGGAACCGGTGCCCGGAAACGATCTGGTGGTCAGCCTGGATTATAATATCCAGAGCTACGCGACACAGCTTGCAAAACAGGTTATGGCGACCAAGGAGGCGGACCGGGTGTCGCTGATCGTGATGAATCCGAAAAACGGGGAGATCATGGCGATGGTGGATGTGCCGGAATTTAATCTGAATGAGCCTTACACGCTGACACCGGAATACGAAGCGCTGCGCGCGAAGGAGGAGGCAAGGAAGCAGGCGGCGCTGGAGGCGAAGGCGGCGCAGAATGCCGGGGAGGAAAACGGGGAGGCGGCGGAACCTGAAAAACAAAAGACAGAGGAAGAACTGAAACAGGAGATGCTGAACGGCATGTGGAGAAACGGCTGCATCAATGACACCTACGAGCCGGGTTCCACTTTTAAGGTGATCACTGCGGCAGCGGCGCTGGAAAGCGGCTGTGTGACGCTGGCAGATACATTCAATTGTCCGGGATTTATCGTTGTGGATGACCGAAGGATCCGCTGCCATAAAGCGGGGGGACACGGCGCGGAGGATTTCACCAGAGGGATCTGCAACTCCTGCAATCCGGTGTTTGTCACACTGGGACTTCGGATCGGCGCGGAACGCTACTATGACTGCCTGAAGCAGTTCGGGCTTTTGGAAAAAACCGGCGTGGACCTGCCCGGGGAGGCGGGGACGATCATGCACCGGAAGGACGCCATAGGGAATGTGGAACTTGCCACGATGTCCTTCGGACAGTCTTTCCAGATCACGCCGCTCCAGCTTGCCACCACGGTGTCTTCCCTTGTGAACGGGGGAAAACGCATCACGCCGCATCTCGCGGTGAGAGCCGTGGACGCGGAGGGGAACCAGGTGGAAAGTTTTGAAAAAGAACCCGGCAGGCAGATCGTAACGGCAGAAACTTCCGAAACGCTGCAGATGCTGCTGGAGAAGGTGGTTTCCGAAGGAGGCGGTTCGAAAGCGCAGATAGAGGGCTATAAGATCGGCGGAAAAACAGCCACAAGCCAGACATTGCCCAGAGGAAGCGGCAGGTATATCGCCTCTTTTGTAGGGTTTTCACCGGCGGACGATCCGGAGATCCTGGCACTGGTGGTGATCCATTCGCCGCAGGGAACTTATTACGGCGGACAGATCGCCGCACCGGTAATCCGCCAGCTTTTTGAAAATGTACTTCCTTATTTGGAAAAATAAGCTTATAATCGTATAAGTAGTTATGTATCATAAGCTAAAGAGAGGCGGGAGTCATGAAACAAACTGTTATTTTACCGGTAATCATATCTTTTGCGATCAGTGCCCTTTTGGGACCTGTCGTTATTCCTTTTCTGCGCAGGCTCAAGGTCGGGCAGACGGTCAGGGACGAAGGACCGAAGGAGCATCTGAAAAAGAACGGGACCCCTACGATGGGCGGTATCCTGATCATGATAGCGGTGGTTGTCACATCGCTGCTGTATGTGAGGGATTTTCCGAAGATCATTCCGATCCTGTTTTTGACGCTGGGGTTCGGGCTGATCGGTTTTGTGGATGATTATATCAAAGTGGTGCTGAAGCGCTCCATGGGGCTTCGGGCGTGGCAGAAGATGCTGGGACAGTTTGTGGTGACAGGGATTTTTGCCTATTATGTGATAAATTATACGGATGTTTCGCTTGCCATGAAAATTCCGTTCTGGCCGGATCATTATCTGGACTTTGGCATTTTTAACATACCGGTTTTGTTTTTCATTGTGATCGGCACCGTGAACGGGACCAATTTTACGGACGGACTGGACGGACTGGCGTCTTCTGTGACAGTGATCGTCGCCACGTTTTTTACGGTGGTCGCCATCGGGGTAGGAAGCGGTATCGAACCGATCACCTGCGCGGTGGTGGGGGCGCTTCTCGGATTTTTATTGTTCAATGTGTACCCGGCAAGCGTATTTATGGGAGATACCGGTTCCCTGGCGCTGGGGGGTTTTGTGGCGGCGACGGCCTACATGCTGCAGATGCCGCTGTTTATCGCTATCGTAGGGTTTATCTATATGATAGAAGTGCTGTCGGTCATCCTGCAGGTCGGCTATTTTAAGATGACCGGAGGAAAGCGGATCTTCCGCATGGCGCCGATCCACCATCATTTCGAACTGGGCGGCTGGTCGGAGACGAGGGTGGTGACAGTGTTTTCCATTGTGACAGCGCTCCTGTGCATGGTAGCATATTTGGGGATATGATAACCTGAGGAGCCATGCACCGGAAGGAAGCGTCATCCCGTGCAGGCTTGCCTGCAAAGAGATGACGGTTTCTTCCGGTATACGGCGATCAGCCGCATCGAAAGTGAGCGAAGCGAGCTTGAGATGGCATGGCGGAAGCGACGGGGGAGGAAGCGTCATCCCGTGCAGGCTTGCCTGCAAAGAGAAAAGAAAGGATAAAGAGATATGAAACTGGCGGAGAAAAAAGTATTGGTGGTGGGCTGCGGGAAGAGCGGCATCGGCGCCGCCGTATTTTTGATGAGGGAAGGAGCCTGTCCGGTTTTATTTGACGAAAATGAAAAGCTGACAGAAAAAGAGGTAAGAGACCATCTTGCGGAGAAAATAAAAGAACTCGCGCTGGAAGGGATCGATGAGACGGAGACGGAAGTGGTTCTGGGGGAGCTTTCGGAAGAAAAGAAAAGTGAGACAGAGCTGCTTGTATTGAGCCCCGGCGTCCCGGCGGATACCCCTTTTGTGGAATCATTCCGAAAAAGAGGGATTCCCGTGTGGGGAGAGATCGAACTGGCCTACCAGAGGGAAAAGGGAAGGGTGATAGCGATCACGGGAACGAACGGAAAGACTACCACCACCACACTGCTCGGGGAGATCATGAAACGGCATTTTGCGACTTCTTTTGTCATGGGAAACATCGGATACCCTTACGCGGATATAGCGGAGAAGACCACGGAGGATTCCGTCACGGTGGGGGAGATCAGCAGCTTCCAGCTGGAGACGATAGAGAGCTTCCACCCGAAGGTATCCGCCATCCTGAATATCACGCCGGATCACTTAAACCGCCATCACACGATGGAAAACTACATAGCGGCGAAGAACAATATCACAAAAAATCAGGGCCGGGACGATTTCTGTGTCCTGAATTATGAGAATGAGGATACGAGAAAACTGGGGGAAAGATGCCCGGCAAAAGTTTTGTATTTTTCATCGGCACAGGAGCTTGAAGAGGGCGCTTTTCTGCGAGGAGAAGAGATCTTCCTCGCCCAGGGCGGGAAAGCGGAAGTGCTGATGAATATCCATGAAATGCGTCTGGTCGGCGTCTGCAATGTGGAGAATGTGATGGCTGCCATCTTAGTGTCTGAGGCGATGGAGATCCCGAGGGCGGAGTATCTGGATGTGATCAGAAACTTCAGGGCCGTGGAACACAGGATCGAATTTGTGAGGGAAGTGAACGGCGTTGCCTATTATAATGATTCTAAGGGCACCAACCCGGATGCGGCGATCCAGGCGATATATGCCATGAGCAGGCCCACGATCCTGATCGGGGGCGGTTATGACAAGGGAAGCGCATACGACGAATGGATAGAAGCTTTTGCGGGAAAAGTAAAACTGTTGGTACTGATCGGGCAGACAAAGGAAAAGATAGCGGCCTGCGCAAAGGCCCACGGATTTGAAGATTTTGTTTTTGCGGAAAGCTTTGAAGAAGCCTTCAGGGTATGCACGGAACATGCGGTGAGCGGGGATGCGGTACTGTTGTCCCCCGCCTGTGCGAGCTGGGGGATGTTCCCGAATTATGAAGAGAGAGGCAGGCTCTTTAAAGAGCTGGTATATCAGATAAAGGAAAGGAAATAGATGGCAACAAGATTCAGGACCGTCCAGGGCGGTGTGCGGCAATCGAATAATGAGACCTATTTTGATTACAGTCTGCTGTTTACGGTTCTGTTTCTGATCGCATTCGGACTGATGATGATCTATTCCAGCAGTTCCTACAAGGCGAATCTGGACTATAACGACAGCGCGTTTTTTCTGAAAAAGCAGCTGGTCGCCGCCCTGCTCGGCATCGTGTGCATGATCGTGGTATCAAGGATCCCGTATCATTTCTGGGAGAGGTTTGTGGTCCCTGCCTATTTTGTATCGGCCGTGCTTATCCTGCTTGTAAAGACGCCGTTAGGCATTGAATCCCACGGCGCCACCAGATGGATAAAGGTTCTGGGATTTTCGCTGCAGCCGGCGGAGGTGGCAAAACTGGGGATGATCATCTTTCTGGCCTGCCTTGTGTGCAAGATGGGGAAGCAGATCCGCACAATGAAGGGATTTTTTACGTTGCTCATACCGCCCGGCATCATTGCGGTGATGGTGTGGAAGATCACACAGAATATGAGTTCCGCGATCATTATCCTGGGGATCGCGATGCTGATGATCTTTGTGGCGAGTCCGGATTATAAAAGATTTGTTATCATGGCCCTCGCGGGCGGCGCCGTGATCGCGCTTGCGGTCTTTGCGATCGTCAAGATGTCGGAATCCCCGGAAATGATGGAAAAACTGGAGTTCCGCGGCCTTCGTATCCTGGCGTGGCTCAATCCGGAAGCTTATGCGGACGGAAAAGGGTTTCAGACGCTGCAGGCGCTCTACGCCATCGGCTCCGGCGGTATTTTCGGGAAAGGGCTGGGGGAGAGCATCCAGAAACTGGGGTTTTTGCCGGAGGCCCAAAATGATATGATCTTCTCCATCATCTGCGAGGAACTTGGGCTTTTCGGGGCAGTTGCGGTGATCCTTTTATTTTTGCTCCTGATCTGGCGGTGCATGATCATTGCCAACAATGCGCCCGACCTGTTCGGTGCGCTGTTAGTGGTGGGAGTGATGGGACATCTGGCGATCCAGGTTATTTTGAATATCGCGGTATGTACCAGCGTGATCCCCAATACCGGCATCTCCCTGCCCTTTATCAGCTACGGCGGATCGTCTGTCATGTTTCTTCTGATAGAGATAGGGATCGTGCTGAATGTGGGCAGGAGCATCAGGTTGAAAGATCTATGAAAAAACAGAAGACAGAATATGTAAAACGATATCTGGGACTGAAGATCGGCATTTCGGTCACCGCGCTCGTCCTGCTCGTCCTGCTCGGCGCTTTATACTATATAGAGACGACCTACAGCGTGAGTACGGTCTATGTGGAGGGAAACGCGCATTACACAGATGAGGAGATCGCGGATATGGTCATGGTCGGGCATCTGGGCCACAACTCGATCTATCTGAATTTTAAATACCGCAACCGGGAAATAGAGGATATTCCCTTTGTCTCAGCGATAGAAGTGGAGATCCTCTCGCCGGATACGGTGCGGATCAGGGTGTATGAGAAATCCTTTGCCGGGTATGTATCCTATCTGGGCCGGTATATGTATTTTGACAGGGACGGTACGATCGTGGAAAGTTCGGAAATGAAGACGGCGGGCGTACCGGAGGTGACAGGGCTCAAGTTTGACCATGTGGTGATGTACGAAAAACTGCCGGTGGAAAACGAGAAGATCTTTGCGAGGATCCTGGATATCACCCAGTCCCTTGATAAATATGGGCTGAATGCGGACAGGCTGTTTTTTGACAGGGAATATAAAGTGACGCTTTACTTTGACGAAGTCAGGGTACAGATAGGGGATAACAGCAATATTGACGAAAAATTTTCGAGGCTGAAAAGTATATTGCCTGAGCTGACAGGGAAAAAAGGAGTGCTGCAGATGGAGGGTTTTACGGCGGATTCCAAAATCATACCCTTTCAGGAAGACAAAAACTGAAATAAAAGTCAGACTATTGTAAAAAAAGTTGTTGATTAATTGAGAATTACATTATATGATAGATAAGATAGAGGTTAGCATGAAATATAATATTTCATGATCCTGATCTGAGTACCCGCTGAAGCGGGCAGACGGGAGTTAGTGGGAGAAGATTTTCCGGGTTTTCAGATGGATCAGTATCTGAAGGGACGTTTTCGTATAAGGATAATAAGTAGGAGGAAGTACTTGTGTTAGAGATCAGGACAAGCGATGCCGAATCTGCCGCAAAGATCATTGTAGTAGGCGTGGGGGGTGCAGGCAATAATGCTGTAAATAGAATGATAGAAGAAAATATTACCGGTGTGGATTTTATCGGTGTGAATACGGACAAGCAGGCGCTTCAGCTCTGCAAGGCGCCGAAACTCATTCAGATCGGCGAGAAGCTGACCAAGGGACTCGGCGCAGGAGCAAGACCGGAGATCGGTGAAAAGGCGGCGGAGGAGAGCGCGGAGGAGATCAGCGCTGCGATCAAAGGCGCGGATATGGTGTTCGTCACCTGCGGTATGGGCGGCGGCACGGGCACCGGGGCGGCGCCGGTTGTGGCGAAACTCGCCAAGGATATGGGAATCCTGACGGTCGGCGTTGTGACGAAGCCTTTCCGGTTCGAGGCGAAGGTCCGCATGACGAACGCACTGCACGGTATAGAGAAGATCAAGGAGACGCTGGATACGCTGATCGTGATACCCAATGATAAGCTGCTCGAAATCGTGGATAAGCGGACCACTATGCCGGACGCTCTGAAGAAAGCGGACGAGGTGCTGCAGCAGTCCGTAAAAGGCATCACCGATCTGATCAATGTCTCCTCCATGATCAATCTGGACTTCGCGGATGTGCAGACTGTCATGAAGGATAAGGGCGTGGCGCACATCGGCATCGGGGAAGGAAAGGGGGACGACAAGGCGAAGGAAGCAGTCAAAATGTCTGTGGAATCCCCGCTTTTAGAGACGACGATCACCGGGGCTTCCGATGTGATCATCAATATTTCCGGCGATATCACGCTGTTCGACGCCAACGAGGCGGCAAGCTATGTGCAGGAGCTGGTGGGGGAGGATGTGAACGTGATTTTCGGCGCGATGTACGACGCCTCCGCGTCGGATTACTGTCAGGTTACGGTAATCGCAACCGGGCTCGAGGATGTGCCCCAGAACAGGTTAAACAGCTTCTCCTACAAGACAGGTAATATCATCACGCCGACATCCCTGCAGAATAAGGGTCTGCAGCAGAGCGCGAATATTACGGGGATGCCGAAGACAGCGCCGGTGACGCCGAACGTGAAGCCGGTGGCGAGACCGGTTCCCACAGCAAAACCTGCGGATATCAGAAGTTCCGTAAAAGAGCAGTCCCTGAATATCCCCAGCTTCTTACAGAAAAAATAAAACGAATCTGATCTAACGGAAATTGCGCCGACAGGCGCAATTTTTTTATGCCAAATTTTTTAAAAAGCAGCGCGCATAACGACAAAATCCCCGCAGGGAGAAGAGTATACTTATAACTACCGGAAGGAAAACGGTCTTATGCAGACAGGGGCGACGGCAGTGCATTATATCATCTATATCGATAAAGTATGGCTGACAGATTTTGTCACAGGTACATATCTATTGTTTCTGACAGCGCAGACATACGGACTGCAGTGCAGGCCGCTTAGGATCCTTCTCAGCGCGGCGGCGGGCGCAACGGTGTTTGTCGCATTGCTGCTGATGCCGGGGATCGGCATGACAACGGGGATACTGCTGCAGGCGCTGTGCGCAGGCCCGCTTCTGCTAAAGGCTGCTTTTTCTTTTCGGACAAAAGAAATGGTTGTAAAAACTTACACCTGTATCAATGGTTACGGACTTCTTCTGGGAGGAACGGTTCTGTGTCTGTCCGGCTATCTGCCGGGAATGAAGGGAAACTTAAGGACGGGGCAGATCCTCCTGATCAGCACGATGACGACGGGACTGATCAGCGGATATCTGTATGTCCGGAAAAAAGGCGGACGGATGAGAAAAGTCTATACGGTGAGACTTGATTTTTACGGAGAGACGCTGGAGCTTAAGGGATTTGCGGATTCCGGGAACAGTCTGCGGGAGCCCTACAAAAAGCGGCCGGTATCCGTGCTGGATCTGCAGGCGGCGGGGGATCTTATCGGGAGGGTGCCCGCACACAAGCGTTTCCTGATCCCTTTTCACAGCATCGGGAAAAAGCACGGGCTGCTCGAGGCGGTGGAACTGCCGCGGATGGAAGTGGATGACGGGGAAGAAAAAAGGGTCTTTACCGGGGCGGTGGTCGCGCTCTCCGGGGAGGTGCTGACCGGGAAGGAAGACTATCAGGTGATTTTACATCCGGAATTCGTGAGATTGGAGGAATAAAGATGGTTTTTAAAATGGCAATACCGGGAATGTTTCAGTTTAAGATGGTGCGCAGCAGGCAGTTTGATTTTCTGGAGAGGGAAGGAGACATCCATTATATCGGCGGAGCGGATATCCTGCCGCCGCCTTTGGAGAGCGCCGAGGAAAATGAAATGATCCAGGGACTCGGGAGCGCGGACGCGCAGGAGGCGAAGACCGCGCTGATCGAACATAATCTCCGTCTGGTGGTCTACATAGCGAAAAAATTTGACAATACGGGCGTGGGTGTGGAAGATCTGATATCCATCGGGACGATCGGTCTCATCAAATCCATTAATACCTTTAAGCCGGACAAAAATATCAAACTCGCGACCTACGCGTCGCGCTGCATCGAGAATGAAATATTGATGTATCTTCGCCGGAACAGCAAGACAAGGCTGGAAGTGTCCATCGATGAGCCTTTGAATGTGGACTGGGACGGGAACGAGCTGCTGCTCTCGGATATTCTGGGGACCGAGGAGGACGTGATCTACCGGGGGATCGAATCAGAGGTGGAGCATAAACTGCTCAAGGAGGCCATCAGCAAGCTGACGGAGCGTGAGAAGACTATCATCAACCTGCGGTTCGGGCTGGATGCCAGTATCGGCAGGGAAATGACGCAGAAGGAGGTGGCGGAGCTTCTCGGCATTTCCCAGTCCTATATTTCCAGATTGGAAAAAAAGATCATGAAGCAGTTAAAAAAAGAGATCAGCAAAGGGAACTGACCTCTTCAAAGATCCGCAGGGAAGCCTGACGGCACAGAGGCTATGCGACCAGATAACTGCGCATGATGCGCAGGGCGTTTTTCTCAAGACGGGAGACCTGCGCCTGGGAGATGCCGATGATCTCGGACACTTCCATCTGGGTTTTGCCCTCGTAGAAACGCAGATGGATGATCTCCTGTTCCCGGTCGCTCAAATGCCGGATGGCTTCGTTTAAGGAGAGGGTTTCGATCCATTTTTCCTCCCGGCTCTTTTTGTCGCTGACCTGATCCATGATGTAGAGGGTATCGCCGCCGTCGGTATAGATGGGTTCATAGAGGCTCATGGGGCTCTGGATCGCATCTAAGGCATAGAGGATATCCTCCTTGGAGATGCCGATCTCCGCAGCCACTTCCTCCATGGTGGGCTCCTTTAAATTGGCCCTTGTCATATGTTCCCTGGCGTAGATCGCTTTGTAGGCGGTATCTTTCAGAGAGCGGGATACCCTGATGGATCCGCCGTCGCGAAGGAACCTGCGGATCTCGCCGAGGATCATGGGCACCGCGTAAGTGGAAAACTTTACCTGCAGGGCGGGATTGAAATTATTGATCGCTTTGATCAGGCCGACACATCCTATCTGAAACAGGTCATCCACGTTTTCGCTGCTGGATGAAAAACGTTTGATGACGCTTAAGACAAGCCTTAGATTCCCCCTGATATACTGGTCCCTCGCCTCCATATCCCCGGCTTCTATCCTGGCCCAGAGGGCTTCTTTTTCCTCCTCTTTTAAAAGGGGAAGATCCGCTGTATTGACTCCGCATATTTCAACTTTTCCCTGCATGGTATTTTCCTCTCTTTCCCGTCTTAGATTTTAATCCCCGTGCCGCTTTAGCGGCAGAAATGGATATGAAAAACGCTGTCCTTTGCGTTTTTCCTGTGTGAAACTTAATGCTTCTTAGGCAGTGTCTTTTGCTGCCTTAGAAGTATTTTTCGCACTATCCTTCATCCTTTTTTAGGCTGTACGGATTACATGAATTTATTCATAAAATCAGGTCTGTTTTCTGGAAGAAAATGGAAACAGGGACAGGGGGTTTCGCATAGAATAAAGGAAAGCGTTTTAAGGGGCGGGAGAATGCTTTATTCGGAGTTTAAGACAAAAGAAGTGATCAATATCAAGGACTGCAAAAGACTCGGCAGAGTGACGGATTTCGAGTTTGACGAATGCAGCGGGCAGATCTGCAAGATCATCGTGTCGGGGGGCGGCGGTTTCTTTGACTGGTTCAAGTGCGAGCCGGACTATACGATTCCTTACTGCGACATCAAGCAGGTGGGACCGGATATCATACTGGTGGATGTGAAGGGACAGTGCAGGCGGTGCTGAACAATTCCGCCTGTCTGGGCTGGGTTGTCGCTGCCGGGATAATACAGGGGTTTGACTTGACAGGAAGAGGTGCATAATTTATACTTTTAAGAAAAAGAGACGGTTTTGCCGGAGCACGGATAAGGGGCTTTGGGCAGGATGTGGGAGGTGGGCAGATGAAGTGTCCGTTTTGTGGTCATGAGAATACAAGGGTCATTGATTCGAGGCCGGCGGAGGAGAATAATTCTATCCGCAGAAGGCGCGTCTGTGACGAGTGCGATAAGCGTTTTACCACTTATGAGAAGGTGGAGACGATTCCGCTGATCATCATTAAAAAGGATAATAACAGGGAGACTTATGACCGCCAAAAGATCGAGGCCGGGGTGCTGCGCGCCTGCCATAAGAGGCCGATCAGTGCGGGGCAGATCGAAAAGCTGGTGGATGATGTGGAGACGGAAGTTTTCAAGATGGAGGAGAAAGAGATCTCCAGCGGGATCATCGGCGAGTATGTGATGGAGAAGTTAAAGGAGCTTGATATGGTGGCTTATGTCCGGTTTGCTTCTGTCTACCGGGAGTTTAAGGATATCAATACCTTTATGGATGAGCTGAAAAAAGTACTGGATAAGTAGGGGATAAGACCGGAAGATGGAAGAAGAAAAGAGACAGAAGCTGGAAAAAGCGAAACGGCGTATGGAGCGGATCAACAGATGGCGTCTGGCGTTTATGTTTGTGGCGATCGTGCTGCTGGTATTCATATTCTGGGGCGGCAAGGCCTTCGGCGAGGCGCAGTGGTTTATCGATATCAGGCAGAAGATATATAACTTTCTGTGGTACGATATCGTGTTGCTGCTGATCACGACGTTTGCAAAGCTGTTTTCGGCAATGCGGTACAATGATGCGGTGCGGAAACTGTAGCGGTCCGGGCCGCATTTTCTTGGAGGAAAGAGAATGTTTTCTTGTTTTTATCCCGATGAATATCTGGACTGTGCCTATGAGATCGATTTTGAGGCCTTTTACGGGCGGGGGATACGGGGCGTGATCTTTGATATCGACAATACGCTGGTGCCCCATGATGCGCCGGCGGATGGACGCGCCATAGCGCTGTTTGAAAGACTGCACCGGATGGGCTGCGGGACCATGCTTTTGTCCAATAATAAGGAGCCCCGCGTAAAGTCTTTTGCGGACAAGGTGGGGACGGACTATCTGTATAAGGCGGGGAAACCGGGAAGGGCGGGATATCAAAAAGCGATGGAGCGCATGGGAACGGATGAAAAGACGACGCTTTTTGTGGGGGACCAGCTTTTTACCGACGTCTGGGGGGCAAAGCGCAGCGGGATCTACGCGGTCCTCGTAAAGCCGATCCACCCGAAGGAAGAGATCCAGATCGTGCTGAAGCGGTATCTGGAGAAGATCGTGTTATATTTTTATCTGCGCAGGGGGTGAAACCGGACGCCATGAAAATAGTAAAATGATTTTATTATTTCATGGCTGGCTATGGTATTAACGACATTGTCAAATATCCACAGCTCGCTTGGACGGACTGCGGTATAATCTGAGGTAAGGAAGAAGAGGGTTTATGAGAATAGATGCAAAAACAAAAGTCTGCGGCCTGATCGGCTGTCCGGTGGGACATTCCGTGTCGCCGGTGATCCACAACAATCTGGCGGAAATTTACGGTCAGAATCTTGTGTATGTGCCGCTGCAGGTGGCGCCGGGGAAACTGAAGCAGGCGATGGAAGGGGCGGAGGCTTTCGATTTTCTCGGAATGAATGTGACAGTGCCCTATAAGAGCGAAGTGATCCCTTATTTAAAGGAGATTGACGGATTGGCGGAGAAAATCGGCGCGGTCAATACGCTGGTGCGCATGGAGGGCGGATATAAGGGCTACAATACGGACATGCCGGGGCTCTACCGCGCCATGTGCTCGGACGGCGTACAGATAGAGGGAGAGGATGTTGTGCTGCTCGGGGCGGGCGGCGTGGCGAGGGCGATCGCTTTTTTGCTGCTGGATAAGGGGGCGCGCCATGTCTTCATCCTGAACAGGAGTGAAGAAAGGGCGAGGGCGCTGGCAGCGGAAGTCAACCGGGCGGCCCAAAGCCGCCGGAGAGAAAAACAGGAGGGAGAGTCTGAGGAAGTATCCCATAACGGAGAGAGAAGTCCGGAAGCGCCGGCACATGATGCGGATAGAGAGGCTGCGTTTGCGGCGGCGTATCCGCTGGACGGCTATAAAAGGCTGGATCAGGACAGACAGTATATTGTGATACAGGCAACGCAGGTGGGGATGCATCCCGATACGTATCATGCCGTGATAGAGGACGAAGCCTTTTACCGGCTCGTAAAGACGGGCTATGACGTGATATTCAATCCGCTGGATACCCGGTTTATGCAGCTTGTGAGGGCGGCGGGGGGAGAGGCTTTCCATGGGCTGAAGATGCTGCTGTATCAGGGGATCATCGCCTATGAGCTGTGGAACGGTATCAGCGTTTCAAAGGAGGCGGCGACAGAGATATACAGAAAAATGGAAACGGCACTGGGGGTGTGAGAGGTTGTGCGGACAGAGGAAAAACGTTATTTTGATCGGCTTCATGGGCAGCGGAAAGACGACCACGGGAATCAGTCTTTCCTATAAACTGCAGTGTACGCTTTTGGACACCGATAAAATGATCGAGAAGCAGGAAGGCAGGAGTATTTCGGAGATCTTTGCCACGGAGGGGGAGGATTATTTCCGGGAAAAGGAGACGATGCTCCTTGAGAAGTTAAAGAGGGGGACATGCCGGCAGATTTATTCCGTGGGAGGGGGAACGCCCCTCAGGAAAGAAAACAGGCGTCTTCTCGGCGAACTGGGCACGGTGATTTACTTAAAAGCCTCGCCGGAGACGGTCTATGAACGGCTGAAGGGGGACGTCACAAGGCCTCTGCTGCAGGGGGACGATCCCATGAAGAGGATCAGGATGCTTTTAGCCGAGCGGGAGGATCTGTATCGGGCGGCGGCGGACATCGTGGTCTGTGTGGATGGGAAAAAGCCGGCGCAGGTGGTGGAAGAGATAGTGGGAGTACTGGGACAGAAAGGGGAAGAAACATGAAGATTCTGATCATAAACGGACCGAACCTGAATTTTCTCGGCATCCGGGAGAGGGAGGTCTACGGGACGCAGGATTACGATCATCTGCTTGGGATGATAGCGGAAAAAGGGGAGAAGGAACACTGCCAGATCGAAGTGTTCCAGAGCAATCATGAGGGGGCGATCATAGACAGGATCCAAGATGCCTATTTCGACCAGACGGAAGGGCTGATCATCAATCCCGGGGCTTATACGCATTACAGTTACGCGATCCACGATGCGCTCGCGTCGGTGACCACGATGAAAAAGGTGGAGGTGCATATCTCCGACATCACAAGCAGGGAGGCGTTTCGGAAGATTTCGGTGACGGCGCCCGCCTGCGATAAACAGATATACGGAAAAGGGCTGGAAGGCTATCTGCTCGCGATCGATTTTCTGCTGGATTCTGAAAAAAATGAAAAAAAGTAACTTTCGGTGAAAAAACAGTTGAAAAAGATAGATTTTTAAGATACACTAAAAAAGGATTATTACGAGAGACATCAGGAGGAATATTTTATGATATCTGCAGGTGACTTCAGAAATGGTATAACGATAGAGCTGGAGGGAAATGTGTATCAGATCATCGAGTTCCAGCATGTGAAACCCGGGAAAGGTGCGGCCTTCGTTAGGACCAAACTGAAAAACATCAAGAGCGGCGGCGTAGTGGAGAAAACTTTCCGTCCTACGGAGAAATGCCCTCAGGCACGTATTGACAGAAGAGAAATGCAGTATTTATACGCAGACGGCGATCTGTATAATTTCATGGATACGGAGAACTATGAGCAGATGGCGATGAGCGCCGCTGATATTCAGGATTCCATGAAATTTGTGAAAGAGAATGAAATGGTGAAGATGCTTTCCCATAACGGAAGCGTGTTCGCTGTGGAACCTCCCCTGTTCGTGGAACTGGAGATCACGGAGACAGAACCCGGTTTTAAAGGCGATACGGCGACCGGCGCTACAAAGCCGGCTACGGTTGAGACCGGCGCTACCGTATATGTTCCGCTCTTTGTAAATCAGGGCGATACGATCAAGATCGATACACGTACCGGCGAATATCTGAGCCGTGTGTAAGCGGGCGACTGGCTGCAGCAGTGATTTTTCTTTATTGTTATCATGTTGAACCTATAAGACAATAGGAGAGTTTTCTCCTGTTGTCTTTTTCTTTTAAATTTTATTCATAAATTTCCCAAAAACGAAAACTATAATGGAAGGAAAGAGAGGTAACTATGAATTATACTCAATTTATTATAAAAGTGAAGGAAGGTCTTCAGGAAAGACTGGGCGCGGGAGTGAAAGTGGAATCGATCCATGTGCCGAAAAACAACGGTGTTGTGCTGCAGGGGATCACGGTCCGCAGACCGGAGGAAAAAATCGTGCCGACGATCTATATGGAGAGATTTTACGAGGATTATCTGGAAGGAAGGGATATGGAAGATATTCTGGAAGAATTTATGGAATTGTACGAAGAGCAGGATGCGGCGCAGATGCCGGATTTTGATTTCTATCAGGACTATGAAAAGGTAAAAAAGAGGCTGGCGGTGAAGCTGGTCAATAGGAAGAAAAATACGGCGATGCTTTCGGAGATGCCGAGCAGGGATTTTCTGGATATGGCTGTCACGTTCTACTGCCTCGTGGACTGTCCGCAGACAGGGACGGCGGCGATCCTGATCAAAAATGTGCATATGGAAAAATGGGGGATCACCGTGGATGAGCTGTATGAGGATGCGCTGAAAAATGCGGAGAGCATGCTGCCTGGCAGTATCCGGACGATGGAGGAGATGCTCTCGAGGCTGGTGCTGGAGGAGGATATCCCGGTCTGGGAATGGAAAGGGAAGGAGCAGGAGGATTTTCCGATGCTGGACGGATTTGTGGAGAAAAAGAAAGACTTTGGAAGCATTCCCCTTCTGATCCTGACGAACAGCAGGAGATATCTGGGGGCGGCCTGCATTTTATACCGGGGCCTTCTGGAGCAGTTTTCCGAAAAGATCGGAAAAAATCTGTATATTCTGCCCAGTTCCATCCACGAAGTGATCCTGCTGCCGGAAGACTGCGTAAAAAAAGCGGACAGTCTGATCCGGATGGTCAGAGAGGTAAACCGCACGCAGTTAGAGCCGGAGGAGGTGCTCTCCGATACGGTCTATTACTATGACCGGAAGAAAAAAGAGATCAGTATTTATCAGGCAAAATGAAGAATTTAAATATCTGGAAAATTTTTTATGGATAAAAGTCTGGACAGATAGAAAAGGATATGGTATGATAACAAACGTGATGTAACAATTTCGTAATATTTGGATAGCATACCATTCCATGCACCCGTAGTCTAACGGATAGAACGAAGGCCTCCGACGCCTTTAATGCAGGTTCGATTCCTGTCGGGTGCATTTTGTTATGATTTTTATCAAACCGCATGACAAGAGGTAAGTTTACTTGCCTCTTGTTTGAGCATTCAAGGCAATGGTGAGTGCGTAAAGCATGTTTTGCTGTTTCAAAGTATAAAGGGAGTTTTATATGGCAGAAAAAAAGAACCGAGGAACGAATGAGGAAGGGATCAATATAAAAGAACTGGCGGAGGGGCTGAAGGATGCCGCTGTGGAGAATCGTAAGATCGTCCTGCCGGTCTTGCTGATCGTAGCTATATTGATCACAATGGGAATAGGTATATCGGCAAATAAGAAAAAGCAGCAGCAGGAGGAGGTACAGACGAATGCGGTGCCGGGTCAGGAGGAGACGGCGGACACAGAGGATGGGCTGACCGTGCCGGAAGTGGGGCTTGAGGAGAACGCCTATCCGGAGGTCAATGAACTGATCATGAAGTATTATAAGGCGATGGAGGAGAACAATACGGATGCGCTGACTGAGATCATCAGCCCTCTCACGGATGCCGTGCTGATCCGCTTTACGGAATGGGCAAAGCATACGCAGGCCTGTCCCGCCGTGAACATCTATACGAAACCGGGTCCCCGTGAGGATTCCTATATCGCGTATGTCGTCGCGGATATCCAGATCGTGGGGTATGAGGGAACCGTGCCGGGGCTGGCGAGCTTTTTTATCTGTAAAAATGACGCCGGAAATTATTATATCAATATGGAAGAGGAGATCGATAAGGAGGAAGCGGATTATATCATAGCGCTCAACTTCCAGGACGATGTGGTGGATCTCAGCAATAAAGTGTCGGCGGATTTCAATCAGCTTCTGCAGAGCGGTTCTGAGGCGGCGCAGGTCTTTCTGAAGGTGGAGGAATCCATCACCAAGGGCATTCAGGAGGCACTGCTCGCGAACCAGGCGGCGGAGCAGCCGGAGGAAACTGCCTCCGGGGAGGAGACAGGCCAGGAGGAGGCGCCTGCGGCGGCAGCGGTCGCAAAGAAGGCGAAAGCCATCGACGTGGTGAACATGAGAAGCTCCGACAGCGAAAAAGCGGATAAACTGGGGAAGGCCCAGATCGGGGATGTGTTTGACGTGCTGGAGGAGCGCGCCAACGGCTGGACGAAACTTTCCAACGGCACGCAGGAGTTTTATATCAAGTCCCAGTATCTGGAGATCATCAGCGAGGAGCCTGCAGAGACGGCTCAGGCGGCGGAGACGCAGGAAGAGCAGGAAGCGCCTGCGGTAAATCCCTCTCTGGGAAGCAGCGGCTATGTGACGGCAAAGACAACGGTGAATGTCAGGAAGGGCGCCAGCGAAACGGCTGAGAGGCTGGGAACCATTTATATGGGTGAGAAGCTGGAACTTTTGATGAATCAGGCGGACGGCTGGTGCAAGGTGAAATATCAGGGACAGACCGCCTATGTGAAGAGTGAGTTTGTGGAGTGAGGATATTAAGTGCCGGCGTTTTTTAAGGGGTTCCTTGAGGATTTGATTTTCCTCCCGGCTGACAGAGGTAGTAACGGTTGATTACGAAAGAGTATCGCATAAAGATATGCGGTACTTTTTTTGTTACAAAATTAGTGAAAATCCGAATAAATTAAAACGGGGAGTCCATACTGTATAGTGGACGGATAGGATATCGGCAAAAAGATATTGAAAAACATGTGAAAGAGGAGAGATGGATGAAAAGAGAAGATATAAAATTGTACCATCATATACAAAGAAATACGCAGCTTGCCATGAATGCACTGGATGCGGTGACAGAGAGGGTCTATGACAAAGATCTTTCTGTGGAGATGTCCAGGGAGTTCATCACCTTTGCCGATATCCATAATCGGGCGTTGAGAGAGCTGACGAAGGAGAGGGAGGAAGGATACCGGAATTCCCAGGTGCAGGAAGTTCTGCAGCGGAGCGGCCTGCAGATGAGCACGCTTCTTGATTCCAGTACGAGTCATGTGGCGGACGTATTGTTTCAGGAGAACAGCAGAGGGGTGACGGATATCTGGAAAAAGATGAAGATGTATGAGAACGCCGGGAAGGAATGCATGGAACTGGCGGAGGAGCTGGCGGGATTTGAGGAAAAAAATATGGAACGGTTAAAGAAATATCTGTGATGAACTATTTTGGGTGATCCGGCATCTTATATTATAAAGGAAAGTTGTCCGCATAGGGTGGTGCAGGGTGAATGATAACAGGGTTCCGTATGGTTTTATCTTATTCTGCCTTTGACCGGAAGGACGGCGGCTGGAAAGGAGTGCGGGATGAGCAGGAGAAGAAGACGGAAAAAGAAAAAGGGGACGGGGATGATCCTGTTTTTGAGCGTGTTGATCCTGGCGGGAGGTGTGACGCTCTTTGGCCTGACCAACGAAACCTTTGCGGAGAAACTGAAAAGCGTGACGACGGATAAGGTAAAGGACAAGGCGGAGGAGGAGATCCTGGAGAAGGCGCTGCAGGAGGTGCTGGAGAGCACCGGGGACCCCGAGGCGGCGGACAGGGCGAAGGAGATCATTGACAGTTTCGATGAGGAAGATAAGCAGAAGGCGAAAGAGATGGTCGGGAAATATGTGAATAAAGATACGATCTCGGATGTGGCGGATATGATAAACGACGGGTTAAACGGGGATACTGTGACGGAGATGAAGGAATATCTGAAGGACAGCATATCGGAGGAGGATCAGGCGAAACTGGAGGAGTTGTACCGAAAATACGGGCAGGGTATCGCAGAGTAAAGCCTGTTTTGTATAAAATATACAAAAATCTGCCGAAAATTTGTATATTTCTACAGAAAAAAACTCTTGTATCCTTTTCGGGAACGTAATATAATAATTTCTGGACAAAGGCGTCTGGAAGGCAGAGGGCGCAGATACTTCTGCCTTTTATTCTGTCTTTGTTTTTTTATATTATTTTTCTAAGGGATATATTAATCATATTAAAGGAGGAAGACAATATGTCATATGTTGACGAGGTTTATGCAAAAGTCGTGGAGAAAAACCCCGCACAGCCGGAGTTTCATCAGGCGGTAAAAGAGGTTCTGGAATCTCTGAGAGTAGTGATCGAGGCAAATGAGGAAGAGTACAGAAAAGAGGCTCTGCTGGAGAGGCTGACGACACCGGAGAGAGTGATCATGTTCCGTGTGCCCTGGGTGGACGATAAGGGACAGGTTCAGGTGAACAACGGTTTCCGTGTACAGTTTAACAGCGCTATCGGGCCGTACAAAGGAGGGCTCAGATTCCATCCGTCCGTAAACCTCGGCATCATCAAGTTCCTCGGATTTGAGCAGATCTTTAAAAACTCCCTGACAGGGCTGCCGATCGGCGGCGGCAAGGGCGGCTGTGATTTTGACCCGAAGGGAAAATCCGACAGGGAAGTGATGGCATTCTGCCAGAGCTTTATGACGGAGCTCTACAGACATATCGGCGCGGATACGGACGTGCCTGCAGGCGACATCGGCGTAGGCGGCCGTGAGATCGGTTATATGTACGGACAGTACAAGAGGATCAGGAACCAGTATGAGGGCGTGCTCACAGGAAAGGGCCTGACATACGGCGGTTCCCTCGCGAGAACGGAAGCTACGGGTTACGGCCTTCTGTACCTGACGGAGGAGATGCTCAAGTGCAACGGCAGGGACATCGCGGGCAAGACCATTGCCGTGTCCGGCGCAGGCAATGTGGCGATCTACGCGATCCAGAAAGCGCAGCAGCTCGGCGGAAAGCCTGTGACCTGTTCCGATTCCACAGGCTGGATCTACGATCCGGAAGGCATCGATGTGGCGCTGCTGAAAGAGGTGAAAGAGGTAAAACGTGCCCGTCTGACAGAGTATGCGGCTGCAAGGCCCGGCGCGCAGTATCATGAAGGCAAGGGCGTATGGAGCGTAAAATGCGATATCGCACTGCCCTGCGCGACACAGAATGAGCTGGGCCTCGAGGATGCGAAGGCGCTGGTAGCAAACGGCTGCTTCGCGGTGGCGGAGGGCGCAAATATGCCCACTACTCTGGAAGCGACGGAATATTTCCAGAAGAACGGCGTGCTGTTCTGCCCGGGCAAGGCGTCCAACGCAGGCGGCGTGGCGACTTCCGCGCTGGAGATGAGCCAGAACTCCGAGAGACTGTCCTGGACCTTTGAGGAAGTGGACAGCAAACTGCAGGGCATCATGGTAAATATCTTCCATAACCTGGACGAAGCTTCCAAGAAGTACGGCAAGGAAGGCGACTATGTGACAGGCGCGAATATCGCAGGTTTCCTGAAGGTTGCAGAGGCGATGAAAGCGCAGGGTATCGTGTAACTTTCCCTGCTTCTCAAACTGCGGGAGCAGATCGGGAAGGTTCCTTTTTGTGAGAGCGCAATGAATAGCGTAAACGAAATGAAAATCCACAGGCAGCGGAATGCAGTTTGCCTGTGGATTTTTTATGTGATTAGTGTTATAGTAAGGAGTGGCAAAGAAATTTGCGTTTTCACGAGTGAAATACCCCGCAGCAAGCTACGGGGCATTACACCCTCGCGGCAGTCATCCAATATACGTGCGAGCACGTCTATTTGGCTCGTTGCCCGCGGAAATAAAGAAGACGGATATATGATACAAAGTCTTTGGGAGGCTGAAGGAAAAAATGGGTATCATGTCGCAGAAAAACAAGGCAAAGGGCCTGCAGATCATCATTGTGGGCTGCGGCAAGGTGGGAAGGACACTGGTGGAGCAGCTGTCCAAGGAAGGCCATGATATAACGATCGTGGATAAGGATGCGGAGAAGGTGCAGGCCATCAGCAGCCTGTACGATGTGATGGGGGTGACCGGAAACGGCGCAAGCTACAGCGTTCAGATGGATGCGGGGATAGAGAATACGGATCTGATCGTCGCGGTGACGGATTCGGATGAGCTAAACCTGTTGTGCTGCACCGTGGCAAAAAGAGTGGGAAACTGCGCGGCGATCGCCCGGGTGCGGACGCCGGATTACAGTATGGAGGCGGGCTATCTGCGCGATAAGCTGGGGCTTGCCATGATCATCAACCCGGAGATGGAGGCCTCGAGAGTGGCGGCGCGGATCCTGTATGCGCCCACGGCGCTTGAGGTCAACGCCTTTGCCCACGGGCAGGCGGAGATGATCAAGATCAAGGTGCCGGAGAGCAATATGCTGGCGGGCATGAAGATCGCCCGGGTGGGAAGAGAAGTCGATAATATCGATAAGATACTGATCTGTGCCGTGGAGCGTGGGGAGGAAGTCTATATCCCTTCGGGGGATTTTAAGATCGAGGCGGGGGATATCATTTCCTTTGTGGCGTCGAGAACACAGGCAAGGGCTTTCCTGCAGAGGATCGGCTTTAAGACCAACCAGGTGAAGGACTGCATGATCATCGGCGGAGGAAAAGCGGCCTACTATCTGGCGAAACAGCTTCTGAATATGGGGATCTCCGTGAAGATCATAGAAAACGACAGGAAACGGTGCGAAGAACTGAGCGTCCTTTTGCCAAAGGCAGTGATCATCAACGGGAACGGGACGGATGAGGAACTGCTGAAGGAGGAAGGCATCACCCGGACGGAGGCCTTTGTGCCGCTGACAGGCATCGATGAAGAAAATATCATGCTGACGATGTATGCAAGGCGTGTGTCCAACGCGAAGGTGATCACGAAGATCAACCGGATCGCCTTCAGGGATGTGATCAATTCACTGGATTTAGGCAGCGTGATCTATCCGAGATATATCACGTCCGAGGCGATCATCGCCTATGTCCGCGCGAAAAAGGATTCCATGGACAGCAATATAGAGACGCTATACCATATGTTCAACTCCAGAGTGGAGGCGATCGAATTCAGAATATATAAGGAATCCCCGGTGACGGGGGTTCCGCTGATGAACCTGTCGTTGAAAAAGAATCTGCTGATCGCTTTTATCAACCGGAATAATGATATCATCATTCCCAGCGGGCACGACACCATTGAGGTGGGGGATACGGTGATGATCGTGACGACGCATACAGGTTTCAATGACCTGCAGGATATTCTGAAGTAGCGGAGGCATCATGAACAGTTCAATTATTCGATATATTCTGGGAAGTGTGTTAAAGATAGAAGGAGTTCTCTTATTGCTGCCCTGTATTGTGGCTGTATGTTACAGGGAAAAGGTGGGATTTGTTTATCTTCTGGTGGCAGCGGCCTGTCTGGTCCTGGGGCTTGCCATGACTTTCAGAAAACCGAAAGATACGGTCTATTATTTGAAGGAGGGCTGTGTTGCGACGGCGCTCAGCTGGATATTTTTAAGTTTTTTTGGTGCGCTTCCTTTTTGGATCTCGGGGGAGATTGCGTCGCTTACGGACGCCCTGTTTGAAACGGTGTCCGGCTTTACGACGACAGGGGCAAGTATTTTGGACAATGTGGAGGCGCTCTCCCATACGGCGCTTTTCTGGCGCAGCTTTACCCACTGGATCGGTGGTATGGGCGTGCTTGTGTTCCTGCTTGCCATTATTTCGATGAGCGGGGGTTCCCAGCTAAACCTGCTGCGGGCGGAAAGCCCGGGGCCTTCGGTGGGAAAACTGGTGCCGAAGATGAAACATACTGCCCGGATCCTGTATCTGATCTATCTGGGGCTGACGGCGATAGAGGTGATCCTGCTTCTGGCGGGGCGCATGCCCTTATTCGACGCGCTGACCACCAGCTTCGGCACGGCGGGGACAGGGGGATTCGGCATCAAGGCGGACAGTATAGGCGGATATTCTCCTTATCTGCAGTGGATCGTGACGATTTTTATGATCGCCTTCGGCGTGAACTTTAACGCATATTACTTTATCCTGTTCCACAATGCAAAAAAGGCGCTCCACATGGAGGAAGTGCGCTGCTATCTGGCAATTATCGCCGGAGCAGTGGGGATTCTGCTCCTGGATACGGTGAAAATTTATGGGAATTTTCCCGATGCGATGCGGCATTCGGCCTTTCAGGTTGCATCTATCATGACGACCACAGGTTTCTCCACAGGGGATTTCGACCTCTGGTCTCAGACCAGCAAGACGGTGCTGGTAATGCTTATGTTTGTCGGAGCCTGCGCGGGCAGCACCGGGGGCGGGATCAAGGTGTCCCGGTTTATCATCCTGATCAAAACGATAGGAAAGGAATTAAATTCCTATATCCATCCCAGAAGCATTAAGAAGATCACCTACGATGACAGACCGTTGGAACATGAAGTGATGCGTTCTACCAATGTATATTTCATAACGTTTGTTATTATATTTACGATGTCCGTCCTGCTTGTCTCTGTGGAGGGATGGGATATGACGACAAACTTTACGTCCGTTGCGGCGACTATAAACAATATCGGACCGGGGCTGGAACTGGTGGGGCCGAGCAGAAATTTTGCGTTCTTTTCGCCCATGTCCAAGTATGTGCTGATGTTTGATATGCTGGCGGGGCGGCTGGAGCTGTTTCCGCTTTTGATCTTATTTCATCCGGCTATCTGGAAAGATATGTATGCGCATAAGAGCGCTCTGAAAAGACTGAAAAGAAAAAGGGCAGATTAAAAATGGAGAAACAGAAAATAAAACGTTACGGCGTAAATAAAACAAGGACGATTGCGCTGAACTTTATGGCAATCATTTTTATAGGCGCCTGTCTTCTGACATTGCCTGTCTCTTCCAGGAACGGCCAGTGGACGGATTTTATGACGGCGCTCTTTACCGCCACCAGCGCATCCTGTGTGACTGGGCTGGTTCTGGTGGATACATTCAGCCACTGGTCGGTTTTCGGGCAGATCCTGATCCTGGTCATGATCCAGATCGGCGGACTGGGGACGATAGCCATCCGGATCCTGGTCGCCACATTCCTGCGGCGCAATATTACGCTGAAATCGAGGAACCTGTTGCAGGAGTCCATCAACAGCCTGCAGATCGGCGGTATTGTCAGGCTGATCCGGCAGGCTCTGTTCGGCACCCTTTTCTTTGAGGGGGCGGGCGCTTTTGCGATGGCCTTTTATTTTGTGCCGAGGTTAGGGTGGGGCAGAGGGATCTATTACAGTATTTTTCACTCCATATCGGCTTTCTGCAACGCGGGATTTGACCTGATGGGGTATCAGGGAGAATATGTGTCCTTTGTCTCGGCGGTGGACCATCCGCTGATCAATATACCGGTCATGCTGCTGATCATCATCGGAGGACTTGGCTTTATCGTCTGGATGGATGTGTGGAGACAGAAGCTGCATTTTCGAAAATATCAGTTTCAGACAAAACTGGTATTGATGACAACGATGGTGCTTGTTTTCGGCGGCGCCGTGGTTTTCTGGCTTCTGGAATCGGACGCTTCCATGGCGGGGCTTTCGGTGAAGGGGAAAATATACGCGTCGCTGTTTGCCTCGGTGACGGCACGTACGGCGGGATTTAATACGGTGGATACAGCGCTGATGTCGGAGGGAGGGAAGCTGTTTAATGTGATCCTGATGTTTATCGGCGGCAGCCCCGGCTCCACGGCGGGCGGCATTAAGACCACATCCGTCGCGGTGATCTTTTTCTATATGATTGCCTATCTGCGGGGAAAGAACGGAGCGGAGGTATTTGGCAGGAGGATCAGCGATGAGACGGTCCGGAAAGCGGTGACGGTTTTTGTGCTGAACCTGTTTCTGGCGCTGAGCGCGGTACTGATCATAAACGGCATGGAAAATCTGCCGGTGCTTGATCTGATATTTGAAGCCTTTTCCGCCATCGGAACGGTGGGGATGAGCACCGGCCTGACAAGGGACTTGGGAACGGTAGGGCGAATTCTGATCATTATTTTAATGTTCCTCGGAAGGGTGGGCAGTATGTCTTTTGCCTTCTCGTTCTATGAGAGGAAGCCGGTGCCGAAGGTGCAGCTGCCGGAGGTTGAGGTGCCGGTGGGGTGAGAGAGGCTGGTTATTCCTTAAACTAAATGAAGAGGAAAGCAGCAGTATTTGGTTAAAGATGGAAGAGATATTGATAACCGTGAACAATGAGTCGAGTGCCTGCTTGCAGGTATTAGGTTTTGAGCGGTTCAGAAACAATATACAGTTTGAAATAGAGTGAGGAGTGCGAGTATGAAATCAATCTTGATAATCGGTATGGGAAAATTTGGGCATCATCTGTGCCAGAATCTGGTGGAACTGGGGAATGAAGTGATGATCGTGGACACGAATCAGGCGGTGATGGACGATCTGATCCCTTTTGTGACAAGCGCGAAGATCGGGGACTGCACCAGCCCGGATGTGTTGAAGAGCCTGGGGGTGGGAAATTTTGATGTCTGTTTTGTCTGTATCGGGACAAATTTCCAGAGTTCTTTAGAGATCACAAGCCAGCTCAAGGAGATGGGGGCAAAATATGTGGTCAGCAAGGCGAACCGGGATATCCATGCAAAGTTTTTACTCCGGAACGGTGCGGATGAGGTGATCTATCCCGACCGTGATATCGCGGAGAAGGCGGCGATGAAGTTCAGCGCCAACCATGTGTTTGATTATATCGAGCTTACGCCGGAATACTCGATCTTTGAGATCCCGACGATCCCGGCATGGCACGGAAAGACCATTAAGGATGTGAACTGCCGGGCGAAATATCATATCAATATCATTGGCGTGAAGACGGAGAAGGAGACAAGCCTTCTGCCGGGACCGGATTATGTGTTCGATAAAGATGTGCATCTGCTTGTGCTGGGACACAATAAGGATGTGGACAGGCTGCTGAAAAAGATCAGGGACTAAGGTGGAAGATATGATGCGGCTCAATAAATTCCTTGCCTCCCGGGGGGTATGTTCCAGACGGGAAGCGGATAAACTGATCATGGAGGGGGAAGTGACGGTAAACGGGCTGCCCGGCGAAACGGGGCAGAGCGTATCGGATCAGGATGTGGTGCTGGTCAGAGGGGAGCGGGTTTCGGAAAAAGGGGAACCGGTGGTGCTCGCCTACCATAAACCGGCGGGGGTGACCTGTTCGGAAAAGGACGCCCATGCGGAGAAGCTGATCACGGATATGATAGATTACCCGGTGCGGCTGACCTATGCGGGGCGGCTTGACAAAGATTCCACGGGGCTGATCCTGATGACCAATGATGGGGATCTGATCGACGCCATGATGCGCGGCGCGAACCGGCATGAGAAGGAGTATATCGTAGCGGTGAAACGGGAGATCACACAGGACTTTCTGGAGAGTATGGCACAGGGGGTGTATCTGAAGGATCTGCATATCCGCACCAGAAAATGCTGGGTCCGGCAGATGGATAGCTGCACTTTTTCCATTGTACTGACCCAGGGATTAAACAGACAGATCCGGAGGATGTGCAAGGCGTGCGGGAATCCGGTATCTTCTATTAAACGGGTGCGTATTATGAATATACAGCTCGGAAATCTGAAAGAAAATGAATGGCGCGAGATCCGGGGGGAAGAGAAGCGGAGGCTTTATGAATTATCAGGACAAAAAAGAGTATATGCGGGAGCTGGCGGCGAAGCTGAATGAGGCTTCGAGGGCTTATTACGCGGAAGATAAAGAGATCATCAGCAATTTCGAATATGACAGGCTCTATGACGAGCTGCAGGCGCTGGAGCGGGAGACGGGAATCGTGCTCGCCGGGAGTCCTACAATGAAAGTGGGATTTGAGGCGGTGGATGAATTGCCGAAGGAGCGCCATGAGCGCCCGATGCTGTCCCTCGATAAGACCAAGGACAGGGAAGAACTGGCTGAGTGGCTTCAGGGGAAAGAGGGGCTTTTAAGCTGGAAACTGGACGGGCTGACGATCGTGCTGACCTATCGGGAGGGGAAGCTTTTGAAGGCGGTGACCCGGGGAAACGGCGAGATTGGGGAAGTGATCACGGGGAACGCCCGGGTGTTTAAGAACATCCCGCTGCAGATATCCTACACGGGGGAGCTGATCCTGAGGGGGGAAGCGGTGATCACCTATTCTGATTTTGAGAGGATGAACGGGGAGATCGAGGATGTTTCCGCGCGGTATAAGAATCCCAGAAATCTTTGCAGCGGGTCCGTCAGACAGCTGGATAACCGGATCGCTGCAAGGCGGAATATCCGGTTTTACGCCTTTGGCCTTGTGAAGGCGGAGGGTGTGGACTTTGAGAACAGCAGGGAAAAGGAATTTGAGTTTTTGGCGGCGCAGGGCTTTGATGTGGTGGAATACCGGAAAGTGACACCGGAGACCATAGCGGAGGCAATAGCGTATTACGAGAAAAAGATAGAGCATTATGATATTCCGTCGGACGGACTGGTGCTGGCCTACGAAGATATCGCCTACGGGGAGTCGCTGGGGGTGACATCCAAATTCCCAAGAAATTCCATTGCCTTCAAGTGGCAGGATGAGATACGGGAGACGGAGCTTTTGGAGATAGAGTGGAGTCCCAGCAGGACGGGGCTGATCAATCCGGTGGCGATCTTTCGGCCGGTGGAGCTGGAAGGAACCACCGTGAGCCGGGCTTCCGTGCACAATATCAGCATCCTGCGGGCTTTGAAGCTTGGGATAGGGGACAGGATCACGGTGTATAAGGCAAATATGATCATTCCCCAGATCGCGGAAAACCTGACGGGCAGCGATGCGCTTGAGATACCGGAGCATTGCCCGGCCTGCGGCGGGAAAACAGAGATCAGGCAGGCGGCGGACACGGAGACTCTGTACTGTACCAATCCGGATTGTGCGGCGAAAAAGATCAAGTCCTTTGCTCATCTGGTGAGCCGGGACGCGCTGAACATCGACGGGCTTTCCGAGGCCACGCTGGAGAAGTTTATCGGGAAGGGGTTTATCCATGAGTTTGCGGATATCTTTCATCTGGAACGGTATAAAGAAGAGATCGTGGAGATGGAGGGCTTCGGTGAAAAATCCTATCGCAATCTGATAGCGAAGGAGCCTGCAGCCGATGGAAAAATGAGCAGCATTGAGACTGCGAGACGTACGACACTGCCGCGTTTTATATATGCACTCGGCATCACCGGCATCGGGCTGGCGAACGCGAAGATGATCTGCCGGGAATTCGGGGATGACTTTGATCAGATGCTGTCTGCGGATGCGGAGCGGCTTTCGGAGATAGACGGCGTAGGCGGAGTGCTGGCGGATGCCTTTGTCTCCTATTTTCGGGATGAGGAAAATCTGAGAAAGGCCAGAGCGCTGTATCGGGAACTGACGATCGAAAAGCGGGAGCAGAGCTTTGGCGGGAGCCTATCGGGCAAGAGTTTTGTGATCACGGGAAGCCTTACCCGGTATGAGAACAGAGACGCCATGAAAGAAGCCATTGAGGAGAAGGGCGGCAAGGTGACGGGCAGTGTGACGAAAAAAACGGCCTGCCTGATCAATAATGATATTTCCTCCGGATCTTCCAAAAATAAGAAGGCGAAGGAACTGGGGATCCCGATCATGACGGAGGAGGAGTTTATCAGTCAGTATATGGAATAAAATGGCGGTTCAGCCTCGATGCTATTTAGTTGGTGAGGCCGGCCGAGGCACTGACCTAAGTGTAATTATAAAGAATAGAAAGAGATATCAGGAGAAGAGATTATGCCGATCAGAGTGCAGAATGACCTTCCTGCAAAGGAAATACTGGAAAACGAGAATATATTTGTGATGGCGGAAAAACGCGCCATGTCGCAGGACATCAGGGCGCTGCAGGTGTGTATTTTAAACCTGATGCCGGTAAAACAGGACACGGAGCTGCAGATTCTGCGCGCTTTTTCCAATACGCCGCTGCAGGTGGACGTGACCTTTCTGATGGTGAAGGGGCATACTTCCTTAAACACATCAGCCAACCATCTGAATACTTTTTATGTGACGATGGATGAGATCCGGAAGAAAAATTTTGACGGCATGATTATCACCGGGGCGCCGTTGGAAGAGATTCCCTTTGAAGAGGTGGACTATTGGGGGGAGCTCTGTGATATCATGGACTGGACAAAGAAGCATGTGACCAGCACGCTGCATATCTGCTGGGGCTCCCAGGCGGCGCTGTATCATCATTACGGGCTGCCGAAAAGGGATCTGCCCGAAAAACTGTTCGGGGTCTATCCCCACCGGGTATCGAACCGGAAAGTGCCGTTAGTGCGCGGCTTCGACGATATTTTTTACGCGCCCCACAGCCGCCATACGGAGACGCCTGCGGAGCAGATCAAAGCCTGCAGGAAGTTAAAAGTGCTGGCGGAGTCGGAGGAGGCGGGAGTGTTTCTCGCGATCTCGAGGGACGGCAGACAGATCTTTGTGCAGGGGCATCCGGAGTATGACAGGGTGACGCTGCACAATGAGTATATGCGCGATCTGGGTAAGGGGCTGGATATCCATATACCCTTCAACTATTACCCAGAGGACGACTGCACGAAAAAGCCGATGATGGAGTGGCGGTCGCACTGCAATACATTATACAGCAACTGGCTGAACTATTATGTCTATCAGAATACACCTTATCTGCTGGATGAGATCGGGTTTAAGACGATGGAAGAGTGTACGATTGAGGAGAATGAATAAAATGTTTGAAAAATATATTCCGGTGACGGGCTGTCGGGAGATCCCCGAAGCGAAGGAGGATCGAAAGGGCGGAAAGCGGATCGGGCAGTACCGTATCAGCGGCAGGGCGATCTATTACGCGGACGGGACGTACATCCCGCTTGAGGATATCAGCGATGTGAAGCTGGAGACGATGACCGTGACGACAAAGGGCTGCTGCGGCGTCGTGCTGAATGCGCCGGCGCTGACGTTTATGGCGGGAGGCGCGAAGCGGCGGATCATGACGGACTCGGAGAGACAGACGGGGAAGATATACGAGGCTTTGACGGGGCATCCGCTGGAGGATCAAGGGAAGATAAGCAGGAACGGAAAAGAGGAATAGGATGAAAAATATGGGAAAACTGAAGCAGAATTTTTACAGCCTAATCGTGACGGTAGTGGTAGGGTTTATATACTTTTATATATATCTGCCCGCACTCAATCTTCATTCGGAGGATCTGTACGGGTTTATCATGCTGTTGTGCATTGTGTATACGGGATGCATGATTTTTCTGGAGGGGATGAGAACGCGCTCGCTGAAAGAGTTTATCTCGTTCAGTTGGAGACGGGTGAAGCTGCCGTTTATCGTATTTGTGGCGATCGTCGCTGTGATGGCTGTGGGATACCTGTTCGGGCTTGTGATATTCAGGGCTTCGTCCTACTCTTCCCTGATGCCCATCACGACCGGGGATTTCACGGAGGATGTGGCGGAGATATCCATGGATCAGATCCCTATGCTGGACGAGGCCTCCGCCAACACGCTGGCAAACAGAAAACTGGGGGAATTATCGGATCTGGTATCCCAGTTCGTGGTCAGCGACTCTTCGGCGCAGATCAATTACAAGGCAAGGCCGGTGCGGGTGACTTATCTGCATTATGACAGCTTCTTTAAGTGGTGGAGCAACAGGGAGAACGGGATCCCCGCCTATATGGTGGTGGATATGGTGACCCAGGATGTGGATGTGGTGCGTCTTGAGGAGGGGATCAAGTATTCCCCGTCGGAATATTTTAACAGGGATCTGGTGCGGTATCTGCGGTTCCATTATCCCACAGCCATATTTGAAAATATCAACTTTGAGATCGACGAGGAGGGGACGCCGTACTGGGTGGCCTCGGTCGTGAAAAAGCGGATCGGGCTTTTTAACGGGGACGATATTCAGGGCGTCGTGCTGTTAAACGCGGTGACAGGGGAGAGCGTCTACCATGAGGTGGAAAATGTGCCGACCTGGGTGGACCGGGTGTACAGCGCCGGGCTGGTGGTGGAGCAGTATAATTACTACGGCAGATACCATAACGGCTTTTTCAACTCCCTCTTTACCCAGAGCGATTGTACCACGGCTACCACCGGGTATAACTATATTGCGATGAACGATGACGTATACCTCTATACGGGCATCACCTCGATCAGCGGGGATAGGGGCAATATCGGCTTTATTCTGGTCAACCAGCGGACAAAGGACGCCCGGTATTATTCCTGTGCCGGGGCGGAGGAGTATTCCGCCATGTCCTCCGCGGAGGGCGCGGTGCAGCAGTTCAGCTATGACGCGACGTTTCCGCTGCTCTTAAATATCTCGGACCAGCCCACTTATTTTATGGCGCTGAAGGACGCGGCGGGGCTGGTGAAGATGTACGCTATGGTCAATGTGCAGCAGTATCAGATCGTGGCAACCGGCAATTCGGTCAGGCAGTGCCAGCAGAATTACCATGATCTGCTGGTGGATAATCAGGTCATTGAAGACGATGGTTTACCGGAGGATCTGAATGTGTCGGAGAAGGGCGGCCCGGATGCGGCGGGAGAGCAGAAAGCGGAAACTGAAACTGCCGGGGCGAGTGCGGAAGAGGAACCGGGAGAAGAGGAATACGAACAGATAAGCGGCACGGTGGGAGAGATCCGGACGGCGGTGATAGACAATAACACATGTTATTTTGTGAGCCTGGCGGAACAGGATGCAGAGCGGTTTTATATGATGCGGGCGGATGAGAATCTGGAGGCGGTACTGTTGAACGTGGGCGATACGGTGGAGCTTTACTATGTGCCGGGAGAGGACGATGCAAAGATCGTGAAGGCGAAGCTAGGTAAGGCGACGCCGGCGGCTGTGGCAGAAGAGGCAGCAGAGGATTGAGGGTATGATTTTTCAGAAACTTTCCCGTTGGCCGGCTTGTGAATTGTGAGACGGCGGTATCGGAGAAGGGATGAAGGACGCGGCGCAGGAGCGGGCGGCTGAGAGGGCATCAGGGTTATCGTGCCTGTCAGCCGATGAATGGTAGAATGATAATACCGGAAGATGAGGAGAAGTGATGGGACGAAAAGATTTTCTGGATGATTTTTCGGATGAGGAGATCATGGATCTGGATATGGAGGAAGACTTTGAGGACGGATCAAGGTACAGTGGCCGGGGACGGTGGCTGTTCTTTGTGATTCCCTCCGCTGTTCTTGTTGTGCTGCTGATCTTTGCCGGCGTGAAGCTTTTTCGGGGCAGGGGCGCGCAGGAGGAAGGAAGCCCGGTGTTCACGGAGACGACGGTGGGGGAACCGATAGAAGAAACACAGGAAGAGCCAATAGAAAAAATGCAGGAGGAGATGCAGGAACCACTGCAGGAAGATACCACGCCAGAAGGACAGGGAGAAGAGGCCCAGGCGGAAGGGGCGGAAGATCCGCAGGAGCAGATGCAGGCTGAGGAAGGCGCTGCGTCGGATATGTCCGAGGTACAGAAAGGTGTCGGGGAGAACGAAACGCTGACCATCGGCATCGATGTGGCGCGCTATCAGGGCGTGATCGACTGGCAGCAGGTGGCGGCGAGCGGCGTGCAGTTCGCCATGATCCGGGTGGGCTACCGGACGCAGGCCGGCGGGGAGATCCGCGAGGACTCCACGGCGAAATATAATATGCAGGAAGCCGCGAAAAACGGGATCAAGATCGGCGCCTATTTCTTTTCCACCGCTGTAAATGATGCGGAAGCGGTGGAGGAGGCGGACTGGGTGGCGGACCATATCTCCCAGTATCCGATCACCTATCCGGTGGCTTATAACTGCGAGGGGTTCCAAAGTGAGAGCAGCAGACAGTATGGGCTCGATAAGACTGTCAGGAGCAATGCGGCGCTCGCCTTCCTGAACCGGATCTCGGAGCGGGGCTATACGCCCATGTTCTACGCGGCGAAGAACGAGATGGAGGGGGATAGAGACTGGAATACGAGTACAATCTCCGGCAAATATAAGATCTGGGTATCCCAGTACCCTTCCGTGCCCTTTCCCGGGACGGAAAAGTCCTCCTACAGCGGAACTCATGATATGTGGCAGTATACCAACCGCGGGGCGATCCCCGGCATTCCGAAAGATGTGGATATGAATGTGGCGTATTTCGGCTATGACGCGGCAGCGGCAGCGCTGAGCAGCGAGGCGCCCGAGGAGGTGGGAGCCGATGTGGAAGCGCTGATGAACTTCACGGAGGTGGATGAGGTTGTGACCGCAAAGGATGTGGTGAACCTGCGCGACAGGCCGGGGCAGGGGGCGGACTCCGTGGTGCTCTCGACCCTTTCCAACGGGGAGACGGCACAGCGCACCGGCGTCAGCAGCAGCGGCTGGTCAAGGCTTGTGGTAAACGGGCAGAAAGTATATGCGGTGTCCAGTTTCCTGACGACGGATACTTCCTATGTAACGCCGCAGGCACCGGCGGAACCGGCACCTGCCGACAACGGGATAAAGACGCAGTTTACGGCGGTGAACGAGTCCGTCACGGCGAAGATCGAAGTGAATCTGAGAACGCTGCCCAGCGTGACCAATCCGGATGCGGCGGTGGCTGCCACCCTGAAATACGGGGAGTGGATCACAAGGACCGGTGTATCGGACAACGGCTGGTCCAGAGTGGAGTATAACGGGCAGGTTCTTTACTGTGTCAGCAGTTATCTGAGTACGGCGCCCTGACGGGATGCGGGGGAAAGGATACCGGCGGATGAGGGGATACGGTTATGACGGAAATATCTGACAGCGAAAGGATAAAAAGCATGAAAAAGGACATCAGAAGAAACATGATCGCGTTTGCGCTGACGCTCGGGCTCATACTGCCCGGATTTAGCGCGGTTTTTTCCATAAAAGCACAGGCAAAGACGCCGGTGGTGGTCTGTATCGATCCGGGACACGGCGGCAGTAATGACGGAGCCGCATACAACGGGCTCTGGGAGAAGGATCTGACACTGCAGATCGCTGACGCCATGTATCAGGAACTGTCTTTGTACGAGGGTGTCACCGTGGTGATGACAAGGACGGCGGACGTGGATCTGACGCTGGAGCAGCGCGCCCAGATCGCGGCGGATGCAGGGGCGGATTTTCTGTACAGCATCCATCTGAACGCTTCGCCCTCCCACAATCTGTTCGGCTCCGAGGTGTGGGTTTCGGCCTATGACAACTATTATGCAAAGGGTATGAGCTTCGGCAATATCGCGCTGCAGCAGCTTGCCGGGGATGTGGGCGTATATCCGAGAGGCGTAAAGACAAAGATGAACGGAAGGGGAACCGGCGACTATTACGGCGTTATCAACCATGCGCGCTTAAAGGGCGTGGCGGCGGTGATCATCGAGCATTGCCATATGGACGAAGCCCATGATAAGGATT
This sequence comes from [Clostridium] symbiosum, assembly GCA_021769625.1. Taxonomy (GTDB): domain Bacteria; phylum Bacillota; class Clostridia; order Lachnospirales; family Lachnospiraceae; genus 1XD8-76. The sequence goes on along the minus strand of JAETSN010000011.1, from coordinate 27,562 downwards.
TCTATATGAAAGAAGGGGCGCTCCGGAAACTGGGAAAGGCTGACGCGACGGCGGTGGCGAAGTATTACGGTTTAAAGTCGTCCGTTCTCGGGGTGGATTACAGCAATTATCAGTATGTGCAGTATCCGAACGCAAAGACGCCACATATGCAGGATATGACGGATCCTGAAGTTGCGCAGATCGAATTGCTTTCCTGTGATAAGAGTACGGGAAAGGTACAGCTTTATGCGAAAGCTTCGGATGCGCAGAGCAGGATCATTTACTACAGTTACAGCGGAAACGGCGGGGTGACCTGGTCAGGGCTCTGGGGCTGGGCGCCGGCGGGGGAAGGATATATTGAACTGACACTGCCAGAAGACGCCACGGGAGATCTGTGTATCAGGGTACATAACGAGTATGACAGATTTACGGAGAGCAATCATATCTTTCTGCAGTAGGGAAAAAGAAATCAAAAATATAGTGGCACGGATTTGCAAAAAAGGGAAGACAGACTAAGGCAGGTTTTATATGACAAAACAAGCATTGACATTAAACAATCTGGAGATCGGGGAATCGGCGGTGATCGGAAAAGTCGGCGGAGAGGGGGCGCTGAGGCAGCATTTTCTTGATATGGGGCTGATACCCGGTGCGGAGGTGACACTGGTAAAATTTGCGCCTATGGGAGATCCGATGGAGCTGCTGATCCACGGTTATGAATTGACGCTTCGTCTGGATGATGCGGCGAAAATAGAGATAGGACCCGCAAAGGAATCCCGGAAAGTAAAAGCGGAGGGGCAGGGGAAACTGGAAAAGACGGCGGTCAAAACCGAACATCCCGGGCTGGGAGAGGGCGGCAGGTACCATGCCAAGGGGGACGGGGATCCCCTGCCGGATGGAAGTGTTCTGACCTTTGCGTTGGCGGGGAATCAGAACTGCGGCAAGACAACGCTGTTTAACCAGCTCACCGGCGCAAACCAACATGTGGGCAATTTCCCCGGGGTGACGGTGGACCGGAAGAGCGGCGCGATCAGGGGGTATCCGAAGACGGAGATCACGGACCTGCCGGGGATCTATTCCATGTCCCCGTACAGCGCAGAAGAAATCGTCACAAGACAGTTTATCATCAATGAAAAGCCCACCGGCATTATCAATATCGTGGATGCCACGAACATTGAGAGAAACCTCTATCTGACCATGCAGCTGATGGAACTTGGAATTCCCATGGTGCTGGCACTCAATATGATGGATGAGGTGCGGGGCAACGGTGGATCCATTCATATCAACGAGATGGAAGCACTTCTGGGGATTCCGGTGGTGCCCATTTCCGCGGCAAAAAACGAGGGTGTGGACGAACTGGTGCACCATGCGGTACATATAGCGGCTTACCAGGAAAAGCCCGGACGGATGGACTTTTGTGATGAGAGGGATCACGGCGGGGCGGTGCACCGGTGTCTGCACGGCATCATGCATCTGGTGGAAGACCATGCGAAGGCGGCGGGGATCCCCGTACGGTTTGCGGCGACCAAACTGGTGGAGGGGGATAAACGAATACTGGACGCCCTTTGCCTTTCTGAGAACGAGCAGGAGATGCTGGAACATATCATCCGGCAGATGGAGGAAGAGAGGGGGCTGGACAGGGCGGCGGCTATTGCTGATATGCGGTTCACGTTTATCCGGAATCTGGTGGATGAGACGGTGGTGAAACCGAAGGAGAGCAGGGAGCATGCAAGGAGCAGACGGATCGACAGTTTCCTGACGGGGAAGTACACGGCGATCCCGGCATTTATCGGCATCATGGGACTGGTATTTTTCCTGACTTTCAATGTGATCGGGGCTTTTCTGCAGGGGATTCTTGAAGGGCTGATCGAAAATCTGGTGCAGTATACAGACGGGGCTTTCACGGCATGGCATGTAAATGCCGTACTGCACTCCCTTGTGATCGACGGCATTTTTACCGGCGTGGGGAGCGTTTTGAGCTTTCTGCCGGTCATCGTCACGCTGTTTTTCTTTTTGTCTTTGCTGGAGGATACCGGTTATATGGCGCGGGTCGCTTTTGTGATGGACAAGCTGCTGCGCAAGATCGGCCTCTCCGGGAGAAGCATCGTTCCGATGCTGGTCGGCTTTGGCTGTACGGTGCCCGGCGTGATGGCGAGCAGGACCCTCCCCTCGGAGAGGGACCGCAAGATGACGATCCTGCTTACGCCCTTTATGAGCTGTTCCGCAAAACTGCCGATCTATGGTTTCTTTACGGCGGCGTTTTTTCCCGGAAAAGGCGGGCTGATCATGGTCGGGCTGTACTTTTTCGGCATTCTGGCGGGCATCCTTACGGCGCTGATCTTTAAGAATACGCTGTTTAAGGGGGAGGCAGTCCCCTTTGTGATGGAACTGCCGAATTACAGGCTGCCGGGAGCCAAAAATGTGGCGCAGCTTTTATGGGAAAAGGCAAAGGATTTTTTACAGCGGGCATTTACGGTGATCTTTATAGCGACCATAGTGATCTGGTTTTTGCAGACCTTTAACCTGCATTTCGGCATCGTGGAGGATTCCAGGGAGAGCATCCTCGCCATGACGGCAAGCGTGATAACGCCGGTGTTCGCGCCTCTCGGGTTCGGGGACTGGCGGATTTCCACGGCGCTGATCACCGGCTTTATGGCAAAGGAGAGCGTGGTGTCCACGCTGACCGTACTCTTCGGTTCCGAGAAACTGATCACGGAGATGCTGACGTCCGCTTCCGCGGCATCCCTTCTTGTGTTCTGCCTGCTCTATACGCCCTGTGTGGCGGCGGTGGCATCGGTGAAGCGGGAGCTGGGAGGAAAGTGGGCCCTGACGATGGCGGCGGGACAGTGCGTGATCGCGTGGGTGTGCGCCCTTGCGGTGCGGATCATTGCGACGGCGATATTGTGAGAAAAAAGAAAGTGTGGTATAATGTCCACGGAGGCAATGAGCAGTGCGAAAAAAGACGAATACAGATTTTCGTCATGCTCGCATGTAAGAAAATCTGTATTTGGCTTTTTTCATAGGGCGAAGCCCGTGAGCTCGGAAAGCCGCAGGTTTTCCGGGCCGCACTGCGGAGTTCATTGCAGAGCAAAGAAAAAAGACGATAAAAATAGGAAAATAAGATATTGAGAGGAACATGCATGGATAGCCAAAATGCAAAAAAAGGAAACCACACAACGCATTTTTTGTTGGGAAGCTTTGTCTTCCTGCTGTTGATCAGTATAGGGGCATTTACCTGCCTCGGGTATTATATGAGCAGGGTGAGTGAAAAATCCATCAATAAGCTGGGAAATCTGTACATGGCGGGCATCAGCGAACGGATCACCGCGCATTTCCGGACATTGATCGACCTGAAGCTGGAACAGGCAGATGCGATAGTGTCTGTTGTCTCGGAGGATGAGGAAGATTTGTATGAGGAACTGGTTTACAGGACCAGAGTCAGGAATTTTAATTACCTGGCGCTCTGTTCGGAGGACGGCGTTCTGGAGATGCTGGACGGGGAACAGATTGAACTGGCTGATCCAGAGCCTTTTTATGATTCTCTGAGGGAGGGCGAAAAGAAAGTGGCTGTGGGAGAGGACCGATCCGGCAACAAGGTAGTTCTGTTCGGTGTTGATGCGGATTATCCCATGGAGGACAACGCAAGATCCATGGCGCTTGTCGTGGCGATCCCTATAGAATATATCAGCACGATGCTTGGCACCGAGGAGGATAACACGCTGATCTTTTCCAATATCATCAGGGAGGACGGGACTTTCATCGTGAGCGATATCAGCGATGAGTACCCGGATTATTTTACGAGCCTGTACGAGAGATACAAAGATAATGATGCGCAGGATGCGGTGAGTGTATATGTGCAGGAACTTTCCGATGCGATGAAAAAAAAGGAAAGTTTTTCCACCATTGTGGACTTTGACGGAAGCAGCCAGCAGATTTACTGTACGCCGCTCCCCTATTCGGAATGGCATCTGGTGACGATACTGCCCTTTGGTATTCTGGATGAAACAGTGGAGGAAATGAACAGGAACCGGACGGCTTCCACAATGGCCGTCTGCGGGATCGTGCTTATTGTATTGCTTATCATTTTCTATGTCTATTACAGGATAATGCGCCGGCAGATGGAGGATCTGGAGACGGCAAGATTGGAAGCGCTTGAGGCGACAAAGGCAAAAAGCACATTCCTGTCCAATATGAGCCATGATATACGTACGCCGATGAATGCCATTGTGGGAATGACGGCGATCGCGACGGCGCATATTGACGATAAGGAACAGGTACAAAACTGTCTTCGGAAGATCACGCTCTCCGGAAAGCACCTGCTGGGGCTGATCAATGACGTGCTGGATATGTCCAAGATCGAGAGCGGCAAAATGACACTGACGGCAGAACAGATCTCCCTGCAGGAAATAGTGGAGGGGGTTGTCGGTATCGTACAACCGCAGATAAAAGCGAAAAATCAGAATTTCAATGTACATATCGACAACATTATGGCGGAGGAAGTGTACTGTGACAGCGTCCGGCTGAACCAGGTACTGCTCAATCTGCTGTCCAATGCAGTGAAATATACGCAGGAGGGCGGCACGATACAGCTCTATTTATATCAGGAAAATGAAGCGCCCGAAAAGGGGGACGAATTCGTCAGGACGCATATTGTTGTACAGGACAATGGGATCGGGATGACACCGGAATTCGTGGCGCATGTTTTTGATTCCTATTCCAGAGCGGATACCAAGCGGGTGCATAAGACAGAGGGAGCCGGCCTGGGTATGGCGATCACAAAGCATATCGTAGATGCGATGGAAGGAACCATTACAGTGGACAGTGAACCGAACAAAGGTACAAAGTTCCAGGTCGTGGTGGATTTTGAGAAGGCTCAGGCGCAGGAACTGAATATGATCCTTCCGGCATGGAAGATGCTGGTGGTTGACGATGATGAGACTTTATGCCGCACGGCGGTGGAGGCGCTGGATTCCATCGGCATTCAGGCAGACTGGACGCTGAGCGGAGAGAAGGCGCTGGAGATGGTAAGGAAGCACCATCAGATGAGGGATGACTACCAGATCATCCTGCTCGACTGGAAGCTGCCCGGTATGGACGGAATCTCGGTTGCCAGAGAAATCAGAAAGATCGCGGATGAAGATATGCCGATCATACTGATCTCCGCGTATGACTGGAACGACTTTGAGGAGGAGGCAAGGGAGGCCGGGATAGACGGCTTTATCGCAAAACCGCTGTTCCGATCCACATTGTATTACGGGCTGAGGAAGTATATGAATGTCGATGAGGAGCCGGAGGAGGAAGAAGAAGATAAGGAGCTGGCGGGCCATCGCATACTGGTTGCAGAGGATAATGAACTGAACTGGGAGATATTGAGAGAGCTGCTGATGGATATCGGCATGGAACTTGACTGGGCGGAAAACGGAAAAATATGTTTTGAAAAGTTTAGGGAGTCCGCGGAAAGGGAGTATGATGCAATTTTGATGGATGTCCGCATGCCTGTCATGAACGGCTATGAGTCGACCAGAGCGATCAGGGCGTTGGAGAGGCAGGATGCGCAGACGATTCCGATCATCGCCATGACGGCGGATGCCTTTTCGGAGGATATCAAAAAGTGTCTGGACAGCGGAATGAACGCACATACGGCGAAGCCGATCAATCTGGATGAGGTGATCTCGCTGCTGAGAAAATATATTTTATAGGATAACGGAAATCGGGTTATGGATCACATAACCCGGTTTTTTTTGTGTTTTTTGAGAGGAAAGAGTGATGAAAAGAAGGACAGGTACATATATATAGGCATGGGGGAGATACGGCATCAAGATATAGTTGTATGATAGCGAATGATGCCGTGCTTTCCGGCTTTACCCATATGGCAGAAAGGAAGGGGACATCTCTATGGAAAAGGAAGAAATACTGCATATGTTTCCCTCCTCCCTGCGGGAGATTTTTTACAGGGCGGCGGCGGAGGCGGAACATTTGCAGGAAATACGATTACGGGCGGAAAAGCCTGTGATCGTCATAAAAAACCAGCAGGAGTATTTTCTGACAGGAGAGGGCCGGTTTACCAGGGAAGTTTCCGGCGCGAGATGTATGGATGCCCGGGAAATGGAGCAGGTCATACAACATATCTGCAAATATTCGGTCTATGCCTTTACGGATGAAATACGGCAGGGGTATCTGACACTGCCGGGAGGGCACAGGGTGGGGCTGGCAGGGCAGGTTGTACTGGAAGATGAGATCAGGATCCGCACAATAAAAAACATACGTTATTTAAATATAAGGATCGCCCACGAGGTAAAAGGCGCCGCAAGGCCGGTGGTTTCGCAGGTTTATGAAGGGGGAAGGATTTGTAATACATTGATCTTATCGCCGCCGGGATGCGGGAAGACCACTTTGCTGAGGGATCTTGTCAGAGAGGTTTCCAACGGAAATGAATGGGGGAGGGGGCGGTTTGTCAGTGTGGTAGATGAAAGGTCGGAGCTGGCGGGAAGTTATCTCGGTGTGGCCCAGAACGATCTGGGGATCCGGACGGATGTGCTGGACGGGTGTCCCAAGGCAATGGGGATGATGCTGCTCATCCGTTCCATGGCACCGGAGGTCATTGCGGTGGATGAGCTGGGAAGCCCTGCGGACGCGGATGCGGTGGAGAGGGTGCTCAGATGCGGCTGCCACATTCTGGCGACCATTCACGCGGAGGATATGGAAGAGCTGAGACAGAAATCTTTTATGCGCGGCCTTCTGACGGAAAAGGCGTTTCAGAGATTTATCGTGATGGCAAAGGAGAACGGAAGCTGCATGGTAAAAAAAATATATAAGTGAGGAAGGCTTTATATGCTGCGGATCTTGGGGATTTTAGTGATCATAGCGGGAAGCAGCGGCTGCGCCCTTGCTGTTGTGAGGGAGCGTGCGGCGTATCTGGAGAGATGCAGGTCGTGGCGGGAGCTGCTTAGGCTGATGGAAAATGAGATCGCTTTCCAGAAATCCTCCCTGCCGGAAATATGCGCCAGAGCCGGCCGTCATCTGACGGGAAATAAAAGAGATTTTCTGGACAGGATCGGCAGGGCGCTGGAGGAGGACGGCGGCGAGACTCTGGGGGAGATATGGCGGCGGGAAGCACGGCTCATCTTTCGGAGGGAACCCGTAAAAAAAGAGATAGAAATGGAAGTGGAAGAACTGGGCGGACGGCTTTGTTTTGAGGACGGCGACCTTATGAGAAAAATACTGCAGGAGGCGGAAGGATACATAAGAAAGCATCAGGAAGAGCAGGAAAGAATAAGCAGGGAGAAGAATAAACTGACTTTATGCGCGGGCGTGATGGGAGGGCTTCTCCTTACGATTCTTCTGCTCTGAAAGCAGGGATAGGGGGATGGACATGACGGTTAGTGTGATTTTTAAAATAGCGGCGGTAGGGATACTGGTCACAATATTGGGACAGGTACTGAAGCACAGTGGCAGGGAGGAACAGGCTTTTTTAGTATCTCTGGCCGGGCTGATCCTGGTGCTGACCTGGATCATGCCATATATTTACGATCTGTTCATGTCCATTCAGAATCTGTTTTCGCTGTAATATACTGCGGGATCGGAAAATCTTCGGGCGAAGGCAAAACTGCTTTATCGGGGAGGGACGCATAATGATCTATGGGACTCAGGGCAAAAAGGGGGAGGCAGAAGATGGTCGTTATCAAAATATGCCTGTTGGGCGTGCTGGCAGTATTGCTGGCGCTGCAGTTTAAAATACTGCGGCCGGAGTATGCCGCATATATCGGCGTGGCATGCGGCGGGCTGATCTGCGTGTTTATCGTGGAATACCTTTCCAAAGTGTTTGAGCAGTTCGGACAGTTGCAGCAGTATGTTGCGGCGAACCGGGAATATCTGAATATTCTGCTGAAAATGATCGGAATCACCTATATCTGCGAATTCAGTGCCGGCATCTGCAAGGACGCAGGATTCCAGACCATCGCGGGACAGATAGAGGTATTCGGGAAAGTGTGCATTTTATTATTCGGGCTGCCGATCGTGATCTCTCTGCTGCAGACAATAGGAAATTTTGCATGAAAAAACACTTGTTATTAATTATTTGCATGGGATTCCTTCTTTTTTTTGCAATTTTTGATATAAAATGCAAGGCATCTTTCATAGAGGAAGAAATGCAGCAGGAGGAGGGATCGACAGAAGAAAAAGAGATGCTGGAAGGGATCTCGGAGGAATTAAACCGGCTCTGGAATGAAAATTATATGCGGGAGATCACGGACTATCTGGATGAAGCCTACGGAAAGAATGAACTGGATACCGGGAAATTATGGCAGGAGATCCTGAAGGGAAATCTCGGGGGGAGCATCAGGGAGTTCGGGGCGCAGGCGGCGGGAAATCTGTTTTATGAATTTTCGGCTGGCCGGGAGATCTTTATGAATATTCTGCTGCTTGCGGTGCTGTCCGCCCTGTTCATGGTGGTGATGGATATCGTGGAAAACCAACAGGTATCGCATCTGGGCTTTTATTTTCTGTATTTACTGCTCTGCATCATGCTGAGCAGGGTATTTCGGAGCATATATCTGGAGACGGAGAAGATCTTATTGTCCATGACGGATTTTGTCAGGATATTGATTCCGGCGTACACGGCGGCACTGGGGATGACAAACGGTTCTGCCACGGCAACCGTATATTATGAAGGAGTCCTGTTTGTGATCTGGTGCGTGGAGGAGATATTCTGCCGTGTCGCGCTGCCCGGGATAGAACTGTACATGCTGCTGTCTGTCATGAACGGCGTATGGAGCGGGGAGAAACTGACAGGTATCCTGCAGAGCCTGAAACGGGGAATAGAGCTTTTGCTGAAGGCTGTGCTCTGGATCGTGGGCAGCGTTGGGATCCTGCAGGCATTAATAACACCCGTTATAGATTCTTTAAAGTGGAATACTGCGAAAAAAGTGGCAGGAATGGTACCGGGAGTGGGGAATATCTCGGAAGGAATATCGGAAATCTTTGTCGGCTCCGCTATCCTGATCAGAAACGGTGTGGGGATCTTTTTTACGGTGACGCTGGTTTTTTTGTGTCTGGTCCCGCTGTGTAAGATCTTTGTTCTGGCGGGATGTCTGAAGCTTTCTTCCGCACTGGGGGCGATCGTGAACCATTCGAGGCTGACAACCTGTTCGGACAAGGTGGCGGAGGCGGCATTTCTGCTGTGCAAAGTATTGTTGACCGGGATAGCGCTATTTTTGCTGAGCATTGCGATCTCGGTGCTGGCGGTAAACAGGAATATGTGACAGGGAAAGAAATATGCGGGAGTGAGGAGAGCACGGAGATAAAGGAGAGTAGGTGTAATGCGGGAACAGATAAAAGAGTTGTGTATTTTTATGATCTGCGGACAGACGCTGCTTCATTTCCAGAGCGGAAAAAAGTATGAAAAGATCTGCCGGATGATACTGGAGCTTCTGGTACTGGCGGGGATCGTGGGAATGATCCTGAATTTTCTCCAGACTCTCGGCATTCAAAAGGGAGATATGCCGGCGGCAGGAGGAGCTGTGGCAAATATGCAGCGCAGCATTGAGGAAGCGCTCCTTAAACAGTTGGACATGGACGGTGCGGATGAAGGACTTATGCCCGGGATCTCGATGGAAAATCTGGTAGAAAAATATACAATGGAAGAAATCAGGTTGAGATATGGCCATTTTGCCGGGCAATACGGATTTGAGATCGACAGGGTAGAGCAAAAAGAAGATACATGGCAGATATTTGTAAAAAGGGCGGATGACTTTTATGAGACGGCAAAAGCGGATGGGCAGACAGAGGGGGAAGAGGCCGCCGGAGCGGAAATGGAGGGGGAGGGGGGAGAAAGGGCAGCCGGTGCAGAGGATCTGGCTGAAACGGAAAAGATCAGGCGGGTAGAGATCGAGAAGGTGGATGTCGGGGATATGGGGACAAAAGAAAAGACAGTGACAGAGGAAGAGGCGGCAGGATGGGAGAGCGGGGAGAATATGGAAGCGGTAGAAGACAGGCTTTTGGTGTTTCGCAGGCAGCTTGCCCTTGTCTTTGCCGTGGAGGAGGAGAAACTGGAGGTGATTTTGATTGACTGATAAAGTCATTGAGAAGTGGAAGCTGAAGATCCGCAACATGAAAAAAGAGGATTATATCGTACTTGTGCTGATAGGTGTACTTCTTCTGATCATCTCCCTGCCCACTGACAGGGAAAAAGAGGAAATGGGAAATATCGGTATTTCCGGGGAAGAAAACGGACAGGAAGGAGGGAAAACCACAAAAACAGCGGGCAGCATGAAAGAAAATGTGGAGGAAGCCGCGGAAAACGCAGGGAATTTGAATAATAACGAATGTTATGAATTGGATTCTTATGTGGAGAAACTGGAAAGGCGGGTGGAGGAGGTGTTATCCGGTATGGAAGGGGCGGGGAAGGTACAGGTGATGATCACTGTCGCGGATGCAGGTACGGAAATACTGGAGAAAGATACGGAGATCAATACGACCGATCTGGAAGAGACGGATGATGCAGGCGGCAGAAGAAAAAATACAGAAAACGGACAGCGGGAGGAAGTCATCTATTTAAGGGATGCGCAGGGGAACGAAATACCTTATGTGGTACAGAGAAAACTTCCGGAAGTGACGGGAGTGGTGGTTCTCGCCGAAGGGGCGGGAAACGCAAAGGTAAAAGAAAATATAATTGGTGCAGTTGGAGTATTATTTAATTTGAACGAGCATAGAATAAAAGTAATCAGAATGAAATCTTAAAGGGGAGAGAGGTTTGAAAAAAATATTTAAAAAGAATCAGCTTATGATAACGGCTTTAGCCCTGATGATCGCAGTAGCAGGTTATCTGCATTTTTCCGGTGACGTATCGGATCAGATCACCATATCGGAGGGGGATGGAGAGGAACAGGCGGAAAATACTGCGTCGGAGGCGGCGAGTATGATAGAATACACGGTGGAAGATACATATACGGCGGATGAACTGGCGGAGATGGATGTGAATAGCGATATGAGCGCCACCGACACAGATTCAGCTGAACTGGATATTTCCGATGAGGATATGCTGACGGATATTGAGAGCCTGGACAGTGATGTGGCGGATATCGACGACGGCTATGAGGATGAGCTGGCCTCCATAGAGAGCATGCTGGCGGAGAGCTCGGATGTGCAGGAGGGCGAAGTGCCGGGAGAGGCAGTCTTTACGGCGACGGTCAATGTCAATACCCTGCAGGGCGCAAAGCTGATGAAGGAGCAGACCAGGGCGGAAAACAAGGCGGCACTGATGGAGATCATCAACAGCACCAACATAGCGGATGACCAGAAACAGGTCGCGCTGAACAGCATCGTCGGCCTGACAGAGACGGCGGAGAAGGAAATGTCTGCGGAAATACTGCTGGAGGCGAGGGGATTTGAGGATGCGGTGGTCAGCATCACCGGGGATACGGTGGATGTGGTGGTGTCCAACGCGGATCTTTCGGACTCCCAGCGGGCACAGATCGAGGACATCGTGATGAGAAAGACCGGAACGCCAATTGAAAATATTGTGATCAGTACTACTTTGAATTAAGAGGAATATGTGATATACTACTCATATTGGCGTCTAAAAGGGAAACAGGGAGCAGCCTTACTCCCTGTTTTGCCTGTGCAGGCGGCGCAGGTTCAGTATATGGAAAAACCGGAGGAAACATAAGTGACAGATTATACGAAGGAAATCAATCGGAGAAGGACGTTTGCGATCATTTCCCACCCGGATGCGGGTAAGACAACACTTACGGAGAAATTTTTATTATACGGCGGTGCGATCAACCTTGCCGGCAGCGTCAAGGGAAAAGCGACGGCGAGACATGCGGTGTCGGACTGGATGGAGATCGAGAAGGAGAGAGGTATCTCCGTCACTTCCTCCGTGCTTCAGTTTGAATATGACGGATGCTGTATCAATATTCTGGATACGCCGGGACATCAGGACTTTTCGGAGGATACCTACAGGACGCTGATGGCGGCGGATTCCGCGGTGATGGTCATAGACGCGTCGAAGGGCGTGGAGGCGCAGACAAGGAAGCTGTTCAAGGTCTGCGCCATGCGGCATATCCCGATCTTTACGTTCATCAACAAGATGGACCGGGATGCCAACGATACCTTTGATCTTTTGGATGAGGTGGAGAAGGAACTGGGGATCGCAACCTGTCCCGTAAACTGGCCGATCGGTTCCGGAAGGGGCTTCAAGGGGGTCTATGACAGGGACAGGAACAAGGTCATCACCTTTTCCGATACGGAAAAAGGGACAAAAGAGGGAATCTCAAGGGAGATCCCGCTGGACGACAGGGAGGAACTCTCAGATGCCATCGGTGCGGAGGCTATGGACAAGCTGCTGGAGGAGCTGGAGCTGCTTGACGGCGCCGGTGCGGAATTTGATCTGGCGGATGTCAGGAGCGGCGATCTGACACCGGTATTTTTCGGCTCGGCACTGACCAACTTCGGCGTGGAGATCTTTTTGCGGCATTTCCTCGAGATGGCGACGACGCCCCTGCCGAGAAAGGCGGATATCGGGCTGCTTTTGCCGACAGAGCATGAGTTTTCCGCCTTTGTGTTCAAGATACAGGCGAATATGAACAAGGCCCACAGGGACAGGATCGCGTTCATGCGGATCTGTACCGGGAAGTATGATGCGGCGATGGAGGTGCGGCATGTGCAGAGCGGCAGAGTCATGCGGCTTTCCCAGCCCCAGCAGATCATGGCGGATGAGCGGAAGGTCCTGACGGAGGCCTATGCGGGGGATATCATCGGTGTTTTTGATCCGGGTATCTTTTCCATCGGGGATACGCTCTGCATGCCGAAGGAGAATTTTCAGTATGAAGGGATCCCCACTTTTGCACCGGAGCATTTTGCCAGAGTGCGCCAGATGGATACGATGAAGAGAAAGCAGTTTATCAAGGGGGTCAGCCAGATCGCCCAGGAGGGCGCTATCCAGGTATTCCAGGAGTTGGCGGGCGGTATGGAGGAGATCATTGTGGGCGTGGTGGGCGTCCTGCAGTTTGAAGTGTTAAAGTACCGTCTGGAAAATGAATACCGGGTCGATATCGCATTGGATCAGCTTCCCTACGAGTATATCCGTTGGATCGAAAATAAGGATGAGATCGATGTGGCGCGGCTTCAGGGAACTTCCGATATGAAGAAGATTCAGGATCTGAAAGGGAATCCGCTGCTCCTGTTCGTGAATGAGTGGAGCATCCGGATGACATGTGAGCGGAATAAGGAGCTCAGGCTGTCTGAGTTTGGGAGGAACTAAAAAATAACATGTGTTTTTTTCTGAAAAAGAGTGAGAACGGAGGAAGCAGGAGAAACAGGAGGGGAAGAAAGCCGGTATTTACTGTGCTGTCTTTGTTTTTGTGCTGTGTTATCTGGCTGAGCGGGTGCGGTGGAATTGGGGATTTTCCTGAGGATTCATCGGAGGCGGAGGTAAGCGGGCCGGAGGATGAGACGGCGGGAGAAGAGGATCAGGAGCCGGAAAATGCGGAGGCGGTGTCGGATGAGGCGTCTTCTTCCGGAAATTCAGGCGGAGCGGAAGGATTTGAGATCGAGGAAAATCAGGTCGAGGAGGGGAGTAAGAGTCTTTCCGGGGATGAGCTTGAGAAAAGGCGGGAGGAGATCGGGCTTTCGGAATCAGATATCATCGGGCTTTTGGAGGCACAGTCCGGCAATTATTACTTTGAACAACTTGGCAGCACGGAAAAAGTGCTCTATGCGGAATGCTATCAGATCCTGTCAAAGCAGGCGGAGGAGATCCTGATCTCCACGACAGATGCGGAGATCCTGCCGAGAGTCTATCAGAGTATTATCAACGACCATCCGGAATTTTTTTATCTGAACGGTTATACTTATACACAGTACACGAGAAATGAAGAGGTACAGTACATCACGTTTTCCGGCAGATATACCTACGATGCCGGGGAAGTGGCGAGAAGGCAGAAGATAATCGATGCAGAGGTGGAAAGGCGGGTCGGCAGCCTGGTGGGGTATGACGAGTATGAGACGGTGAAGCGGGTTTATGAGGATCTGATCCTCTCCACGGATTACAGTATGGACTCGCCGGATAACCAGAATATCTGTTCCGTATTTCTGGATAAAAAATCCGTCTGCAACGGTTATGCCAAGGCGGCGCAGTATCTGCTGAATGATCTCGGCATTCCATGCATTATCGTAAACGGGAGGACGAACGGTGATTCCCATGCATGGAATATTGTGGAGATCGACGGGGTATATTATCATATGGATGCCACCTGGGGCGATCCTTCTTATTACTCGTCCGCAGAGAGCGAAAAAGAGGGGGCGCCGAATATCGATTACAGCTATCTTTGTGTGACGGATGCGGAGATCAGAAAGAATCACTATGTCGATCCGGATTTTACGCTTCCGGCATGTACTTCCACGAAAGATAATTATTTCGTCCGGGAAGGGCTTTATCTGGAAGGCTATGATGAAGGGAAGATCCGGGGGATCTTCGAGGAGGCGAAGGCACAGGGGCGAAATACCGTGACGCTCAAGGCGTCGAGCGGGCAGGTTTATCAGGATATTTTCCGGAATCTGATCGAAGAGCAGAAGATCTTTGATTATTTCGGGACTTATGCAGCCGACGGGGAATATAAGATCGCTTATTCCGGGAATGAGGAGATGGGGACGATCAGTTTTTGGGAGTAAGAGGGTTTTGGCAGGCGGACGTTCCGGCAGAATGATATTTCTGCGTCGGCGCGCTTTCGCTCCGTGGAAAACGCAGCGGTACTAGGCTCGTTAAGGACCTCGCCAAGTGCCGGCGTTTTCCAAGGGCCTCCTTCAGGAATATCATTCTGCCGGAACTGGCTGTGGAAGTGATAAAGTGTCAGTCAGGTGCCAGGGGGAGCGAAAAAAGATATGCTTTGCAAAAGCGGAGTTTTTTGGTATACTGGTTTAGATATAGGTGAATTGTCGGAAGAGTGAGTATGAGTTTTATTGCCAAGTGATTTGCAGGATCATATGGATAGTGCAGAAAATATAAAATAAAACAGGAGAAAAGAAAATGAGTAAAGAGATGGAAAGACAGAGTCTGGAATTGAGGGAAGATGACAGCATGGGTTCTGTGAAGATCGCAGATGACGTGGTGGCGATGATAGCGGCGCTGGCGGCTACGGAGGTGGAAGGGGTTTCCTCCATGGTCGGGAATATCACACATGAGCTGATGAATAAGATAGGGTATAAAAATATAGCCAGAGGTGTGAAGGTAGAAGTTTACAATAAGAAGGTAAAAGTGGATATTTCCGTCAATATTGAATACGGTTATAATATTCCGACTACCGGGCGGAATATCCAGACGAAGGTGCAGAACGCGATCGAGAGCATGACAGGGCTGGAAGTGACGGATGTGAACATCCGGATCGCCGGCGTCAATATGGTGAAGGCTTCAAAGTAAACTTAAACGACAGATGAAATAACCGGAGATATTATGAACAGACGGGAAATAAGGGAACGCATCTTTAAGCTGCTGTTCCGTGTGGAATTTTATAAGGCCGAGGAAATGGAAGAGCAGAAGGAATTGTTTCTGGAGGATGCGGAAGATTTCCCGGAGGAAGCGGCCGAGAAGGACAAGCTGGAGATTACGGGGAAGTATGACGCCATTGTGGCAAAGCTCCCCGAAATTGATGCGATGATAGACGAAAAAGCGACAGGATGGAGCACGAAGCGTATGGGCAAGGTGGATCTTACGATCATACGCCTTGCGGTTTATGAGATCTGTTTTGATGAGAAGATCCCCACCGGCGTGGCGATCAATGAGGCGGTGGAACTGGCGAAGAGCTACGGACAGGACGGCTCGGCATCTTTTGTGAACGGGGTTCTGGCAAAATTTGCGAAAGCGGAGGAACCGAGGTAGGGTCATGGCACAGAATGTCTATACGGTTGCCCAGGTAAATTCTTATATTAAAAACATGTTTACGCAGGACTATATGCTTCAGTCCATCTCTGTAAAAGGCGAGGTCAGCAACTGTAAATATCATACTTCAGGGCATATTTATTTTACTCTGAAAGACCGTTCCGGGACGATTGCCTGCGTGATGTTTGCCGGCAGTCGTTCCGGTCTTGCATTTCGGATGACGGAGGGGATGCAGATCGTCGTGACCGGCAGGGTGGACGTCTATGAGCGGGACGGGAAGTATCAGCTCTACGCGCAGAAGATCGTCCGGCAGGGCATCGGTGATCTCTATGTGCGGTTCGAACAGTTGAAGCGGGAGCTGGAGGAAGAGGGGATGTTCGCGGCGGAGTATAAGCGGAAGATCCCGAAATATATCCGGACGCTGGGCGTGGTGACGGCACAGACCGGAGCGGCGGTGCGGGATATCATCAACATCGTGGGCCGCAGAAACCCCTATGTGCAGATCATACTGTATCCTGCCGTTGTGCAGGGGGAAGGGGCGGCACCCAGTATCATAAACGGCATTCACGCGCTGGAAGGCCTGGGCGTGGATGTGATGATCGTGGGAAGGGGCGGCGGCTCCATCGAGGATCTGTGGGCTTTCAACGAGGAGGCCGTGGCCAGGGCGGTATTTGAGTGCGCCGTGCCGGTGATCTCCGCGGTGGGACACGAGACGGATGTGACGATCACCGATTTTGTGGCGGATCTAAGGGCGCCCACACCTTCCGCGGCGGCGGAACTGGCGGTTTACGATATCAGGGAATTGTCGGAGCGGTTTTCGGGGGTGCGGGAGATGTACCGCCGCGGTATGGAGAGAAAACTCCGCGAGGCTTCCATGCAGCTCCAGAACAGGAAGACCAGACTGCGGTATCTGAGTCCCCTTTCCCGGATCAGGGAAAAACGGAACTTTGCGATGAACCTTGAGGGGGCGCTGCAGGATGCCATGGATCAGAAGCTGGCGGAGAAAAGACAGAAACTGCTTCTCTACATTGAGCGGATGAAGGGACTTTCCCCCCTTGAAAAACTGAAGCAGGGGTATTCCTACGTCAGCACGGCGGAGGGGAAGACGCTGGTTTCTGTGAAACAGGTGAAAGCCGGGGACAGGCTGAAGATTTTTGTGACGGACGGCTTCGTGGAGGCGGAAGCGGTAAATACAGGCGAATGACGATCGTGTCCCTTCAGGAAACCGGGAGTGGTAAATACATTGAAAAAAGACGCTGAATTTTAGGCGGGAGTAATGGGAATACTTTTCCCCAGAGGGAGAAAAAGCATGGAAGAAGAGAAGAAGGAGATCAGCCTGGAGGAATCCTTTGAAAAGCTGGATGAAATGTTAAGTGATCTGGAGTCCCCGGATATTTCGCTGGAAGAATCCTTCCGGGTGTATCAGGAAGGCATGAAGCTGCTGAAGCAGTGCAATGAGATGATCGACAAAGTGGAAAAAAGTGTGCTGAAGCTGAATGAAAACGGGGAACTGGAGGAGTTTTAGATCATGGATTTTCAAAAAGAACTGCAGGAGCGCGTATCGTACACCGAAAAGGTGATCGGGAAGTATCTTCCGAAGGAGGAAGGCTTTCAAAAGAGCCTTCTGGAGGCGATGAATTACAGTTTTCTGGCGGGGGGAAAGAGGCTGCGGCCGCTTCTGATGCTGGAATGCTACAGGATGTTCGGGGGCAGCGGCCAGATCGTGGAACCGTTTATGGCAGCGCAGGAGATGATCCACACCTACTCCCTGGTGCATGACGATCTGCCGGCGATGGACAACGATCTGTACCGGAGAGGGAAAAAGACGACCCATGCCGTTTACGGGGAAGCCATGGCTATTCTGGCGGGGGACGGGCTTCTGAATTTTGCGTTTGAAACGGCATGCAAAGCTTTTTCGGCGGAAGAGGATTTTCATACGGAAGCGGACGCCGGACGGATCGGCGGCGCGCTGAAGATCCTGGCGGAGAAGGCCGGCATTTACGGCATGATCGGCGGACAGGCTGTGGATGTGGAGGCGGAAAAGCGGAAGCTCCGGCTGGACGGGGAGAAACTGCTGTTCATTCATGCGCATAAAACGGCGGCGCTGATCGAGTCCGCAATGATGATCGGCGCACACCTTGCGGGAGCGGATGAAAAAGCTGTAAAGGAACTGGAAAAGGCGGGGTATTGCATCGGCATCGCCTTCCAGATACAGGACGATATTCTGGATATCACCGGTACATCGGAAGAACTCGGAAAACCGGTGGGGAGCGACGAAAAAAATGACAAACTGACATATGTGTCGGTTTATGGACTGGAGAGATCCAGACAGGATGTGGAAAAACTTTCCGAAGAAGCGCTGGAGATCCTGCGGGGCGGCGGGGAGAAAAATGAGTTTCTGGAAGAGCTGATCGTCAGCCTGATCACAAGAAGAAAGTAAAAAAGCAGTCAGTCATGGGGGCAAAGCCGTTATGTACTTGGAAAAGATCAAAAAACCGAACGATATCAAAAAAATAGAGAAAGAGCATCTGGGGGACCTGGCGCAGGAGATCCGGGAGTTTCTGATCCGGAAGATTTCCGTTACCGGCGGACACTTAGGCTCCAATCTGGGCTGTGTGGAGCTGACCATGGCGCTGCACCTTTCGCTGGACCTGCCGAAGGATAAGATCATCTGGGATGTGGGACATCAGGCGTATACCCACAAACTGCTGACCGGCAGGGTGCAGGGGTTTGACACGCTGCGCAGGTACGGCGGCATGAGCGGTTTCCCGAAGCGGAAGGAGAGCGACTGCGATAGTTTTGACACGGGGCACAGCTCCACTTCGATCTCGGCGGGGCTGGGGATGGTGAAGGCGCGGGATCTGCAGAAACAGGATTTCACGGTTGTCTCGGTGATCGGCGACGGCGCCCTGACCGGCGGCATGGCTTACGAGGCGATCAACAATGCCAGCAAGCTGGACACCAACTTTATCATCATATTAAACGACAACAATATGTCCATCTCCGAAAATGTGGGCGGCGTGTCCAAGTATCTGAACGCGATCCGCACCACAGAAAATTATCTGGATCTGAAGAATACGGTGTATAATACGCTGATCGGCTTCCATCACGGGGAGACCATGGTGGAGGGGATCCGCCGGGTGAAAAATGATGTGAAGCGTCTCGTGGTGCCGGGCATGTATTTCGAGGATCTGGGCGTCACCTATATGGGGCCTGTGGACGGCCATGACACGCTGAAGATGGCCAGATTCATCCGGGAGGCAAAAAAGGTAAAGGGAGCTGTCCTGATACATATGCTGACGACAAAGGGGAAAGGCTATATGCCGGCGGAAAAACATCCGGCGAGGTTCCACGGCGCGGAACCTTTTGAGATCGAGACAGGGCTTCCGGCACATCCCCGCACGAAGGCGAATTATACCGATATTTTTTCCACAGTGATGATCAAACTTGCGGCGAGGGATAAAAGGGTGGTGGCGATCACGGCGGCGATGGCGGACGGCACAGGACTCAAGCGTTTCCGCAATATTTACCCGGAGCGGTTTTTTGATGTGGGCATCGCGGAGGAGCATGCCGTGACTTTCGCGGCGGGGCTTGCGGCAGGCGGAATGCGCCCGGTGGTCGCCGTGTATTCCTCTTTTCTGCAAAGGGCTTATGACCAGATCATCCATGATGTCTGTATCCAGAACCTGCCGGTGATCTTTGCCATCGACCGGGCGGGGCTTGTGGGAAGCGACGGAGAGACGCACCAGGGGATCTTTGATCTGTCTTATCTGTCTATGATACCGAATATGCATGTGATGGCGCCGAAAAACAAGTGGGAGCTGTCGGATATGCTGAAGTTTGCCCTGCAGTTTGAAGGTCCCATTGCAATCCGATATCCCAGAGGCGAGGCCTACGACGGCCTGCAGGAGTTCCGGAAACCGGTGGAATACGGAAAGAGCGAAGTGCTCTACGAAGAGGAGGACATCTGCCTGATGGCGGTGGGCAGTATGGTGAAGACTGCGGTTTCCGTCAGGAAGATGCTGAAGGATATCGGCTATGCCTGCTCCCTTGTGAACGCCCGGTTTGTCAAACCTGTTGACGAGGCGCTGATCGAGGAACTGGCCGGCAGCCATAAACTGCTGGTGACAATAGAAGAGAATGTGGCGAAGGGCGGTTTCGGGGAGAGCGTCAGAAGCTTTGTGGACTCTCTGCCGGGATGTCGGATGAAAGTGCTCTCCATAGCCCTCCCGGATCTGTATGTGGAACATGGCAGTGTAAACATTTTGGAGGAAGAACTGGGGCTGACGGACGGCTGTATTGCAAAGAGGATCGTGACGGAGTATGTGGGAAACAGCGCGCCGGCGAGGCTCCATGCGGCGGAGCATGACAGGTGACGGGAAACGGATCGTGCCCGGAAAGACAGAGGATCGGCGGCGGGAGAACAGATGGATGAAATAAAAGGCAGAAAAGAAAAAACGAAAAAGAAGCGTCTTGATATGCTGCTGGTGGAACGGGGGCTTGCACCTTCCCGGGAAAAGGCAAAAGCCATCATCATGGCGGGGGACGTTTTTATCAACGGACAGCGGGAGGACAAGGCAGGCGCCGCCTTCGATCCGGAGAAGATCAGGATGCTGGAAGTGAGAGGCGCGGCGCTTCCCTATGTGAGCCGGGGCGGGCTGAAACTGGAGAAGGCGCTCAAAGTGTTTCCGCTTGTGCTCGATGGAAAGGTCTGTATGGATATCGGTGCATCCACCGGAGGATTTACGGACTGTATGCTGCAGAGCGGGGCGAAAAAAGTTTACGCCATAGATGTGGGACATGGTCAGCTTGACTGGAAGCTCAGAAGCGATGGGCGGGTGGTCTGTATGGAACGGACCAATTTCCGTTATCTGACACAGGCGGATCTGCCGGAACAGGCGGATTTTGCATCCTGTGATGTATCTTTTATATCACTGACGAAAATACTCCTGCCTGCGAGAAATCTCCTGAAGGAAGAGGGGGAGATGGTCTGTCTGATCAAGCCCCAGTTTGAGGCGGGGCGGGAGAAAGTAGGAAAAAAGGGTGTCGTGCGGGATAAGGCGGTACACCGTGAGGTGATCTGCAAGGTCATGGATTTCGCGGATGACATCGGTTTTCAGGCGCTGGGTCTGTCGTTCTCGCCGATCAAAGGGCCGGAGGGAAATATTGAATATCTCCTGTATCTGCGGAAGGATTCGGGAAAGGCCGGAGAACTTTCAGAGCTGACAGAGCAGGAGGCGGAACGGCGGCTGTGTGTCCTGCAGGCGGAACAGGCGGGAATTTCATGGCTTTCCGAGACAAAAAGGCGGATAGAGGATGTGGTGGATCAGGCCCATGCGGGACTGGATCAGGAGGAGGAAGATGGATAGTTTTCTTGTTGTGACAAATAAACAAAAAGATCCGATGTTCTCCTGTACAAACAGGATCCGGAGTTATCTGGAGCGCCGCGGAAAGATCTGCCGGACAGAGACGGGAGATACTTCCGAGCTGAAAGTGCCGAAGGGAGTTGAATGCGTGATCGTGCTCGGCGGGGACGGGACGCTGCTTCGGGCAGCGAGGAACGCGGCGGATTCGGGCGTACCGCTGATCGGTGTGAATCTCGGCACATTGGGTTATCTGGCGGAGGTAGACAGCGATCATCTGGAGGAGGCGCTGGATCAGCTGATCCATGATGATTTTACCAGAGAGAAACGGATGATGCTTTCCGGCAGGGTCGTGCCTTCCGACCGGGTGAGAGGGCAACAGACGGCAGGCGGGGGCGGTGCAGGGACAGAAAATAAGCAATGGAAGGCGGATCGTGCCTTAAATGATATCGCGATCACCAGAAGAGGCTCGCTGCAGATCATTGCTTTTCATATATATGTGAACGGGCAGCTTTTACATACCTGTCATGCGGACGGGATTTTAGTGGCAACGCCCACCGGCTCCACCGGCTATAATCTGTCGGCGGGAGGGCCTATCGTGGAGCCTCATGCGCAGCTGATCCTGCTGACGCCGATCTGTCCCCATACCATGCACTCCCGCACCATTGTGCTTTCTCCGGAAGATGAGGTGGCTATTGAGATCGGAGAAAATAAGAAGGGGACCGTGCAGGAGGTGGAGGCCTGTTTTGACGGAAGCGTTAAGATGGGGATGTCCGCCGGTGACAGGATGGAGATCAAAAGAGCGGGAAAAGTGATAGAAATGCTGAAGCTGAGACAGGACAGCTTTGTGGAAGTACTGCATAAAAAGATGGATGCGGAAGGTTAAAGAAGAGAGGATATGGGAAATGAAGAAAAACCGTCATGCAAAAATTGTGGAGTTGATCGAGAAATATGATCTGGAGACGCAGGAAGAACTGGCGGAAAAACTGCGGCAGGATGGATACGATGTGACGCAGGCAACAGTCTCAAGGGATATCAGGGAATTGAAATTATCCAAGGTTCCCCTCGGAAACGGCAGGCAGAAATATGTGCTGCTGCGGGAAGCGCATGGGGAAATGAGCGATAAATATGTGAGGGTCCTGCGGGAGGGGATGAGCAGCATGGGGATGGCTCAGAGCCTGCTGGTCGTAAAGACTGTTCCGGGGATGGCGATGGCTGTCGCGGCGGCGCTGGATGCAATGCACATGAAAGAGATCGTAGGGACCATCGCCGGGGACGATACGATCATGCTGGCGGTCCGCTCCGCGGAGGAGGCGGAAGTCGTCCGCGAGAAAATCAACTATGTCCTTTCATAGGAAATGTTTTTTGGGGAACTGGACTGTAAGAAAATGATCCTGCTCGGAGAGAGATAGGAGTGAGGAATGTTAGTAAGTTTAAGTGTAAAAAATCTGGCGCTGATCGATAAGGAAGAAGTGGAATTCGGGGAAGGCCTGAACATCCTCTCCGGTGAGACGGGCGCCGGAAAATCCATATTGATCGGTTCGGTAAATCTTGCGCTGGGAGAGCGGGCGGATAAGGATATCATCCGGAGCGGGGCGGATCATGCCCTGATCGAGCTGTTGTTTCAGGAGGATTCCCCACAGGTGAAAAAACTGATGGAAGAACTGGATCTGCCATGGGAGGACGGTTCTGTGATGATCTCCAGAAAGATTCAGCCTGCACGGAGCGTTTTCCGTATTAACGGCGAAACTGTGACGGCAAAGCAGGTAAAGCAGCTTTCCGAGTTCTTGCTGGATATCCACGGGCAGCATGAGCACCAGTCGCTTCTCCATAAAAAGAAACATCAGGAGATACTGGACGAATATGCGGGGGAAAAGCTGGCGGCGCACCTACCTGCCATAAAGGAAAGCTGGCAGAAGCTTTCCAATTTGAGAAAAGAGCTGGAAGAAGCCGGGCTGGATGAAGCCGAGAGGCTCAGGGAGCTTTCCCTTGTGGAGTTTGAAGTGCAGGAGATCGAGGAGGCGCATCTGAAACCGGGGGAGGACGAGGCGCTGGAGAACACATACCGAAAGATGGCAAACAGCCGCCGGATCATGGAAAGTATTTCCCATGCCTTCCGCCTCACAGGGGCGGGAAGCGATGAGGGCGCTGCAGATCTGATCGGGCATGCCCTCAGAGAAATGACACCAGTGTCAGAATTGGACGCTGAACTTGCCTCCATCACAGGACAGCTTGAAGAGATCGACAGTCTTCTGCATGATTTCAACAGGGATCTGGCAGACTATCAGGAGAGTATGGAATTTGAGGAAGCAGATTTTATAAAAACGCAGGAGCGGTTAAATATTTTAAATCATTTAAAGACAAAATACGGAAAAACTATCGAAGAGGTTTTGGCATATCGGGAGAAACGGGAGAAAGAAAGGCAGAGGCTGGCAGATTTTGACGCCTATCAGGAGGGGCTGAAAAAACAGCTCGCGGAGGCGGAAGAGGCTTATGAAAAGCTTTGCGGGAAGGCATCCAAAATACGGAAACAGGCGGCAAAGATACTGGAAAAGGAATTGGAACAGGCGCTTTGCGATCTTAATTTTATGCATGTGGAGTTCCGGGTGGAAGTGAAAGAGGACAAAGAACATGCAGGCACGCGGGGATGGGATGATGTGGAATTTATGATCTCCACCAATCCCGGCGAGGCGCTGCGTCCCCTTGCCATGGTGGCAAGCGGCGGTGAACTTTCCCGGATCATGCTGGGATTAAAGACTGTGCTGGCGGATAAGGATGCAGTGGAGACGCTGATCTTTGATGAGATCGATGCCGGTATCAGCGGCAAGACGGCATGGAAGGTTTCGGAAAAACTGGGAATGCTCGCAAAGGAAAGACAGGTGATCTGTATCACCCATCTGCCCCAGATCGCAGCGATGGCGGATACGCATTTTTATATTGAAAAAAATGTAAAAGGCGGTATGACAAAAACGACGATCTCCCTGTTGGAGGAGGAAGACCGGATCTCGGAGATCGCCAGAATGCTGGGCGGGGAGGAGATTTCACAGGCGGCCCTGGAAAATGCAAAAGAATTGATCGAAATGGCAAAAAATTCCATATAAAACAAAAAATGAGTGAGTGAATTTTGATTACCTACGCATACTAAAAAGGACGTTGACATCGGAGGAAAAGAAGTATGCGTATGGTAATCAAAAATTTTTATAAAGGAATCATTGCGTTTGCGCTGGCGGGAGCGCTTGCCGCAGGCTGGTATGTATGCTATGATTCCATGCCCTCTCAGGTGAGGCTGATCGCAGAGCGGGAGCAGCAGATGAATTTCAAAGTGCCCGCCAGCGCCAGCATCGAAACAGATCAGGGCAGAATGGAGACAGGACTGTACCGCCCGGTGACGATGGTGGCGGGAGCATCAGAAACTACTTATCAGATGGATGTGAAATGGCTGGGGCTTATCCCGCTAAAGAGCGTGGAGATCCAGGTGGTGGGAGAGCGGGAAGTCTCCGCCGCAGGCCTTCCCATCGGAATATTCCTGAAAACAAAAGGGGTCATGGTGGTAGGCGTCGGCAGTTTCAATGACAGAAACGGCGCTGTGCATGAACCTGCAAAGAGCCGTCTGGCGGAAGGGGATTATATCGTAAGCTATAATGGCGAGGAGGTCACCGGAAAAAAGCAGTTTATGAGCCTGCTTTCGGAAAATCAGGGGACAGAAGTCCTTTTAGGCATCGAACGGGACGGTGCGTACTTAGAGGAGCGGGTAACCCCTGCTCAGAATCAGAACGGGGAATATAAAATGGGCATCTGGATACGTGACAATGCGCAGGGAGTGGGTACGCTCACGTTTGTGGACGAGCAGGGAAATTTCGGCGCCCTCGGGCACGGCATCACGGATTCCGATACGGGGGAGCTGATGGAACTGGGACGGGGATCCCTTTACGGAACGAAGATCGTGGCTGTCCGCAAGGGAACGGACGGTGTGCCCGGAGAACTCACCGGTATGATCGAGTACGATGATGAAAATGTGATCGGTGAGATCACAAAAAATACGCCCTATGGGATATTCGGGCATCTGAATCTGGATAAACTGGCGGAAAACGGTATTGAACTGGAAACCCAGCATATCGGTTTGAAGCAGGATATCCATTTGGGAGCCGCCACCATGATCTCTTCCGTCAATGAGGAGATGAAGGAATATGATATTGAGATCACCGCGATCCATATGGGCAGTGACGGCGGGAACAAGGGCCTGGAGCTTTTGGTCACGGACGAGGAACTGCTGAACCTGACAGGCGGCATCGTGCAGGGGATGAGCGGAAGCCCGATCCTGCAGGACGGCAAGGTCGTCGGGGCAGTGACACATGTGCTGGTGAACGCACCGGAAAAAGGATATGGCATCTTTATTGAGGAGATGCTGCAGGGATAGAAGATGAATGGATTTTCACTGATGATTCCCTTTTTGCTGATCAGATTCGGTATGCTGGCTTTTCTCGGAAAAAACGGGATGCAGCGTGCGGCGCACTATGCGCCTGTGTTTGGAAAGGAAAAAGCGGCATACTGGATCTATCAGCTATATGCTTACAGGCTCTATGGTACTTGCGGGGGTGGTTTTAGTATTTCAGATTTCCTGCCACTGGATCATCCTGGCGGAGGAGCGGGAGTGTATCGGTAGATTCGGGGATGACTATAAAAAGTATATGGAAAAGGTCAGACAGTACATATAAAAATGATAAGGAACTATATATAAGGGCAGAGAAAGCGGAGGAACGATAGTTGAAGTGGGCGTGAAATCAGAGGGTATGTGCTTTGTGATTTTCTTGCCATGTGCGGGTTTTCAGTGGTATGATGAAATAAACCAGGGTATATCAGAGTGGGAGGAGACAATATGGGACTGTACCTAAATCCGGGAAATGAGGCTTTTCGTCAGGCAGTGACAGATGATATTTATGTTGATAAGACGGCGATGATCGCGCTCATGAACAGGAAACTGAATAAAGCGAGGGCAAAATATGTCTGTGTGAGCCGCCCGCGTCGTTTTGGAAAATCCATGGCGGCAGATATGCTGGTGGCTTATTATAGCAGGGGATGTGATTCGAAGGAATTGTTTTTTGGAAGAAATATTGAGAGAGACGATTCCTATGGAACACATTTGAATCAGCATAATGTGATACGGGTGGATGTGCAGCGCTTTCTTTTTGATAAATCACATTTGGATATTTTTATCGATAAGATGCAGGAGGCGATAGTCAGAGAACTGGAATCTGAATATAGCGGTTATTTCTTTATGAATCAGTATGGGTTGCCCAGTGTATTGGAGCAGATATATGCGCATACGAA
This sequence comes from [Clostridium] symbiosum, assembly GCA_021769625.1. Lineage (GTDB taxonomy): Bacteria > Bacillota > Clostridia > Lachnospirales > Lachnospiraceae > 1XD8-76. The sequence goes on along the minus strand of JAETSN010000011.1, from coordinate 1,021 downwards.
AAAAGGATTTATCTTTGTCATAGATGAATGGGATTGTGTATTTCGTTTTGCGAAAGAACGTCAGGACGTACAGAAAGCATATCTGGACTTCCTCAGAGGACTTTTCAAGGGCGCGGAATATGTGGAAATGGCATATATGACAGGAATATTACCAGTTAAAAAATACGGAGAGCATTCCGCAATCAACATATTTAAGGAATTTTCCATGCTGAATCCCGGCTTGTTGGCGGAGTATTTTGGTTTTACGGAAGAGGAAGTAAAAGAACTCTGCGAAAGCTATGGAGTGGACTTTGGGGAGACACAGAGATGGTATGACGGATATGTCCTTGGGGGAATCCATATTTATAATCCGCAGGCGGTTGCGGATCTGATGGACAGCGGCGACTTTAGAAGTTATTGGACCGGAACGGAAACTTACGAGGCTTTAAAAGTTTATATCGATATGAATTTTGACGGTCTGAAAGAGGCTGTGATCGAAATGCTGGGCAACGTCCCATGCCGTATTGATCCATCTACCTGTCAGAATGATATGATAACGTTCAGGACCAGAGACGATGTGCTTACTTTGCTGATCCATCTCGGGTATTTATCATTTGATGAGAAAAGATCGGAGGTCTTCATTCCGAATCAGGAGATTGCGCAGGAATTTATGAGATCTGTCAAAGCGGGAGGCTGGGATGGACTTATGCAGGCGCTGGAGCGATCCGACGGGCTGCTGCAAAGTACCTGGGAGCTGGACGGGGAGGCTGTGGCGGCGGGATTGTCTGCTATTCACAATGAAACGGCATCCATACTCCAATATCATAATGAGAACATGTGTGATAGAAAAATATAGAAAAGAGTAAAAGCAGGCGCAGGAGGTGTAGAGATGGGATTGTTCGGCAGAAAGAAGGAGGAGAAACCGGCAGAAACACATCCGGAAACACAGAGTGAAAAGCAGCCGGAAAAACAGGAGGAGAAAAAAACTTATATCAGGGGAGCGGGCGGGACCATTGTCACAAGATCGATCCTGAACGGCACT
>JAETSN010000143.1 GCA_021769625.1 [Clostridium] symbiosum | reverse complement strand
AACGAGATATCCCCACTCTTTTTGAGAAAACCGCCGCTCCAACAACTTCCCCATGAGGCCCCTCAACTGGTTATCTCCCATAGAGCTTGCTGTCCAATATGTTTGACAATCCTACAAAACATTCCTTTTGCGCTTATCGTATATGCTTGAAATCTCCGGAAGCTGGGCGGCGCCTTGCAATACGACTGTCCACATGGTAAACTATGATAAAATGAATGCGGCAGATCCGGGATCTGGGGAGGGACTCTTATGTTAAGAGTGATCGTTCAGTATCTATTATCGCCAATCGTTTTTCCACTGACATTTATTCTTCCTGTTGTGTTTTTCTTTGTCAATCGCAGATATGTCTGGTTCAGTATCCTATTGACCGTGCTTGTGGAGATCATCATCAATTGGGGGAACCTCTGCTATTATGAGTCACGCGGCCTTGTGATCTTTTTTATGATCATACAGGCTGCCGTGATGGCAGTGCTCATATTGATATTAAAAGCGGTTGACGCCAAAGGAAAAAGGTAAATTCCAGCTTATAGTCGACGCAGTTGAAAAAGTAAAAACTTCTTTTCAGCTTGTGTGGGGGGGGGGGAGATCTCATCCCATAAGGCCGCAAAGCGGCCTTGCGTCAGACTTCATAGTCCGCACACGGGCGGCGCCCGACAGCGGCTTTGCCGCTGTCAGAAAATCGGTAAATACCGATTTTCAAGTGTGCCGACTATATGAGGCAGTCCTGTGATGTGGGACTGCCTTTGTTTATTGACGGACAAAAACAGGCCATCCTGCACGCAGGATGGCCTGTTTGATGTCTCTATCGGGGCTGGCTTCGCAAAGGGAGCATGGCAATTTAGAACCTGTATTCATAACCGGGGAATGCCGGATGGATGAGGATTTTTCTTGTCAGACAAGGAGATTTTCCACAGCCATACTGATGTATGGCAAGGGAAAGCGACGCAGTATGGCGATCGGGGCCCCCGCGAAAGCGGAGTTTTCGTGGGGAGAGGAGGAAGGAATGGAGCGGGCGTAGGCCCCGCCTAATGGCGGGGACG
>JAETSN010000091.1 GCA_021769625.1 [Clostridium] symbiosum | reverse complement strand
TTCACCTCAAGTTTAGTATCTCTATTTTCCTTTTTTCTAAACTTGAAGCTATGGGGTTTACCTAAAGGTTTCGCCTAAAGGCGAGGGTTTTAACCCCACTATACAGACAATAAATTTCCAGCAGCTCCTGCACTTTGGAAAAACTCAGGATTTTCCCGTTCTTTATCTCGGACACCTGCTCCATACAGCAGTTCCACACCCCGACATCCGCAACGCCTTCCTCACACACCCAGGCAAACCCATCCGGATATACCTCCGCGACGTCCTGCTGCCCGAAAGAATCCGCCACCGGGATCCCCTCCACAACAGGGGAAAACTGCATTTCATAGAACAAAAAGCCATCCTGCCCGTAAACATGCGCTATGCTCAGATGAATATCTTCTATCCCGAGAAGAGAAAGTTTCCGGGTCAAAAGCGCCTTCGCATCCTGCAGGGAAAAAGCAGTATCTCCCGCCTCCATATCCTTTATATCAAGCTTCTGTGCCTCTTCCATCGCCGAAGCATAACATTTTTCCTTCAATAAGGCATCCTCATAGCTGCCGCCGGTCTTTCCGAAAAGAATCGCCTTTCTGTTCCCGTCTGTCAGGGCAAGCCGGCTTCCGTCTCCCACACCGGCAATCTCCACCATACTGCTTCCCTCACCCAGTTTTTCATCGATCTCCGCGGCTCTCTGTCTCTCCGCCTCCTCCGCCGCCAGCACTTCTTCCGTGATATCCTTCACCTCTCCCTGCGGCTCCAGAAAGTCCCGCAGCGCCGCCTCGTCTAAGCCGCTATCCGCCTGCATGATAAGGGTACTTACCGTTTCCGGCGCCGCGGCGACCTCCGCCTCTATCTTCATGCGGCTTTCGCCTCCGCCCAACACCACGCTGACTGCTTCCATATCTTTTGAAACCGCTTTTGTCCCGCGTCCCGCCGTTTCGCCCATCCCGCCCGGCGCATACGCCGCTTCTCCCGATGTCTCCGACGATCCTTCCTCCTCCCCGTTCACGACCGCCTCCACGGCATCCTCCGAAGGACCCTTTGCCCGCAAGATCTCATCATCATCTGATACCTCCGGCGCCTTCTGACAGGCTGTTAAAAATGTCAGTGACATAAAAAGCAGTACCAGTATTTTAGCTATTCTCTTTTTCATGATATATCGCATCCTCCTGTTTCATCTTCGCCGCCGTCCGGCTGTCCGGCAGCTTTTCTGAAACAAAATATATCACAGTCTTTTTCCGCCGCGGAATGATCGGCGAAATTCGACCATATTTTTGGCGAAAATGACACCTTCACATCTCATTCATATACAGCATCACTTCCACGAAAAACACGCCGTCCTCATATTGAAACTCGATATTCCCATTCTGCTTCTCCACCATACGCTTCACATTCCGCAGCCCGATGCCATGCTCCCCCGCACCCCCTTTCGTGGAGAGAAACTTTTTCCCGCTTCTCTTCGGGGGATCGCCGCAGCTGTTCACTATATGGATCAAAAACACGCCCCTGTCTGCCTTCAGCACCAGCCTCAGCCATTTCCGCTCACTCCCCTGCGCCGCTTCGATCGCATTATCCAAAAGATTTCCGAGGATCACATTGATATCAAAGGATTTCGGCATCAGCTCCATCGGCACATGGATATCGCTCTCCACCTCCGACAAAACCTGCTCTGCCTTCCGGATCTTATAGTTTAAAAGGCTGTCTATCTCCCGGTTTCCGGTCTTCACATGCTCTGCTGGATTTTGCAGCTCCCTCTCCATCTCCTCCAGATAGTGCAGCGCATCCTCATAATGCCCCTGCCGCAGCTCCACGCTTAAATGCAGCATATGGTTTTTCATATCGTGGCGCAGCGCCTGAATCCTGCCCTGTGACTCCCCGATCACCTCGAGCTGGTTTCTGTAATGATCGGTCTGCTGCCTGTAAACATCCCTCTGCCTGACATGTGTGTCATTTTGTATCAGCACATCATACAGATAAAACACGCTCAGATCCGCCGCCAGAACACAAAAACTGCAAAGCACCGCAAAACCATACGGCTTTAAATCCCCCAGCAGCAGACTGGCCAGTACAGCCAGGCCGGTCACCGGTATGACAAGCAGTATCGCAGTCCGTTTTCCGTCCGGTCTCTCCGTCCTCTGCAGCCCTGTCCTCCGGATCAGAAAAAAACAGATCAGAAACAGCAGCGACCCTCCCGCCATCTCCTGCATATAAAAATTTCGTCCCCCCGCAAAATACGGGATCAGATAGCATGCTGTCTCCACGCTGCAGAGCATCACTGTAAACCAGAGCTTTACCGCCGCAAAAATCTCCGCCAGCTTTTTTAAAAGCACGACATTCAGCAAAACAGCCATCGCCATAATGAGAATTCCCCGTATATCTATGTTATTTCCCCACATGCAGCCTCTCCTTTTCCAACTCCCTGATCCTGCTGCGCACGGCTTTCCGGTAAGGCCTGCTGATACTGAAAAGACTGCCGTCCTGCATTTTTACCGTCTCATATGTATACTCGGCGGCGTAGTCGCTGTTTATGATATAGGACTGATGGATCATGATAAAACCTGCCGGAAGCCTGTCCGCAATGTCTTTCAGCTTTCCATAAAACTCATGTCCTTTTGTTTCTTTTGTCATCATAGTGATCTTTTTATCATTACTCATAAAATAAAGAATATCCCTGCAGGGCACCTGATAGAACACGCCGCCTTTCTGATATTCAAACAGCGCCTTCCCCTGCGCCCTCTGCTTCAGGCTCCGCTCCAGCACCTCTTTCACCTGTTCTTCGGATACCGGTTTGATCAGAAAATCCAGCGGCTGCAGCCGGAAAAGCTGCATGGCGTATTCCTGTTTGGAGGAGACATATACGATATGTGTCACATAATCATCCCCGTCCCGGATAAACCTCCCCACGTCGATACCGCTCTTTTCATACAGCTCGATATCCAGAAACAGGATATCCGGACAGGGCATTTTCTCCAGATCCCGCATGATGCCCTCACCGGAATACCACACTTCCGTCTCTATTTTCTGATGCAGCTTCTCTGCCGCCGAATGAACCATCTCCTCCAGCCCGGCACAGAATACTTTGTCATCGTCACAGATACCTACATTGTACATCCCTGTTATCCTTTTCTTTTCCCTGCTGTTTTCATTTCCGCTAACAATGATGCCGCGAGGGTCAATATCATCTCCGGAATACCACTTCCGTCGGTCGGCATACCCGGTTAAGCAACCTTGCTCCACCGCTCATCAAACAGACATACCTGCGCGCATGCCTCATTGCTCCAACATCCGCTCCCTGTACGGATTATCCTTCCCCGCATCAAACCCCACCGGCAGATACTCCTCCGGGATCATGCTCTTATAATCCAGATCCATAAAATAATTACAGAAGATCAGCTCCACATACACGATCTGCCTATCCCCAATCTCCAACGCATACACAAATCCATGGTAGGAATCCGCCTCCATGGCAAGCAGCGTATAGTCCTCCGAAAAGCCTTCCGCGCCGTAATATCCCGTATACTCCGTAGAATCATAACCCTTCAGACGCTCTACCTCCGCATTATAAGCCTCCTCATCATATTCCACAACCAGGTAGCTTAAAAACTGTGCATCCCAGGGATTATAATACACCATTTTATAATCCGTCACCTGCATCTTATCCGTGATCTCTTCCGGAAAAATACTCTCATCCATATCCCACTTTCGGACATATTCCTCCTGTGCATTCTCCCCCATATAAAGGGAATAATGGCTGACATCCGTATCCTCAAAAATCTCCGCATTCGCGCTGTCCCACGCCAGAAAAGCAAACGCTCCCCCCAATAAAAACACCCTGACAGCGCCCACCGCCAAAATGATCACCGCCATAACGACCGCCGTTTTTATCCCCAACTTCCTCTTCTCTTTCTTTACATATCTCCGGAAACTCTCCGCCGGCTCCCTGTTATAGTGAACCTTCGGCTCCGGTTTTTTCATCTCCCGGTACATTTTCTTACAGTCTTCGCACGCTTCGAGATGTTCCTCCACTGCAGCTTTACTCTTCTCGCTGGCAAGCCCTTCCACATACAAAGGCAGCAAATCTTTTATAATGTCACAATCTATTTTCATGGAATCTCCTTTCTCTGTCTTCTCAGATCATTAAACTTTTCTCATCAAATCCATTCAGGCAATAACAGCAGGCAGCCATACGGCGGACATAAATTTTCGCTTATCCCCGTACTTTACCTCTCTCTTTCCACACATTGATCCCTCAGTTTCTCCCGGATCATACTTTTCGCTCTGTGATATGTCACACACGCCCAGTGCTCGGATTTCTGAAACAGCGCCCCGATCTCCCGGAATGACAATTCTCCGAAAACCCGCAGTGAAAAAACTTCTTTATACGGCTCCCGCAGTTCATGTAAAATCTTATGTACCTGAAATGCCGTCTCTTTGTCCTCTATCACCTGCGAAAACAGCTTCTCTTCCGCCTCAAGATTCTCGTATGCTTCCCCCTGCACGATACGTTTTTGCTTTCTGCAATGTGTAAAATACAGATTCTTTGCTATGGAACAAAGCCACACCCGCAGATCGGAATCGCCCTTAAATGTATCAATAGACTTTATCGCCCGGCAGATCGTCTCCTGCGTCAGTTCCTCCGCCAGATATTCATCTCTGGAAAGCCCCCTCAGGAAACGCAGTACATCTTTATAATACTCTTCAAATGAAATATCCGATTTATCCACCTTGTTTCCTCCTTTCCCATAAGACTCTCCACAGCCGTAAATATCACAATAAATTTTTTCTTTTACAAAATTTTACCATGAAAAAATAAAAATAGAAATCTATTGAATTGATTTTGCATTGCAAATCACATATACTATAGTTATAATGAAATGCAAAAGGAGTTGATATTATGGCTACTACAACAAATTTTAGCGTCCGCATGGACAGCGACATTAAAAAACAGTGCGAAAATTTATACAATGAATTAGGCATGAACCTCACCACTGCTATCAATGTTTTCCTGCGCCAGTCCCTCCGCGTTGGTGGTTTTCCTTTCGATGTGAAGCTGGATCAGCCCAATAAAGAAACTATCGCCGCTATGCGGGAAGCCGAACGCATCTCCCATGACCCAAACGTGAAGCATTACTCTGATGTTGAGGAAGCTCTCCGGGAACTGAAAAGATGAAACGTGAAATTGTTTGGACTACAAAATTTAAAAAGGATTACAAACTGGCAATTAAACGCGGTCTGAACATTGATCTGCTGGATGAAATCATACGAGCCTTGTCACGAGGAGAGATGTTGCCAGAGAAAAACAAAGACCACGAACTTACCGGTGACTGGGCAGGACACAGGGAATGTCATATTCAGCCTGACTGGCTTCTTATTTACCGAATTGAGAATGATATACTGGTGTTGACGTTGTCCCGTACCGGATCACACAGTGATCTGTTTGACAAATAATTTATCTTATTTATGCCTTATAAATTATGTTTCTAATACCAGACAGTGAATGTTATAATCCTATAAAAGAAAATCTGACTCGGAGGTATTTTAAAATGAAAGTCTTAATGCTAAATGGCAGTGCAAAACCAAACGGAAATACATACTATGCACTCTCGGAAGTCGGGAAACAGTTGGAAAAAGAAGGCTTCTCCTATGAAATCTTTCAGTTGGGCGGGGATGCCGTCAGAGACTGCATCGGCTGCGGCCAATGTTCGGAAAAAGGCTGCATCTTCTCGGATGACAAAGTAAACGAATTTATCGCAAAGGCAAAGGAAGCGGACGGCTTCGTCTTCGGCACGCCGGTATACTATGCGCACCCCAGCGGAAGGATCCTCTCTTTTCTGGACAGGGCATTTTACAGCGGCGGCAGCTCCTTTATGTTCAAGCCTGCGGCATCCGTTGCCGTTGCGCGCAGGGGCGGCTGTTCCGCCTCCTTTGATGTGCTGAATAAATACTTCGGCATTTCCCAGATGCCCATAGCCGGCTCTACCTACTGGAACTCCGTTCATGGGCGCGTTCCCGGAGAAGCAGCCGAGGACGCGGAAGGCCTCCAGACCATGCGCAACCTCGCCAGAAATCTGGCATGGATGCTCAAATGCTTTGAGGCGGGCAGGGAGAAAGGCATCTCCTTACCGGAAACGGAACGCGAGCACAGGACAAACTTTATCCGATAAGATGTAGATCAATATCATTTCTTCTAGAATGCGACAGATTGTCTTCACACGATATCATCCGCCGCATCGCTTTGCAAAATCAACCAGTTTATTCACCGGGATATTGCTCAGATACAATATCCCGGTTTCCGTATGCAGATTCCACCCTTTATAGATATCCGTTTTTCCTCTGCTGTCCTTGATGCACCAGAAACCTTTTATAAAGAGCTCTTCCTGCTTCTCATATTTGCATACCCGCTTCCAGCCATTTTCTTCCAGTTCTTTTTTTACAGATACAGGAATCATTTTTTATCCTTTCATCACCTGAAAACTTTCATGTTCACCCTATATTCTATCACAAACCGACCGATAAATGGACGGTTCTCACTATAAAATAACCATATTGCTCTATTATTATCTGATGTTATCCCACAGCGGGCTTGAAAGTATTTTATACCATATGGCATCCGACACAAAAGCTTTCAGACAGGATCCGATCAGAAAAGCTGCCGCCCAAATAATAACCGGCTCATACCTGCTATATTCGTTTTTATCGCTTTCCGCCAGTCCCAGTGACAGTCTGAAGGGCAGTCTGAAAGAAAACAATCTCGCCATATAAAATCCCAGCACTGCCCCCGCCGTATTGGTGATCAGATCATCCACATCCGTCAACCTGAATGTGAATATCTGCAATACTTCGATCAGAACAGACAGGATCAGCCCCGCCAGCGCAGCCGTCCGCAAAGAGCGATATTCTTTCCAGATCATCGGCAGCAAAAACCCCAGCGGCACAAAAAGAATGATATTCAGAATGGTATTCCTGATATAATCCAGCGGACTGTTCACAATATCTATAATCGGGATCAGATTAAACGTCGGATTGACATGCCATGAAGTGACCGTGGGCATCCCAACCACAGAAAAAACCGCAATAAGGTAAAACATAAAAACCATGACTGCCGCCGTTTTAGAAAAACTTCTCTGCTTAAATATGGCATACTGTAAAATAAAAACAGCCGGAACTACAAAAATCACGGACGAAAAAATTTCTATGCCCATACTCAATACTCGAACCATAAGGCTTCCTCCTGCGTTATACGTTATTCTTCCTTTATTCTCCGTATTTTAGCATATTCCCTGTTTAGGCTTCCATTAAGCGGAGTTTAAGATTTTATGAATCCAAAGAGAAATATATCAAAATATATTGATTTATTTCCGAATCTTATTGATTTATTTCTCTTCTCAGATTAGAATAAATGGAGAGAACCCGTTTCTCCACCACAGTATCACAAGAGGAGGCATATTCTATGGCTGATATAATGTTTGTAAAAGACGCTGCGGCTCTTTGGGGTCTGACTGAACGAAGGGTTTCCGATTTATGCAGCAAAGGACAGATCAAAGGCGCCAGAAAAGACGGACATATATGGCTTATCCCGGCAGATGCCGAAAAGCCGGCGGACCAGCGTGTAAAATCCGGTGCATATAAAAAAGATAAAAGACCTGATAATCTCCCTCTGCCCATCGGCATTTCCGATTACCGCCTTGCGCAATCAGAATACTACTATATTGATAAAACATTGATGATCCGCGATTTTCTGGACGAGCGCCCGATGGTATCCCTGTTCACCCGTCCCCGCCGTTTCGGTAAAACCTTAAATATGGATATGCTGCGTGTCTTTTTTGAAAAGACCAAAGAAGACACTTCCGTCTATTTTAAAGACAAGCTTATCTGGAAATGCGGTAAAAAGTATCGCGATCATCAGGGAAAATATCCTGTTATTTTTGTCTCTTTCAAAGACGTAAAATTTGATACCTGGGAAGAAACCTTCCGCAATCTCAGCTCTATATTGGCCAGAGAATATTTACGGCATAAAGAACTGCAGGAAAGTGAAGTATGCACTTCTTTTGACAAGGAATATTATAACAAAGTATCGTCCATGCAGGCATCTGAACAAGAGCTGGCACAGGGATTGCAAAATCTCTCCAAAATGCTTCATGACCATTACAACATCCCCGCCATCATTATCATAGACGAATATGACACTCCCATCCAGCAGGGACACATGAATGGTTTTTATGACAAAGTGATCCTTTTTATGCGGAATCTTTTCTCCGGCGGCCTGAAAGACAACAGGCACCTTGCCTACGGTTTCATGACCGGAATCCTCCGCGTCGCAAAGGAAAGCATATTCAGCGGGTTAAACAATCTGGTCATCCACTCCATTTTGGATATTAAATACAGCCAATATTTCGGTTTTACCCCGGATGAAGTAAAAGAAATGGCAAAATATTACCATGCCGAAGATAAGTATGACGAACTCCGCGAATGGTATGGCGGTTACCGTTTTGGAACCTCCGACATTTTCAATCCCTGGTCCGTCATCAACTATTTCAGCAACATGTGCCAGCCGAAAGCCTTCTGGCAGGCCACAGGAAACAATGAGATCATCGGGGAGATCCTCACAAACGCGGATGAAGATATCTATAAGCGTTTAAACGCGCTTTTACAGGGTGAGTCCTTTCTGTCATATATTGACACAGGTGTCATATATCCGCAGATTCAGAACAATCCCTCCTCCATATACAGCTTTTTGCTGGTTGCCGGTTATTTGAAAACAATAAGATCCGAACTTGCATCTACCGGCGATTTTATGTGTGAAGTCGCACTGCCAAATAAGGAGGTTTCCCTTGTTTATAATAAGGAGATCCTGCAAAAATTAAGCCCGCTCCTGCCCCAGTCCGTCACGATCCCACTTCAGGAAGCGCTTTTTTCCGGGGATTCCGAACTGCTGAAAGACCAGATAGAAAAACTTCTTCTGCAGTCCGCAAGCTTTTATGATACCGTCGGAGAAAACTTTTACCACGGTCTGGTGCTCGGGCTCTGTGTAACTCTCAACGACAAATATTATGTTACCTCAAACCGCGAGTCAGGCACAGGCAGATATGATATCCAGCTCATGCCCAAAAACAATGACCTGCCCGGCATTCTGATCGAGCTGAAACTTGGCAAGAAAAATTCGGATCTTAAAAAACTTTCTAATACGGCTCTGCAGCAGATCATCGCCTCTAAATATGACACGGACATGGTGATGCATGATATTCATACCATCTATAAATACGGCGTGGCATTTTGTGGGAGTAAAGTAGAAATCACCGTTGCAATCGAGTAGGAGGAAATTTCTCTGATTGAGAAATTTCCGACCTCTCACACCACCGTGCGTACCGTTCGGTACACGGCGGTTCAATCAACTTAACATGTGACACACCTTGCGGTGT
>JAETSN010000010.1 GCA_021769625.1 [Clostridium] symbiosum | reverse complement strand
GCCAGACCTGCATTCATTATACAGCGGAGTTTTCTATTCTGGTACTCTACTCACCGCCTCCGGCATCTGTTAGTCTCCCCAGCTCTGCTGGGGGATTTATAACTGTTTCATTAAAACGGAAAGCAGCAATCGAACATACATCCCCATGTAAAAATCCCTGCTGCCATAATCCTTGTTTTCGTTCTTTTTATTCTTTTCCATAAATTCCTTGATTGGAGTCATGATCTTTTCTTTCAGTTCCTTTGCCGCATTTTCACATAATGCCGCAATTTCCACTTCGTTCATATCGCTGTAGAACCGCCTTCTGACAATGTCCAGATCGATATCATATTCTTCCTGATATGTTTTACTCAGGCGCCTGTCCAGTAAAGTCTGACCGCTCTCCGGGTGGATACAGTCCTGTAAACCGTGATGTGAAAATATGACCACAGAAAGAACATCTATCAGATTCGAAGATTTGCTCAGTTCCCGCAGTAAAAGACCGCCCGCCGTCGAATGGTTTGCTTCGCCGCGATAGTAAGATTCCGTGCCCTCTTTGATCTTTTTCATATAGTTCTGAAATTTCGGACCATACTTACCGGCATCATGAAGTATCCCAGCCAGCTTTACAATATTTGTCAGCTCCTTAGCCGGACATATTTTTTCGCTGATAGCAGAAACCGCCCTGTTGTGTTCCGCTACAGATTGTTCCTCTGTATGATCAGGCGAGAGATGTGCTATATAAATCTGCTCTTCGACGGTAGTATATTCTAAATTGCTCATATAGTTTCTCCTGTATGCAAAAAGAGCCCCAAGATACTATCCCAAGGCTCCCTGCGACTGCCCAGCAGTCATTCGCTAATTAGCTACGATTATAGCATATTCAAAAGTCTTGTCAAGTATTCAATGTTTAAAATTTATACTAACTTCCTGTCTCAATCACTGTCAGGTATACAAATCCTTCCTCCCCTCCGCCAAATACCCTGCCGCATCCTCCGCCGCAAGCGGCATATCTTCCCTCCTTCGCGCCGTCTCAAACGGATACACCACCGCCTCAGCCTCTTTCTTCATCGGGATCTCCCCTGTCAGACGTTCTTTGAGCATCGTATTTCTCTTTGTCACAGTCAGATTCCGCACCGCATAGGCCAGCGCCTTTTTCGTCCCCACCATGACCAGTATCTTTTTCGCCCGGGTGATCCCGGTGTAGATCAGATTCCGCTGCAGCATCACAAAATGCGTCATCAGGACAGGCATCACCACGATCGGGTACTCGCTCCCCTGCGCCTTGTGGATCGTGGTCGCATAAGCGAGCATCAGCTCGTCCAGCTCTGTCACATCATAAGTGACGAGCCTCGCATCAAACCGGACGGCAAGCTCTCTCTCCTCCATGTTCACTTCCTCTATGATCCCGATATCCCCGTTAAAGACTTCCTTGTCGTAATTATTTTTAATCTGCATCACCTTGTCGTGCAGACGGAAGGCCACACCGCTCCTGCGCAGCCCCTCCCCGCCCGGATTCAGCGCTTCCTGCAAAGCGATATTCAGGTTTGTCGCCCCGACCACGCCTCTCTGCATCGGCGTCAGCACCTGTATCTGCTCGGGCGGCGTCCTGTAATACCCGGACAGCCTGCGCTTTACCAGATCAACGATCTCCGGCAGCACCGCCTCCGGGTCTTCCCGCTCCAGAAAGAAAAAATCCGACTCCTTCCCGTTCGAGATATCCGGCATCTTCCCCGCATTGATCCGATGGGCATTCATGATGATCCGGCTGCTCTGCGCCTGCCGGAAGATCCGTGTGAGCCGTATCACAGGAAAGCACCCGGAATCGATCATATCCCGCAGGACATTCCCCGCCCCCACGGAAGGGAGCTGATCGATATCCCCCACCAGGATCAGCCGCATCCCCTCCGGAATGGCCTTGAGCAGTGCATTCATCAGTATGATATCGATCATGGAGCACTCATCCACGATCAGAACATCGCCCTCCAGCGGATTCTCCTCGTTTTTCTGATACCCCTCCGGCGGCTTACACTCCAGCAGCCTGTGGATCGTCTTTGCCGGAAGCCCCGTCGCCTCGCTCATCCGCTGCGCCGCCCGTCCTGTCGGCGCAGCCAGAAGGATCTTTAAGCCATAGGCGCGGAAAGCCGCGATGATTCCCTGTGTCGTCGTGGTCTTCCCGGTTCCGGGCCCTCCGGTCAGGATCATCACCTTGGATACCGCTGCCTGACGGATCGCATCCCTTTGCACCTCGTCGTACTCCATATGGACAAGCTGCTCTATGTAAGACACGTCCACCGACAGATGGTCATTCCCTGTCTTCCTCCTCGCTTCCATCAACCTGCCAAAGAGCCTGTCCGCAGCCGGCGCCGCCTGCAGTTTGTTAAGCTTGCTGGCCGTTCCCCTCTCCGCAAAGAAAAAAGGAGGCAGGTAGATAGCATCCAGCCTGACATCATCTCCCACTTCCTCCTGAAAACTGATCTTTGTCTCCTGTATCAGGTCCTTATCTTTCAGCATCTGGTCCATGGTCATGATCACGGAAGACTCCTCCGCCTCCAAAAGCTCCGCCGCATGACGCGCCAGCTGATATTTTTCCCCGTAAACATGCCCTTCCTCCGCAAGATCGCTCAACGCATACATGATGCCGCTGCGCAGGCGCATATAAGCCTCCTTCTGGACGCCTAACTTCTGCGCGATCTGGTCTGCAGTGCGAAAACCGATCCCCCAGATATCATCCGCCAGACGAAACGGATTTTCTTTCACTATCGCTATGCTTTCATTGCCATACTGTCTGTAGATTCTCGCCGCAAAGGAAGTGTTCACGCCGTGATCCTGCAAAAACAGCATCACATTCTTGATCTCCTTCTGCCGTTCCCAGCTCTCGGCGATCTGATTCACCCGCTTTTTGCCGATGCCCTCCACCTCCAGAAGCCTTTTGATATCCGTCTCGATGATCTCCAGCGTATCCGTGCCGAACTTCTGCACGATCCGCTTCGCGAATTTCGGTCCGACCCCTTTGATCAGCCCGGAACCCAGATATTTTTCGATGCCGTAGATCGTGGCGGGCATGGTCTCCTCCCAGCTCTCCGCCACAAACTGCCTGCCGTACTTCGCATCCACTTTCCAGTTTCCCTCCGCCAGAAGGACAGATCCCACATTGGCGTCGAAAAGATTCCCCACAAGCGGCACCAGATCATCGTATCCCTTGATGCGCACTTTCAGCACGGTGTATCCGTTATCCGGATTCTGGTATGTGATTCTCTCGACTACGCAGCGTACTTTCACGGTATCCCCCAAACTCTAACCATATAAAAATATTCTGTTAAAGGCGTATCTATGGCATTATCGATCACACCTTTGGACAACCCTGATCTCAATACCGCCGTTTACCCTGCATTTTTTTCACCGGACGTATTTCCGGACGCATCCAGCACCTTCAAAAACAGATCCCTGATCGCATCCTTCGGATAACGTCCAAGCAGCCCCTCATTTTCTTTCCTGATCAGTCCTCCCGCCATGCCGGCATGTCCGCCGCCGCTCCCTATGCCGGAGAGGGCATCATGGATCAGATCCCCCGCATGGATCTCCGGATCTTCAGAACGCACGGAAAGCTTGATACCGTCCTCCCTGTAGGAAAATACGACCGCTACCTCCACCTCCACCAGCGCCAGGATAAAATCCGAAAGGATCGCGATCAATGCGTCCGGACAGGAAAACGGAATACAGGAATACCCCATTTTATCATAGAGTTCAATATTTTCAATCGCTGCGCCGTATGCCTTCAGATCGTCAAACTCCATGTTGTTTCTCTCCAGATCCGACAGCCTTTCCTGATCACAATACCGAAACAAAAACTCAAACATTTTGATATCCAACTCCGTCACCCCTCTCGTGAACTGCAGGGTATCCATCTTCAGCCCGTAAAGAAGCGCCGTCGCCGTATCACTGTCCGGTTCGTGCCCCAGCTTTTTATAGTATTCCGCGATCAGTGTGGCACACGCCCCTGTGATGCGAAGATCCTGATACCGGTATTCCATCGGCACAAAGGTCGGATGATGGTCGATACATGCCACCTCATCCCCCACAAAATCAGTCACGTTCCCGCTGTGCTTCTGGGAATCCACACAGATAATATAATCATCCTGCCGCATGTTCTCCCTCAGGCTTTCATAAGGCAGCATATCCATTCGGAATTCCTCCAGCATCTTCGATGCACTCAGCTTATCGATCCTTCCGTCATAGCAGAGCGCCGAAGGAATATCATAGACCGCCAGCAGTTTCTGAAGCCCGTAAGCCGATGCGATCGCATCCGGATCCGGAAAATTGTGTGTCTGTATATATATATTATGTCCTCTGCACAACTCCACCAAATCAAGAAAATCGCTCATAACATTCCTTCTCCTTTGTATGATCCATTGTATAACCCATGTAAAACATATATTATTTTATCACTTTTACGTCCCTGTTTCAACGCTAACCGCGATCTCATGCATTTTCTACAATATACTTAATAAACTTTTTTGCGGCGCTGCCAAGCTTCTCATAATCCTGATAGATAAAAGCTATGCTCCAGGTGATGTCCTTGTCGTCAAACGGAACCATCACAATATTCTCATAAACGGTACTGTCCAGCAGCGGTTTCAGACTCAGCGCGATTCCCCTCCCTTTGTTGACAAGGCTGATAAGCTGGCTTGCGTCGGAGGATTCAAATGCCGTTTTGGGCTCAAAACCATATTTACGGGAATAATGCCGCACAAGTTTGCGATAATATGACTTTTTGTCAAGCATCAGAAAGGATTCCTCCTTTAGCTGCGCAAAGTTTACGGAAGCGCATTTTGAAACAGGATTATCCTTATGGACGAAAAGATACAGCGGAAAAGTTTTTACCGGTGTGTAGGCCAGCCTCTCCCCATGCCGGTTTTCGGGGATCGCCAGCAGCCCGAAATGTCCGGGATCTTCTTCCACATATCTGTCGCAGTCCACATCCGGCAGTTCCAGCTGTTCCAACGTAATGTTCTTATATTTCTCCTGAAAGTCAAACAGAAGTTCCGGGTCAAGAGCGCGGAATATAAGGGGCGCACAGCAAAAGGTGACGCGGACCGGTCTGTTTGCAAAATGTGTCACCGCGTTTTCCAATGACTTATGAAAATTGTCAACCTGCGGGGCAAATACATCATAAAAATACTGCCCGTCCTCTGTCAGCGAGATCCCCTTTACGGAACGGGTAAACAATTCCGTTCCAAGCTCCTGCTCCATGCTGGCAATACAGCGGCTCAGAGCCTGCTGTGATATAAACAGGTCTTCTGCCGCTTTTGACATGGATGTATGCCTGCCGGTTTCCACGAAATATTCGATGTGCTTAAATTCCATAAGACGCCCTTCCCGCAAAATCTTTTTCCTATAGCCACGACTACATCTTACCACAACTTTAAGTTGTAGTACATACAAATTTTCGGTCATTTTTTTATTCCCACAGGCGCGCTATAGTATAGTCACAGCAACGAAAACTGCTATCTCAAAAACAAGATCAAGGAGGACAATACCATGACAAACAAAGATAAGGCGATCGCACTCATTAACACATTCGCGACAGGCGACACACAGGCAGCGGCAAATCTTTTAGCGGAGAGATATATCCAGCACAATCTGGCGTACGGTACAGGGCGGGATGCATTCGTAGGTTCCGTATCATATCTGGCGTCTGCTCCTGTGAAGACAACGGTGAAGAACATCAGGGCATTTGAGGATGGAGATAAAGTATTTCTTCAGACTATATACAACTTCGCCGGAGCAGGCGAACAGGTCGCATTTGATATCTTCCGTTTTGATAAAGAAGGCCTGATCGCAGAGCACTGGGATAACCTCGCAGCCCTTGCAGCCCCGAATCCCTCCGGCCATACACAGACTGACGGAACACTGGAAAAGAAACTTGTCGACAGGGAGGAGACAAGAAAGATCGTGGCAGGATTTGTCGGGGATATTCTCAGAGGGGAAAATCCTGACAGATTGACAGACTACTTTGACAATGACACCTATATCCAGCATAATACTGGCATCGCAGACGGTTTATCGGGACTCGGGGCCGCCCTCGCCGCCCTCGCCGAACAGGGGATTCGGATGATCTACACAAAAACCTATCAGGTGCTTGCCGATGGCAACTATGCTCTGGCAGTAAGCGAGGGGACATTCGGCGGTGCGCCGACAAGCTACTATGATCTGTTCAGAGTCGAGAACGGTAAGATTGCAGAACATTGGGATGTGATGGAGACGATCGCGGATCAGTCTGCATGGCAGAATCAGAACGGCAAGTTCTAAAGTTACCTCCCGCATATGGCAGGAAGGCCGCTTATCTTTCCTGCCATAAAAATATGCTGTGATCATTGGCATCATAACTCAATCGTGGTACATTATCCATATAATGAAAAGTTCGGAGGCGGCTGACATGGATCAGAACGAAAAACGGATATTTTTGATACAGGAACTGTTGAAAGAAAATAAGGCATACCGGGATGTGAGGATCCCGGCAGATGCCCCAGGGCAAAGACAGCTGCTGCGGGGACTGATGAATGTCCGTATGCCGCATGATATCAGCGAAGAGTTTTTACGCATACAGGATTCTTACCTTCAGGAAGAAGCGGAAAAGAAACAGATCGTGGATGTCGATACTCTCGAACCCGTACAGCGCGGTATTTACATCTGGCAGGGAGATATCACCTCTCTGCGCTGTGATGCCATCGTCAATGCCGCGAACAGCGGTATGACCGGGTGCTATGTGCCAAATCACAGATGCATTGACAACTGCATACACACTTTTGCGGGCGTGCAGCTGAGGCTCGACTGCGCTAAGATCATGAAGAAACAGGGACATGAAGAGCCCACGGGAAAAGCAAAGATCACTTCCGCCTACAACCTTCCATGCCGGTACATATTGCATACGGTGGGGCCGATCATCGGCGGGCGTGTGACAGACAGGGACTGTGCACTGCTTGCATCATGCTACAGGTCATGCCTGGAGCTCGCCGCAGAAAATGAACTGGAGAGCGTGGCATTCTGCTGCATATCCACAGGGGAGTTTCATTTTCCGAACGATAAGGCGGCAAAAATCGCAGTCGACACCGTCAAAAAATTTCTGGAGCAAAAGACGAGCGTGAAGAAAGTGATATTCAATGTCTTCAAAGATACCGACAGGGATATCTACAGAAAGCTGCTCGGATAATATGGACAGAGGCAGGCGATTGCCTGCCTCTCATAGTTTCCGCAGATAATTATTTTTGTACCAATGCGATTAACATATTTCCAATCAGTGACCACTCCCTCCTCCTCTCAAAATTTCCTACGCGGCAAATAATGTATTGCTAAATAATCTCCTTTATAAAGTATCATATTCAAATACCGTGAAGCATTATCTCAGTAAAAAATATCACATCTAAATGAAAAAAGGGAATTAGCTTTCCCGCTTCTCTCTGCATGATCGCTTCCTCCACTGCGGAAGGTATCTCCTTTTTCAACTCTGATAATTCCATTTCTAAATTTTCTGCTCTGGAAAAAATTTCAAAGTATTCATCCGGAGAGTGAACTTCTGTGTTCAACTTAATTTGCGGATAATATTTTCTGATTGCCGTCCAGAATCCTTTAACATTTTAGAACTTAAAATTATACCGGCAATCCAAAAGATACCGAATAAAAATATCATAATGCTGCCAATTTTATTTTTCAAAATTATATTAGCAATTATGATGCTCCAGTACAAAACCATACATAAAAAGGACGGTTTGAAAAATTTCAATTTGCTCTGCTCTTTAATTTTTTTTGACCATTTCCACACCATAAAAAAAGCAAACAGCATTTTGAACATCCCAACTATTATGCTAAGTTCCGGAAAATATACTGGAAACAACACTACAAACATAAGGCTCAAAAATCCCGGTAAAACTTTTAAAAAATTTTAAAATTCTGTCTTAACACATAAAACATACCTCACCTCTTGAAGCATATACACCTGATTTGAAGTAGTAATCCTATCCCACATTTTATTTAAATATTCTGGTACACCTTAAACATTTCACGTTTTTATTTCAAATGACTCGCAAATAATATCAATGCAGATTTCATTGCCAATAATCGAAATGAAATATAACCCATTTGCCTTATGAGGATCAAAATTATATCCATAATTATAATATTTCAAAGCACTTTCCGCTTCCTCTTTACTCAATTCTTTAACATAAATATCCGCTATAAAATAAGCAAATGGTTCATTGTTTAAGGCTTCATTTTCAATACAACACTTTAAGATTTGATCACATTTCAAGCATTTATAGAACTTCCCATCATAAGAGTTCAAAAATCTGAATACCATGCAGTTATTCCGAATCATGGAAATTTCGGCTAAATTTATGTTTTCCATAACCCGTTCCATATACTTCCACCTGTCGATACTCTGGAAATCAAAAATAGTCACTCCCGATCCTCCGTTCCCACCGTACATGTCCTCCACCGGAAAAAGGAGATAAAATCTGCTCCCATTCGGTGTATGTCTGATTCCAGAACACAGTTCCCCATGCCTCATTCAGCCTGTCCAGCGTTTTATATCTGCCCTGTAAATATACCCTGAACGCGTCGGAATCCGCCTCAGCATAAAATTCACAGGTCTCACAGTTCAGCTCATTGCCGATCTGCCTGACATTATTGTCCGTATTCAGTATACCATCTGCCGTCCGACAGGGGAAACCTGCTATTTTACGAAAACAAACTCATCTGCTGATACGTCCCGCCTCCACTCTTCTCCAATCCTTCACAATGGCATTCCAGTAATTTTGCGGCTTCTCCCTGCGAAAACAGCCATTTCCCCATATCCTCCTTATGCAGGATCAACGGCATGCGATGATGCACTCCTATCATGCACCCTTCCGCTTCGCGGGTAAGGATCGTGAACCTGTCTCCCGCAGGGTCCCTATGATAGATCCCCGCCAGATACAAAATCCTGTCAGGCACAAAAAACTCATACTTTTCCTTTTGCTTTGCGCCGATCTTTTTCCACTCGTAAAATTTAACGGCGGGAACCAGACAGCGCCGCTCCTCAAAATCACAGCGGAACATCGGCCGTTCCTGCACTGTCTCCGTCCTTGCGTTGAAGATCAGCGTCTTCTTCCCGTATGCTTCATATCCCCACTTCAGTACCTCCGATACCATCTCCTGATGATCCGCCCGCAGGACCAGCGCAGGTTCGGACGGATGCACATCACCCGTCACAGCCTGCTTTCTGTCTATCCTTCGGGCAATCTTTTCTATTTCCCGCATCACATCGTCATCCACATAAAATACGCCGCACATAACTCCCCCTTTTCTGCAATACGCCTGCAAACAACATACCCCTGCCGTCGATCTGCTCTTGCTCCATCCCGTTTACAAGTCCTTTGCCTTCTCATGATCCATATTTATCCCAGCCAGCATCCACACGCCTCGCGTGTGTCTTTATGGCATGTTACCCCGCCGCGCCTCTCTTTATCCAGCCCGCCGCCCATATGGGGGATACCGCTTCCCAGAAACCCTGCCCGAAATACCGCATCCTCGCCGTACTTCTCCCGGATCTGATCCACCGTTCTGTTCAAAATCTCCAGTCTGTCATATTTCTGCAGGTCAAAAAGATTATACTGTCTTCCGGTATTGCTTTCTGTTTTTGAGGTGTGCACGCCGATCTGTCTGACCGGTGTTCTTTGATCCCACAGCTTTTTGAATATCTCACATGCCACAGCATAGATTTCCTCCGTGACATCCGTAGGGGTCAATAGCTGCATCTGCTTACCGGCATATTGAAACTCACAGGTAGTGATATGCACGCTGACCACGCCTATTTTTACATGATCATTCCTCAGCCTCATTCCCACTGTCTCGCAGAGGGAAAGCATCAAATGCCGCGCATATTCTTCCGTCACAACATCCACAGGCGCGGTCAGGCTGTTTCCATATCCCTTATTCGCTTCATGGGTAAACAGATAGGGCTGCAGGTCTTCCCCTCTTGCGTATCCCTGCACGATCGCTCCGGGAGTTTTTAAGTGCGCCCGGATCATTTCCTCATCCGCCTGTGCCAGTTCCCCGATCGTATGGATCCCCAGACGATGCAGCTTAGCCGCAGTAGCTTTTCCCACGAAGAACAATTCGGAAACCGGCAACGGCCACATCTTCTTTTCTATCTCCCCCGGAAAGAGCGTATGCACCTTGTCCGGTTTGGAAAAATCCCCCGCCATTTTTGACAGAAGGAAATTTGTGGATATCCCGATATTGACCGTAAATCCCAGTTCCTCTCTGATCTCCTCCTTCAATCCATAGGCAAGATCCACCATCTGTCCCTGCCCGTACAGCTTTTCACAGCCATCAAATACTGCCCACGCTTCATCGATGCTGTACTGGATCACCTGATCCGTATACTGTTTCAGCTTTGCGATAAACGCTCTGGAAGCGCTGACATACAAGCCGTAATCGGGAGGTATGACAACAAGCCCCGGACATTTTTGCTTTGCAGTCACAACAGCCTCCCCGGTCTTAATGCCGTACTTTTTAGCCGGTGTGCTCTTGGCAAGCACGATCCCGTGCCGCTTCTCCTGATCCCCTCCCACAATACTCGGTATCAGGCGCAGATCCGGCTTCTCCCCCAGTATGTTTACCCGGTATGCCGCACTCCAGGAAAGAAACGCGCTGTTTGCGTCAATATGAAATATATAAGATCCCATACTACAGAAACTGGAAGATCCTCCACTTCTGGGTCGCCGTATTATATCTCATCTCCAGTGTTTTGTTCCTCCCGTCCTGCCGGATCCTGCAGACAAACTGTTTTTCCCTGATCCCGACATAATTTTTTTCTCCCCGCGATATGATGTCCTCTATCCGGAATTTCCTGATCTCATGTTCTTCTGTTTCCAGCCGGAACCACAGAGGAGTGATCCGGCCGTCACGGTCCGTAACAGACAAAAGCTGTATCGGGATGTTGACTGCCTCTTCCTGATATATTCCGCCCTGAACCTGATCTCCCATCTCCTTCACCTCTTTTCAGAACATGTATTTGTTCTTACAGAATAGCAAACGTATGTTCTTCTGTAAAGAGGATATTATTACCAGTCCCGGGGCCAGTCCGCTTCCGGATCACATCCCTGTTTTTCCTCTTCGGAATACAAAAAGAGCCCTGACAAAAAAGAGGCTTCGTCATCTCTCCATCAATGCATAGATCGCCTTCATATCCAATGCCCGGCGAATTCCATCCGCCAGCAGATCAAACTGTTTTTCCTGATATGCCGCATGGGAAACCGGCTCTGCCTGCTCGCAGGAAATACCCCTGCGCTCACACAGGTATTCCGCCAGCTTCTGTGTCAGGCTCCCGGTATCGAACAGGCCGTGAAGGTAAGTGCCGAACACGCTGCCGCACACGCATCCGTCGGGTTTCCCGTTTTCCAGCAGACAGAAAGCCTCGCCGCGCACCGTGGTCCTTCCGGTATGGATCTCATAGCCATCCAGTTTCGCTCCGGCAAAATCGGGCGCTGTCACGGATGCCTGCATGCGGGTGCGCATCTTGCGGTCACTGAACACGGTGTCAATGGGCAAAAGCCCCATACCGCGCATCTCTCCACCGCCCTCGGTGGAACAGGGATCGGAAAGGGTCTCTCCCAACATCTGATATCCCCCGCAGACACCCAATATCGGTGTTCCTGCATGAGCCAGTTTGCACACTGCCGCCTCCAGCCCTCCCTGTCTCAGCCACAAAAGATCGGAAAGCGTACTTTTCGTACCGGGAAGGATCACCAGATCCGGGACGCCGAGTTCCCGGACGCTCTGCACATACCGCACGCCCATGGCCGGGTGTTCGTCCAACAGGGAAAAATCAGTAAAATTAGAAATTCTCGGCAGACGTATGACCGCAATATCCAACGGCTTTTTCCCTTCCCGATTTTCCAGGCGGGGGGCCAGAGAGTCCTCATCGTCCACATCCACCCGAAGATAGGGCACCACGCCCAGCACCGGAATTCCCGTTTTTTCCTCCAGCATGGCAAGGCCAGGGCGCAGGATTTCCTCATCGCCCCGGAATTTATTGATGATCAAACCACCAATCCGGGCCCGCTCCCTCTCCTCCAACAAAGCCACTGTGCCGTACAGCTGCGCGAACACACCGCCGCGGTCAATATCGCCCGTAAGCAGCACCGGCGCATCCGCCAGCTTCGCCATACCCATATTGACAATATCATCGGCGCGCAGGTTGATCTCTGCAGGACTCCCCGCTCCCTCGATCACAATGACGTCGTTTTCCGCACAAAGACCGTGATACGCTTTCAGAATGTCCGGGATGAGCTGCCGTTTCATACTGAAATATTCCCCGGCGCTCATCTGTCCCCGGATCTCGCCGTTGACGATGACCTGGCTCCCGGTATCGCTGGAGGGCTTTAACAAAATAGGATTCATGCGCACATCCGGCTCTTTTCCCGCCGCCTGCGCCTGTACCACCTGGGCCCGCCCCATCTCCAGGCCCTCCCGGGTGACATAACTGTTGAGAGCCATATTCTGGCTTTTGAAGGGAGCCACCCGCAGCCCGTCCTGAGAAAAGATCCTGCACAGTCCGGCACACAGAAGGCTTTTTCCCGCACCTGACATGGTTCCCTGCACCATAATACACTTTGTACGTTTCATCGCAGCACCTCGCTCATCGCCTGTATCAGGCGGATATTTTCCTCGTGGGTACGCACGGCAGTGCGGTACCACCCCTCATCCAATCCACGGTAATCAGAGCAGCTTCGCAGCAGGATCCCACGCTGCCGCAAAGGTTCCATCAGAGGAGTCCGGCAGTAAAACAGCAGATAATTGGCTTCTCCGGGAATGACCCGCAGGCCCATATTTTTAAACTGCCCTGCCATCCACACGCGCTCCCGCGTCACCGTCCGGCGTACCTCTTCCACATATGCATTCTCCTCCAGAGCGGCTTCCCCGGCGGCCTGGGCTAAGGACGAAACCGCCCAGGGCTGGCCCGCTCTCCGCATTTTTTCCGCCAGCACCCTGTCGGCGCACAGCGCATATCCCAGGCGCACCCCGGCCATGCCATACAGCTTGGTAAACGCCCTTATGATCACCAGATTCGGAAATTCTGCAAGAACGCCTTTCAGGGTATGTTCTTCCGGTTCTTCCAGGAATCCGTTGAAACATTCGTCCAGTATGAGCAAAGCTTTGCAGCGGCTGCACCGCTCTGTCACACGCAGCAAAAATTCCCGGGGCGTGGAAACGCCTGCAGGGTTGCCTGGTTCACAGAGGAATACCATATCGACACCGGGCACGATAGCCTGTAAAAAACCATCATCCGGCCTGAAATCATTTTCTTCCCGGAGAAGATAGTACTGGCGCCGACATTCCCATACCTCCAAAGCCGCTTCATATTCGGCAAAAGCCGGAGCGGTCAGCAGGGCTTTTTTCGGCTTTCCCGCCAACACCGCCCGAAAGATCAGATCCGCCGCGCCGTTGCCGCACAGCACATGGCTCTCGGGCACCTGTTCGTGTGCCGCGATCTTCCGGCACAGGGAGCGGCACAGGGGGTCCGGATACCGATCGGCGGTCGCAGCGGTGTCAGCGATAGCCCGTTTTACGCTCAAAGGCACGCCCAGCGGACTCACATTGGCCGAAAAATCCAAAGGCTGTGTGCCATATTCCTCCCAATATCCTGTCCAGTCCCCGCCGTGTGCCAACGGCTGACGTGAAACATCTGCCTGATGATTTTCGTTCATGGTGCTGCCTCCATTCAAATAAAATATCCCGCTCCGCGGATCGCCAGCCCGATCACCAAACCGAGCACGCCGGCAGCCTCCATGATCCGATCAGCGCGCAGAATATCCTCCGGCTCGATTGGCCGCACAGCGTCCCCGATATAGGGTTTCTCCACCGGTTTTCCAAAATAAGAAGCCGGACCCGCCAGCCGGATCCCCAGAGACCCGGCGCAGGCGGATTCTGTCTGCGCTGAATTGGGACTGGCGTGATTGCGCTTATCCCTCCGCCAGATCCTCCATGCATTTTTCAGATCTCCGCCTGAAAACGGAGAAACCAAAATCCACAAAAGCGCCGCGATCCTGGACGGCAGATAGTTGGCAATATCGTCCATTTTTGCCGCCGCTCTGCCAAAATGCAGATATCTGTCATTTTTATATCCCACCATACTGTCCATGGTGTTGACTGCCTTATAGGCAAGCGCGAGCGGCGCTCCGCCAAGGAGCATATAAAACAGGGGCGCCAGCACGCCGTCACAGAAATTCTCCGCCACTGTCTCCACCGCCGCTTTGACAACACCCTCCTCCGAAAGTCCCGATGTATCGCGCCCCACGATCCGGGCCACGGCTTCGCGTCCGGCCTCAAGGCCTTCCGTTTTCAGGCAGCGGTATACATTCCGGCTTTCTTTTGTAAGGCAGCGCATGGCAAGCGCCTGCCAGCACCACAAAATCTGCAGCGCCAGTCCAAACAGCGGATGAATCCGCAGGGACAACAGACACAGTCCGCCGCTTATGAGCAAAGTCCCCACAGGCAAAATGACAGCCAACACAATGCCGCCGGCTCCCTCTCCGCCCGGTGTCTGCGGAAAACGACGGCGCAGCCATTTTTCCAACCGGGCGATAGCCTTCCCCATCCATACGACCGGATGGGGTACTTTTTCCGGATCGCCAAACAGGCAGTCCAGCAAAAAACCGCACAAAACCGCTGTCCAGATCATGCTTCCCTCCTGCCTGCCCGGCTTTCCGGCCCGCTTTCCCCGCGGACATACTGCACCTCGCCCGCCAATGCCAGCGTATGGTCTTTATGCCAGATATCCGCATCGGCCTCCAACACATAGCCGCCCGCATTGGGGCCGCACCAGTGATAATAATCATAGCGGGGCAGTCCGTATCGCTCCATGATCGCCATCTGCGTACCGCCGTGGGCCATGATGACCAGCTCCTTTTCCCCACTTTGCAAAGCTTTCTCCACGAGCGGCACAAACGCCCTGCAGGTGCGGCCGCAAAACTCCGCCTTCCGCTCCCCGCCGGGACAGCGGCCTTCGCAGCCTCCTCCCACCCATGCCGCATATTCGGAATCATGCTCCATGTCCCGATAACTTCGCCCCTCAAAAACACCGAAGCACATTTCCCGAAAATCCTGCACTACGATCTGCTCCGCCTCCGGAAATAAAACATCCGCCGTGTTCCGGGCGCGGCTTAACGGCGAAACATATACCTTTTCGGGAAAAATATCCGCCCGCACCAGACTGGCCCGTCCCTCCCCGGAAAGGGGGATATCCAGAGTGCCCTGATACCGCTTTTCCGCATTATAGCTCGTCTGTCCGTGTCGCAGTAAATAAATTTTCACCGTATTTCCTTCCCCTTTATAACCGTTGGAATTCCGCAGAATACCCGGATAACGAGATCCGCTTTTTCCGCCAGCAGACAGGCCAACCGCCCCGCAGCCTCCCGCGCTGCGCGCTCCCTTTCATCGGCAGGCACAATACCGCCCCCTACCTCTGTGGCGATCACCACCTGTTTTTTCGAAAGTTCTTCCGCCAGCAATTCCAGATCGTCACATTCCGCGGCGAGCTTCTGCACATCCCACACAGCATGTCGGGACAGAGCTTCTTCATCCCAGTGCATCCACTCTTTTATAAAAGTTTTTTTCCCGCTGTAAAGCGGCCCCGTCACGAAAACCACGTCATTCCCTCCAACAACCTCGCAGCAGCCAGCGCCCCCAGCATCCAAAGCTCCGCCCGCTGCAGAAACCATCCCGCCAGATCGCCGGTGATGCCGCCGAACTGCTTCTTTGATACTCTGTAGTAGCGCCACAAAATAAAACCCGCCGCCAGCACCATGAAAATACCGGCCAGACCTCCCGTGAAAAGCAGTGCGGCCGCCAAAAGCACCGAAGATACCGCCAGCACAGCACGCACCCTCTTTTTATCCGCAGCAGTGGCAAAGGTGTGGGCAAGGCCGGTATCTTTTGCGAGCGGAAAGGAGGCAATGGCCCATCCGGAAAGGCATCGTTCCAGCACAAAGGCGATCCCCATGCACCACAGTGCCCCCTCGTCCCATCTCACAGAAGCACAGAGGGCAAAATATGCCACGAACCAGGTACAGAGCCGGATAACAGCAAATGCGCCGCACCGGGGATCCTTTAAAATTTCCTGCTTCTTTTCCGGAGGGCCGCAGCTTCCCAGCGCGTCACTGGTGTCGGCATAACCGTCCAGATGGATGCCGCCGGTCACCAGCACCGGGATGACACACAACCCTCCCGCCAGCAGCAGCGGGGAACCGCCCGCATAGTCCATAAGCGCTGCCCACCCCCACCAGAGGAGGCCGCACACAAGCCCGACCAGCGGGAAGGCGCACAGAGCGCAGCGCATATTTTTTTCCGTCCACACCGGCTGAGGGACGGGGATAGTGGAAAACATGGCGAAAGCCACTGCAATAGTCTGCAAAATATTCCTCATCTTCTTCCCTCCCCCTTATGACATACGGCAATGCCACAGGCAACCTCATATACCATATCCGCTTCTCTCGCCAGCATCCGGTTTACCTGTGCCAGCACCCGCAGGTAGCGCAGGGTGTCCCCTTCATAACTTAAGCCGCCGCTAAACACCTCATTGGAAACAATGATCAGTTCTTCGCACTGACTCCGCAGATGCCGGATCCCGCGCTCGATGGACTCTGCGGCTGCATCCCCTGCACCGCCGGGGCTGTACAGCTCGTTGGCTGCCAGATTGCTCATGCATTCCACCAGCGCCACTCCCCTTTTCCGCAGGATAACCTGTTCCAGATTCAGGTAGCATTCCACCGTCTGAAACTGCTTTTTTGCCCGCATTTCCCGATGACGGCGGATACGCAGCCTGCACTCGTCATCAAAGGGCTGCATGGTGGCAATGTAATAGCGGGGCAGGCCTTCGATATTCAGCACCAGCCCCTCGGCAAATTCACTCTTTCCGGAGGCTGCGCCTCCAACTACCAGCGTCATCATCATCAATCACCAAGCGGCACATACTGCTCGATGCCGCCCTGTTCAAACGTATAACTTTCCTGATACACGGCGCACGCCATATCGAGCAAAGGCATAGCCGCCACCGCGCCGGTCCCCTCTCCCAGCCGCATCTCAGCGGTTATAAGCGGTTTGCGGTGCAGGGCTTCCAGTACCATGCCGCCCGCAGGCTCGGCGGAGACATGGCTGGCAAAGACAGCTTTTTCCGCTTTCGGGCACATCCGCACAGCGCACAATGCCGCGATGGTGCTGATAAACCCGTCGGCCAACACCGGTACGTTATAGACAGCACCGCCCAGAAATACGCCGCAAAGCCCAGCAATATCAAAACCTCCCACCTTGGAGATCACGTCCAGTATGTCACCGGGATCCGGCCGGTTCCGGGAAAGAGCCTCTTTGATGGCACGGATCTTCCGCTCTAAGCCCTCCCGGGAAAGTCCTGCGCCCCGGCCTGTCATCTCCGACACTTCTCTGGCGAGAAGCACACTGGCAACTGCGCTGGAGGTCGTGGTATTGCCGATGCCCATCTCCCCCGTGGCCAGCAGCCGTACCCCCTGCTCCCGCTGTTCCCGCACCAGCTCCATTCCCACAAGCACAGCCTGCGCCGCCTGCTTGCGGGTCATGGCAGGCCCCTGGGATATATCGCCTGTGCCGTTGCCGATCCGTCTGTCCAACACCCCTTCTGTGGGGGAGAAATTCAAAATTCCCATATCCACCGGCACTACCTGACAATGCGCCACTGCCGCCATCCGACATACAGAAGTGCGCCTCTTCGCCAGATTTTCAGTGACGATGGCCGTGACACTGCTGTCAGACTGGGTTACCCCCTGAGCCACCACGCCGTTGTCGGCGCACAGCACCAGCACCGACCGGGGAAAAAGAGAAATCTCCGTGCTGCCGGTGAGAGCGGCAATATCTTCAACAGCGGCCTCCAACAGGCCGAGGCTTCCCAACGGTTTTGCACAGCTGTTCCACCTCATGCGGGCCGCTCCCCGGGCCTTTTCATCCGGCCCGGTAATGCTTTGCAGCTGCCGCTGCAGCTGCTCTTCGTACTGTTCCATTCTGATTCCTTCTTTCTCCTGTACCACGCAGGAATTTTATATAATGATCTCGTAACTGTTTAACCTTCCGTATTATTCAGTTAACACCATCAGACCAGCCGGAAGGAAAATCAAATCCTCAAGGAGCCCCTTAAAAAGCGTCGGCACATTAGCCAATGTGAAATTTGAAAAGCAAAATTTCACATGGTATTTTCGAGCCTAGTGTCCGCTACGCTTTTTACGGAGCGAGAGCGTGGCGACGGAGGATTCGATTTTCCTTCCGGCGTCCGTTGCCATTAACCAAATCGTACTGCAGGCTGAACTATTGTCACTTAATTAACACCTCAGTCAGCTGAGAAGGACATAAAATACTTAAGGAGCCCTTTGAAAAACGCCGGCACTTAGGCACCGTACTTTGGTGCCTTATGTGTCCGCTGCGCTTTCCCAGCCTCTTGAGGGACAGAGCCCGAGCGAGAGCGTGGCGACGTAGTATTTTATGTTCTTCTCAGCGTCCGCCGCCAATACCCTTCTGCGAATACCGGCCTGCCGCCTCCACAAACCGCTCCCCCCACCGGGGCGTCCCCCAGAAATACAGATGGGAAAACGCCGCATACAGGTTTTTCTCTCCGAAACCGCACAGCCAGCTTCTTCCGGAAACCGGCTTTTTCGCAGCAAAGCCCTCCCCGTTTTCGCTGGAATCCCAATAATGGAATTCATGCACCGGAATTCGTTCTCCTTCATCAAACAGCAGACTGTCGCTTTTTGCCGTCAGATAAGCATAGCCAAAACGCACCGGTCTTTCCTTTTTGATCCCGTCCCCGGGGAGTATCCCTGTCATGGGATAAGCCGTGCCGGTTTCATCCTCCAAAGTCCGCCCCAGATAGAGGAACCCGCCGCATTCCGCCACAGTGGGCAGGCCGTCCCGAACCGCCCTCCGGATGGCTTTCCGCATTGCCTCGTTTTTGGAAAGCCGTCCGGCATACAGTTCCGGATAACCGCCGGGCAGGTACAGTCCGCCGATCCGTTCCGGTAGATCAGCATCCCGCAGAGGGCTGAATTCCACAAGCTCCGCTCCGGCTTCCCGAAAAACATCAAGCGTCTCCGCGTAAGTGAAACAAAAGGCTTCATCTCTGGCCACGGCGATCCGGGCTTTTACAGGCGCCTGAACCGGCCGGAAAGCATCTCCCCGCTCTCTGCCCGCAAACAACTCAAGCAGCCGCTCCATATCTGTCGTCTCTTCCAGTTTCCCGGCCAACACCTCTATACGCTGCCGCAGGCCCGCAATCTCTCCGGCAGTGTATAACCCAAGATGACGGCTTTCAAAGACAGCCTCCTCCATGTGGGGCAGATATCCAAGCACCGGCAGGCCCGTCTCCCTTTCCAACATGGGAGCAAGGCTGCCAAAGAGCATGGGCGGACAGTCATTGAGGAAAACACCCCGGATCCGGTTTCCTTTCCGAAAGCCGCAGATCCCTTTTATCTGCGCCGCCAATGTCAGGCTGCTCCCCTTAGGGCGAATGACCAGCAAAACAGGCAGTTTCAGTGTGTCGGCCACATGCCATGCGCTGGCTTTGTCGGTACTTCCGCCCACACCGTCATAAAACCCCATGACCCCTTCGCACACGGCTGCTCCGTGGCCGAAAAGACGGCGTTCATAGAGGAGGCGAAGCCTGTCTTCCCCGCAGAGGAATAAGTCCAGATTGTGACTCTCCACCCCCAGCACCGAGCGGTGAAACATGGGATCGATATAGTCCGGCCCGCACTTGAAAGCACAGGGGGAGAGTCCTCTCTTTGCAAACGCCGCAAGCAGCGCACAGGTGACGGCGGTTTTCCCGCTGCCGGAGGCGGGAGCCGCCAGTAATAACTCAACCATCGCAATTCCCCGCAATCAGAAATACAGGATTATTGGCCATAAGCATATGAAGGGAGCCTGCCGCCTTCCCCCGGCTGATGCCGATCTGCGTCACCTCCGGCCGGATGCCTGCGCCCTGCAGCGCCTGCACCGCCTGATACAGCGTTTCGATGCAGATAGCTGAAATACAGATTCTGGCTCCGGGATTTCTGTCAACCACCAGATTTACCACCTTTTCCATGGAGCCTCTGGTACCGCCGATAAACACCGCATCCGGAGTTTCCAGCCCTTCCAGCGCCTGAGGAGCAGCACCTTCTATCAGCTTTACATTCCACGCCCCCAGTTTTTCCCTGTTGATCCGAATAAGGCTGCAGGCCTTTTTCTCGCACTCCACCGCATAAGTCCGCCCCCAGCTTGCCGCCAGCGCCAGCTCGATGCTCACGCTGCCGGTACCGGCTCCCACGTCCCAAAGAATATCGCCGGGATCAGGCGCCAGCTTTGCCAGCGCCGCGGCCCGCACCTCCTGTTTCGTCATGGGGACTTCCCCCCGGGTAAAGAGGGAATCCGGAAAGCCCGGTGTCCGACGCCGGACAGCCGGCGCTGCCTCCGCCAGCAGTACGCTGAGCGGTTCAAATGCCTCTCCCGCAAACGCCCCGGCGCTGCCGTGAAGAATGCGCTGATGAGGGCAGGAAAGATTCTCCCCCACGACAACGGGCAGGTCCCGAAGCCCCGCTTCCGCCAGTCTGCGGCACAGCTTCGCCGGGCCCAGATCTCCGCCGGTAAGGAAAAACACCGGTTTTCCCTGCATGACCGCCCCCACCGGGTTACAATCCATCCCGTGAGCGGAGACAAGCATCCAATCCTGCCACGGCCTGCCAAGCGCCGCCGAGAGCAGCTGCACGCTGGAGATTCCTGGAAGCACGGTATAGGAAATGCCCTCCTTTTCCAGCAGGGGGATCAGGGTCCGGGCGCCGGAATAAAAGCCGGTGTCCCCGCTGTAGAGCACGACACATCCCTCTTTGCGGGACCGGAGGATCCCGAGGATTTCTTCGGGCCTTGCAGCCGCTATCCGATTCCCTGTGCATTCTTCCGGAAGTTCTTTCAGAAGCCTGTCGGCTCCGATGATACAGTCCGCGTCTTTCAGCGCCTGCCGGCAGTCCCCGGTTATGGTTCCCGGATTTCCCCCGCCGGCCGCTGCCAATATTACCTGCATTCCATCATCTCCTTACAAAGTTTCAAAATCGTTTCATAGGACTCCCCATCCTCCTTCGGACGGCGGATCACCACAAGGCATGCCCCCGTCTCCCGGGCAGCCTCCGCCTTTTCGGCAAAACCGCCCGCCTCACCGCCGTCCTTCGTCACCAGCCACCGGATGGAAAACCGGCGGATCAGCGCCGCGTTCAATTCGCGGGAAAAAGGTCCCTGCATGGCAATGATATTTCCCCGGGAAATTCCCATTTTCTCACAAATCCCAAGACTTTCCTGTAACGGCAGCACCCGGGGATACAGCCGCTGCCTTTCCACCAGAGAAAAAGCCGCCAGCTCCTTTGCCCCCGTGGTGAGAAGCACATTTCCCTCTTTGTCCTGCAAAAACCGTGCGGCGTCTTCGGCGCAGTCCACCAAAACACTCTCCGGCGGTAATTCGCTCTCCCGGCGGAGAAGCCTGCGACAGGGAACGCCTGCCATTTTTGCCGCCATCCGGATATTCTGACTGGCGTCTCTGGCATAGGGATGCGTGGCATCAATGCACAGGCCGGCTCCTGCCAGCGCCTTTGCCATCTCTCTTTCATCCATCCTGCCGGAGAGGATCTGAACCCCCGGCACCTGTTCCTGTACTGCTTTCCCATATTCTGTAGCGACACACACCACGGTCTCAGCCCCCATGGCCGCCATCTCCGCGGAAAGCTCCCGTCCCTCGGTGGTGCCGCCGAAAATTACCACCCGCATTTTTTCTCATATCCTCTCGGTGTCACCATCCGCCCGGAAATTTCCTGCGTAAAGGAAGAACCTATAAATACCGTGGTAAACATATCCAGCTTTGCGTCCCTCAGCTCTCCCAGGGTAAGCACCGATGCGCTCTGCCCCTCCCTTCCGATATTCCGCACAAAACCGCATACGGTATCCGGGGATTTCCCCTCTGCCAGCAGGATATCGCAGGCTCTCGCCAGATGATCCGCCCGCTTGCGGGAACTGGGATTATACAGGCACAGACAGAAATCTCCCCATGCTGCACAGCGAAGCCTTTTCTCGATCACCTCCCAGGGGGTGAGAAGGTCGGAGAGGGAGATCACGCAAAAATCATGTCCCAAAGGGGCGCCCAGCACGGCCCCTCCCGAAAGGGCTGCCGTGACTCCCGCCACGATCTGGATCTCCACGCCGGGATACCCGGGGGATAACTGAAGCACAAGCCCCGCCATACCGTATACCCCGGCGTCGCCGCTGCACACTAACGCCACATCTTTTCCCGCCTGCGCTGTTTCCATGGCAAAACGGCAGCGGTCCAGCTCCTTCTTCATCGGAGAGGAATAGATTTCCTTTCCGGGAAATAAAGGCGCTGCCAGATCCACATACACCCTATAGCCGCACAGCACCTGCGCCCGTTTTAACGCTTCTCTTGCCTCCCCGGTGAGAAACTGTTCCCCGCCGGGACCAAGGCCCACTACATACAAAGTATTCATGGCTTCTCCCCTCTGCGCGTTTCCGCGCACATATACATACACAACAACCGGATATCGCCGCACAGCCCGTATACCGCCTCAGCGGCATGTTTCCTCCGCACGGACCTGCTCATGGAAATAGTCCCCTCTTCCCCAGTTCAGTGCAAAGGGCTTTACCGCCGCCGCCATAGCCACGCCGTCAGAGGTAAATTTTTTACAGGTCAGGCCGCCGCCGCTGACAAAAACAGCGCTGCGCTCGCAGACATTATCCACCCCTGCAACCCGGCTGACAAAGGCCGATGAAGTGAATTCCCCGGGTACCTGCCGAAGTTCCCCGGCGCTGCAGGTTCGAAATTCCCAGCCATGGAAACGGCAAAAGTCCAAAAGCCCCGGCTCTTCCTTCTTTAAATCAATGCTGGCAACGGTATAAATGGCCTCCGTCTGCAATCCGCTTTCCTGTAAAAACTGCTGAAGCACGGATTCTATGGTATCCCGTGGCGTATCCTTCCGGCATCCCACCCCCAGCGCCACGATTTTCGGCGCCAATGACAGCACCGCTTCTTCTCTCCTGACACTCACCGCCACATCGGCGGGAAGCGTTTCGGAAAGCGCCACCCCCGGCGGGATTTCTCCCTCCACAGGCCAGGGAACATACATCCTGATACAGTCCCCCGCCAGCAGTCTGGCGGAGATCAGTTTGATATGCTGCGGATCGATCACCGACAATCCCTGACACCTTGCCCAATCATCCACGGCAAACACACCGTTTCCATCCGTCGCGGTGGTGATGGCCGCCTGCGCGCCGCAAACCGCACTGACGGCTCGGGCAAGGCTGTTCGCCCCGCCCAGATGGCCGGAGAGCAGAGGCACGGCAAACTGTGCGCACTCATCCACCGCCACAACCGCAGGATCCTTCCACTTTTTTTCGATGTAGGGGGCAATGGCCCGGACGGCGATCCCCACCGCGCCCACAAACACCAGCCCATCCGCCTGGGCAAACTGTTTCCCTGTCCATTCCTGTAAGGAATCGGGTTCCCCGCAGCGCATCACGCTGCCGCCGAGTGTCTGCGCCAGAGAACCGGCAAGAGCGTATCCTTTTTCGGTAAAAGCCAGAAATGCCAGCTTCATTTTTTCCTCTCATTCCGCCGCGTCAGCAGCCTTGTAAACTCAAAAGCAATCCTCTTCCTGATGTTTTGGGGGATCTGCCTGCCGGAACCCTGTGGTAAAAGCAGGATCGTACAGCCGGCTGCGCTCATAGCAGGAGCCCAGGAAATCCCCGATCAGAAGCAGTGCCGTCTTACGGATCCCCGCCTTTTTTCCTTCCTGCGCCAATGTGCCCACGCTGCAGCGGATAATCTTTTCATCGGGCCAGGTGGCTTTATACACGATAGCTGCCTGCGTGTCCGGCGGATAGCCTCCCCGCAGCAGCTCCTCCTGCACCTCCTTTAACAGGCCGGAAGACAAAAACAGCACCATGGAAGCCTGATGCTCTGCCATGGAGGCCAGCCGCTCTCTATCCGGCACCGAAGTGCGCCCCGCCAAACGGGTGATGATCAGACTCTGAATCACGCCGGGCAGCGTATATTCCGCATGAAGGGCCGCCGCCGCGCCGCAAAAGCTGGAGACACCGGGCGTATCGTCATAGGCAATGCCCTTTTTATCAAGGGCATCCATCTGTTCCCGGATGGCCCCAAACAGACTGGCATCCCCTGTGTGCAGGCGAACTGTCTCTTTTCCCGCTGCTTCCATCCGGTACATCACTTCCAGCACCTGCTCCAATGTCATCACCGCACTGTTATGTATTTCACAGCCCTCTTTCGCCATCTCCAAAAGCGCCGGGTTCACAAGGCTTCCGGCATAAATAATACAGTCGGCTTTTTGCAGCAGTCCCGCGCCCCGCAGCGTAATAAGGTCAGGGGCTCCCGGGCCTGCTCCCACAAAGTGTACCATCCTCTCTCACTCCTTCACAATAACGGTTGCAAAATAACCGGTGGTTTCTCCCGGCCTTTCCTTTGCAAGATCGTCAAATACCCGCTCATTCGGCAGGCCGCAGTTTGAAACCATGGCGCTCCTGCCGGGATCTGCATATTTCTCAACGGCCTGTAAAACATCCGGCATCTGGCTTCCGGATTTCATCAATATTTTATTTCCGGGCCAGCAAAGCGCTTCCTTAAGATCATAACCGCCCGGGACAATGTGCAGAGGGCTGTTTTTCTCCGTCAGGCTGATCCCCAGTCTGGCCGCAACGGCACAGAAACTGGGGACGCCGGCCACCATCCGCGTCTCAAAACCCCGCCCGCGCACCAGCTCCATCAGATAACAGTATGTGGAATAAATGGATACATCCCCCAGGTTGGGCATAGCCACGTCCTGTCCCTGTTCCAGACGGCGGCACACCTCCTCCGCCGCCTTTTCATGAGCGGCTCTCAGCACCGCCTCGTCCCGGGACATGGTAAATTGCAGAGGCAGAATAGTCTTTCCGGAAATATCCATGGCCTGTCTTACAATATCCAGAGCCAACATTTCACCACTCCTTGACTGAGGGCAGGCAAGCACCGGACATTCGCCCAGCACCCGCAATGCCTTCACCGTCAGCAGTTCCGGATCACCGGGTCCTGCGCTCACACCGTAAAAAACACCTTTTTTCATCTCCATGATTTCATGATCTCCTTCGCCGTCCGTGTTTCTCCGAGCAGGCCGTATCGGTTGGAAAACAGCACTGCGCCGATCCGATACTTTCCCATTGCCCGGTGTTCCAGATGCCTCTGGACGGCCTGCATCAGGCTTTCCAACACTGCATCCCGCAGATGAGCGCTGTCCAATATTTCAATACAGGCATCCGTGGAGACGGCCTGCATCAGAGCGGCACACACCTCCCTGGAAGCGCCGCACAAAACGGCATGGGCACATATCAGCTCGGTGCGGCAGTCCGCATACCGGGAATGCGTGTTCATCACCCCGCCTGCCAGCTTCACCAGCTTGCCGATATGGCCCGCCAGCAAAACTTCCTCAAAAGAATGGGTACCGGCAAGATCCAGCGTGTCTCCGATGAAATTGGAACACTTGACCACCGGAACCGTTTTCCCGGCAATACCGCCCTCCCGCAGAAAATCCTCCCCGTAATTGCCGGGCGTAAGAATAAGCCGCCTATGCCCAAGGGCCGCCGCCTGCCGCAGCCCCACGGCAATGGTATCCACAAGCGCCTGTTCACTCATGGGCTCCACAATGCCGGAAGTACCCAAAACCGACAGCCCGCCTTCTACCCCCAGCATGGGGTTAAACGTTTTCTGCGCGATCTCTTTCCCCCCGGGAATGCAGATGAGCACCTCCGCCCCTCCGTCATAGCGAAACCTGTCGCACACCAGCTGCACCTGTTCCTCGATCATCCGCCGCGGCACCCGGTTGATGGCGGCAAAACCCACCGGCTGGTCCAGGCCCGGTTTCGTCACCCGGCCGACGCCCTCTCCCCCGTCGATAAAAATCCCCGGACACCGCTTTTTTTTCACATGGGCTTCGATCGTCATACCGTGCGTCACGTCGGCGTCATCCCCCCCGTCTTTCACAACACCGCAGACCGCAGTCTCTTCCTCCATCTTCAGAAAAGCGGGTACAGCCTCCACAAGGATCCCCTTTGGCGTCGTCACGGACAGTATTTTCGGTTCCTCCCCCGAAAGAAGGCGTACCATTGCCCCTGCCGCTGCCAGCGCCGCGCAGGTGCCCGTGGTATACCCGCAGCGCAGCCTCTTTTGTCCGCTTCGAATGTAATAATTCAGTGCCATCCTGTTTCTTTCCCTCTACTCTTTCAGAAGGTCCCGCAGGTGCTGTCTGTACATCTCCTGTACCCGGGGGAGTTCCCCCAGGCCCTGCATGACGCATTCCACCCGATACCCTTCCCCGATGAGAACATTTTTCCAGCTGTCTTCGTCATCTCCGGCCATATCGCCCAGAGCATGGTCTCCTGCAACCAGCATCAATGGAACCATACGCACATCTGCAGCATTTCCTGCCCGCAGCTGTCTGCAGATCTCCCCTATTTCCGGCCAGCCCTCCACGGTACCCACATATACATCTTTTCGGCCCATCATATGAAACACCGCCTGCATGGCAGGGTACACCACATTGGAAAAATGAGGGGTTCCGTGTCCCATGAACACCAATGCAGAGCCCTCCTTTTTCGGAAATTCCTCCGATAATACCCGCGCCAGCATCTGCAGATCCTCAGTGCCGGAAAGCAGCGGCGTCCCTGACAGCAGGTTTGGAAAGTGCTTTTTCGCCTCTTCCACGACAGCTTTTAAACTCTCATATTCCAAACCATACAAAAAGTGGGTGGGCTGGACCACCACGCGGCCATAGCTGCCGCCTGTCAGGTATTCCAGCGCTTCCTCCATGCCCCACACTGTCTCTCCCTTAGAAGCCAGAACCCGGCGGACAGTTTTACTGGTAAACGCCCGGAAAAAGTCTGCTTTTGGCATTTCCCTCTGCAGGGCATCCTCCACTGCAGTGATGCTTTTCCTGGCAGCGGAAACCGTGGTGCCGAAACTTGCGCAAAGCAATGCGGTTTTCATTCCATTCTCCTCCCGATCTGATGATCTGCAAGTTCTTCCGGACTTTTAGGTACCGGAATATGCAAAGCCCGAGCCACTCTCCACAATAAAGGCTGTTCCAGCCCGCAGCGCGAAAGCAGTTCACTCTCCGCAAAAACTGCCTCCGGGGAAGCATCCCGCTCCAGACGTCCTTCGTGGAATACCAGCACCCGGTCTGCCCATCGCCAGGCAAAATCTGCGTCATGGGTGGCGACCACTAAAGTCATCTCCCTTTGATGGAGCGCTTCCAACGTATCCTCAAACAGCTTTCTGCCCGCCGGGTCCAGATCGTTTAAAGGCTCGTCCAACAGCATGATCTCCGGTTCCATGGCCAGGACATCGGCGATGGCTACCCGCCGCTTTTCTCCGCCGGAGAGATATTGCGGGCCGCGATGTCTGTATCCCGTCAGGCCCAGACAGCTAAGCGCCATCTCCACCCGCCTTCGGACTTCCTCCTCCGGCAGCTTCAGATTCATCGGGCCGAAACTGATCTCCTCCTCCACGGTACCTGCTAAAAGCTGTACCTCCGGATCCTGAAAAACCAGCCCGACGCTGCGGCGCAGCTGCATCCGCTGCTTTTCTTTTTTTCCCACCGGCTCCCCCTTAAATCTGATCGTACCGCTTCGAGGAGTGAGGACGCCGTTGGCCAACAGGAAGAACGTAGATTTTCCCGCGCCGTTGCTCCCCAATACCGCAATTTTTTCCCCTTCATACAAACGTACCGAAAGCGGAAAAAGTGCTTCTCTCCCCCCGACACTGTCATAGTGGTAGGAGACCTGCTCAAAAGCAAGCAGTTCTTTCATACTCTTTACTCTTCTCCTTTAAAAACCAGGCCATATGCCTGCGAACATTCCTGCCAGCGGAAAAGCCAGCAGACAGAGCATCTTCGCCGTCACCTTCTTTTTTTCGGTAAGGAAGGCAATCTGTCCGGTATAGCAGCGGCTCTCCATCGCGTCAAAGCAGGCGCCGGCCCGCCGAAAACTGTTGGCCAACAGGCCTCCGTACAGTAATCCTGTGGTATGCAGGCTCCTTTTGATCCCCCGGTACCCCAGCCTGCTTGCGGCGGAATCCTTCATATCCCGAAAAGTGGCAGATAAAATAAAAATATATCGGTAAATAAGCACCGCCAGCTCCACCACAACAGCCGGGACATGTGCGCGGCGCAGTACCTGCAGCAGCTCCGGCAAAGGGGTGGACAGGCTTAAAAAATACAGACAGCTCACCGCCCCAAGTACCCGGGACAGTACCAGCATCCCCATGGTCTGAGCGTCGGGAACTACCGCCAGAAAACCCCCAAAAAAGGGAAAAGACAGCACCGCCTCATCGGGCAGCTCCCGGTAAAAATCCCACAATAACGTAAGGACAG
Organism: [Clostridium] symbiosum; assembly: GCA_021769625.1. GTDB lineage: Bacteria > Bacillota > Clostridia > Lachnospirales > Lachnospiraceae > 1XD8-76. The sequence continues at coordinate 46,690 of JAETSN010000010.1, read as the reverse complement.
ATAACAGCAAAAACACCGCCGGCAATCCCAGCAGAAAAAAATATTCCCTGAGTTTTATCCCGCCTGCCGCCACAGTGACGATGGATAAAAAGACAGACAGGCAGAGCGGCGGAACCGGTGAAGAAGAAGAAATACAGGTAAAAAGGAGCAACAGGCTCCCGGCTGTTTTCAGGCCGGCGTTCTCCCGGCAAAGTCCGGAGCGCCGCGCGTACACGTCCATTGTCAGGACGCTGTCGTGATGGTGCCTCTTTCCCGGCAGAAAGAAAAACGCCGCCGCAAGACAGATCCCGGCAAGCTGCAAAGACGGCAGCCGCCCGGCGAACAGGCTGTAAAAAACCAGCGCCGCAAGAAACGCTGCGATCATGGCTGCTCCTTTCCGCCAAAGGACTCCTCCTGCGGCATGCCGCCGTATTTTTTCCGCGCCGCCAGATAGCCGAAGCCATATGCCAGCACACCCACCCCCAGACCGGTCTGAATACAGAAAAACAGGCTTTCCACTTCCCCCGGCAGTTCCCCGCCCAGGATCTGCTCCAACACCGGAGTAAACCAGGGTTCGTATTCTTCCCCGATGACCTCCTCCACTTTTTCGCTTCCGGCATCATCACTTCCGCCAAACTCAGCGTCCCTCAAAGCGAATAAGGGCACAAATGCCAGCAGGATGATCGCCGCCAGGGAGACAAGAACAATCTTCGTATTCCGGCTCATTGAAACAGCCCTCCTTTGACAGAACGAAATTCCTGTAATTCAGCTTTTGCATAAGTCTCCAATCCCATGATCACCAACATCGTGAGAAGCCCCTCGATCACGGAAAGCGGAAGCTGGGTTGGGGCGAACACCGCCAGAAACTCTGCCATACTGGCCCCTGCACCGCCTTCTGCGCTGGGATAAGCCAAAGCAAGCTGGATACTGGTAACACAATAGGTAAACAGGTCACCCAGCATAGCCGATAAAAATACGTTAAAGCGTCCGGGAATCCGTAACTTTTTTCCCGTCTGATACAGCATCCGGGTAAGCAGCGGGCCCGCGATAGCCATACTGAACGTATTGGCTCCCAGCGTGGTAAGGCCGCCGTGGGCCAGTAAAACCGCCTGAAATACCAACACGATAAGTCCCAGCACGGAAGTGATCGGCATCCCGAAAAGAATGGCTCCCAGCCCGGTACCGGTCATGTGGCTGCAGCTGCCGGTCACCGAAGGGATCTTCAGCGAAGAGACGACAAAAACGAAGGCCCCCGCCATCGCCAACAGCAAAAGGGACTTTCGATGCTTTTGCGAAAGCCGCCGGATCGTGATGACTCCCACCGTCAAAAACGGGAGACAGACGGCGCCCCATCCGATACAGAACGCCGGAGGCAAATAGCCTTCCATAATGTGCATCGCCAGCACGGTCTTTGGTACGCAGAACACAAAGCTGACTACCAACGAGAACGACACTATCATTTTTTCTGCAGTTGTCATGCGGCAGGGAAAATACCTGCACTCCCCGTTTTTAAATGATCGATGAGAATTTTTCATCTATGTACACCCCTCTTTTCCATTTTGTTGTCAGAAACAATTTTCACCCTCGGAAATAAAAAAACCCTTTTCCTGAACAGGTAAGGGGTTTGTACACAAAAGAAACATACGGGAAATCATACCCATACTCTCTCTTAACCGTACAACCAGTTACTCGTGGCCTGAAACTATCGTTTCTGTACAGCAGTCAGGCAGGTCTCCCGGCTTAAATATCATTGCATCCGCCATCTTCCCGGGAAAGGATTTCCCTGTTCCCAGTGATATATCGGCCTCAGCTCCCTTATTACGGTGACGAGTTCGCACAGGACTTACACCTGTTTCCCTTTTCATCAGAACAAATAACGTACATTGTTCCGGCACCTGACTGCTTCCTATTTAACTTGCATTATCGTAACATAACTTTACAGGTATGTCAATTATCTGAATGACACTGTTGTTTTTTCAGGTAACAGTTCAGCCTCTCGTATTATTTGTCAGCACCTCAGTCAGCAGGTAAGAACATAAAATGCTTAAGGAGCCCTTTGAAAAACGCCGGCACTTAGGCGCTGTATTTTAGCGCCTTATGTGTCCGCTGCGCTTTTCACAGAGCGCAAGCGTGGCGACGAAGTATTTTATGTTTTTACCTGCGTCCGCTGTCATTAACCAAAGGTCACTGTAGGCTGAACTGTTGTTTTTTCAGGAAGATTGCAAACGCCTCCCATTCTTTCCGGGGGGAGATCACAAATTTCCCCCGATCTGATTTCATATTATACTCTTCCCCGAAATGATCCTCTATCCGCCAGCTGCCTTCCGGCATCTCAACGACGATGCTTTTCGGCGGATCTGCAAATGCGTGATAAACTAACAGACACTCTCTTCCGTTTGTCCTTAAAAGTACCTGAGCGCCGGACAGATGATGCTGATTATTTGTGCTGTCTCTGAAAAGCCTGGATCTTCCGTCTTTGATCAAATCGCAGATCTTTCCGTAAAATCCCGCCGCACTTTTAACGGCTTCCCACTGTTCCCCATCTAACTTTTCCACTTCCCCGGATAAGCAGAATCTTCCCAGCATAGCGGATACAAGGCGATATCTGATCTGCTGTATGGAAAGTTCCGGTGAGATCACAGCCCATATCTGACTCTGTCTCGGCAGGATCAACTGATGCAGATTCGCAGCAATATACGGGATCTCCAGACACTCGTGCGCATCGGAAAAAGAGCTCATGGCGGTGATCCCCATCATCATCGGTTCCAGCCTGTGCCCGCCGGAAGCACAGTTCTCAATTACCAGTTCCGGGATCTCTCTGCGGATCAGTTTAAAGAAATCATAAACCGCCTGCATCTGTGTACGCAGGCCTTCTCCCGGACTCTCCGCACCATCACAGCCGCTTCCGATCGAGCCGTTATAGTCTACCTTTAAGTAACAGATCTCATTTTCCTTCAGAAAACGGATTACTTTTTCTTTCAGATACTGGATCACTTCCGGTTTTCTGAAATCCCAGAACCGCCGGATCTCCCCTGTCTGGATGATCTCTCCATTTCTGTACAAGTGCATGGGATCATACACTTTACTATGTACTTCAGAGCCTTTGGTCGTCACTTCAAACTCCATCCAGATTCCCATGAGGAGCCCCATTCTTTTCAGTTGTCTGGAAAGTTCTTTCAGGCCACAGGGGAACTGTTTCTCATTGTACTCCCAGGTTCCGTTCCCTGCCTGGGGATCCCCGTCTTCTGTATTCTTTTTACTCCATCCTGCATCTATGACCGCATAAGCTGCCGGAAGTTCTTTCACCCTCTTCGCCAATGCCATCATCGACTCATGAGTCGGCTTTCCCCATGTAGTGCACCATTCGTTAAATATAATGGGAAGATCCTGTTCCATCCGGGGCTGCTGATCAACATACTTTCCAAACATTTCCGTAATATTCTGACAGACATCCCAAAAACTGAGATCGCTGACACTGAGATATGCTTTTGGAGCCGTAAATCTTTCTCCATCCGAAATGTTTTTCCACCAGCCTCCGAACTCACTGTCTGCAAGTCCGCCGGAAAGCGAATAGCAGTCACCGTCTTTTGACAGCTCCATCTGCCATGATGAATTACATCCGATCTGGGCAGCCCAATACATATGATGTTCCATATCTTCCAGACAGCCGAAGGGAAACCACCGTTTTACCGGGTGCGATCCGAGGACTCCATACCGCTCGCTTTCAGGAAAACATCTGAGCCATGCGCTCTCCAGATTTAAATTTTCCACCGTATCTTCCCGGTGCTTGCCCTCCAGGGACCACCCGCCCTGAAAACGGTGAAGTTTTAATCGATACGGCGCATCATCCTTTTGCAGCGGGCTGAGATTGTCCAGAGAAAAACTTGTAAACAGATCCAATGTGGCCATTCTCCCTGTCTGATTCACAAAAGTCGATTCAACCTCGATCCCCTTTTCTCCGTATGTATATGTCACCCTGTGCTCTATCTGATATCCTTCCTCTGCCTCCAGTGTTGTGATAATACAAATCTCTTTTTCTGTCTCCAGTTTTTCCTGTGACCTGTATCTCAACAGCTTTGTTGACTCACCGTATTTTAACGTATTTCCGGCGCCGTTTCCCTGAGCATGATGTCTCAGCGAAAGGTGGCACAGGCTTCCCACATCCCATGCGGCACACTGATTTTTCCCTGACCGGAGCATCGTCCTTCTCTCTTCAAAACATGGCTCCACACTGCCCGGCAATAAAGTCATGGACACATGTCCGGTTTTCTCTTCCGTCATGTAGATCAGTTTCATATCTCCCAACAAATATTTTTGATATTTCATCTGTATTTACGACTCCTCTTTTACATGGCCTCCTCGCGGACGATCTGCACCGCCTGCCTCAGTTTTTCCATATTTCCATGCAGTTGATAAATATCCCTGAAAATATATTCCACTTTACAATTTTTTGTGAGCTGCGCCGTATGTCTGATGTATTTTCTGAAAGCATCCTCATCAAATTCTTTTTGGACGCCGATATAATTCGGCGACGGTTTTCTGGAGTAAATGACATTACCTCCCGAAAGCCGTTCTGCCATAAATTCCTCATCACACCATGGCGAGATGGAAACCTTCCTCAGATTCGGATATTTTGAAATATCCCTGTCCCAATAGGGATCCACCGGTTCGCAGCAGCCATAGTACACAAGGCCAAATTCTTTTGCCATCTGCGTATAATACGGTGCTATAAATTCGTGATACATTTCCGGCGAGATGCCGATACTTTCCTGGCTGTTCAGATGTCCCCACAGATGTCTGGACAGCACTTTTCCGTCAAAATCCTTCCCCGGAAGCTCATCGGTGAAACAATAGCTTCCGCTCCCCATATAATCATTTCCGTTATTTAAGAACAACACGCCCTGTTCTTCTTCCCAGCGCAGAAATTTTGTCAGGTCCCTCACCACCATTGACATGAGTTGATGGAATTCCTCTTCCTCTATCTTCATAGAACAGAACATATTTTCCATCCCCATCAGATTGACGACTTTCTCTGTCAGGCAGAATCCCCAGTGATTTACTTTATTGTGCAGGCGTACCTGCAGAATATCCCCCAGAACCTCTTCCGCCACTGCCTTTTTTCGCAGAGTCTCCTCCTTTTCATAGACAAACACGGAATCTTTCAGAATTTCCATATCCTCTTCCAGACACTCCAGAACAGGTTCGATATGAAATCCCACCCCGTCTGATGCATATACGCGTTTCAACGCCACATCGAAAAGTCTGAAATCGATCTGCGCTTCCACCTTGAAATCCGCGCTGACTACTTTATCATCCTGAAACAGTTTTTCCGGTAAGATCGTCTGCAAAAGCTGTCTTTCCATCCATTTTCCGTCTTCACTCTCACACTGAGGCGGCGGAAGGATCTCGTCCAAAAAGGTTTCTTCCTCCATCACGATCATTGGACGTTCCCCTTTTAATGCATTGTGGAGATACCAAAGACGCTTTCTCTCTTCCATGACCGGGTGATTTGCCAGTTCTCTCTGCTGTCTGGCAAGCTCTCTCAGATATGCCTTCTCTTTTTCAGAAATCATTTTTACGCTCCTCCTGTTCATCCTTTCTTCCCTGTTGATATTTTTCACACTCATACAAAGGCATTCCGATATTCCATCGGCGTCTGCCCCGTGGCCTCTTTGAACATGCGGCTGAAATAATGCTGGTTGGAAAATCCCAGCATTTCACTGATCTCCCGGACAGACAACTCCTCATTCTGCAAAAGCTCTTTCGCATCTTCCATGCGCAGCGTGTTGACCAGCTTCAGGGGTGAAATACCCTTTTGCTTTTTAAATATTTTTGTCAGGTAAGAATGATTAAAGTGATATTTGTCCGCCAGTTCCGACAGATTCAGATTCTCCCTGTAATGCTGCCTGATAAAGCCGTCCAGTTCCTCGATCGTACTCTCAATTTCGGAGGGCACAGTCTGCAGACGGTCGATCCAGCGCCCCAGTTCCTCCGCGATCTTTTCTCCTGCCTCCGTAAATTCCCGCCCGGATTCCAGAAAGCAGAATACATGCCGGTACATTTCCCTGTAAGTCTCATCCGAAAAGTACAGATTTCTCTGCAGCAGATAAAGCAACTGGGACAGCACCTTCTCGATCCACTGCTGCGGATACCCCCTCTGCTGCCACTCCGAAAAATGCTGCTGAAGCAGTCTTTTAAATTCAGCGCTGTTGCCGGAGAGGATCACAGCCTGAAAGTAATGGATAGATTCCTGCGGCAAAATAGCGGGCAAAAGCGCCGGCTTTTCTTCCTTTTTCCCGCCGGCCTCCCCCACCGGGAAAAGGCCGGATCTTCCGATCACCAAAGACTCCCTTATCCGGTTATACAATGCCGCGATCGTATGTCTGAGTCCCTGAAAATCTGTCTTCCCGCTGCCTCCCGGAAAGGAAATATTGACTGTGGCCGGCATAGCAGCCCGTATCAGTGCCTCCTGTATGTACCGCGCCATCTCCGCAGTCTCCACCGGCGCCGTATTCATGATGAGCAGATACAGATTATCCGCAAGATAGGGAAGCACCCGGTAATCCAAAGCCTCAAAAGGCAGCTCCCGAAACACTTTGTCAAACAGCTGCGGCTCCTCATTTAACAGCGAAAATGCCTCCCTCTCCGGAAGCTCCTGCAAATACAGATTCCCAAAACAGATCAGGAAAGGATAAAAGCAATACCGGTCAAGATCGATATGGCTCTCTTTCGACAGCTGTGCACAGGAGTCCGACAGCTCCCTCTGCAGAAGACTGTACATCTCACTTTCCCGTTTTTCCACAACCGATGCGCGGAGAGAATCCAGCAGTTCCTCCAGCTCCCCGTTTTTTAAGGGCTTCAAAAGATAATCGTGCACTCTGCAGGTGAGCGCCTTTCTGGCATACTCAAAATCATCATAGCCGCTGACGATCACCACATGGATCTCCGGATACTCCCTGCCGAGTATTTCCGCCAGTTCAAGCCCGTCCATGAGCGGCATGCGGATATCCGTAAACACAATATCCGGCTTCTCTTCCCGGATCAGCGCAAGTGCCTCTCTCCCGTTGAACGCCCTGCCGGTGATCTTAAAATCCGGGGAAACAGCAGTTATTTTTCTGCACAGATTTTCAAGCAGAATCAGTTCATCTTCCACAACAATAATTTTTACAGGCTGCGCATTCACTCTCTCCCCCTCCTATTCACGAGGTGTGCATAACGTAACACACGCTCCTCCCTCCGACCGGTTCTCCAGTTCAAAACTCATTTTCTTTCCGTACTTCAAATATAATCTGGTGTAAAGATTGAACAGTCCCATACCGTTGATCTCCAGCTCCGGCAGCGGTTTGTCGGAGTCGGTCTGCGCCACCCAGTTTCCAAACTTCTTCAGATACTCCCCCGAAAAACCAGGGCCATTGTCCCTTACCTGAATGATCTGCTTATCCTCTTTCTCATAAATATGTATGGAAATGATCCAGGGCGGCGGCACATTGATCGCATATTTCACACAGTTTTCCACTAACGGCTGCACAAGCAGCTTGGGCACTTTCCCCGCTAAAAGATCCTCATCGATATCAAACTCAAAACGGATCCGCTCCCCATATTTGATCTCGATCAGATGGATATAGGAACAGGTCTGTTCCATCTCCTCCTCCAGCGTCACCCAATTCGATGCCCCGGAAGAAATATAGCGAAGGAAGGACGTCAGGGAATCGCATATCTCCACCACTTTTTCCGTCTCCTCATTCTCCGCCAGCGCACTGATGGATGCCAGCGTATTATACAGAAAGTGCGGATTCATCTGTGACTGCAGCGCCATCATTTTCGCATCGTTTGCCATGGTTCTGGCCCGGATCACATTTTCCAGGGAACTCTGGAGATTTTTTTTCATCTGTGCGAAAGAATGGTACAGGGAGTCCAGCTCTTTGAATGTATTTTTACAGTCTGGTATCTCAAAAATATCCAGATTGTCGAAAGTCAGCGAATATGCCGACTGTTCCAGCTCTTTCAGAGGCATGGCCAGCCCTCTGGCTATCCGGTATGTGATGAACAGCAGAAGGATCACAAGCAGTCCCGACACGACAACCGCTATGATCCGGAACAGATAAAACGTGGAAAGGATCTCTCTTTCCGACGCGGCAACAAACACCGTCCAGTCCGTGTAGGGAGAATACCTGCTGGCCACAAGCTGGGAAGGCCCTTCCTCCGGCCTGAAGATCTCCGGCTCCCTGCCGCCGCCCGGGGCGCCGGCAATATCGGTGAAATACTCCTCCAGCTCCGCTGACGGCGGTTCTCCGTAAGGATAGATCAGCTGTCCGGCTGTATCATACACATAGATCTTTTTCCTGTCTTCATTATTGTGAATGGTTTTCTGCAGTTCCTCTGCCAGACGGTCATACCGAAACTGTATCTCCAGCACAGCCGTCTCCTTTTTAGATGAGCCGGGGGCGAAGGCCCGGCACAGCGAGACCACCGGCAAACCGCCTTCGTCCAGTTCCGGCATATGCGCCGGCAGAAGATATTTCTTTCCGTTGCCCGCCAGCACCGTCTGAAACCATCTCACTTTTTCGATCTCTTCCGCATCTTCCATCTGAAAGGTTATGACCGGGCCGACATAAACGTGCCGTCCCTCCACATCCACCATATGCAGGCTCATATCATCAAAAAACAGCTTTACAATATCGAAAAGTTCTTTGGAAAACTCCTGACTTTTCCGGTACGCATCAGGACTGCCGGAATAGAGCTCATCCAGAAATGCCGTGCGCAGCTTTGAGGAACTGACGATCCGTTTGGAGAGCTGGTCAATGGAATCCATTCTGGTATCCAGAAGCGTGGAAATATTATCGCAGTCCGCCTGCAGTTCGTTTTTGGTATTGGTCTGCAGTGAATTCCCCAGGATCACATAGAGGACAACAATGAACAGAAATATGATGGGGAAGATCAGGGCAGCATATCGTATAAACAATTTATAGCGAAGCGTTTTCACAGCAGTATCACCTACGACCAGAAATATTTTTACAAAATTATAGTCTAATTCCACAACTAAATCAAGGCAACGAAGCCGATACGGAAACAATGAAACAAAAAGTGTACAAAAACAGAAAGATTTTCTCCAAAGACTTTTCAAAATTATACAATTATAATAATTTTATCAGACGGCGGATAAGCCGCACGGATTTTATTATTTTCATCCATACAAAAAGATCAACTCAAAAAGGAGGCATTTATGAAAAACAGAACAGTAAAAAAACTTATGGCGTGCCTGCTTGGTGCAGCTATGGCGGCGACGCTGCTCACAGGATGCGGCGGCAGTGCAGACAACAGCGGGGCAGCTGCGGAAAGCGCTGAAACCCCCGCAGAGACAGCGGAGACGGAAGAACCCGCTTCCGAACCGGAGACCGCTTCCTCCGAAGGCGGACAGACGATCACCATTGCGGCGGACACAGGATGGATCAGAGATATCGACAAAGAGCTCGCCGCCAAGTACGAGGAACAGTCCGGCAATAAAATCGAGTGGCAGGTCAGCCCCAGCGATCAGTATGAGAACGTGCTCAACTCCAAACTGGCAGTGGGCGAAGGCGCGGATATCTTCTACATCCGCTCCGGCGTTACGATCAACAAATACCAGCCGGACAAATATATGATGGACCTCTCCGATCAGGAGTGGGTAAGCCGCTATACTGACTGGGCAAAAGAAGGTACATCTTATAATGGAAAGACAGTGCAGTTCCAGACATGGAGCGTTGACGGCTGGGGTATCCTCTACAATAAGCCCATGTTCGAAGAAGCCGGTATCACAGAAGTTCCACACGATTATGCAAGCTTCAAAGATGCATGTGATAAGATTCTGGCAATCGGCAAGACTCCGATCTATCAGCCCGGTGCGGCACAATGGCATTTAGGTGTATGGCTTGGCGGCCTCACAACGCAGCTCGACAGCGAGACCGGCAATTTCTATGAAGGCGTAAACAGCAATACAGAAGTTTTTGCCGGAAAAGAAAGTCTGATCACTGCTTTGGATCAGATGAAAGAACTGGAATCCCTGGGATATTTCGGAGATGATTTTATGGCGAATACCTGGGAGGACATGGTTCCAAAGATGGCTTCCGGCGACTATGCGATGGGCGTTGTCTATACAACATTCCCCACGGAGGTTGAGGCTGTCAACCCGGATATGCCCGCAGATACATGGGGCATGTTCCCGATCCCGTTGAACGACAATGACGTGTTTGGCGTATCCGCAGGCGGCATCGGACGTTGTGTAAATAAAGATACCAAAGTGGCAGACGCGGTAAAAGATTATTTCAACTTCCTGTCACAGCCGGAAAACCTGACGGCATACTATAATGCAAGACTGGATCTTGGTCCCTGTTCCTTCACCGATATCCCCGGAAATGTTCCGGTTGCTTACGAGGATGTCATGAGCCATGCTTCCGGCAGCGGATTTACCGCTGAGGACGGTGTTTTATACTGGGATAACACACAGGTTGGCAACCTGATTCAGGCTATGTATCTGGGTGGTTCCAGTGCTGAGGATGTATTGGAAGGCATTGATGAATTCAGGCAGCCGAGCTTTGGTGAATAAATTTTTTAAGAAGTAAGATAGGCATGTCGGGAGGAATCGTTTTTAAACATTCCTCCCTTTTGCTATCAGAGGAGGGCTCATGTACAAAAAGAAATTTTACGGAATACAATTTATACTCCCGGCATTTATCCTGTACACAGTATTGTATATTGTGCCTACTGTTGCCGGAATGATCTTTTCCATGACCGACTGGAATGTGACGAGAGAAGGCATTCATTTTATTGGTCTGGATAATTTCTTTAAAATCTTTTCTCTCGAAAAAAGAACTTATCTGATCAGTATCGGGCACACTTTTCTTTTCACATTTGTCACCGTTATATTTAAAACTCTTTTGGGGTTAGGGCTGGCACTGCTGCTGAACAAAGGTTTGAAATCCAAAAATATTTTTCGGACGATCTTTTTTCTGCCCTATGCGCTGGCGCCATTGATCATAGGTATCTCCTTTATATCCGTCCTGAAGCCGGAAGGTCCCTTCAACGCTATCCTGCGCTTCATCGGGCTGGATGCTCTGACACATTCCTGGCTTACGGAACCGGCCACTGCAATGGGCTCCACAATGGCTGTAGAGATCTGGCGGATGGCCGGCTGGAATATGATGATCCTCTTAGCCGGTATGCAGATGATCCCGGAAGAATACTATGAGGCTTCTGCTATCGACGGGGCAAACAAATGGGTGCAGTTCACGAATATCACACTTCCCTTCCTGCGTCCTTCCCTGTTGATCGTAACCGTGTTAAATACGATCCACGGACTGCGGGTATTCGATATCATCTACGCTCTGACCGGCGGCGGTCCCGGCGGGCTGACGGAAATGATCAATACCCATGTGTTCAAAGAGTTCGGCATGGGGCGTTACGGAATGGCAAACGCATTAAACGTTGTGATTTTCTTTATCACCGTCATCATCGCACTGAGCATGCAGAAGATCATGCGGGGAAAGGAGAGCAATGACTAACAATAAAACCAAACGCAAAATCAAAAGAATCATCAAATTTTTATTTGTTGCGCTGCTCAGTTTTTTGATTCTTGTGCCTTTATATTTTATCCTGATAAATTCCTTTAAAACAGTAGAGGAATCCCGGGCATTGAGTTTCAGTTTTCCCGCTGAATTTCAATGGAAAAATTACGCGGAAGTAGTCCGGAGCGGTTCCCTTGTACGCGCTTTCTGCAACAGCATGCTGATGGCAGGCGTCTCCTCCTTCATCGCTGTACTTGTCTCTTCCATGGCGGCCTATGCCCTGAGCAGACGGAAGACCAAACTGCATAATTCCCTGTATCTTTATTTCTTTTTGGGGCTGATCGCGCCGGTAAACTATGTGACAACCATATTTACCCTGAAATTTTTGCATCTGCAAAATACTTATCCGGGAATCATTCTGGAATTTGCGGCACTGGGCATTCCATTCCTCGTCTTTTTGTACTACGGTTTCTTTGACGGTATTCCAAAGGAATTGGACGAGGCTGCGGTCATCGATGGCTGCGGTCCCTACTCGCTGTTTTTCCGCGTGATCTTTCCACTCCTCAAACCCGCCACGATCACAGGACTGGTGCTGAATTTTCTGGGGGCGTGGAACGATTTTGTCACACCTTTATATCTGTTAAGCGACAACAAGAAATTTGGCATGACAAATTCCATTTATAATTTCTTTGGAGAACATTTTAATGACTGGAACATGGTTTTTGCCGATATCGTTCTGACGGTTCTGCCTATCCTTATTCTGTATATCTGCGGACAGAAATATATTGTAAGCGGAACTGCCGGAGCAGTAAAAGGATAATTTTACAAAAGATACGGCGCAGCCCCGCTCCCGGGGCTGCACCGTATTTTTATATCCGCAGCTCTTCCAGCTGTTCCGCTTTCCGGTAAAATTTTCCCTATCAGAAAACACAACCTGTTTCATCGGAATTACAGCACTCTGCTTTGATCTCCTCCAGCAGGATCTTACAGTTCAGATGGAACGGATCGATCCGCAGCGTCTCCTCAAAAAACGCCTCCGCCTCTTTCTTCTTTCCGAGCCCCAGATTTCCAAGTCCCATCACATAGTTGCAGTGCGCCTTGTTTTTCCGCGTAAAATCCTCCTCATAGATCATCAGATCCGGCAGGGAGACCGCAAAATATTCAATCTTCACCTGATCCCGCAGATGTTCTTCCCCGAAATCGATCAGCTTGTACATCATCCGGTTTCCGCCCTTCACATCTCCCAGTTTATAGCGGGACAACCCCTGATAGAGGATCATATCCGCCGGCTGGTCATTGTAGTACATCATGCCCGCCACAGCATCGGATCCTGTGGACGCGCGCAAAAAGTGTTCTTTTGCCGCCTCCGCCTCACCCAGCGCTTCCTCCGCGAGTCCCAGATAGTAGTAAATATTGTTGTCCTTGCTGCCCTCGATCTTTCCCTCGCCGATATTTTCCGGATATACAAGAGCCTTTTCCAGCAGTTCCTTCGCCTCTCTGTAAGCCCCGCCGCACATCTTTTCCTTTGCAAGCTCCATGAGCGCAGCGATATACTGGGCAGCGGCCCTGCCTTCTCCGCCCTCCCACGGATGAAGCTTTCTGGAAAGCAGCAGCTCATAAGCCGTCTCATAATTTCCGATCAGATTCTGCAGCGTCACATACTCGATAAAGGCATCGTCCCGCTCAAGGGCTGTCTCTCTGTATTTCTCATACTCCGCAAGCCTCTCTTCCACAGGCGTCCCGAACTTCTTTAACAGCTGGTCCCGCTCAAAGAACACCCGCGCGTCCGTTGTATCCAGCCCGAAAGCCTTCTCCATGGTCTCTCCCGCCTCTTCTTTTCTGTCCAGATGGTTATAGTAAGCCAGGGAAAGGTTTCTGAATACGGTCGGAAAGCTGTCATTTGCCTGTGCGCTCTTCTCCCAGCAGTCCGCCGCTTTCTCATACTGTCTTTTGTCATAGTACAGATTTCCGAGATAATACCATGCATAGGACGCTCCGGGAACCATTTCCACACAGTCGGTAAGCACTGCAATGTCCTCCAGCGCATTGGGGAAACAGCAGTAGGGATCCTGCTTCTCCGCCAGGAGATAGCGTTTTTTCACCGCCTCTGCATTTTCCCCCGAGAGTTTCTCATAATAACCTTTATAGTATTCATTCAGGGGAGCCGCAGCCGGACAGGCCGCGAGCACATCCAATGCCTCCCCGTAAAAACCGCATTCCGCATAATCTTTTGCCAGACGCAGATACGCCTCCGCGCTGCCCTGCATGCAGGATGCCAGAGCCGTCCGCTCCGCTTCCAGTTCTTCCCCGCCGAGGTGCGCGAGCAGTTCCCATCTGCTCACATAGTCGAAGGGATCGATGCGCAGGCTCTCCCGGATCCAGTTTACTGCCTCTTTCCCCCTCTCCAGCTTCCGCAGGATCGCTGCCTTAATGCCTCTGGCTTTTACATTGTGCCAGTTCTTCACAAGTCCCCTGTCGATCAGATCGAGCGCCTCCCCGTACGCCCCTTTGCCGCAGGCGATGGCCGCCAGGTAATAGAAACTCATCTCCTGCTGCTCGCTGCTCCAGGTTGCCTTATAAAAAGCGTCATACGCCTCCTCATACCGCTTCCGGTAAAACAGCGCAAGCCCCAGCTTATAGTACGCTTCGCTGTCATAGGGATTCGGGTTCTTCCATGTCGCGCGCTTCACCGCCCTGCGGAAATAAGCTTCGCTCTCCGCAAACAGCCCTCTGGACAGCAGCAGGGAACCGTAGGCAATGTTTGTCCTGATGTCCCCCGGATCTCTCTTTAATCCCTCCAGATAGTAGGGATCCGGCAGATATGTGGCATGCCTGTACTGCTCGATATGCTGTCCGGTCAGATACAGTTCTTCCACCGTAGCGATCTCCTCCGGCTCCTTCGCCGCCTGCGCCGGTTCCGGCAGCTTCGGGATCTCCGTTTCAAGAGGCGTATAGGAAACCAGTTCCTTCCCCACGCTGTCCCGCACTGTCAGCGTGTATTCCTGTTCCCTGCCGCCCGCAAGCGCCACCTTTTTCTCAAAAGTATGTACCGGATCCAGATCAGCCCTCTCCGTAAATACCACTTCCTCCCCGCGGGAGATCACGATCTGCGCGCCTTTCCTCTCGGAAGTCACATAGACGATGATCTGTGCCTCCCCGTCAGAGGCCGTAAAGTTCACCGCCCCGTCGATGGTCGCATTTTTCACATCCCCCACCGCCTTATAGGGCATGAAATACTGCTTGAACACCTTCTCCTCAAAGGGCTTTAACCATGTGAAGTCCGGCTGGTTATCCGTATATACGCCGGTCATCAGCTCAATGTAAGGTCCATCCTCGTCGGTGAGGTTTTTATCCCAGCACTTTCCGAAATCGCCGCAGCCCCAGGTCCACTGCTTCTTTCCCGGGGAAATATGATGATCCGCCACATGCAGGATCCCTGCCCCCACGCTGTAATCATAACCGCCCACAAAATTGAAATCCGATTTTTCCGCCATATAAGAAGTAGGTACCGGCAGATTCTTATAGCGGGAAATATCCACCCCCTCGCTGTAGTCATGCTTATAATACACCCCTGTGGCGATCGGGAATCTGGACACATCCCGTTTTCCGTGGTCCATCACCGCATGTACATCCGGCGGAAAAACAGACTTTGTGTGGTCGTTGACCGGCACCGCCGGGTTTGCCCACCACAGGAAAGTCTGGGGCATATTCGTTCTGTTGTAAAGCTGCCCCGTGATCTCCAGATACGCCTTTCCCGGGTACAGCGTAAACTTTGCGATCCCCTTTGTGCCGTACATCCTGTCCGTATCGTTCACCAGCACCGATTTTGAGCCATCCTCGTTCTCCATCAGAATATGGTCCACCGGCATATAGGTGGTCGGCCTGTGATGCTGAGGCCAGTTAAATTCGATCCCTCCGCTGATCCATGGTCCCAAAAGCCCCACAAGCGCCGGTTTGATCACATGATTATAGTACACAAAATCGTACCCGTTGGTCTTGTCGTAAGCCCTCTGGATCCTTCCC
Source organism: [Clostridium] symbiosum (assembly GCA_021769625.1). Lineage (GTDB taxonomy): Bacteria > Bacillota > Clostridia > Lachnospirales > Lachnospiraceae > 1XD8-76. The sequence goes on along the minus strand of JAETSN010000010.1, from coordinate 31,148 downwards.
CCCAGCTCCGGCAGGATCATGATCTTCAAATACTCGTTTTCCAGCCAGACGGCCCTGTAGTCCTGATCCACCTTCTCGTCATATATTTTTTCGATCACGGGATAGGGATAGACTTTCCCGCTGCTGCCCTGATACACTCTCTTCTCCAGAAACATAGGATTTTTGTTCGGTTTTCCCACCTGATAAGTAGGTATCGTCACAACCTCTTCCCACACTCTTACGGCTTCCATCTTCCTCATACTGCCTCCTTCATTCTTGCTGTTTTTATTTCTTTTTCAGTCATCCCTATTCTACCATCTTTCCGCGCAAAATCATTACTGTCTATTGCCCGATCATTTCAAAAAATTGCTCTCTTTTTCGACCGGAAAATATACGGTCGCCAATCGGCAAATGCCGGAAAATGCTCATCATTCCTGAAAAAGGCGTCATGCCTGCAGCATGGCGCCCTCTTCTATACTTTATCCTTTTTTTCAGACTGCTTATTCCGCGTCCTTGCCCATCACTTCTTTATAATCTTCCGGCGTAACAACAACTGCGTCCACAGCTGTCTCCATCTCAACATCTTCGCCACCTATCAAGCCAAGCAGAACCTCTACAGAGCCTTCGCCCACTGCCTTTGCGGGGAAATATGCGGATGCCTTCATGCAGGTTCCGTCCGCTCCCTTTGTGTTCCACTCATCCTTTGCCATGTAAGCGCCGAGGCCTACTACACAGGCATCTTTGTCCAGTCCGGCTGCCTCAAGCGCACGGCAGGCGCCGATACATCCTTCCTCGTTTGCGCCCGTCACAAGCCAGGTCTTGATCTCGGGATGCGCTGTGATCACTGCTGCTGCAGCGGTATTGCCCTTGTCAGTTGTTCCGTCATAGTCAGCCTTAAAGATTTTCTCCGTATCAAATTCCGGCACAAGCTCGGTGAACTTATCATACTCACCTTCCGCACGGGGTACACAGCTGGATACAGTATCCATTGTCATGAGCAGAAGGCCGACTTCCTCGTTTGCCGCGAGGTCGTTTGTTTTTACATAGTCGGCAAGCCACGCGCCGTTGGCCTCACCGATCACATAAGCGTTGATGCCAACCCAGGGAACGAGTTTTTCGCCCGCTTCGTTCTGGAGAGCGTCATCCGCCGCAACGATCGGGATTCCCGCCTCCTCACACTTTGTCACTACTGCCTGCGACATGGTCTGGTCCGGGGTACATGTCACGATACCGGACGCCTTGTTCGCGATCGCGTTGTCAATTGCTTTTAAGTACTCTTCCGGATTCATCTTTGCATCCACATAGATGAATTCACCGCCTGCTGCCTCCACAGCCGCCTGCGCCGCTGCGCCTTCATCGATGAACCATGTCTGGTCGCCGGCCTTATAAATACCATATACTAACAGATCTCCGCCTGCTTCAGGCGCTGCTGCCTCTTCCTCCGCCGGTGCTTCCTCTGCAGGTGCTTCCTCCGCCGGAGCTTCCTCTGCCGCCGGTGTCTCCGTTGCAGGCGCTTCCTCAGATGCGCCGCACCCTGCCAACATGCTCACCGCAAGCATCGCGGAAAGCACTGCCGCCAAACTCTTTTTCATCATCGTTCTGTTCCTCCTTTTATACACATTCTTTGTGTTTTTATACAAAGCACATTTTTGTGCGATGTTTCGTTGTTATAGCAAACAGCAAAAATCTTTTCCTTTTGTCGTCTGTTATGATCAAGCATTCTTCTTGCTCGCCGCGATCAGTTCCTTCTCACGTCTTTCCTTCCTGATATAGTCAAAGGACAGCGCGAACAACAGCAGTGCCCCCTTCGCCACATTCTGCCAGAATGTCGGCACATTCACCATGATCAGGCCGGTGTTGAAGGCCTGTATCAGAAATACGCCGAGCACTGTCCCGAACATGCCGCCCACGCCGCCTGCAAAGGAGACGCCGCCCAGAATAACCGCAGTGATCGCGTCAAACTCCAGATTTACATTTGCCGCAGGCTGTCCCGCATTCATACGGGCCGCGAATATCATCCCGCCCATGGATGTCAGAACGCCAATCAGGATAAAACACAGCGTCACGATCCGTTTCGGATTGAGCCCCGCAAGCCTCGCCGCCTCCGCACTGCCGCCGATCGCATAGACGCTCCTGCCGAACTTTGTCTTTGCCAGAATAAATCCAAACAGGATAAAGGATATCAGCATCAGCCACACCGCCACCGGAAGATTTAATATGCGGTAATTTCCGATCTTAATAAACGTCATATTGCTGATCGCCACCGGTTTGCCGTCGCATATGATATAGGCAAACCCTCTTACGATCGTCTGCGTCACCAGCGTTGCGATAAACGCCTCCAACTTAATGCCGTTTACCATCCAGGCGTTGAACAGCCCGAACAATACGCCGAAACATAACGTGACTAAAACCGCCGCAAAAATCGGGAATCCCTTACTCAGCAAAAGCGCTACCAGGACGCCGGAGAAAGCCGCCACAGATCCCGGGGAAAGGTCGTTCTGTCCCGCGATGATCAGATAGGTATGTCCCACCGCCACAACGCCTACCAGAGATGCCGCCACGAGCAGATTCACCATGTTCTGCCACGTCAGAAAATTCTTGTTCAGTGATGTGAACAGTATAAACACAATCAGGATGGCGCCGAGCAGCACCAGCTTATCCCCGCCTATCACGGATATCACTTTTTTTAAACCGCTTTTCTTTTCCGTATTTTCCATCTCTCTCACTCCTGTTCTCCTATCATGCCCATGCTGAGCAGCTTCGTTTCAGTCGCCTCTTTTGCCATGATCTCGCCCGAAATTTCCAGTGACTTCATGACGATGATCCTGTCGGACAGCCCCATGACCTCTGGCAGCTCCGACGAGATCAGTATCACGCCCAGGCCTTCCTTCGCAAACTGACAGATCATCTCATAAAACTCCGACTTGGCCCCCACATCTATCCCCTTGGTGGGCTCGTCCAATATGAGCACTTTGGGCTTCGTCGCGATTCCTCTCGCCACAATACATTTCTGCTGATTTCCCCCGGAGAGTTCCACGATCTTTTTCTCCGGAGACGGTGTCTTAATGCGGAATGTCTTTATGCCGTGATCCGCCTCTTCCGCTTCCTTTTTTGTGCTGATCACACCAAGGCGGTTCGCGTTGCGGTCCAACAACGAGATATTGATATTTCCGGCAACACTCAGGTTGGAGACGATGCCCTGCAGTTTTCTGTCCTCCGGGACCAGCACGATCCCGTTGTCCATAGCCTCCTTCGGCGAACGGTTTACGATCTTTTTGCCCTCCAGATATACCTCGCCGCTGCGCATGGCATCCGCACCGATGATCGCCCGCATCACCTCCGTTCTCCCCGCTCCCACAAGGCCGGAGAAGCCGAGCACCTCCCCCTTATGTAACGTAAAGGATACCGGTTTCACATAATCTGAAGAAACATTTTTCACTTCCAGGAGAACGTCCCCGATCTCTTTGTTCTTATCCAGTTTTTCGTAGATATCTCCGAGATCGCGTCCCACCATCATGCGGATCATCTCTTTTTCGTCCGTCTCATGGGTCTTTACCATATCCACAAAACGGCCGTCCTTAAATATCGCTACCTTATCCGTGATCCTCTGAATCTCGCTCATACGGTGCGACACATAGATAATGATCTTTCCCTGGGCTTTCAGCTTCCCGATCACCGCAAACAGACTGTCGATCTCCGCATCGCTGAGGCTGGCCGTTGGTTCATCGAAACAGATCACCTTCATGTTGTCCCGGCTGTATGCCTTCATGATCTCAACCATCTGCTGATAGGCAATACTCAGATCCTTCACTTTCGTGGACGGCAGGATCGGAAGCCCGAAATCATCAATGATCTCCTTCGCCATGCGGTTTGCCTTCGCCGTGTTGATCACCCCGAACCTGTTCGCCGGCATCCTGCCCAGATAAATATTTTCCGCCACACTGAGTTCCAGCAGGATCTGTCTCTCCTGATAGATCACGCTGATCCCCGCCTCGATCGCTTCCTGCGGCGAGCGGAAATGTTTCTGTTCCCCATCCAGAAGATATTCCCCGGCATCCGGCTTATAGTCGCCGTTCAAAACCTTTAACAACGTAGATTTTCCGGCGCCGTTTTCCCCCAGGAACGCCAGCACTTCACCGCCGTGAGCTTCAAAGCAGATATCATCCAACGCCTTCACGCCCGGAAAATATTTGGAAATATGCTTAAATTCCAATACGCTTTCCATTGTCGCCCTCCTGTACTTCCATTTCCTCAATCATACCCGATATCTCCCGATGATTCATTATCCCATCTTGCCTTTCCGTTTTGAAAAATTGCTTTTTCCCTCTTATTTTCTGTATAGCAAACGACAATTATTTTTATCGTTTGCTATATGTCCTGCAGGCATCCACATAAGCCAGGATATTCTCGAGCGGCACTTCCGGCTCGATCATATGGGTCGGCGCCACAAAAAGCCCGCCCCTTTCTCCCGCAATATCCAGATTCTTCCATACTTCTTTCTTTACTTCCTCCGGCGTGCCATGGGGCATGACCGTCTGTGTGCCGATCGTCCCGTGGAAAGAGATCCGATCCCCGTATTTTCTGTAAATCTCCCCGAAATCCATGCATTCGCTCTGAATCGGGTTTAATACGTCGATCCCCGCCTCGATCAGCTGCGGGATCAGCGGCTCTATGAAACCGCAGGAATGATAAAAAATGAGGATATCCGGATTCACCTTCTTTACTTCCTCAATGATCTTTTTCAGACGCGGTTTGATCCATGTACCGTACAGCTCTTCGCTCATCATGATCGTGTGCTGCATACCGATATCGTCGCCCAGAAACAGTACGTCCACGCCGGCTCTCGCATAGGAAAGCGCCCGAGTCAATGACATCTGTGTCACTTTATCAAAAAGGAATTCCGCCATCTCGTCCTCCGCCATCATGTCGCAGAACAGCTCTTCCATACTCCGCATATACCATGCACATTCCCATATCGTCATCTGCATATCGCCCAGAGCGATCAGATCCTGCTCCTTTATGCGCCTTACCTGCTCCGCCTGATGGGAACCATCCGCACTTTCATAATCCGGATAAGGGTATCCCTTCAGTTCTTCCAGACTCTCCGCATCCTCCAGCGGGTGGCGCATATAGGTCATATGCATACTGTTCGGAGATTTCTCATGTCCCACGCCGAAGAGATCGATATCAGCCCCCTCCGCCAGCGGTTTCCGATAATACTTTCTGAATTTTTCCACATCCTGATCCCGCAGGCGCAGATCCTCCACCCTGCGCCAGGGCATGCCGAAATACGCCTCATAATCTTCCGCCCCGAGCTCTTTCCTGCACACCTCCTGCTGATAGGGGGATAATATAAATTCCACCGGAGCCCGCTCATACCCCTGACGGCGCAGCAAAGATAAAAAATTTTCTCTGTTTGTCATTTCTGTTCCTCCTTGTCCAATTCCGCAAAATAGGATTCCTCCGCCTTCCTGCCCCTCCAGGAATTTCTGTATTCCACCGGCGTCTGGCCGGTATAGCGGCTGAATACACGGCTGAAATACTGTGAACTGTTAAACCCGGTACTGCTCGCGATCTCCGTCACTGTTTTCGAAGAATTCCACAATAATCCTTTCGCTTTTTCTATTCTCAGCAACATGATATACTTGCTGCAGCCGATTCCCGTCTCCGCCTGAAACTGCTTGCGGAGATATCTGGAACTGATGCCGAATTTCTGTGCAAGTCTTTCCACACTGATGCCGTACTCATAATTCTCATTGATATATGCGAGAATTGCCGCTATTCTTCCGTTCCACGCCGCGGCATTCTCCTCCTCGATCTTCAGGGACAGTTCCATCAGCAGCTGCAGAAACATCAATTTCATCCTGACATTCCCATATCGGCTTTCTTTCATATGCCTGCAGCATCTGCAGATGGATTCCATCTGTTCTTTTACCATACTGCAGTCCGAAAACTCGTAAAACCGTCCGGACAGAAAATGAGCAAACTCCGCCCCTGTGCCCCACAGGTTTTCCAGAACAAATTCCAGCTGGGCGATCTGACAGCTGACACTTCTGTCCACACTGAACCAGTGCGGCACTCCCGGGCACAGAACGATACAGTCGCCCTCCCGCAGAGGGATAAATCTTTCTTCCACGCCCATGATACAGCAGCCGGACCTTATATATACGATTTCGATCTCTTTATGATTATGCTTCTCGAACCGATAATCCGGCATAAATCGAAAAATTCCCGCATTTCGAATGACCGGATTTATGGATCCCTCCAGCAAAATCTGTGCTATTTTTTCTTCCGGTGTACTCATTTTCATACCTTTCTGTCCATATTCTAATAATTTTCAAACAATTTTGCTTGTACGCAACGGCATGCCATTAAAGTTTATGTGTACTTTTCGGAACCATTTTTTCAAAAGCGTCGCTTTCTCTGGCCAGGCCGGCATGCTTTTCCATTTTTTTCTGTTCTTGACGTATATCATGAATTTCACTATACTGAATTTATCAGACAGGAAGGAGGACTCCATGCGCCCTATCGATGTCGGTTGTACCGAAAAATCCGCCGTATACTTCTATACTGCCAGTGAAACAGCAAAACAGACTTTTTTCTATCCCCTGTGCGTAGGCCACTACTTCTGCACAAAAGACTATCTTGTCCTGAGAAATAATTATGACAGTTTCCTGCTGATCTACATAAAAAAGGGGGAGGGCTTTCTGAAAGTGGAAAACAGAGAAACCACCTTTCGCAAAGAGGATGTAGTCCTTGTGGACTGCTACAAGCCCCACGTTTACGGCACCACAAAAGACAGCGAGATCCTGTGGTTCCATTTTGCCGGTTCCACCAGCAGAGAATATGTGAACATGATCTTCCGCAATTCCGGTCCCATCTGTTCCGTCCGGAACCTCATCACCTTTGAAAAAGACTTAAACCGCATTCTTTTAATGATCAGCAGCGGTTCCGTCGTAAACGACGCGCTGTGCTCCTACTATATCGTGAAGATCCTGACAGACCTTGTACTGTCCAGCTCAAAAACACTGAAAAGCGACAATACCCGTTCCGTGACAGCGGATGTCATCTCCTATATCAACGATCATATCTGTGAACAGCTGACACTCCAGACCCTTGCAGACAAGGCAGGTTTAAGCCCCTTTTATTTTACGAGGCTCTTTAAAAAAGAAACCGGTTACACGCCCCATGAGTATATTATCCTGAGCAGGATAAACATCGCCAAATTCTTTTTGAAGAGTACCGCCTATTCCATCAAGGAGATCTGCTTCTCCAGCGGCTTTTCTTCCGAGAGCAGTTTCTGTACTACTTTCCGGAAGATCTGCGGCATGACGCCCAGCGAGTACAGAGAAAATAATAATCTCTCTTAAAAAACAGGAGTTACTATGTGTATGAATTCAGAAAAGACCGAACAGACAGCAGAGGAGATCACTCTGAAAAACACCTGCCTTCAGGTTGTTCTTTCCGCTTACGGTGCTGCCGTCAAAAAAATATTATTTAAAAAGAAAAATTCATCATTTCAAAATATTGCTTTCACTTTACTGCCAGAACACGCCCACAAGCCCGATCCTCTCTATGCCGGCGCCACCCTGGCTCCCGCTGCGGGGCGGATCAGAAACGGGATCCTTTCCCTGAAGGGAAAGACATATCAGCTCACAAAAAATGAGCGGGGTGTCCATCATTTACACGGCGGAGAGGAGTGTCTCTCTTTTTGCTGCTGGGAAATCTCATCACAGACAGATACCTCTGTTACTTTTTCCTCTTTTTTGAAGGATGGGGCGGACGGATACCCCGGGAACCGAAAATTCACGGTGAGATACACTTTAAAAGATCATTGTCTGGAAATACAGCAGTATGCGGAATCGGATGCAGAAACCTACTGCAACCTGTCAAACCATACCTATTTTAATTTAAATGCTTTCTCCTCCTCCGGCCTGGACCAGTATCTGACGGTATCCGCCAAACAGGCCTTTCTCAACGACACGGAACACATTCCGCAGTATCCCGTCGATACCGCGGACACAGAATTTGATTTTCTCTCCCCCACAAATATCGGAGAACGTATCCGCTCTTTTCCGGGGAGCGCACAGTTTCAGACTGCCAGAGGTCTAAACCACTACTTTCTTCTGTCGGAAAAGGGAGCCGCCTCCCCTGCATGCTCCCTTGTTTCAGCGGATGGAGAAACCTCCCTCCTTCTCTATACAGACGCGCCAGCTCTTGTGATATACAGCGGAGGATTTATCGACAGCTCCCTCTCCTATCCGGGAGATGACGGGCAGGCCCACTGTGCCTTCCCCGGCTGCGCTGTTGCCATAGAGCCTTCATACGCTCCGTTCACAGGAGGCTGCCCTTACGGCTCGAACAGATTTGACCGCTTGATCCGCTGGGAATTTAAAGGTTAGAACCTATTTCGGCATTGTCCGCTTCATCGCGGATCAGCACATCTCTTTCACCGCATGATCTGATACAACAGGGCATTGCAGATGGCGGCGGCTATGTTGCTGCCGCCCTTGCGGCCTCTGGCAACGATGTGGGGAACCTCCGAATGCAGGATGAGTTCCTTGCTCTCTATCACATTCACAAAGCCCACCGGCACGCCGATGACAAGCGCCGGATGCAGGATGCCTGCCGTCATCTGCTCATGAAGGGAGATCAGTGCGGTGGGCGCGTTCCCAATGGCAAAAATGCAGGGTTTGGGAAGCTTTGCCGCCCGCTCCATAGAGACAATGGCACGGGTGATCCCCCGCTCCTTCGCCTCTTCGGATACATCCGGGTCAGACATAAAACAGTGAACTTCCCCTCCCAGTTTTGCGAGAATTGTTTTGTTGATGCCCGCTCTGGCCATCTGGGTATCTGTGACAATGTCGCAGCCGCCGCGAAGGGCCTCGATCCCTTTCCTCACGGCATTCTCCGAAAAAAACAGGTTGTCCGCATAGTCAAAATCAGCGGAGGTATGGATGACTCGCTTGATGACAGGTTCATTTTCCGGATCCAGCCTGCGATCCCCCAAAAGCTCGGTAATGATGGCAAAGCTGCGTTTTTCGATATCTGCAGGTTTGATTTGTTCGATCATGACATAGGAACTCCTTTCCCGGTTTATCAGTGACCGGCTTTCGCCGCCGGACTACTCTTCTCTTATTGTATGCACAGAAATCCTTTTTTTCAACCGTTATTTTGGTATCAGTTCCGCCCGTAATGTCATTTAGTCAACACCTCAGTCAGCTGGCAAGAACATAAAATACTTAAGGAGCCCTTTGAAAAACGCCGGCACTTAGGCGCTGTATTCTAGCGCCTTATGTGTCCGCTGCGTTTTTCACAGAGCGCGAGCGTGGCGACGAAGTATTTTATGTTCTTGCCAGCGTCCGGCACCATTAACTAAATGACATTGTTTCCGCCCGTATTGACAAAATTCTACCCGATTGCTATAATCAGAAAAAATCGATATAGCTTGAGTGCCGCTGGATCCGTCAGGGTTCAGCAGAGAATAGGAAATTCGGTGAAAATCCGAAACGGTACCGCCACTGTATATGCGTAGGTTTCACACGCGGCGAAAGCCGGTCATTGGGCGTTGTCCCGAGAAGGCTGTGTGAAAGCTGATGAGGCATGAGTCAGGAGACCTGCTCAAGTGATTTCTATGCCGGCCGGCGTATATCGGAATGGCAGTTTTTTTGTGTGAAAACGGCTGCGGCAGTGATAGTTACTACCGCAGTTTATTATTTTAAGCTGCAGTGATCGTTGCAGATCAAAAAGGAGTGTGACCATCTGTGAATATTATTATGTCAGGCCTGGAACACAGTCTCGCCCCCATCAGCCTGCGGGAACGATTATCCTTTACCAGACAGCAGACTGCTGAGATAATGGCCAAAATCCAATCCTTTTCCCGGATTTCCGGGTGTGTACTGATTTCCACCTGCAATCGGACAGAACTGTATCTATCCTGCGCGGAAACCATTGATCCCGGCGAATTGCTGTGCCGGGCGGCCGGCGCAGAATATGCCCCTTATCAGGATGTTTTTGTCACCCGCCCGGGAAAAGAGGCTGCAGAGCACCTGATGCAGGTTGCGGCAGGCCTCCGCTCCCGCATTTTCGGCGAGGATCAGATCCTTTCCCAGGTAAAGAATGCCATTGCGCTTGCCCGGGAAACGGGAACTGCCGACTCCGTCCTGGAAACGCTGTTCCGCTCCGCCATTTCCGCCGGAAAAGAGGTACGGACAAAGGTGCGCCTCACCCCGGTCCCCACCTCCGCCGCCGGCATGGCTGTATCTCTGCTGCAGGAAAAACTGGGCGGACTGGAAGGTAAAAAAGCCCTTGTCATCGGCAATGGGGAAATGGGACGGCTTTCCGCCACTCTGCTGCAGCAGGCCGGATGTCAGGCTGCCGTCACCCTGCGCACCTGCCGCCATGGGGAAACCATTGTACCGCCGGGATGCGGCGTGGTGCCCTATGAGGAGCGCTTCCGCTATATGGAGGATCAGGATATTCTGATTTCCGCCACCACCAGCCCGCATTATACGGTAACCGCCGGACAGATAGCCGAAATCTCCTCTCCCCCGGCTGTCATGATAGATCTGGCTATTCCCCGGGACATCCAGCCCGAAGTCGGGCTGCTACCCGGCATTTCCCTCTATAATATTGACGATCTGGGAAATGATCTGGAAAACCGCACGATCCCTCAGGAGGTGACAGACATTCTGCGGGCACAGATGGAAAATTTTTACCGCTGGCTGAACTTCAGGGACTGCATGCCTTCGATGGAAAGCCTGAAACAGGCTATCGTCAACCGGCTTCTCACCTCCAAAGAGCTACAGGAAGGGCTGACAGACGCGGAGATCATCGAATTATCGGTGGACAAAACGGTGGATCTGCTGGTCACCGGACTGGCGGAACGCATCACCCCCGAAAATCTGGTGAAATGTGAGAGCAAGATACGCCTGCACACTACCGGCCGCCCGGTAGTATCCTAAGTGAAAAGGAACACAGAGATTCCAGAGCGTACCGTTTTTCAGTATTTATCGATTTCAGTGAAAAGCCGTCTTGGAGGAACTTACATGAAACAGATACGCATCGGCAGCCGGGAAAGCCGCCTCGCCGTCATCCAGTCGGAGATGGTCATACAGGCCATCCATGAGTATGATCCCAAAATACATACAGAACTTATCACCATGAAAACCACCGGAGATAAAATCCTCGACCGGACATTGGATCAGATCGGCGGCAAGGGGCTGTTTGTCAAAGAGTTGGACGCCGCCCTGTTGGACGGACGGGTGGATCTCACCGTGCACAGCAGCAAAGATCTTCCCATGGAGATCGATCCCCGTCTGCCTCTGGCGGCCTTTTCCAGGCGCGCTGATCCCCGGGATGTGCTGGTACTCCCGGAAGGAACGGATCATATCGACTTTACAAAACCCATCGGCTGTTCTTCCCTGCGCCGTAAACTGCAGCTGCAGGCATTATTTCCGGAGGCAACAGTAGCCCCGGTCCGGGGAAATGTGCTCACACGGCTTCAAAAACTGGACCGCGGAGAGTTTTCCGCACTGGTACTTGCCGCTGCAGGACTTACCCGGCTGGGACTCGGACACCGGATCAGCCGGTATTTTTCAGTGGAGGAAATTCTTCCCGCCGCCGGGCAGGCCATTCTGGCGGTTCAGGCAAGGGAGGGCGCGGACATTTCCTGCCTGCAGGCCTTTGCCGACGATGACAGCCGGGACTGCCTGCTGGCAGAGCGCGCCTTTGTCCGCACATTGGACGGCGGCTGTTCTTCACCGGTGGCGGCATTTGCCGCCGTGAAAGGCGATACCCTTCTTTTAAGGGGAATGTATGTCACGGGAGAGGGAACTCCCTGTTATGAGGCTGTCTCCGGGCCGCGGCATTCCGGAGAAGGCTTAGGCGCAGCACTTGCTGAAGAAATGAGGAGGAGATATCAATGAACATAGGACAGGTCATTCTGGTAGGAGCAGGCCCGGGGGATCCGGATCTTCTGACTGTGGGAGGGCAAAGAGCCATCGCATCCGCAGATGTGGTCGTCTATGACCGGCTGGTAGGACAGGCGATCCTCGATCTGATTCCTGACAGTGCGGAGCGCATCGACGCGGGCAAGGAATCCTCCCATCACACTCTGCCCCAGGAGCAGATCAATCAGCTTTTATTGGAAAAGGCGCTGGAAGGCAAACGGGTGGTCCGCTTAAAAGGCGGCGATCCCTTTCTGTTTGGACGGGGCGGCGAAGAACTGGAATTGCTGGCAGAACACGGCGTTCCCTTTCAGGAGATCCCCGGTATCCCCTCCGCCATCGCCGTACCCGCCTATGCCGGTATCCCCGTAACCCACAGAGACTGCTGTTCCTCCCTTCACATCATCACCGGCCATCAGCGGGCCGGAAAACCGCTGCATATCCATTTTGAGGCACTGGTACAGACTGCTGGTACGCTGGTCTTCCTTATGGGCGTCAGCGCCCTCGAAGAAATCTGCAGGGGCCTTCTGGATGCCGGAATGGAACCGGACATGCCCGCCGCCGTCATCGAAAAAGGCACCACCTCTTTCCAGCGGGTTATCCCGGCCACCCTTTCCACATTGCCGGAAGCCGCCAAAGCTGAACAGGTGAAAAGCCCTGCCGTTATCGTTGTGGGAAAAGTCTGCGCCTACTCCCGGCAGTTCGACTGGTTCAGCAAACTTCCCTTAAAGGGAAAAACAGTCATTGTCACCCGCCCCAAAGAGCGGGCCGGCACCTTATCGGAGCGGCTGCGCGCCCTGGGGGCGAATGTGGTGGAATTCCCCTGCATCGAGACCCGCTCTCTCCTCCCCTGTCCGGAGATGGAAGAAGCTGTAAGCAACATGGGACGCTATGAGTGGCTGGCCTTTACCAGCCCCGCCGGAGTCTCGGCTCTCATGGAGCTGCTTACCCGCACTCACCGGGATGTGCGGGCACTGGGCGCCGTCAAACTTGCCGCCATCGGCCCCGGCACGGACCGCGAACTGCAAAAACACGGCCTGCGCGCCGACCTGATTCCGGATATCTATGACGGCGCCCATCTGGGACAGGCGCTGTGCGGCCGGAAACCTGCCGGAAAAGTGCTGATTCTCCGGGCTCAGCTGGGCACCGAAGCCCTGACGGACGCGTTGCGCGAAGGAGCCGTCTCCTATGATGACATCCGGTGCTACGAAACCCGGTACACCGCTCCCAATACGGAAAAAGTGCGGAAACTTTTGACGCCGGAAACCTTTGTCACCTTTACCAGCGCTTCCACCGTCACAGGCTTTGTCTTTGCCCTGGGGGAGGATACGGACTATTCTTCCGTCACCGCCGCCTGCATCGGCAGGCAGACAGAAGCCGAGGCGCACAAATATAACCTGCACACCATCACCGCCGAAAAAGCCACTATCGACGCGCTGATCCGGAGAATTGCAGAAGAAGTCGAAGCCGGAAGACGTTTATAACCTGCCCGAGGCTCTGCCGATGACCGTGGTTCCCAGATCGATGGGATCTCCTTCTTTCGTAAAGCCTGTTTTTGTATTGGTTTCAAGCCGGAAACTGATTTCTCCCAGCGCCCCTCTCCTGCGGGCCTTTTCAAGCGCAAGCTCTCTGGCTGAGGCTTCCGCGAATTTTATGCTTTCTTCCCATGTGTCAAAGCCCGCGCTCTCCCCTTCCGTGCAGACGGTATAGCCGCTGATCCCGGCGCCCGTATGCATCGGCGAGATCGTTACTTTCACTTCCACATTGATATCGGCGATGATAGCTCCCACGGCGTTGGCGACCTCCGAATCAGGCGGAATGACAAAGTCCGTCCCGAGTTTTTCCGCCACCTTCGGCAAAAAGATATGTATGGGTGCGCCGACCCCCACAAGCGCAGCGTCCGTCCGGAAATGACAGGAAAAATATTCGTTTCCGCCGTCATAGCTCTCCCGGATCAGGGACAGCAGCTGGCCGTCCAGGCCTTTTTCGTACCGCCCGGGATCCTGATTGGCCAGTAAGATCCTGACTATATTTTCATACAATTTTCTGGAGACCATATCGTAAACGGCATCACAGAACTCTGAGATGTCATCATACTGCGGAAGAAGCCTCATCAGATACGAGACAGCCATAACCGACGCGTTTTTATCGAAACGGCTGAAATCACCCTTTATATGCATGATGTCGGTGGGTGTAAGGCCGCACCGCATGATAACGCCCTCGTCCTCGAGCCGTTCACACTTCATGTTATACAGATCCAGCTCCCCGCCGCCGAGCATCAGGGGACCGCCTTTCAATTTATCGATCAGCTCTGTCTCATACTCATGATAAGTGTCGGACGGGGACGGTTCTTTCACCAGATATAAAAACTCATATACCGGCAGCGTGCTTAATCTGTCAGAATCCAGCAGCTGCTGCAATTGTTTTTTTATGGCAGGATGTTTTTTGGAAGCCGCGCACAAAGGCGTCACCCGGCGGGTATGCAAAAAAAGCCTTCCATCCTCCACCGTGATCCTGCTGTCGCCGCCCAGCCCGAAAGTATCGATAAAAACCCCTTTGATCTGGGTTCTGTAACCGCCGATCTCAATGCCGTCGGTCATGGCCGGTTCGCCCTTTTTGACAATAGATACATCCGTCGTGGTGCCGCCCATATCTACGATCAGACAATCCTCACAGTCGGTGAGGCCTCTGCCTCCGATGATGCTCGTGGCAGGACCGCTCAAAATGGTTTCGACCGGATGGAGCAGCGCCATCTCATCCGACATCAGGCTGCCGTCGCTCCTGACGATCATGGATCTGATATCGATTTTCCTCGCCTCCAGCGCAGACTTTACAGCCCGCATGAATTCTTCGATCGTCGGCAGCAGTTTCGCGTTGAGCAGCGCCGTAGCCCCTCTTTCCATCACATTGAGTTCCGAGGCAAGTTCATACGCCATGACAAAGGGCACATGATATTTTGCAGTGAGTCTTTCCTTTGCCAGTTTTTCGCATACCGCACCGTTTCTCACGGCATTCACCGCGGACACCGACAGAGCCTGCGCATCCCGAAACCACTCGTCATATTCTTCCATGACCAGATCCCAGTCCGGATGGTTCACGATCCTGCCGTCCAGACTGCTGTATACATCCAGGCACAGAACATCTTCCGGCCTGAGGCCGTAAACAGTTTCCGCATCAATGGATCTCAGTACCTTATCAGAAGTTCCGATCAGGATGGCCTTTGCCCGTCCCCCTTTATTTTCCACACAGGCGTTCGTCGCAAGGGTGGTGGAAAGCGAGAGCACCGCCGCCTGTTTTACCAGCTCATGCGGCAGCATATCCAATGCATTTCCGATGCCTGTCTCAAGGTTCTCCCTGGTAGTCAGTGTCTTTCCCTTTGCGAGAACTTCTTTTTTATCAAAATCATATATCACCGCATCGGTGTATGTACCGCCGGTATCAATTCCAATTCCAATCGTCATAGCGATTCTCCAAAATACATATAGTCCATATAAAACTCCTGAAACTCCCTGCTGTCCGAGAGAGAGACTTCCTGTGTGTTTTCTATGATGCGGCCGACCTCTTTTCCGGCTTCGGGATGAAGCAGATATTTCGCCGCTCCCCTGAGGCTCGTATTTCCCACCGCCTCAATCTTATCTGCGCATTCCGCCGGGAAAAGCCCGATATCCACGGCTTTTTTCATATCGAGCTGATGGCCGAATCCCCCCGCCACATAGATCTTCTCAATCTCCTCATAAGAAATCCCGTATTTCAGGATCAGCGTCTCAAGACCCGCCCGGACAGCCGATTTTGCCAGCTGGAGTTCCCGGATATCCTTTTGATAGAATCGGATATCCCGCTCTTCGTCCAACGGAAAACCCTCCTCAAACCAGAGCTCATCCAGACGGCCGGTCTCATCCATCCATTCTTCCTTCTTCAGCTCATAGACTATGTCCACAACGCCGGTTCCGCAGATGCCCACAGGCGCCTCCCCGTTGATCGTTTCCAGTTTTATCTCCTCTCCCTCAATTGCCACGCCGCAGATCGCCCCGGGAATACTGCCCGTCCCGCACCGGATATTTCCGCCCTCGAAGGCCGGCCCCGCCGCCGTGGATGCCGCAAGGATCCTCTCCCTCCCGCCGATCGCCATCTCTCCGTTTGTCCCCAGATCCACCAGCAGGGAAGGTTTTTCCCGTTTTCCGAAATCCAGCGCATACAGGCCCGCGGCAATGTCGCCGCCCACATAAGTAGAAATCCCCGGATATATGACAATGGGCATTTCCATCTCCCCTTTGCCGAAAAGTTCTTTATAATCGGTATGGATCGTCTCAATATTCACCGGTGTAAAGGGATACACGCCCAGTGTCTCACAGGAATACCCCATCAGCAGATGGACCATGGTCGTATTGGCGCCGATCACCATTTTCCCGGGAGTTTTTGTACAGTCTTTTGTCAGGGCGCGGATCCCCTTCTCCAGATCCGCCAGTATGCTTTTTCTCAGTTCCTCCCCTTTGCCTGCATTGGATGCCTCTATGCGGCTGATCACATCCGCCCCGTAAGCGCGCTGGCGGTTGATCGCCGTGTACACATCCGCAGTCTTTCCTTCCGAAAGTTCCACAAGCTGCATGGCAATGGTCGTCGTCCCGATATCCGCGGCGATCCCGTATTCGCCCTCCAACTTCCGCTCCTTTGTCCCCTTCGCCTGCTCATCCGCCAGCACAAAAAAATCATCTTCCCTCTGTTCCAGCAAAATGCGGCAGTCCCGGACCGGATAAGCCCTGCACGCGAGACGCCAGCCCTCCGCCAATTCTTTTTCTGTGAAGCACTTCAGATCCTCTCCGGCAGGCTCCACAGCCCCCTCCAGAAAGCGCACCCTGCATTTCCCGCAGCTTCCCTTGCCGGCGCAGAGGGCCGGAAGAAAGATATCATGCTCCTGAAGCGTCTTCAAAAGACTGTCCGACTTTCTGGCCCGGATGCTTCTCTCTTTATCCCCGATCTGTACCGTCACCTGAACAGACGGAAGATTCCGGCGCTTACAGGTCAGATTATTGCATTTGCTGCAGTCGTGTTCCGGGTAGTAGCGCTTTACATTATCATCCAGCAGGTACACCTGACAGACGGTCTTCACCGGATCGTACATATAACTCTCCTTGATGCCGATGCCCTCTTTTCCGGCCTCTGTCACATCGTAAGCCTTTTTCTGAATGCTCATGGGGATATCCTGGGGAGCCTCCACCCTCCCTGCGATTCCCCTGCCCTGTTCCCGGCACATCCGGACCACATTGTCTGTCTGCTCCCCGTCCATCTGGAAGAGATAATCATCCGCTATGGCGTCCGCCAGCATCCCCCTCAGATAATCCCCCTCGGCAAAAAGGCTGGTGGACCACTCTCCCATCTCTTTTCCGATGGAAAGAACCCCGTACAGCGCCTCCCTCACCGGCTTTCCGTCAACCTCCAGAGAATATCCGTCCAGATCCCCGAATTCCAGCAGAGCCACCGGTTTGATCTTCTCATAAGCCATTGGCAGCATCTCCTCAAGTTCCTCCATAACCTCCTCATACATGGAACTGTTTTTTTCCACATCCAAAAAGGCGCACACATTTTCCGTTGATATCTTTATATTAAAATCCGTTCGTTTTCTCATCACTGCTCCCTTACATCCTTCCCGCTTTCCCCGCATAAAGAAAGAAAACCCTCTTTTAAAAAGGGTTTCCTCACTTTACCGATTTCTTATCTTACAGTCTGTTCCCTGTTCAAAACAGGCTGTCCCGGAAAAATTCCCGATCATCCGGCGTCTCAACCGGCTGCCCTTTTCTCCAGCACCACTTTCTTTGCAACCTCGGCACAGGTAGCCGCATCCGGGGTGTAGTAATCAGCCCCGACCTGCTGACAGAAGCTGTCGTTCACCGGAGCCCCGCCAATCATGACAATATATTTGTCCCTGAGTCCTCTCTCTTTCAGATTATCGATGCAGTCCTGCATTTTCGGCATGGTCGTGGTAAGAAGGGCCGACATACAGATGATATCCGCTCCCACTTCCTCCGCCTTGTCGATGTACGCCATCGGATCCACATCCACGCCCAGATCATAAATCTCAAATCCTGCGCCTTTTAACATCATCACGACCAGATTCTTTCCGATGTCGTGAAGGTCGCCCTGCACGGTTCCGATCACAGCCTTACCGACCGGCTCGTTTCCCACTTCCACAAGTTTCGGCTCCAGCACTGTCAGTCCCGCATTCATGGCTCTCGCCGCCACCAGAACTTCCGGAACAAAGACCTCATTGTTTTTAAACTTCGCACCCACGATCATCATCGCGGACAGAAGCCCCTCATTCAAAATCTCTTTCGGGTCAAGGTTCTCGTCCAGCGCCTGCTGTACCAGCGCCTTCACATTTTTTGCCCGGCCTTTCTGTAAATATTCCGAAATCTCCTGAATCACTCCCATTTCCGTTCCTCCATCCTTTCACATCTTTTATGTATCTGTTCCGCCGCCGTCCGGCCCTGGAAGCCGGCAGCCGTTTCTTATAATCCTTATTATAGCCGCTTCCCTTTGTCTTTTTGGTATTTATTTAAGATTTTTAAAATAATTTTTACAATTTTTCAAGATGATTGTATATTCCGGCTTGATAGGATATAATCAGCTTAAACAATATGCAGAAAACCAAACCGCAAAAAGAAAGGAGACATCCGCTTTGAAACCTGTATTATATACCATAGTTTCCGAGGAAAACCTCCGGTCCATGCTCCTCACCTTCTATGAATGTGTCGGGCTTTCCATACAGATCATCAATGAGCACGGCCAGATCCTGGCATCCGAGGGGGAATCCCCCCGGTTCTGCACCCTGTTTCAGAAGCATCTTCCTTCCTATGAAACCTGCGAAAAACTCCATATTTCCGCCAGCAAAAAAGCGGTTGTCCTGGGAGGCCCCTACATCTTTTCCTGCCATGCGCAGTTAAACCATATTGTGTATCCTCTCATCAGCAAGCATGCTTTTTTAGGCTCCATTCTGGTCGGGCCTTTTCTGATGGACACGCCCGATTCCATCCTGATCTCGGATATCACAAAGCGCTATCACCTCTCCACAGACGATGCTCTTGATCTCTACGACGAAACCGGCAGCCTGCCTGTTATCCAGCCTGCCAAAGTCAGCCATATCAGCAATCTGATTTTTTTCCTGTTCTCCAATGTCATCCTGGACAGCCGGCATGAACTTCTGGAAAATAATCAAAAGCTTCTCCAGCAGTCCCGGATCAACGAGTCCATCCAGAGATACAAGGCGGAAGACACCCGCACTGTCACCTACCCCTACGAAAAGGAAAAAGAGCTGCTCACCAGAGTGAAGTTAGGGGACATCCAGAACGCCAACGCCATTTTAAACGATCTTTTGGGTTACGTCCTCTTCTCTCAGGGTAGCAGCCTTGACATCGTGAAAACCAGGGCACTGGAACTATGTTCCCTGCTCTCCCGGACCGCCATCGAAGGGGGTGCGTCCACAGACAGTATCCTGAGGCTGAATAATCATTTTCTGAAAAACCTGCAGCAGATCACCTCCATGGACACTCTCTGCCACAAACTTCAGGAGATAGTGGAAACTTTTTCGGAAAGTATGTTCAACTATATTCCTTCCAAAAACCATGATGTCATCAAAAAGGCCCTGCTGTATATATCGGAACATTTTAATACGCAGCTTACGCTGGAGGATGTGGCCGCCCACGTCCATCTGCATCCTTCCTATTTTTCCACCCTGTTCAAACAGATGACCGGGTCCTCTTTTAAGGAGTACCTGAATATGGTGCGGATCGAGGAGAGCAAGCGGCTTTTGTCCAATACGGATTTCTCCATCATCGATATTGCAGTGGCCGTAGGTTTCGAGGATCAGAGCTATTTTTCCAAGGTCTTTAAAAAGTATACGGGCCTTACGCCGAAACAGTTCCGGTAACGCTTATGCCATCGCCTTTCCGATCTCCTGGCTGACTTCCTCGTAGGTTTTTACCTCTGTGTTCAACCCGTTGATCTCATTTACGATCTTATGATTCTTAAATACCAGGATCCTTCTGGCGAGCGTGATCATTTCCGGCATATCGGATGAGATGAGAATGATGGACTTCCCCTCCTCCTTAGCGAGCTGCCAGATCAGATCATGAATATATTTTTTTGCGCCCACATCCACACCCACGGTAGGCTCATCGATGATCAGAATATCACAGTCCGCCGCCAGCCACTTTCCAATACTGACTTTCTGCTGGTTTCCGCCGGAGAGATTCCCCACATGGGTCTCCACGGAGGGAGTTTTCACCTGCATCTTCTGAATCATCCTCTCCACGATCTCCGCCTCCCTGCCGGTCTGAATCTTGCGGAATTTGTTCAGAATCCGATGCCAGATGGTAATGCTCATATTGGTTCCCACCGGGAAACTTAAGATCAGGCCCTCCTCCTTCCGGTTCTCGGAGACATACCCTATCTTATATTTTTCAATACTGTCCTGAATCGAGTGGATCTCCGCTTTCTTGCCGTTCACCCAGATCTCCCCGGAGTCCATTTTATCCGCCCCGAAGATCAGTCTGGCAAGTTCGGTCCGCCCTGAGCCGATCAGGCCGTACAGTCCCAGAATTTCACCTTTGTGAAGCTTTAAGCTGACATCCTCGGTTTTCCCGTAGGCAACCGCATGCTTCACCTCTAAGACCACCTCGTCCTTAATATCCAGAAAGCCGAGATGTTCCGTGGATTCCTCCCGGCCGATCATCATCTTCACCAGATCCTGACGCCCCAGGCCGGCGCAGGATTTCGTTCCGACGTATTTCCCGTCCCTTATCACGGAAACCACATCGCACAGCTCCAGAACCTCTTCGATCTTGTGCGATACAAAAATAATTCCGACGCCGTCCTCTTTCAGCTTTTTCACCAGCCTGATCAGATTGCTGCTCTCGTAACTTGTGAGAGACGAGGTGGGCTCATCCAGCAAAATATATCTGGCATTGGCTGACAGGGATTTTGCAATCTGGATCAGCTGTTTCTGCGCCGCCGTAAGGTGTTCAATTTTTTCGGTGGGACTGATTTCCAGTCCCACCATTTTCAAATAAATCTCTGCATCCGAAAATATCCGGCTCCAATCAATTTTTCCATGCTTTGTATACTTATCAATGCGGTCAAGGATAATATTTTCCGCCACTGTCGCCTCGGGGATCACCTGGATCTCCTGGCTCACCATACTGATATCGTGCTCGACGGCATCACGGTAGCTGCGCATCACAACCTTTTGCCCGTCCAGATATACATCGCCCAGATCGGCCTGATAAATACCGGTTATTATTTTGATCAATGTAGATTTTCCCGCACCGTTTTCTCCCATAAGCGCGTGGATCTCTCCAGTTTTGAAAGTTAAAGTCACATCGTCCAGGGCTTTTACTCCCGGAAAAATTTTACTGATATGTTTTAATTCCAGCATCTGTATGACCTCCGCAGTCCCTGTTAAGGCGGGGCTGTATCTGAATGAAACAGCCCCTTTTATTATATGATCGTTATTTTGTCAGATAATCCGTTGTAAGGCTCCCCAGAATTTCCTCTGTAGTCTTATCCAGATCGCTCTGATAGCTGTCAATGTTGTCCTTTGTCACGATAACATTGCCGGAATTTACGAAGTAAACGCCGTCCTTCACGCTGTAGCCCTCTCCCAGATACTTGAGAAGCATACAGGAGATATAACCGTGGCCCAGATTGTTCTGAGCGATGGTCGCATCCACAACGCCGTCCTGAATTCCCTGCATGACGCCGGAATCCGTGTCGATACCGATCGCATAAATATGAGGCGCATCCGGATTTTTAGCGTAATAGTCATTCAACACCTGTGTCATACCCACGCTGGTCACCATTCCGGTACACACGATCCCTGTGATCTCGTTTCCGTGTGCGGACATAGCGCTCTCGATCTTGCTGACCGCTTCCTCCTGGTTCTTGATGCCCGCAATTTCCTGAATGATCTCTACATCCGGATATGCGGCAACACATTCCTCAACGCCTTCTTTTCTCAGCGCCGTGTTGGGATCCTCCAGCACCTCAAGGACATTTAAGATCTTGCCCTTTTCGCCCATCATCTTGATCACTGCCTCTGTCGCTTCGTAAGCCGCCTGCTTTACGTCGGTTCCCACCGCAAACTTTGCCGTAGTAGGCTTGTTGGTGTCGGTTCCAAAGTTTACAACATTTACGCCCATATTCTCGGAAACTTCCTCATACAGACCATTGGCGCCGGAAGCATCGCAAGGATAGATGGAAATGGCATTCACGCCCTGGGCCACAAGTGCCTCTACCTTTTCATTCTCACTTGCCTGCGTCCAGTCCGGACCGATCTGCATGATCACTTCCACGCCCTGCTCTTCCTGGAATTTCTCCACGCCTTTCTTCACATCATCAAAATAAGGATGAGGTGCAGGCGCATACCAGGCGATCTTCACATCCGAGGACGCCGCAGGCGCCTCCTCCGCAGGTGCTCCTGCCTCTTCCGCAGGGGCTGCTTCCTCCGCAGGAGCCTCCGCTTCTTCCGCTGCAGGCGCCTGTGTCGCGGGCGCCTCCCCTGCGCTGCCTCCGCAGGCTGCCAGCCCGAATGCCAGAACAGTGCTCATTACCAGTGCCAATACTTTTTTCGCTTTCATTGTTTTGCCTCCCTTTTTACTTTTCGTTTTGGACTGCGTGTCCTTTTTTCAGTTCCTGTTTTAACTTTCTTGTACTGAATATCTGCTTAATGCTTTCCAGTGAGACAGCCAGAAGGAGGATCAGCCCCAGATAGGTCTGCTCAAAGTAAACATTTGCATTCAACATTACCAGGCCGTTTTTCACCATCACGATGAGGAAACCTGCAAAAAATACGCCCACCGCGTTGAAAACGCCGCCCTTTAACAATGTGCCGCCGATCACGGCCACCGCAAAGGATATCACCATCCAGTCCACTCCTGTGGAGGGCTGTGCCGATCCGGTCCTGGAGATCCAGAGAAGTCCCGCGATAGATGCAAACACACCGGATGCAACGTTGGCAATGATCAGTATTCTATTGGTATTCACACCCGACATCCGGGCCGCCTCGATGTTGCCGCCCGCTGCCAGATAACGGCGGCCGATCACGGTATACTTAAATATGTATCCCACGATGACCAGCGCGATCACCGCCAGGATCAGCAGGTAGGGGATTCCCAGAAATCCTTCCCGCCCGATAAAGGTAAACCCGTCCGGAATCCCGTCGTAGGGAAAGCCTTTGGATATCCCGTTGATCAGGCCCGTATACACGAAGGATGTGGCCAGAGTCACCACAAAAGAATTCAGCTTCAGGGTAGTGATGATCAGACCGTTGGTCAGCCCTGTCAGGATTCCCACACTCAGCCCGATCAGGATCGCAACCCCGGAGGGCACCTGCCATTCCTGCATCGCCAGTCCTGCCATCACCACCGTAAGTCCGCCGATGTATCCCAGCGACAGATTCATTCCGCCCACGATCACTACCATCGCCTGCCCCAGCGCAATGAACATATAGACCGCCGCGTTTCTTCCCAGATTGAAGAAGTTGTAGGCCGTCAGAAAGCTGTCCGAACAGACAGTAAAAATAAGTCCCAGAATGAGAACAGCCAGTATAACAGTCACTTCACTTCTGGCAAACAGCTTTTTCAGTTTCCCGTTTTCTTTCATTTCTCGTCTCCGCTCCTTTTCCTATTTTCTCGAATCCGCCACCGCCCTGTACATGGCGAGGATGTTCTTCGCCGGCACATCCGGCATGATGTTATGCTCCTGGTTAAACACGAATCCGCCGCCCGGTGCAAAAATATCGATCATCCGTCTGGAGTAGTCGTACACCTCCTCCGGCGTCGCCCGGTTCAGGATGCTTCTGGTGTTGCAGCCGCCGCCCCAGAAAGTGATATCCTTTCCGAATTCCCGCTTCAGTGTGGCGGGATCCATCTGATATGCCGTTGTCTGCACCGGGTTGATCACATCGTATCCCGCATCGATCAGATCCCCCATGATCTGGTAGATGGAACCGCAGGAATGAAGGAACGTCTTCATCTTGCTGTGTTTATGTACATATTCGTTGAGCTTTGTGTGATAAGGCTTAAAGAGCTCCTGATACTTTTCTCTGGACATGAACATTCCCGTATCCATCCCCAGATCATCCCCGAACCGGAGAATATCCACGATATCCCCCACCGACTCGCACACCTTTTCCAGCGTGGCCAGATGACGGATCATCAGTTGCTCCACCAGCGCCTCCACATTTTCCGGATCCGCGTAGGTATCCATCAGGAAGTTGTCGATCCGGCGGAGGAACGTGCCCCACTCGAAAAGATTGCAGCCGCAGGTGATCATCAGAGCCTTATCGGTCTTTTCCCGAAGTTCCAGCGTGCGCCGCCTGAGCTCTTTGTAAAAATCCTTCTCCCCCGCGTGGTCCCAGGGGCTGTGTACCAGAGCGCTCCACAGAACCTTCCCCATCTGGTGGTCCAGATCCGACCAGTCGTCCGGATAATCCTCCACATAGGGGAAATAAGTCTGGTCAAAGAATGTCGCGCCCACGGGCATCTTGGCGATCAGAGTGCCCTCCGCATCATATACATGATAAGCGCCGTTATCCTGTTTTACCGGCTTAAACCATTTGGGATACTGGCCGATGGAACCGTCCGCCAGTTCGATATCATACCAGTCCTCGTCCCTCTCGTTGAACACCCGGCCGATATCCAGCACATCCACGCCGAACCGGTCAAGGATCTCCTCCTCGGGCTGCGCCACCTGCTGGACAACATCAAACACCCTCGTATGCCCGTGTTCCATGCCCAGCTCCTTTTTCAGATTGTTGTAAGCAATGGCCGAAATTCCCGAGCTCGGCGTCGCCCCCAGATCCAGAGGCACATAGTCAGGTTCTCTGTGCTCGATGGCGGCGAGAACTCTCTCTCTTGATGTCATGCAATCATCCTCCTTATTTTTACTTTCACTTTTTCTAAACGATTAGATTCAATCCAGATGATAGACCTCCTCCATGTCGGCCCACCAGACGCCCTCTTCCGCGTCCTCCACAGGCATCTGACAGGGGTCCGTCTCTTTCCACCACTTCTGCGTCATGGGATCCTCCCCCATTTTCTTCATATCCGCCTCGAAATCTTCCCCCACATACTCGAAATAGCTGAACAGATAGCCGTTTCTGTAATAGATGGAATAATTCTGAATATTACATTCCTTAATTTTATCATTGACCTCTTTCCAGGGATTTGCGTGAAGTGCCTTATACTTTTCGAGCTGCTCCTTCTTTACCCTGATCACCTGTCCGTATCGCTTCATTTCGCCTCTCCTCTCCGTGTGCGTTCTGCTTTCCTTCTGTTATCTTCATTATACCTGCGCCCTCAAACAATTCAACCCGTTTTGCAAAATATTTTTCTAAACATTTAGATGCTTGTTTTGAGGACAGGCATATGATAAAATAAAGTAATTTGTACAGAATGTTTCGGAGTGTCAGGTTTTTTTACGAAAGGAGCAGTTACTTTGGCCACTTTAAAGGATGTTGCAAAAGATGCCGGCGTTTCCATCGCCACGGTCTCCTGCTGTCTGAGCGGAGCCAAAAATGTCAGGCCGGAAACAAAGAGCAGGGTTATGGATTCCATAGAAAAACTGAAATATATCCCCAACGCCTCCGCGCGCAGCCTCAAGTCTTCCGCTTCGCGCAAGATTGGCGTTGTCCTGACGGACATTGATAATTCTTATCACGCGGATATCTTTAAGGGTATTTCCTCCTATCTGCAGAATAAGGCCTACAATATCAGCGTAGCCTTCTCCAACAATTCTCCGGATATCGAGTGCGAGAAGATCAACGATTTCACGGGGGACAATGTGTCCGGGCTGCTCATCATCACATCGCAGCCGAAAAACAGCGATTTCTTTGAGTCCCGGATCAAAAATTATAATATTCCTGCAGTCTTTATCGAGCGCCGTCCGGACAATCTGAACGTCAGCTTTGCGGGCTTTGACAATTTTCGCACTGCGTATTACCTCACGCAGCGCCTGATCGAAAACGGTTTCAGAAGCATTGCCCTGATCACCGGATCCCGTCATTTTTCCTCCGAATCGGAGGCGAGAAACGGTTATGAGACCGCCATGCAGGATTACGGCCTCTCTCCCGATCCGGCGCTGATCCAGACCACGGATATGACAAAAGAAGACGCATTTAAGGTATTGTTCCGCATCCCCGATCCGGACCGGATCGAGGCCATCATCACCACCTCGGAAAGCATTGCCCAGGGCGCGGCGGAGGCGTGCCGGATTCTGGGCCTGCGTTTTCCCGGCGACATACAGATCCTCACCTTCGGCGAGGAATCGTGGAGCCAGGCGGGCAGCGCCCCCGGTATCCTGCGCACCAAGCGCACCGCGTTTACGCTGGGGCGGGAGGCTGCGAAGCTTCTGCTCGAAAATATCGAGGCTCCTGTTCTGTTTGAGCCCAGAACCCTGCTTTTTACGGATGAGATCGTGCATTCGGAGATCAAACTGTCTGCCCCCAAAATAAAAAAGAACCCCGCGGCCGTGCCGAAGGCTTCTCCTCTGCGCATTTTGATGGTGGACCTGTCCACCTCGCACAGCACAAAGCTTTTGTCGGTAAACTTTACCATGCTCTTTGATATTCCGGTGGAGATCGATTTTGTGCCCCAGAACGAGCTTCTTTCCGCCATCATCAGGGATCAGGAGCAGTCCGAGCCTCACTATGACATCTACATGTACGATGTCCCCTGGCTGGGATATATGGTACAGAACGGCCTTGTGGCCGATATCACGGATTATATTCAGGGAGAGAGTTTTCATATGGATTTCTTTTTCCCCGCCAATATGGAAAACTGCAAATATGACGACCGCTATTTCGGTATCCCTATCATCGGCGGTTCCCAGATCATGTTTTACCGGAAGGATTTATTTGATAACCGCACCCTGCAGAATGCTTTTAAGAATAAATATCAGATTCCCCTGCGTCCCCCCAGAACCTGGACGGAATTCAACGGCGTGGCTTCCTTCTTTACCAGAAGCTTCAATCCCCTCTCTCCCACCCCGTACGGCACTTCCATGGCCGGCATCGTGGATGAAGAGTTCGCGCCGGAGATTCTGATACGTCTCTGGGCCAGCGGGGGAAAGCTGTGGGATAAATACAACCGCGCCTGTATCGATACGCCTGAAAATGAACAGGCCCTCCGGAGCATTCTCCAGACGCTTCAGTATGTGGAGGCTTCTCCGCTGGAGACCTCCATCGACCGCACGGTTTCCGATTTTTGCAACGGAAAAACGGCCATGTTGATCACCTACACGGAATACGCCAATAAGATCCGGACGAATCTGCACGATATCGTCTCCGGGCGGGTGGGATACACCCCCATTCCCGGCCGCGCTCCCGCCAGCATCGGATGGAATCTGGGGCTCAATCCCTACACCACAAAGACCAGGGAAGCTTTCTGGTATTTTAAATGGCTGTGCCAGAAAAACATCAGCATCTATATGACGATCCTGGACGGGCAGTCCCCCGCCACGCCGCCTTACCACAGCCATGAACTGCTCAAACTCTACCCCTGGCTGGAGCTCACCGAGGAGAGCTTCCAGTACTGCCGCAAGCGCACAGGCCCCTACAGCCGGAATTCCCTGATCATACCCCAGAGCCGGATCGAGGCCATCCTGTGCCAGGTTATGAAAGAGATCATAACGGAAAATGCCTCCGTCACAGACGCCCTCCGGAAAGGACAGGCGGATATGGCCGCCTTGTTTAAATCCTACGGCTATCCGAAACCTCTGCATTTTTTGCCCTGAAAAACATTTACCCAAGTCAAAAGCCCTTTCGTCCGCCGCATCTGTATACCCGTACAGGAATACCAGATCCGGCGGGCAAAAGGGCCCCGCACTACATTTATCTGTTATTTCTCGTAAAACTCTTTGACAGCATCGAAGAATGCCTGTATATTTTCCATGGGAGTCATAGGCGGAATATCGCATCCGCTGGCGATCACAAAGTTTGGATATTTGCTGCAGCGCTCAAGAAGCGCAAGGGTTTCCTGACGGATCTTTTCCGGTGTTCCGTGGCGGAAAGTACCCGCCGGATCGATATTCCCGACCACAAGGCTGTCGGAGGGCAGAACCTTTAAGGTTTCCTCAATATCCACCGCATTGCCTATGCTGTACGCGCCCGGATGGATTCCCTTGATCTGATCCAGAAGGGGGATCACGCTTCCGCAGTTGTGGTACAGTACCATAAAGTTGTCATCTTCCACGCTCTCGATCAGTCTCTGCACATAAGGCATGGAAAAGTCACGGATCAGATTCGGGGAGAGAAGGCCGGCCGCCGGCTCCGCCACGGCAATTCCATCAGCTCCCGCCTCCTTGAAGGCCTTCGCGTATTTGATCAGAAATTCCGTTGCCTTCTCCAAAACCGTCTCCACCAGTTCCGGTTCCTCGATACACAGGATCATGATCTCCGTCATATCCAACAGTCTTCCCGCCAGAGAGAAAGGTCCGATAATGCCTGCCAGAACCGGGCGGTCCGTGATCAGCCCTGCCACCTCTCTGATTCCTTTGATGCATTCGCCGGTGCGTCCTGCCCCTACTTCCGGTACTTTCAGCGCTTCCGCTTCCTCCTCGTCATGGATGAGGGCAGCCGTCACTGTCGGCACTTCGTCCTCACTGTAGTGTACCGGGCTTCCGAAGGCCTCCGCCTCCACAGAAAGATCCATCAGGCTGAATGCCGCGCCCGTGTCAAACTTCTTTGCAATTGCTTCCATACACAGAGCCTGCAGGTGTCCGTCCTTCACCATCTCCTCCACCGTATGCCCTGTCAGCTGAATTCCCGGAAAAGAAAGGATCGGCATCGCTTTTTTCTCTGATGACTCAATGTATTCCCGCGCCCAATTTTTCATATTGATACTCATGTTATACCTCCATAATATGTATTTTTTTGGAGTATAACATTTTTACAATTATTTTTTTGTAATATGATAACATTTTAGGTAATTTTTTTAGAATTCAAAAAACAATATTATAATTATTAAGGAAAACATCTACATTTAATGATTGAAAAACCCCCTGCAAATGGCACATTCACACCACTTGCAGGGGGTTCTTATTCTTATCTCTATTCGCCTGTTTTTGATATATTTCTATGCGTTCATCTGTTTTGCGAATTATCCGATCTGCGCCGCAACCTCAGCCGCAAAGTCCTCGTTCTTCTTCTCCAGTCCTTCTCCTGTCTCGTAACGTACAAACTTTGTTACCTTCAGGTCCGTGCCGTTTGCTTTGGCAACCTGTGCGATATACTGTCCGACGGTCTGCTTGCCGTCTTCCGCTTTTACATAGACCTGATCCAGCAGGCAGATCTCCTTCAGCTCCTTATTGATACGGCCGTTGATCATACCGTCGATCACTTTCTGGGGCTTAGCGGATTCCTTCGGATCATTCATGATCTGTGCCAGAAGGATCTCTTTCTCATGCGCAATGTAATCATCGCTTATCTCGTCTCTGCACACATATTTCGGTGCCAGTGCCGCAACCTGCATAGCCACGTTCTTTAAAGCTTCCCTTACCGCATCGTTGTCCGCGCCTGCCTCCGCAGCCACGATAACGCCGATACGTCCGCCGCCGTGCAGATAATCCACTATGATAGGAGCCTCAACCACTTCAAATCTTCTGATGTTCAGGTTCTCGCCGATAGTCGCAACCTTTTCTACCAGTGCTTCTTTTACGGTCTTAGAGCCATCTTCCTTCCAGCTCTCAGCCAGAAACGCATCCATATCTGCCGCTGTTGTCTCCAGTGCCTGTTTCGCCACCGCCTCAACAAAAGTCTGGAATGTCTCGTTCTTTGCCACAAAGTCAGTCTCGGAGTTTACTTCCACGACCGCAGCCTTGCCTTCTGCCACCGCGATCCTGCAGATACCTTCTGCAGCGATACGGCCGGCTTTCTTCTCAGCCTTTGCCTGTCCGTTCTTTCTTAAAAACTCAACAGCTTCGTCCATATTGCCATTTGTCTCGGTGAGGGCTTTTTTACAATCCATCATGCCCGCGCCGGTCATCTCTCTCAACTCTTTTACCATTGCCGCTGTAATAGCCATTTTATATTTCCTCCAAATATATTATTAGTCTTCCGCTGCCGCTACTTCCTCGATATCCTCTGCTTCGCCTTCCGACGCCTCTGCCATCTCTTCTGTGTATGCAGCTTCTCCCTGAGATGCCTCGACAACAGCGTCAGCCATCTTGGAAACGATCAGTTTTACGGCCCTGATCGCATCGTCATTGCCAGGGATAATATAGTCAAGCTCTTCCGGATCACAGTTTGTATCGCCGATACCGATCAGCGTGATGCCCAGTGCGTGCGCTTCCTGTACACAGATCCTCTCCTTTTTCGGGTCAACCACGAAAATACAGTCGGGGATCCTGTTCATTTCCTTGATGCCGCCGAGGTTTCTCTTGAGCTTATCCCATTCTTTCTTGATCTGGATGACTTCCTTCTTCGGCAGTACATCGAAAGTACCGTCTTCCGCCATCTCCTCAATTCTTTTCAGTCTGTCGATCCTTGACTGGATCGTCTTAAAGTTGGTCAGCATACCGCCGAGCCATCTTTCATTTACATAGTACATTCCGCAGCGCTCTGCCTCTGTCTTCACTGCATCCTGCGCCTGTTTCTTTGTCCCTACAAAAAGAATGATACCTCCCTGGGAAACGATATCTGCGACCGCATTGTAGGCTTCGTCTACCTTGCCTACGGATTTCTGCAGATCGATGATGTGAATACCGTTTCTCTCTGTGAAGATATACGGAGCCATCTTGGGGTTCCATCTTCTTGTGTGGTGTCCGAAATGCACACCCGCTTCCAGCAACTGTTTCATTGAAATTACGCTCATGTCTTTTTCCTCCATTTGGTTTTTTCTTCCATATACTGTACCGGGTCCATGACTCCCCAACTTCCCGGCCTACCCCTGCACGCAAAGGCACCAACCGGAAACCGGTATATGTGTTTTTTCACAACTTCTGTATTTTACCACAAACTCCCTGCTTTTGCAAGCAAATTCTCGTCTCGGCTACCTGCTCTTGTAACAGTTCAGCCTTTCATATCAGTTAATGCCATGAAACCAGTTAATGCCATGAAACAGCCGGGAGGAAAATCAAATCCTCAAGGAGCCCCTGCAGCAACGTCGGCACTTGGCGAGGTATTTCACGAGCCTAGTACCGCTACGTTGCAGCCCGGAGCGCAAGCGTGGCGAC
>JAETSN010000009.1 GCA_021769625.1 [Clostridium] symbiosum | reverse complement strand
AGGTGTAAGAGCAGCGATGTTTGTGCTGACCCGTACTAATAGGCCGAGGGCTTGACCAGAAGGTTGAGGGAGAAGGATGGAGATTCAGTGTTCGGTTTTGAGGGTATGAACCCTCAAGAGCAGAAGCAGTTCCGAGTTCGCAAAGCGAATCTCGTAAGCGAACTTGTTCACTTTGGCCCAGTGGCTCAGTTGGTTAGAGCGTCGCCCTGTCACGGCGAAGGTCGTCGGTTCGAGTCCGATCTGGGTCGTCTCATATATGGGATCTTAGCTCAGCTGGGAGAGCATCTGCCTTACAAGCAGAGGGTCATAGGTTCGAGCCCTATAGGTCCCATTTAAAAGAGAAAATGCCGATATGGCTCGAGTTTTGAAAGATGCCGATGTGGCTCAATTCTTGACAACAGTCAGGAAGTGACTGTTGTAGGCAGAGCAGACTGATTACAAATCAGCTGCCAGAGAAGAGAAAGTGCCGATGTGGCTCAATTGGCAGAGCAGCTGATTTGTAATCAGCAGGTTAACGGTTCGAGTCCGTTCATCGGCTTTGGAATAAGTATTAAATATATGGACGGATTCCCGAGTGGCCAAAGGGGACAGACTGTAAATCTGCTGCAAATTGCTTCGGTGGTTCGAATCCACCTCCGTCCAGTCGGCGAAGGCCGGAAAATTAAATATTGTATCGCGGGGTGGAGCAGTCTGGAAGCTCGTCGGGCTCATAACCCGAAGGTCATAGGTTCAAATCCTGTCCCCGCTACTAAGGCGAAAGCCTGATGCCCAGATAGCTCAGTTGGTAGAGCAGAGGACTGAAAATCCTCGTGTCACTGGTTCGATTCCGGTTCTGGGCATTTGTCATGCGGAAAACCTGTAGATGTGGTCAAATGGGCATCTATAGGTTTTTTTAATGCAGTATGGAAGCAGCAGGGCTGTTCAGAGACTATTTATTTTATCATTTTCTGAATTTTGTGTTATACTCATAAAGGATACCATAGATAAAAACAGAGTATCAGAAGAAAGCGACATAAAATGGGGAGCATCAGAGCATATCTGCGGGAACGCAGGCGGGAGAAGCGTATAGAATATTTTAGAAAACAGAAAAAGATCCAGAATGAGTTGAATCAGTATGCCTGGGATATTCTTCATTCCAAAAACTTTGACAGCAGTAAAAATAATATGCAGCATGGCCGGATTTCCGTAAAAGAGCACAGTATTCAGGTCGCACGGCTGAGCGTGGCGCTTTCGGAACTTCTGGGGATTGAACACAGCCGCAGGGATCTGGTAAGAGGGGCCCTGCTCCATGATTATTTTCTGTATGACTGGCATGATGTGGATAAGGAAAATCCGCACAGGCTGCACGGGTTTTATCATCCGGCAAGGGCCCTGAAAAATGCGGAAGCAGAATATGAACTGACGGGCAGGCAGAGGGAGATCATTATAAAGCATATGTGGCCGCTCACGATAAAACCGCCTATGTGCAGGGAAGCCTGGGTTGTGACAGCGGCAGATAAATACTGTTCTTTTTTAGAGACGATACATTTACAAAAAGGCCATCGGAGAAAAAGGAAAAAGTGAAAAGCTTGTGGGAAGAACTGGAAAATTACGGCGGATCAGATTATTACCCTTTCCATATGCCCGGCCATAAGCGTCTTCCGGAGGAGAGTAAATCGTTCTGCGGCAGCGGAGCGCTTGGTCCGGAAAGTATATACCGGTATGATATCACGGAAATAGAAGGGTTTGATAATCTGCATGATGCAAAAGGGCTGCTGTTGTCATTACAGCAAAAGGCAGCCCGTCTTTATCATGCGGAGGAAAGTTTTTTTCTGATAAACGGGAGTACATGCGGAATTTTAAGTGCAGTTTCGGTCATAGCGCAGGAAGGGAAAAAGCTGCTGGCAGCAAGAAACTGTCATAAATCGGTATATAACGGAATATTTTTGAACCGGCTGCAGGCGGAATATTTATGGCCGGGGATGATAGAGGAGTTTGGCATACAGGGTGAGATCACGCCCAAACAGGTAGAGGAGCATCTGGAAGGAAGGAACGATATCTGCGGCGTGGTGATCACATCGCCAACCTATGACGGCATCATATCGGATATTCGGGGGATCGCCAGAGAGGTGCATGCCCATCGTATTCCGCTCATTGTGGATGAAGCTCATGGGGCGCATTTTGCGCTGTCGGAAAAGGCGCCGGAGAATGCGGTATCCTGCGGGGCAGATATCGTGATCAACAGCGTTCATAAGACACTGCCTGCCCTGACGCAGACAGCTCTGCTGCATGTACAGGGGCAGCTTGTCGACAGGGAGAGGCTGAAAAATTATCTGCGCATATACCAGAGCAGCAGTCCTTCCTATCTGCTCATGGCGAGCATAGACCGCTGCATGGATTTTGTCATGGCGGAAGGGGAGGAGGGATATGGAAGGCTGCTGGAATACAGGAAGCTGATAGAAAAAGAAACAGAAAAGTTTTCCTGCATTAAAATTTTACCGGCAGGAAAGGGAAGAGATCCCGGAAAGCTGGTCATCTCAGTAAAAGGAACAGGGATGACAGGGCAGGAGTTATATGGGATCTTACGGGAGGAGTATCATCTGCAGATGGAGATGGCAGGAGCCGCATATGTGCTGGGGATCCTGACAGTCATGGATTCAAAAGAGGGGATAGAACGGCTGATAAATGCTCTGGCCCGGATAGATAAAGGGTTGGCGGAACCCGGACGGCAAAACGCAGGGATAACGAAAGAGAAGGAATACGACGATATATATAATATAGTGCCGGCTTTTTCGGAACTTGGCATTTATGAGGCAATGCAGCAGCAAAAGGAGTGGGTTTATCCGGAACAGGCGGTAGGAAGGGTCAGCGGAGGTTATCTCTATTTTTATCCGCCGGGGATCCCTTTTGTAATACCCGGGGAGAGAATAGGCAGGGAACTGATCCTGAGGGTGAAAAAGATCAGGGAAAAAAAAGAATATCTGACGGGAATATCGGATCAGGGAAAAATATGTGTTTTGAAAATTTACTGAAAATTCCGGAAGATTTCCAGTAATAAACCTTCTTTTAAAATATAAAGTATGTTAGAATATCAATAAGTATGCATAGTAGCGACAGACACTATAGTATTGAGGGCTTTATGGGAAAAATTGTCTATCTCATGGGAAAAAGTTCATCGGGAAAAGATACGATCTACAAGCGGCTTCTCGGGGAGAAGGAGTTCAGATTCCATACAGTGGTACTTTATACGACCCGGCCGATCAGGGCAGGTGAGAGGGACGGTGTGGAATACCATTTTACGGATGAGGCGGGTTTTCAGAAACTGCAGCGGGAAGGCAAGGTCATAGAAGACAGGATCTACCATACGGTACAGGGTGTATGGAGATATTTTACGGTTGTGGAGGATAATATATTCCAGGATCAGAAAAACTATCTGATGATAGGGACACTGGAGTCCTATGAAAAAGTCCGTGCATATTTCGGAAAAGAAAAAATGATCCCGGTATTTATCGATCTGGATGACGGAGAGAGGCTTCAGCGGGCGCTGGATCGGGAACGTACTCAGGAAGTGCCGCAGTATGAGGAGATGTGCAGACGCTTTCTGGCGGATGTGCAGGATTTCAGCGAGGAGAAGATTGCGCAGGCGGATATTAAAAAAAGATTTTTAAATGACGATCTGGAGAGATGTCTTTCGGAAATCTCGGAATATATTAAAGAAAAATGCGGGGAAAGCGCTTGATCCGGCAGGGAAAAAACGGAAAGACTGAAATACTGTATAGAATAAAAAGATGAGAAGGAGGCGTCATCGTGGATATTAAAGTAAATCAACTGACACAGGTGTCACAAGTGGCGCCGACGGCAGAAAAAACACAGGCGGACGGTACTTTCAAATTTACACTGGCCAGCCGTGTGGAAGAGCAGGAACTGCAGGCAAGGCTGACAGCGCTGATGGAAGAGATCACGATGCAGGGAAAACGACTCGGAAAACGCCGGGATGTAAGGGATATGAAACGGTACAGGGGACTGATCAAAGACTTTATGAATGAGGTTGTGAGCCGCTCCCATCATTTTTCCAGAGAAAATTTTCTTGACAGAAAAGGTCGGCATCGTGTATATGGCATTATCAGGCTGATCGACCAGAATCTGGATGAACTGGCGCAGGAACTTATGAAAGATGAGAAGGATAACCTTCTGATCCTCAGTAAAATAGGGGAGATTGAGGGGCTGCTTCTGGATATTTTTACGTAGAGGGGGTGAGAATATGCGCAGTTTTGATGATATTATAGGACAGGAACATATAAAAGAGTATCTTCAAAATGCAATTTCGGAAAAGAAGATTTCCCATGCCTATATCATTCAGGGAGAACGCTTTTCAGGAAAAGAATTTATTGCAAAAACTTTCGCGGCAACGCTGCAGTGCGAAAAACAGGGGCTAAAGCCCTGCGGTGAATGCCATTCCTGTAAACAGGCGGAGACGGGAAACCAGCCGGATATCATATTTGTAGGGCATGAAAAACCGAATTCTATCGGTGTGGAGGATGTGCGGGGCCAGATCAATGGCGATATCGCGATCAAACCTTACAGCAGCCCTTATAAGATCTATATTATAAATGAAGGGGAAAAGATGACCCCGCAGGCTCAGAATGCCCTGCTGAAAACGTTGGAAGAGCCTCCGGCCTATGCGGTGCTCATCATATTGACTACGAATCTTGAGGTACTTCTGCCTACTATTGTAAGCCGCTGCGTGGTGCTGCATATGAAGCCGGTGCCGGATGCGCTTGTGAAAGAATATCTGAAGAAGGAGCTGATGATCCCGGATTACAAGGCTGACATATGTGTCGCTTTTGCGAGAGGAAATATCGGACAGGCCAAGCAGCTTGCCTCCAGCGAGGAATTTGAAAATATCAGAAATGAAGCATTGAGCCTTGTAAAAAATATCCGGAGTATGGAGCTTCATGAGGTGATGGCGGCGGTGAAAAAAATCCGCGAATACCATATCGATGTGAACGAATATCTGGACGTCCTTTCCATCTGGTATCGCGATGTGCTTCTTTTTAAAGCGACAAATGACACAAACCATCTGATCTTCAGGGAGGAAATACCATATATCAGAAAAGCGGCTGATAAGAGCGCTTACGAGGGGATCGAGAATATCTTAAAGGCATTGGAGATCGCGAAGAGCAGACTGCGCGCCAATGTGAATTTTGAGCTGGTGATGGAACTTCTGTTTGTCACCATTCAGGAAAATTAAAGTGGAGTCTGCTGAATAATTGCCGAATGGCAGAATGTGAGGTTATAGATGAAAGTAATAGGTGTGCGTTTCCGGACGGCGGGGAAGATATATTATTTTGCGCCGCTGGGGTTTGGAATAAAAAGGAATGACCATGTGATCGTGGAGACCGCCAGAGGCATTGAATTCGGCACGGTGGTGATGCCGCCCAAGGAGGTGGAGGATGCGAAGGTGGTGCAGCCCTTAAAGCCCGTACTCAGGCTGGCGACCCAAAAGGATGTAGAGCAGGAGGCGGCAAACCGGAAGAAGGAAAAGGAAGCGTTCCAGATCTGTCTGGAGAAGATCAAAAAGCACAATCTGGAGATGAAGCTGATCGATGCGGAGTATACGTTTGATAATAATAAAGTGCTGTTCTATTTTACTGCGGACGGACGGATCGACTTCAGGGAGCTGGTAAAAGATCTGGCTGCCGTTTTTAAGACGAGGATCGAGCTGCGGCAGATCGGCGTCAGGGATGAGACAAAGATCGTCGGGGGCATCGGCATCTGCGGCAGGCCGCTTTGCTGCCATACGTATCTGTCGGAGTTTGCACCGGTTTCCATTAAAATGGCGAAGGAACAGAACCTGTCCTTAAATCCGACGAAGATTTCCGGCGTCTGCGGAAGGCTGATGTGCTGTCTCAACAATGAAGAGAATATTTATGAGGAATTAAACAGGAAACTTCCGAATGTGGGCGATTTTGTGACAACGGAGGACGGACTGAAGGGCGAGGTGCACAGTGTCAATATACTGCGCCAGCTTGTGAAAGTGCTGGTGGAGGTCAACGATGAAAAGGAGCTGAAGGAATACAAAGTGGAACAGCTCCGTTTCAAGAGACGCCATAAAAACAGAAAAGAGCATGCTTCCTCGGAGGAACTCCGGGAACTGAAAGAACTGGAAAAACTGGAAAAGAAAGAGAAAAAGGAACAGTTATCCGGACTGGACGAATGATAGAGGATGAGTTTATGGAAGAAGGGCAACTGATCATGCCGGGGGAGCGGGTGGATGACCTGCAGAGGAACGGCTACCGTATCATTCAGGATCCGGAACGATTCTGTTTCGGGATGGATGCCGTGCTCCTCGCCGGCTTTGCAAAGGATGCAAAGGGGGAGCGGCTGCTGGATATAGGCACGGGAACCGGAATCCTGCCTCTTTTGATGGAAGCAAGGACAGCGATACCGCATCTGTGGGGGATCGAGATCCAAAGAGAAAGTGCGGATATGGCAAGGCGGAGCGTAAAGCTGAACGCTCTGGAAGAAAAAATAGAGATCATAACAGGAGATATCAGGGAGGCCGGCAGGTTATTTGAGACGGCCTCTTTTGACGTGATAACCTGTAATCCGCCCTATATGATAGGGCAGCATGGGCTTCAAAACGCCAACGAGGCGAAGACGATCGCCCGCCATGAGGTGTGCTGTACATTTCAGGATATCGCAGGGATGGGGGCAAAACTTTTGAGACCGGGAGGGCATTTCTACCTTGTGCACAGACCCTTCCGCCTCTCGGAGATCCTTGTCACACTGACAGCCTGCGGGCTGGAACCGAAGAGGATGCAGCTTGTGTACCCCTTTGTCGACAAGGAGCCCAATATGGTGCTGATCGAAGCGGTGCGGGGCGGAAGATCCCGCATGCATGTGGAAAAGCCACTGATCGTCTATGAGAGCCCGGGGGTGTATTCTCCTGAAATCAGAGAGGTATACAGTTATTAGATAATATGATCATTTTTGGCTAAGTAATCGAACTGACATATTTACACAAAGCAGCCGTCGGCAGGGACATTGTACCTGCCGGCGGCGGAAAGGAAACAAAGATCCATGCCCGGAACATTATATATCTGCGCCACACCCATCGGCAATCTGAAGGATATGACGCCGCGTGCGGTGGAGACGCTCTCGTCTGTCGATCTGATCGCGGCGGAGGATACCAGAAACAGCATCAAACTTCTGAATCATTTTGGAATTAAGACATCTATGACAAGCTATCATGAATATAATAAAGTGGAAAAAGCACAGGTGCTGGTGCAGAAGATGAAGGAAGGGCTCAATGTGGCGCTGATCACGGATGCCGGAACGCCGGCGATATCCGACCCGGGAGAAGTGCTGGTAGAGCTCTGTCAGCAGGAAGGGATCACTGTGACTTCCCTGCCGGGGGCGGCGGCCTGTATCACGGCGCTGACGCTGTCCGGGCTTTCCACAAGGCGTTTTTGCTTTGAGGGGTTTTTGCCCTCCGGGAAGAAGGAGAAAGCGGAGATCCTGGAACTGCTTGCGGAGGAGACAAGGACGATGATCCTGTATGAGGCGCCTCACCATCTGGTGCGGACTCTGAAAGAACTCTATGAGGCGCTGGGGGAAAGAAAGATCACGATCTGCAGGGAACTGACAAAGAAGTTTGAGACCGTGATGCCGACAACGCTGGAGAGGGCCCTTGCCTTTTATGAGACGGAAGAACCGCGGGGCGAGTATGTGCTTGTGGTAGAAGGAAAGAATCTTCAGCAGAAAAAACGGGAGCGGCAGGAGAGCTTTTTGAACCTGAGTATCGAGGAGCATATGAAGCGCTATGAGGATGCCGGGATGGAGCGGAAAGAGGCGATGAAGGCGGTGGCAAAGGACAGAGGCGTCAGTAAACGAGAAATTTATCAGTATATGCTTGACAAATAGGAAAAGTCTCACTAAACTATAGTCTGTAAAGAGGAAGAAAGCCGCCTGCTTTAAAAGAAAACCTGAAGCAGAATACGATAAAATGCGATAAGGCTAGATTTAAAAAAAGGAGACAAAAAAGATGTTAGAAAAAATTGCAGCGCTTATAGAAGAGCAGTTAGGAACCGTTGACGCGAGCGAGATCACAGAGGAGACTTCCTTTAAAGACGATCTGAACGCGGACTCCCTTGACTTATTTGAACTGATCATGCAGTGTGAAGAAGAGTACGGCGTGGAGTTCCCTTCCGATGATCTGGAAAATATGAAGACCGTGGGGGATGTGATGCGGTTCATTAAAGAGCAGGGTATTGACGCTTAAGAAGAATTAGAATAGAAGATTATGCGAGAACTTCTGAAACAGTAGATGGTTTTGGAAGTTCTTTTTATAAAGAGAGAGGTTCACTATGCTGAGTGTTTTTTTGGGAAATATGGATGGGGCTATCTATCATCCGCCGACTTATTTTGACAACAGATATGAAGAAGAATGGATTACGGATCCATTGTCAGTGGAAATGATAAAAGATATAGATCAGTCTGAAGTGGTAAGCGCAAGGCTGATAGAAAGCCCCGTTCTGGGACCGATCTCTACAAAGGAATTGTCCGGAGGAGTAAAGACGCTGATCCTGATAGCATTTGATGGCGACAGGATTTTTAATGCATCTGTATGCGGCAATAATTGTGCAAAATGGATTTTAAGACTTGGGGAGATGAAAGACAGGACGATTAATCTTCGTCATATTATGGATTTTGGCTCCGGGGATTTTGAGATCAGAATTCTGAATACAGGAGAGATCGTTCATAATATGGCGGAGTTTGTGGATATTGCAGTCTCATATGTTTAGGTGGGGAGAGGATGAAAGGAAAGCACAGGATAATCGTACAAAATAATAAATTGCATTATGAATTCGAAATAAAAAGGAATATCACTGTGATCCAGGGAGACAGTGCCACCGGAAAGACAACGCTTATCAACATGTTGAGGCAGGCTGAAAATCTGGGGGAGTCGAGCGGCGTAGATGTGATCTCAGATGTTTCCTGCAGGATATTGGAAGGGAAAAGCTGGAAATTGATCCTGCAGAATTCTTCCGACAGTATTTTTTTTATTGACGAAGAAAATGCATTCATTAGTACGGAAGAATTTGCATCGGCGGTGCGCGGCTCGGATAATTACTTTGTGCTGATCACAAGAGAAAATCTTTATAATCTTCCATATAGTGTAGAGGAAATTTATGGATTGTATGCATCAGGGAAATATCAAAATACCAAAAAGGTGTATCAGCAGATATATCGTATATATTCTGATCTTCGGCAGATTCCGATAAAACCTGAAAAGATCATTGTGGAAGATTCAAACTCCGGTTATGAGTTTTTTAAAACAGTGTGTGGAGAAAAAGGCATAGCCTGTGAAAGCGCAGGGGGGAAATCCAATATCTTTACAACCGTGAAAGACAGCGGACTGGAGGAAACCTGTGTTATTGCTGATGGGGCTGCGATCGGGCCTGAAATGAACGGATTATATGAACTGGCAAAGGAACGTGGAAATATAAAGTTGTATCTTCCGGAGTCTTTTGAATGGATCATATTGAAAACCGGTTTGATCGATGGTAAGGAAATCAGGGAAATTCTTGAAGAACCGGAAAGGTATATTGACAGTAGAGAATATTTCAGTTGGGAGAGATATTTTGCGAGCCTGTTGGCAAAAAATACGGAGGGCTCCTATTTAAAGTATGGAAAGTCAAAACTGAATCCGGTATATTTGCATGAGAAAATTAGAGGAGCTATTCTAAAGCGTATGGAAGGGATAGATTTGCAGAACAGGAAACTTTAATTAAAGAATTTTAAATATAAAAGGAGGCAGCAAGGGGTATGAAGTACGGAATTTATTTTGCGTATTGGGAGAAGGAATGGTTTGCGGACTATAAAAAGTATATTGATAAGGTCGCAAGTCTGGGATTTGATATTCTGGAGATTTCCTGCGGGGCATTCAAGGGTACATACACGACGGACGAGCAGTTGTATGAACTGCGCGATTATGCGAAGGAGAAAAATGTTATCCTGACTGCAGGGTACGGGCCGCAGGCAGCCGAGAATCTGAGTTCTGCGGACCCGCAGATCCAGGAGAATGCAATACAGTTTTTCACGGAGACATTGCATAAGCTGAAAAAGATGGATATCAAGTCATTTGGCGGCGGTCTTTATTCCTACTGGCCGGTGGATTATTCAAAACCTATAGACAAG
Source organism: [Clostridium] symbiosum (assembly GCA_021769625.1). Classification (GTDB taxonomy): domain Bacteria; phylum Bacillota; class Clostridia; order Lachnospirales; family Lachnospiraceae; genus 1XD8-76. The sequence goes on along the minus strand of JAETSN010000009.1, from coordinate 65,079 downwards.
GAAGGGGATTTTGAGAGATCCGTCACCAATATGAAGAAGATCGCGAAAGTAGCGGAGGAGTGCGACATTGTGCTCGGCATGGAAGTGCTGAACAGATTTGAAGGCTATCTTTTGAATACCTGCGATGAAGCGATCAAATATGTGGATGCAGTCGGCAGCAGGAATGTTCAGATCATGTTGGATACGTTCCATATGAACATTGAAGAAGACAACATTGCGGCGGCAATCCGAAAAGCGGGCGACAGGCTCTGCCACTTACATCTGGGAGAGAGAAACCGCAAGGTGCCGGGCAAGGGAACTATGCCCTGGGATGAGATCGGCCAGGCGCTCCGCGACATCAATTATCAGCATGCGGCTGTTATGGAGCCCTTTGTTATGCCGGGCGGCACGATCGGTTCGGAAGTGAAAGTGTGGAGGAATCTGGTGGAAGATACCTCAGAGGCGGCACTGGATGCGGATGCAAAAGGAGCGCTTCAGTTTGTGAAGCATGTATTTGGACTGTAAAAATTGGGATATCAATAATTTTAATGCTGATAAAAATGGTATAACAGCTATTTTCATTAAATAATATAAGCCGGATGGTCAAGTTTTCCCGGACAGGCGCATAAAGATATAAAAACAGGAAGTTAGGAGGATGCTATGCTGAATTATATTTGGGCGGGCATGCTGCTTGTTGGAATTCTTTATGCGCTTTTTACCGGCAATATGGAGGCTGTCTCCAACGCCTGTCTGGAGTACGCGGAATCGGCGGTGACGCTGTGCATCACCATGGCCGGGGCGATGGCGCTCTGGGTGGGGCTGATGGAAATAGCGGGGCAGGCGGGGCTTATAGAGAAATTTACGAATAAGCTGCAGCCTTTTATCACGTTTCTTTTCCCGGATGTGCCGAAGGATCATCCGGCGAGAGGCTATATTGCGACAAATCTTGTGGCAAATATTCTGGGGCTTGGCTGGGCGTGCACGCCGGCAGGATTGAAGGCGATGGAGGAACTGGCAAAGCTGGAGGAGGAGAGGGGGACACCGGGATATGAAGCGGCAGACAGAGGAAGAAAAGAGAAATATGGATCTGGCATATCAGACGGTCTGGGCGGAGCAGAGGGAGATAAAAGGAAGGGAAGGCTTAAAAAGGGAGAGCGAGCCGCCAGCGACGCCATGTGCGGTTTCCTGATCTTAAATATCTCTTCCCTGCAGCTTATTCCGGTGAATATGATCGTTTATCGAACAAAATATGGCTCTTTAAATCCGTCCGGGATCATCCTTCCGGCAATCCTTGCCACCTGCTGTTCCACATTGGCGGGCATTGTCTATATTAAGATGAGATACGGGAGGAAAAGCGGATGTTGATGCGGCTTTCGGTGATCATAATCCCGGCGCTTATTTTTTATATCGTGCTGAACGGTGTCCTGAACAAGACCGATGTGTATGACGCTTTTGTGAAGGGGGCGATGGACGGGCTGAAAACAGTCGTGACGGTGCTGCCGACACTGGTGGGGCTGATGGTGGCGGTGGGAGTGCTTCGCGCCTCCGGCTTTTTATCCATGCTGGGGGATCTTTTCGGCGGATTGACCGAGAAGGCCGGGATCGGCGCGGAGTTTGTTCCTCTTGTGTTCATCAAGATGTTTTCCTCCTCGGCAGCCACCGGGTTGGTGTTGGATATCTTCGAACAGTACGGGCCGGATTCCCGCACGGGACTTCTGACTTCGATCATGATGAGCTGTACGGAGACCTGCTTTTATACGATGAGCGTATATTATATGGCGGCGAAGGTGAAAAAGACGAGGTGGACGCTGCCGGGGGCGCTGCTTGCCACGGGAGTGGGGATCGCGGCAAGCGTGCTGATGGTGTGGTATCTGTAGGCGGCAGAAAATGCAGAGTGCAGGGCTGCGCCTGCCTGCCGTTTCGTGCAAAGCCCATGCAGAGAAGGAGGTATGTTGCGAAAACGGCATACAGGGCGTGCGGCGGGCAGGAGAAGGTGTATTTTTCCTACCTGATCCCGGCCTCTTCAAGACGCTCTCTCAGGGAGGAAAAATCCGAAGGACCGGCATCGAGATAAAACTGATGAAAACGGTAGTCGGAATACGCATCTTTCCAGAGCGCTTCGGCATCCTGCTTTAAAGAGAGGATCTCAAGGTAGCTGAGATAATACTTTAAGTAGTTTGCCGGTTCCTGTTTGATATAGGAATAGATGTTTTCCGCGGCGTCTGCAGGGACCCCGAAGGCGGCGAGGAGCGATTGCGTCTGGGGCAGGGTGAAGCCATAATAATGAATGTGAAGATCCAGCAGGGCACACAGGCAAAGTTCCAGAGAGCGGGCGCTCTTCAGGGCGTCAGTGTCGATGGCATAATAGTTTGCGGCATAGTCGTAGGAAGCAAGTTCCACGTAGAGCGCCCAGCCCTCGCAGTAGCCAGGATAGTCGAGAATGCCGCGCAGAGGATTCTTACGGTCCGCAATACCGCTTTCCCGCGCGTAGACGGTCTGGTATAGATGGCCCGGGAAACCCTCGTGGGCGAGGGTGGTAAAGAGGGCGGCGCCTTCCAGTGATGAATCCGGGTTGATGTAGATCACATTTTTGTCGAAGGCGTCCATCGGCGGCGTCAGGTAAAAAGCCGGCGCGCTGGATGCGGACAGGGTTTTCGATATATATTTGATATCGCAGGAGACGGCGGGAAGCTGCCTCTTTAAGGGACTTCCGGACTGATCGGGAGCACCCGAAAGGAGAGGGGGAAAATCTTCCCTCATATCCTCCTGCAAAAATGTGAGGATATCTTCCACGGACAGGGGATGGGTATGCCGGCCTGCGATCCGGGGATCCGCTTCCTGTTTTTTGAGATCCATCAGTTCTGCGCGCAGCGTGTCAAACTGGACATAGAGCATTTCCTGCACTTCCTCTAAAGGGCGGTAGGAACCGGTGGATTTTTGTACCAGCAGGGCATAATAGTTCTGCTTTTGGGCATCCTTGTCGGAATTGCCGGAGATTTGGGGGTCATCGGAACCTGCCAAAAGGCCGGGATCATCCGTTGTATTGCTGCGGACGGCATTTTCTGACAATCGTGTCATTTCTTCTGCCAGCATCTGATAGGCGGGCATCACATCTTCTTTCAGAATGCGGATATTTTCCTGATAGTAGGTTTCAAAGGCTTCATCACTGAGCAGTTCAGGATAGTTTTTTTGAAATTCCATAAGACGTTCGGCAAAGGAATCCACCAAAAAGTGGGAACCGTTGTTGATGGAGTCTTCCGTGAGGAAGGACTCGCATCCGCTGATCAGCATATCCGCGCTGGCCTTAGACATAAAAAGCCCGGCGTCTGCTTTTTCCTGTTCAAAGATAAGAAGTCCCTGAAAATAATCTCCGGTCTGGGAGAGCAGGGAGAGGTAATCATCGATGTCCTTGCGCTTCGTAAACCTGTATTCAGAAAAAAGGACAGGGAGGGTCTGCTGCATGCCGCTGTTGGGGGAAAGGGGTTCCTCATAACAGGAGTAGGCGGAAAGGGACTGCAGCAGCGCCAGATAGCGGGCAAGCAACGTGTAGCCGTACCTGTTTTTTTCAGAGAGCTTTTCCGGATCAATGGAGGCAAGGCGCTCCGACCAGTCGGTGACGGCGGCTGCGGAGAGGGCGCGGCTGTCCGCGGAGTAGACGGGAAGATGCGCTTCATTCTCGTAGATCCCGTAGTCCGCGGGATTCAGCAGGGTATAATGGAGCGTCAGGGTGTTGCCGGAAAGTTCGCTGCGGAATATTTCGCGGCAGAGTTTATTGTAGGAGGCGTCCGCAAAAAGGGACGCGGCGTTTGGCGAGAAGAAAGCGGGTAAAAAACCGGCGAGAAAAAGCAGGATGCCGAGAAGCAGAGCTGCAAATATTTTTTGGCCGGTGGAAAGGTTGCGGATTTTGGATCGGATGTGCATAGGAACTCCTGATAGGGTAAGTCCTTACAATATATGCGCGGGAGGGCATGTATTAGCACCAAAGACGGTCAGGATCGCCGCCGGGGTGAATATCAGAAAGTTCGTATCGTGTAACAGGGTTGAAAAATAACGATTTTGGGGTATAATGAGAATATAAAAATAACGATTTTGAGGGAAAACGACGGAATAAAAATCGCGATTTTGTAAAAACTGTAAAATAAAGGGGAAATTTATGTTTAAAAGGAAAATATATGATAAATTGTTGGAGTGGAAACAGGAGTCAGAAGGAAAGACCGCATTATTGATAGAGGGTGCCCGCCGAATCGGTAAATCCACAATAGTGGAAAAGTTTGCCCAAAAGGAATACAGGAGCTATATTTTAATTGATTTTTCTATTGCATCTAAAGAAATCCGGGAACTGTTTTCGGATATGTCAGATTTGAATTATATTTTTTTACAATTGCAATTGCAATATAACGCGGAATTATATGACAGGAATTCTTTGATCATATTTGATGAGGTGCAGTTCTGCCCGCAGGCGAGACAGGCAATAAAAATACTGGTAAAAGACCATCGTTATGATTATATAGAAACAGGATCTTTGATCAGTATAAAACGTAATGTAAAGGATATTCTGATTCCCAGTGAAGAGAGAAAAATCAATATGTATCCCATGGATTATGAGGAGTTTCTCTGGGCAATAGGAGATACTGTGACTGTGCCGTTGCTTGAACAGGTATTTAAAAAGGAAAAAGGGGTTGGCGATGCGGCTCATCGAAAGCTTATGAGGAAGTTCAGGCTATATATGTTGGTGGGTGGGATGCCGCAGGCGGTGGATGAATATCTTCGCACTAACAATTTTAAAAAGGTAGATATGGTAAAAAGGGATATTCTTCATTTATACGAGGATGATTTCCACAAAATAGATTCGACAGGAAAGATTTCCCTTTTATTTGATTCGATTCCTGCCCAGCTTAACAAAAATGCATCCAGATATCAGGTGTCCAGCGTTCTGGCAAATGAGAGAGCAGACAGCATTCTTGATCTGATAGCTGAAATGAAAGAGTCAAAAACAGTGCTGGTGGCATACCATGTGAATGATCCTGATGCGGGAATGTCGAACAGCATAGATCTGGAAAAATTTAAGCTTTTTCTGTCAGATACGGGGTTGTTTACGACTCTTATATTTAAGAACAGAGATTTTACAGAAAATATCATATATGAAAAATTGCTGAGTGATAAGTTGGGAACAAATTTAGGGTATTTATATGAAAATATTGTGGCACAGACTTTAGCAGCAAAAGGAAAAGAGTTGTTCTATCATACTTTTTTAAATGTGACATCACGGCATAATTACGAGATAGATTTTTTATTTGCAAAAAAGAATAAAATATGTCCGATTGAAGTTAAGTCGTCAGGCTATAAGACACATGCTTCTTTAGATGCGTTTTCTGAAAAATATTCTGACAGGATACTGGAAAAATACTTGCTTTACACGAAAGATGCAAAAAAAGACAGAGACATATTCTGTTTTCCTGTTTATATGGCACAGTTCCTGTAAGACAGAGAAGGAGCACAATAGAATTATGGATACAAAAGCATACATGATCATAATAATAGCATCTGCAGCCGTTTTCCTGATATTATGTCTCATCCTGATGCAGGTGAGAAAGAGGCGCGCATACGGGAGGGACTTTGATCTGCTGGACGGCCATGATTTTGAGTATTACTGCGCAGACTTATTGAGAAAGCGCGGCTTTCAGGAGGTAGAGGTGACAAGGGGCAGCGGCGACTACGGGATCGATATTCTGGCGGAGCGGGACGGCGTTACCTATGCGATCCAGTGCAAGTGCTACAGGGACAGCGTCGGCGTAAAGGCGGTGCAGGAGGCCTATGCCGGCAGGGACTACTATGATTGCATGGTGGGCGCGGTGCTGACGAACCAGTATTTTACGCAGCCCGCGGTGGAGGCGGCGAAAAAGCTGAAGATACTGCTCTGGGACAGAGGGTATCTGGAGAGTATGATAGAGGAGCGGTGACCGGAGGCTGAATCGTCGCAAAAAACCGGAATGTTTTTTGGGGCATAATTGACAATCGAGGGACTTCTGTGTTAGGCTAAAAAAAGATTATTTTGAGTGTTGGACAGAGAGGGAAGGCTAAAAATGAACAAGGGAAAATATTATATTACGACGGCGATCGCCTACACATCGGGCAAGCCGCATATCGGAAACAGCTATGAGATCGTGTTGGCGGACAGTATCGCGAGATTCAAACGAAAAGACGGTTACGATGTGTTTTTCCAGACCGGAACGGATGAGCACGGCCAGAAGATCGAGCTGAAGGCACAGGAGGCCGGCGTTACGCCGAAGGCGTATGTGGACGGCGTTGCGAATACGATCAGGGAGATCTGTGATTCCCTGAATACTTCTTATGATAAATTTATCAGAACCACCGATGATTATCATGAGAGACAGGTGCAGAAAATATTTAAACGTCTCTATGATAAGGGAGACATCTATAAAGGCGCTTATGAGGGACTGTACTGTACGCCCTGTGAGTCCTTCTGGACCGAGTCCCAGCTGGTGGACGGGAAATGTCCGGACTGCGGCAGGGAGGTAAAGCCGGCCAAGGAAGAAGCATATTTCTTTAAGATGAGCAAATATGCGGACAGGCTGATCAGACATATCAACGATCATCCGGAGTTTATCCAGCCGGTATCGAGAAAAAATGAGATGATGAACAATTTCCTGCTGCCGGGGCTGCAGGATCTGTGTGTTTCGAGAACTTCCTTTAAATGGGGCATCCCTGTGGACTTCGACGATAAGCATGTGGTCTATGTGTGGCTGGATGCGCTCACCAATTATATCACGGGTATCGGTTACGATGCGGACGGAGATTCTACAGACCAGTACAAAAAGCTGTGGCCGGCAGACCTTCACCTGATCGGAAAGGACATTATCCGTTTCCATACGATCTACTGGCCGATCTTCCTGATGGCGCTGGACGAGGAACTGCCGAAGCAGGTATTTGGGCATCCCTGGCTGCTGCAGGGCGACGGCAAGATGAGCAAGTCCAAAGGGAATGTGATCTATGCGGAAGATCTGATCTCCTTCTTCGGCGTGGATGCGGTACGCTATTTTGTCCTGCATGAGATGCCTTTTGAAAATGACGGTGTGATCACATGGGAGCTGATGATCGAGCGCTTCAATTCCGATCTCGCCAATACGATGGGAAATCTGGTGAACCGCACGGTTTCCATGAGCAATAAATATTTCGGGGGTGTGGCCACCGATAAGAAGGCAGTGGGAGAACAGGCGGATATCGATGCTGACTTAAAGGCGGTGACAGCGGACACCTATAAAAAAGTTGCCGCGAAGATGGAAAGCCTGCGGGTGGCGGACGCGATCAGTGAGATCTTTGCACTGTTCAAGAGGTGTAATAAATATATTGACGAGACCATGCCCTGGGCATTGGCGAAGGATGAAGCGCAGAAAGACCGCCTCAGCACAGTGCTTTATAACCTACTGAACGGAATACTGGTCGGAGCGAGCCTGCTTGAGCCCTTTATGCCGGAAACGGCACAGAAGATAGCGGGCCAGATCAAGGCGCCGCTGTGCGGGTTCGACAAACTGGAACAGGGAAGTGCGGAAGAGATCGGAAGCCTTTATCCTTCCGGAAATCAGGTCGTGGAAACGCCGGAGATCCTGTTTGCAAGGTTAAAGCCGGAAGAAGTGATGGAAAAGGTGGACACTATGTTTGCGGAGAGGAAAGCAGGCGCGGGAGTAGCGGAAGGCTCCGGGGAAGATCCGGAGAAGAAGGACGACGGACAGGATAAAGAAGATGCGGATGCCGGCTGTATGGATATAGAGGCAAAGCCGGAGATCACTTACGATGATTTCGCAAAATGCCAGTTTCAGGTAGGGGAGATCATTGACTGTAAGGAAGTGCCGAAGTCGAAAAAGCTGCTCTGTTCCCAGGTAAAGGTGGGGTCCGAGGTACGGCAGATATTATCCGGCATCAAGCAGTATTATTCTCCGGAGGAGATGGTCGGCAAAAAGGTTATGGTGCTTGTGAATCTTGCGCCGAGAAAGATGGCGGGGCTTGAATCGCAGGGCATGCTGCTCTGCGCGGAGGATGCGGACGGAAATCTGGCGCTCATGACGCCGGAAAAGGCGATGCCGGCGGGTGCGGAAATCTGTTGATCATGTTGCTTTGGAACGTGTATGAAGAAGCGGAAAACGGCTGAGGGTCTGATAAACCGGTACATGTGAAACGGGGAAGCAACATGGTATCGGCCGCAGGCGGCAAATGGGGGTACAGACTGAAGATGGCGGCAGAAAACAATATTGAGATCAGACAGGCGAATATATATGACTGGGATGAGGCGATGGCGCTTGCCTGGAGAACGTTTCTGAAGTTTGAGGCAAAGGATTACGGACAGGAAGGGGTGGACAGTTTCCGGGATTTTCTGTCGGATTCTCTGTTGCGGCGCATGTTTCTGATGGGAGATTATCCGGTATTTATCGCGCTTGACGGAAGCGAGCAGGCGGGCATGATCTCCCTGCGGAACAAAAAGCATATCTCACTGCTGTTTGTGGAAGAGGGGCATCAACACCGGGGAATCGGAAGAAGGCTCATAGAGAGCATGGAAAAATTTATCCAGAAAGAATATCAGGAGAGAAGGATCACGGTAAATGCCGCGCCCTATGCGGTCGGATTTTATCACCAGATCGGATTTGAGGATGTGGCGCCGCAGCTTTCCAAAGATGGCATCATCTATACACCGATGGAAAAAAGAATCTATTAAGATGGTAAGGAAACCGGCTTTGTGGAAAATGTACAAAAACAGAGAATTCTTTTATGCAATCTGCCGGACGAAAATTTTCAGGGAGGATTTCATAAACAAGTTGCCTAAGTAGATGGGAAAAAGTTTATGTAATAGTGGTATGGCAAAAATGGTTTGGGTTCTGTATACTTCCTAAATAGAGGCAGAAAAGAGACTGTCAGTAATCCAAACAAAATTCAGGAGGAAAAGAAAAATGTCAAGTTTATCATTAAAGCATATCTGCAAAAAGTATCCCAATGGTTTTGAAGCCGTGAAAGACTTCAATCTGGAGATCGCAGACAAAGAGTTTATCATCTTCGTAGGACCTTCAGGCTGCGGTAAATCTACGACTCTCCGTATGGTAGCCGGCCTGGAAGATATTTCTTCCGGTGAGCTGTATATCGACGGCAAGCTGGTAAACGATGTGGAACCGAAGGACAGAGATATCGCGATGGTATTCCAGAACTATGCTCTGTATCCTCATATGACAGTATATGACAACATGGCTTTCGGTCTGAAATTGAGAAAAGTACCGAAAGATGAAATTGATAAGAAGGTTCGTGAAGCAGCAGAGATCCTTGACCTGTCCGCACTTCTTGACCGTAAGCCGAAAGCTCTTTCCGGCGGTCAGAGACAGCGTGTGGCTATGGGACGTGCTATCGTTCGTAAACCGAAAGTATTCCTGATGGATGAGCCGTTATCCAACCTGGATGCAAAGCTTCGTGTACAGATGCGTATCGAGATCGCTAAACTGCATCAGAATCTGGGCACGACCATCATCTACGTTACACATGACCAGACAGAGGCTATGACCCTTGGTACAAGGATCGTTGTTATGAAGGCCGGTGTTGTACAGCAGGTTGATACACCTCAGAATCTGTATGAGAAGCCCGCTAACCTGTTCGTGGCAGGCTTCATGGGATCTCCTCAGATGAACTTCCTTGACGCAACGGTTAAGGTGGAAGGTAATGTGGCTAATCTGGTGGTAGCAGGCAAGAGCATTCCTCTGCCGGCAGCGAAGTCCAAAGCCCTGATTGACGGCGGTTATGACGGAAAGACTGTAACATTCGGTATCCGTCCTGAGGATGTATATGATTCCGAAGAGTTCCTTGCAAATGCACCGACAACCTTCGATTCCAAAGTAAAAGTATACGAGCTGCTCGGCGCAGAAGTATATCTGTACTTTGATCTGGAGCAGTTCCCGATCACAGCAAGGGTTGACTCCAGAACAAATGCAAGACCCGGCGATGCTATCAAGTTTGCATTTGACATTGAAAAGATCCACGTATTCGACAAAGAGACAGAGGAGACAATCTGCAACTAAGTCGCTGTTTTTCAAGCGACGCTACGAGCAAAAAGCGGAGCGTTTGCGAGTCGAGCACCGTTTTCAGGCAGCGCTACAAGAGCACAATGCCTGCGCGGCAGGCATGAGCAAAGCGTTTGCGAGTCGAGCCGTTGTAATTAATTAAAAATAGAGGGGGATGTGATGAACATCCCTCTTTTAGCCTTTATGTAAAGAAAACCACGAAAAGGAAGGGAAGCGCATGATTTCAAACCAGATCATTCAAACCAGCATTGAAGAACTAAAGACTATCACGAAAATTGATTTTGGCGTATTTGACTTAAACGGAAACTGTGTGGCGTCAACTTTTGACACATCGGAAGAGGAGAAAGGACTGGTAGTGAATTTTGTGGCTTCGCCTGCGGATTCCCAGGTGATCGGCGCCCACCATCTTTTGAAGGTGATGGACGAAGAGGAAGTAAGCTATATTCTGGATGCAAGGGGGCTTGGCGACGATGCCTATATGATCGGAAAGGTGGCGGTATGCCAGCTTCAGAATCTGATGGTCGCTTATAAAGAGCGGTTTGACAGAAATAACTTTTTCCAGAACCTGATCCTGGATAATCTGCTTCTCGTGGATATTTACAACAGGGCAAAGCGTCTCCATATCACAGACCAGCAGGACAGGGTGGTCTATATCGTGGAATCGGGCGACAGGGATGAACTTTCCGTGAGCGAGCTGATGAAGGGAATGTTCTCGCCTCAGAACGGAGATTATGTGACGACCGTGGATGAGGACAGCGTGATACTGATCAAGGCGCTGGATCAGGAGGTGGAAGAGGAAGGGCTTGAACGCATTGCAAAGACTATTATGGATATGATCAACGCGGAGGCAATGATCAACGTCCGTGTTGCTTTCGGAACGGTAGTGCATGAGTTAAAGGATGTGTCCAAATCTTACAAAGAGGCAAAAATGGCTTCCGATGTGGGCCGTATCTTTTATCAGGAAAAGCAGATCATTTCCTACAGGCTTCTGGGCATTGGCAGGCTGATCTATCAGCTCCCGATCAATCTCTGCAGGATGTATATCCATGAGATATTCGGGGAGAGCATGCCGGATGAGATCGATGATGAGACGTTGGTGACGGTTGAGAAGTTCTTTGAGAATAATCTGAATGTTTCGGAGACTTCGAGGCAGCTGTTCATTCACAGGAACACGCTTGTTTACAGGATCGAGAAACTTCAGAAGGCGACAGGGCTGGATATCCGGGTATTTGATGATGCGCTGACATTGAAGATCGCCCTGATGGTGGTCAGCTATATGAATTATCTGGAAGAGAGGACCAATTGAACCGTCAGTAACAGCTCACTCCAATATCATTAAGTTAATGGCGGCGGACGCAGGTAAGAACATAAAATACTACGTCGCCACGCTCTCGCTCTGTGAAAAGCGCAGCGGACACATAAGGCGCTAAAGTACATGTGAAATTTTCACATTTGCCTAAGTGCCGGCGTTTTTCAAAGGGCTCCTTAAGCATTTTATGTTCTTATCTGCTGACTGTGGTGCTAACAAATAATATGGCGAGGCGAAGTTGGTTCGATACGGTGCAATGAAGAAAGAACAAATAAAATAAACAGGAATACGGAGCCCCGTTTTCTCATAAGATGGTCAATAGGAAGCATGTTAAAAAATGACTGTCTAAAGGAGGAAACGGGGTTTTGTATTATGATAAAAGGATCAGATATCTGAGTTATTATGAAAGCGGCATAAAACTGCAGAATGCCGGCTATGTGAAATTTCAGGTGAGGGACAGCCTTTGCCAGATGATCGTTTATGTGAAAGGGCCGAGGCTGATGGGAAGCGGAGAGGCGAGGGTATATCTGCTCTCGGAAATGCCGGGGAAGAAGAAGGGGGCGGATCTTTATCAGGAGAGCCGGAAAAATGATCAGGAGAAACATCTGTTGGGGACTCTTGCTATCCGAAATGGACAGGGCTATTGTGCGGTGCGGCTGCATGCGGAAAATATGGCGGATTCCGGGCTGCGCTATGACGAGGTCTGCGGCATTAAGATCGAACTGCATGAGTATCAGTATCTGGAATCGCAGTGGACGGTGGTGAATTTTATGCCGGGAGAGAGGAAGCGGCAGGATGGAGGAGATGCGGGCCGTATACAGCGGCAGGATGGAGGAGATGCAGGCCATATGCAGCGCCGGGAGGGGAATAACGGCAATGCGGCGATAAAAAACAGATGGGACGGCAAAGATGATGCGGCGGCAAGAAGCAGATGGGACGGCAAAGACGGCGCGGCACCAGAAGGCAGATATGGCAGCGCGTTGGCGGGTGGCCGTCAGAACAGCATGGGTGAAGCGGCGGATGATGCGCCTGTGGAAGTCAGCCTGATAGTGACACCCGTGTCAGAAAAATCCCGGGTTGAGAAGGTGGCGAGGGAAATACCGGTGATCGACATCGACGAGATGGAAGAATTTGAGACAGAGGATGGTTTTATCATAATGGATGGGAGAGGGGGAAATACAGAGAAAACCACAGCGATTCCGGAAGAGAATTCTACGGAAACAACAGAAAATCGGGCAGAATCGGCAGAGAATCAGGCGGTCCCGGCAGGCAGGAGAAAAGAAAAACCGGTAACGGAAGTGGTAGGAGCGATATCAGAGAAGCCGTCAGATGAAGAGGAATCCATGCAGGAGATGCTGGAGAGAAAAATTTTGAGAGAAGAGGCGGAAGTGGTACAGCCGTTGCGGGCAGGAGGATCAGCCGAGATAAAACAGCCGGGGCAGCCGGAACAGACGTTGGAGGAGGAAATCCTGCAGGGAATGGAAGAGGGAGAAAGAGAAGATGCGCCGGAGGCTATGGAGGAGATACGGCCCGCCGAACGGGAACTGCGGCCCGATAAATGGGAACAGTTGAGAAAGACCTATCCTGTGGTGCATCCGATCCGGGAGGAGGAGGAGTACCTGAAGATTGCGCCGAAAGATTTTGTGATCTTCACGGAAAAGTATCAGGAGCTGGTACATAACAGCTTCCTGCTGCACGGCTATTACAATTATAAACATCTGATTCTGGGAAGGAGGGAAAAGGACGGCGAGGCAGTCTACTATCTGGGCGTGCCGGGCACTTTCCACGAGAGAGAGAAGACTGTGGCGGTGATGTTCGGGTTCGAGGCCTTTGACGGGAAACGGGAACCGGCGGAGAACGGAGATTTCGGGTATTATCTTAGGAGGGTGGAGATATAACTGCTTTTTGGGCATGGTTTTTTGGCCCGGGAAACGGCAGCAGAAAACCGGGAGAGGTGTAAAGTTATTTGAACCGGCTTTACATCTCTCCCGGTTTTATTTCCGCGAGCAAAATGCCAGGCAAGCTTGGCAATAGGCAAGTGCCGTGCTTGCACAAGTATTTCACTTATAAAAGTAAGGATTGTCAGGATACAGCTGATATGATAAATATAAGAGAGAGACGGAAAAAAGGAGGCGGAACGATGGGACCGAACGGAAACAGATACAAAGTGGTTGTAGTTGACGATGAGGCGATGGCGGTGAAAGCGATATGCCTTGTCATTGAGAAACATTTTCCGCAGCTTGAGATCATTGGGACCGCGGAGAACGGGAGCAAGGCGCTGGAAGTGATCAGGGAGACATCTCCCGACCTGGTCCTGACGGATGTTGAGATGCCTGTGATGAACGGATTGGAACTGCTGCGCCATGCCAGTAAGATCATGCCGGATCTGTGCTTTGTGATCATCAGCGGATATGAGGATTTTGAATATGCGAGAGATGCTTTTCGAAATGGTGTGCTGGATTATCTGACGAAACCGATGGTTCCGTCCCGCATGCTTGTTACGATGAAAAATGTGGAGGAAAAGCTCAGAAAGATATATTATGACAGAAGAATGGAGATTTTCCGGAAACTCTGCATAGGGGAGACAATGGCGTTGGAAGAGATCCAGAAATTCTTTCCCTATAAAAAATTCTATGCAGCGCTTCTGCGGGAAAATGGACTGCCGAGAAGGTATGCACCGGTAAAGGAGCCGGAACTGTATGGTACGATCGATGAAGAATATCTGGTTTACGGCCGGGACAATATGGAGGAGCTGTTTTTGATCCCCGAGGAAGTGCTGGGGGAACAGACGCTGATCGATTATATGACAAGGGTGGAACGGCGCCAGAAAACGGAAGGATCCTATACAACGCTCCTCTACTATGGGGAGGCGTTTGCCGCTCTGGAGATATCCGAGAAAATACGGGATCTGTATTATTGGTTAAATACCCTGAGTACAGTGGGATTTTCACAGGTGGTGGACCTCGATAAAAAACAGACGCTTATGGGGAGGCTTTCCTTTTCGGATATGACAGAGGTATCCGGACTTTTGCAGGAGGTAGAGTGGTATGCAAAGACCGGAAAATACGATCAGCTGCAAAAATGTACCGCAAAAGCGTTTGAGCGTTGGGAGAAGGAAAAACGTCCGCAGCTCTGGCTGGAGCAGGCAGTCAGAAGGATACGGAATGTAATTCAGATGCAGGGCGGTGACGAGGAATCCCTGATCGAGAGCGAGTATCAGTTTGAGGATGCTTTTTACTACTCTACTAATATGGAAATGCTGAGGCAGAATCTGTATACGTCTGTATTCCATTTCCCGGAGAAGGAGCAGGAAAACCATAAGGTGGATTCACCGGAGTTTTTTGAAAATATCAAAACATATCTGAGGGACCACATTTCGGAACAGATGTCCCTGCAGAGGATATCGGGTTTATTTGCCATCTCACAGACCTATATGAGTAAGCTGTTCCGCAAATATACCGGGCAGTCTTATAACCAATACCTCACCGGCATCCGCATGGAACGGGCTAAACAGCTGCTTGAAGAAAACAGTGAGGTTTATGTCAAGGATGTGGCGGAACTGGTCGGCTACCATGACCAGTTCTATTTCAGCAGGATATTTCACTCCTATACGGGCAGAAGTCCTGCGGATTATAATAAATAGTTTCAGATTTTCAATTGTTTTGTGTTGTATCCTCCATGTACTTTTTATTTTTCGGCAGATAAAATAAAACCATGTTGAAAAACAAAAAATAAGGAGGATTTAAAATTATGAGCAAAAAAGTATTGGCATTGATTCTTGCCGGCACGATGGCGTTCAGCCTGTTTGGATGCGGCAGCTCAGGAGCGGATTCTGAGGAGGCACCGGCAGCGGCTGAGACACCTGCGGAGGACGGAGGCTCTGAGGAGGCGCCGGCAGCGGCAGCAGAGGCGACAGGAGAAAAACCGTTTGAGGGAGTTACGTTGACATGGTGGGGCGGAAATGCCGAGAACAACGCAGGAACACAGGCGGTTATGGCGGCAGCCACAGAAAAACTGGGAATGGAATTCGAAGTGGAAGTGAATCCCGGCGGTTCTGACGGCGATAATATTCTGAAGACAAGAATGGCATCAGGGGAGCTCTGGGACTTTTATGTACATAATTCCGGTTCCAAGCTGTATGATGTAAACCCTTCCCGCGGACTTCTTGATATCTCTGACTGGGAAGTTATTCAGAAATTTGACGATGCTTTTCTGAGTTCGGTTACGATCGATGGAGCGATCTATGGAATGCCCCAGTCTTCCACACAGGCCGGTGCGGTTATCTATTATAAGCCCGACTATGAGGAGTTGGGTCTGGAAGTTCCGCATACATGGGATGACTTTGTGGCAAACTGCCAGGCACTGAAAGATGCGGGCAAGACACCTGTTTACTTTACAGGCGGTGAGACATGGGCAACACAGGTTCTGTTCCTCGGTGACTATTACAATGTTGCAGTGGCAAATCCTACATTTGCTGAGGATTACACAAACGGAACAGCGAAATATGCAGATGTTCCCGAAGCGACCAGAAGCTGGACAAAGTATGAGGATCTTGTGGATTTCCTGAATGCGGACAAATCTGCAGCGACCGTTACAGACGGCAACTTTGCAATTGCGACAGGTGAGGCTACACATTGGTTTATTCTGACACAGCAGCTTCCGCTGATCCTTGAAAATGCGGAAAATCCGGATGATATCGGCGTGTTCGGCGTTCCGGGCGATGACCCGAACAACCATGGTCTTACCGTATGGGAGCCGATGAGCTGGTATGTCAACAAAGACAGCGAACATATCGATGCGATCAAGGCGTTCTTTGAATTCTATTATTCTGAGGAAGCACTGGATCTTTACTTTGAGACTTACGGCGCAAACGGGCCTTCCTGCGTGAAAGGTTACGAATTACCGGAATCCGTATGTAATGCAGTACGTGTGGATATGCAGCAGTATTTCGATGATGGAAAGACCATGCCGGCACTTGAGTACCAGTCTCCGATCAAAGGAACCACCTGTGAACAGATGACTACAGCGGTCGGCCTTGGCCAGATGAAAGGTGCGGAGGCAGCGGCTATGTATGATGATGACTGCAAGAAATCTGCAATACAGCTTGGTTATGATTGGGAATAACATTCCGATATAAGAGAACATGATAATGTGGCCGTCTGACAGTATCGGGCGGCCACTCATTGATAGGAGGTTTTATAATGAAGACCAAAAAGGAACGCGGTATATATCCCGTTTGGTTTGCTCTCCCGTCCCTGATTATTTTCGGTATTTTTTTCCTGTGGCCGATTGTGACATCCCTGTATTACAGTCTGACCGTATGGAATTTTGATACGGCAAAATTTTGCGGACTTGACAACTATAAACTTTTCTTTTCCGAACACTCTATGAGCTCTTCCGTGGTACATACTCTGATCTACGCGTTCGGAACCAGCGCCCTGAAAGTGGTCATTGCATTTTTCATTGCTATTTTTCTGACCAGCAAGATCAAGACAAAAGGATTTATCCGTTCCGCTGTGTTTTTCCCGAACCTGGTTTCCATGATGGCGGTCGGCCTTGCTTTTTCCTACATGATGCATCCGACCAAGGGGCTTTTTAATGTGGCGATTCAGGCACTCGGCGGGACGCCCATCGACTTTCTGGGGAACCCGAGTACGGCGCTCGCAAGTATTATCCTGACAGATGTCTGGAAGGGCCTTTCGATATCGGTGGTAATTTATATTGCGGGTATTCAGTCCATTGACAAGACATATTATGAGGCTGCATCCATCGATGGGGCGACATGGTGGCAGCAGTTAAAAAATATCACGCTTCCGCTTGTGGCTCCGTCCCAGAATTCCATCATCATTTTGTCCCTGATCGGCGGCTTGCGTTCTTTCGACCTGATCTGGGCGATGACGGGCGGCGGCCCCGGATTCTCGACGGACGTTCTGGCATCTGTCATTTATAAGCAGTATGCGGCTGGCTTTTATGGGCTTTCGACGGCAGGCAATGTAGTGATGCTTATTCTGATCTCTGTGATCGCATTCCCGCTGCAGCATTTCCTGAATAAGAGAGAGGAGGCTATGCAGTAATGAAAAAGCAAAAGAGAATTCTTCTCCTTGGAGATATCCTCGGGGTGATCGTAACGTGTATTATTTTTCTGATCCCGTTTTACTTTATGCTTGTGCAGTCTCTGAAATCCAGGGCGGAAGCAAACAAATTGTCGATCAGCTGGCCCAGTGAATTACATTTTGAGAATTATATTGAAGTGTTCCAGCATTCGAACTACCAGCTGGTAAGGGCGTTTAAGAACAGCGGCCTTCTGGCATTTTTTACGGTGATCGGGCTGCTGATCACAGCGGCGATGGCAGCTTATGTCATCCAGCGAAGACAGGATAAGCTTATGACAGGTATCCAGTCAGTCATTATGCTGGGTCTGATGATACCGGCGGCAATTATGCCCACCATCCATCTGCTGCAGAGCCTGCATATCTATAAGACGATGTTTTCGATGGTTATGATCGAGATAGCGCTGCAGACGCCGTTTGCCATCATGCTTTACCGGGGCTATATGGCGTCGATCCCGCGGGAACTGGAGGAGGCGGCGAGGATAGACGGATGCAGCAAGTGGCAGATATTTACCAAGGTAATATTCCCGCTGCTAAAGCCGATTCAGGCAACACTTATTATCCTTGTCGGCGTGCAGACATTCAACGATTTTACAAATCCGCTGTACTTTCTGCCAGGGGCGAAGAATACGACAGTGCAGCTGACACTGTACAATTATCAGGGAATGCTTGGCAGCAATTATAATCTGCTGTTTGCAGATATTATTATCATCACGATTCCGATGCTGATCCTGTTTATCATATTCAATAAAAAGATTGTGGATGGTATGGTTGCCGGTTCTGTTAAAGGATAAAGGTAATTATTATGAAGTTTCGCAGCAAGATGATACTTGCATATACGACGGTTGCATTTTTGGTGAGTCTGGTTCTGGGCATTGTGGTGGCCAGAATCAGTCTCCAATATGAGACTACCAGCCAGAAAAATAACCTCCGGGTCTCAGCGAGGTCCTGTGTGACGCAGATGGACGAGAATCTGAGGAGGATGGATGCGATCATGCAGTATATCCTGTCCAATGCCAATCTGCTGGAAAGCATTACCTGGCTGGCAAAAGATCAGGAGGGTGATGTTCAGAACAGATATGTATTGAACGCAAAATCGGAGCTGGGTATCGGACTCAGCACAGAATATATCATGAAAAACTGTTACAGGACAGTTTTTTTTAACCAGAATTCATTTCTTGCCAGCAGTGCTCTCTGGCTGACAGGTACGGGCAATATACCGACACAGAGGCTCATCTCAGACTTCAATGTGGAGGATGTCCCATATCTTGGAAGAGCGATAGAGGCGAATGGAGGCTCTGTGATCGTTGCGCCTCACACGGATTATTGGGGATTGAATGACAGCGTTCAGGTTTATTCCCTGATGAAGGCGCTGAGGGGAGAAGGAATGGGCTTTCTGGAAGTGGAGAGTGAGATAAACAGCCTTGATTCCCTGCAGCTGTCGGATCCTGATATTGATTTTCTGATCATGGTGAACGGAGGGGAACTTCTCTATGCCAGTGACAGTGAATATGGAACAGAAGTAACAGAAAGTGACATGGAGCGGGTAAAAAAACTGCAGGAAGAGGAGATATTGACAGAGGATGGCACGATTTATACAAAGGCAACATCTTCTGACTTTGATCTGACGGTGCTGGCCTATAAAAAGAATTTTCTGTTGAAAAAGGAACGGCGTGAACTTTTTTCCATCTCCTTTTTCGCAACGCTGGCAACATTCGGTGTCAGCCTGATCATGGTGATCTTCTGGTCGGGAGTCCTGACAAAACCGATCAAACGCCTTCAGGAGACAGTGGAAAATACCAATATTGAGAACCTGCAGGATACGAAGCATCTGGAAAAAGTAGGGGCTTCAGATGAACTTCAGGAACTGATACAGGCATATCAGGCGATGACTGCGCGGCTGGATAAGGCGCTGAGAAATGAGAAGCAGGCGGCACTGCTCCAGCTTCAGGCACAGTTTGACACGCTTCAGGCGCAGGTAAACCCGCATTTTATCTATAATGTCCTCAACACGATCTCGTCCCGTGCGGTGCTTGATAATGACGAGGCGATCTGTGAGATGTGCGGTTGTCTGGGTAATATGCTGCGCTATTCCACGAACAATAAAGAGCGGTATGCGTCGGTGAGAAAAGAGCTGGAATATCTGGAGGATTTTTTTTATCTCTTAAAAGCGCGGCATAACAATAAGCTGGATGTGAGCATAGATGTGGATGAGGAGATCGAAAAGCAGATCATTCCGAAAATGACGCTGCAGCAGCTGGTGGAAAACTGTGTAAAACACGGCTTTCGGAATAAGGATTCCCGCATGCACATTTCTGTGACGGGAAAAGTGCTGAAAGATCGGTGGATCATTCAGGTGCAGGATAACGGTTCCGGCATTTCGGAACAGACCCTGCGGGAGCTGCAGGAAAAACTTGCGGAAGTGCGGATAGACATTCTGGAGAAAGCCATGACTGCGGAAATGGAGATCGGCGGGATGGGTATCGCGAATACTTACACCAGATGTCTGCTGCTGTACGCGGAAAATCTGATCTTTGAGATGGAGAACGTGCCGGGGGGGCAGGGTTTTGTCGTCACGGTAGGGCAGAAGGAAAGCGCAGATAAAGAAGATTGAGAGCACAGTAATAAACGGCGCCGCATGGCGGAAAGGGATTTTTAATTCGCCGGCGGAAATACCAAATATAAAGTGAGTATGAGAAAAAATATAAAGGATAAAAGAGGATACGGAGAAAGGATCGACAAAATCATGAAGATTGAACATTTGAAAACAAACCATCTGACAAATCCGCTCGGATTTGATCTGGCTAATCCGACTGTCTCCTATGTTGTGACACAGGCGGCAGGAAAGCGCCAGGTTTCGGCGCAGATACAGGTCTCGCTGAGGGAGGATTTTTCGGAAATCTTCTATGACAGCGGAGAATGTGACAATATTGTCAGTACAGGGTTTGAACTGCCTGTCATGTTAAATCCTATGACAAGGTATTACTGGAGAGTCAAGGTGACGGATGAGACAGGCGACAGTGCTGTCAGCGACGTGCAGTGGTTTGAGACCGCGAAGACAGTGACGGGAAACGGCTGCGCATGGCAGGCGAAATGGATCACGCCTGCAGCGGATAAGAGCGTTCAGGCGGCGGTATGGCAGGAGATCCGCATAGCGAAGCCCGTGGCAAAAGCAAGGGGCTATATGATCGGACTGGGCGTCTATGAGTTTTACCTGAACGGAGAAAAACAGGGGAATGAATGCCTCCTTCCGGGATTCTGCGTTTATGACAGCTGGCTTCAGTACCAGACCTATGAACTGGACCTGAGGGAAGGGGATAACCGCGTGGAACTGCTGCTGGGGGATGGCTGGTACAAAGGTCGTTACGGTATGCGCAAGAAGTATGAAAATTACGGAGACCGTCTGGCGGCGCTGGCGGAGATCCACGTATGGTATGAGGACGGTACGGAGGAAGTCATCGGCACGGACGAAACATGGAAAGCGCGAAAGAGCAGGGTTGTGTCCAGCGGTATTTATTCGGGTGAGACGTACGATGTGACACTGGACGTCAGTGAGACATTCGGGACGGAACCGGTCGAGCTGGGGTATAGCCGTCTTTCGCCGAGGCTGTCCCCTGCGATCACGGTACATGAACAGTTAAAGCCGGTGGAAGTGATCCATACGCCTGTGGGGGAAACTGTCCTCGACATGGGGCAGAATATGGTGGGCTGGCTGCAGTTTCACTGTACGGCGTCTGCCGGTACGAAACTGCATTTTCAGTTTGGAGAGATCCTGCAGGACGGCAATTTTTATAATGAGAACCTTCGCACGGCGGAAGCGGAGTTTACCTATATTTCGGACGGGAAAGAACGGGATGTGCGTCAGCACTTTACATTCTACGGATTCCGGTTTGTGAAAGTGGAAGGATGGGAGGGAGAGATCGATCCGGAGGACTTCCGCGGGCTGGTGATCCATTCGGACATGGAGGAACTGGGAGAGATCACAACTTCGGATCCGTTGGTGAACCGGCTGGTTTTAAATGCAAAATGGGGCATGAAAGGAAATTTTGTGGATGTGCCGACGGACTGTCCGCAGCGTGACGAGCGCTACGGCTGGACCGGCGATGCGCAGATCTTTTCGGGGACAGCCTGCTATTTTATGGACACCTGTGCGTTTTACACAAAGTTCGGGCGGGATCTTCACGCGGAGCAGGTGAAGCTGGGCGGCAGTGTGCCGGATGTTGTGCCTGTGGCTAATTTCCCGGGGGACGCCTCCACTGCCTGGGCGGATGCGGCTACGATCATTCCATGGAATGTGTATCTGCACTACGGCGATAAAAATATCCTGCGCCGCCAGTATGACAGCATGAAGGGCTGGGTGGATTACATGAAGAGGGAGGATGATAAGGACGGATCGAAACGCCTGTGGCTGACAGGGACGCATTATGCGGACTGGCTTGCATTGGACGGAAATTATCCCGGCGGCGTATATGGCGCGACAGATCCGAACCTGATCGCATCGGCCTACTATTATTATTCTGCCAACATCGTTGCAAAAGCGGCGGCGGTTCTGGACAAAAAAGAGGACGCGGCGGTATATGGAAAGCTGGCGGGGGAGATATATGATGCTTTTGTGAGGGAGTATTTCACACCGGCAGGAAAGCTGGCGGTGGATACCACGACAGCCTATGTGGTGGTCCTGTATATGGGGCTGACGCCGGACTTTGCCTATGAGAAAGTGTGCAGAGGGCTTCTGAACAGGCTGAAAAAGAATTTCTATCATCTGGATACTGGGTTTGTGGGAACGCCTTATCTGTGCCGCGTGCTTTCCGAGAACGGAATGAATGATCTGGCGTATCATCTGCTGCTGGAAAAGGGATACCCGGGATGGCTGTATGAAGTGTTGATGGGCGCGACTACGATCTGGGAGCGCTGGAATTCCGTGGAACCGGACGGAAAGATGAGCGGAACGGCGATGAATTCCCTGAACCATTATTCCTACGGATCGATCGTGGAGTGGATGTTCCGCAATATGGCGGGCATCAATCCCTGTGAGGAGGGAGCGGGCTTTAAGAAATTCCGGATCGCGCCGACACCGGATTATCAGATAGGAAAAGCAGAGGCGAAGCTGCGCGCCGCTTCCGGGACGATAGAGTCTGCATGGGAGATCGACGGAAAACTGCTGAGATTCCGCTTTACGGTTCCTTTCGATACGGAGGCGAAGATCGTGCTCCCGGATGCGGATGCTGAAGTGATCCGCAAGATGGCGGACGAGCAGGAAAACGGCTGCAGAGATATCTGTCAGAGCGGGAAGGATGTGGTGCTTTACGCAGCGGCGGGAAGTTACGAATTTAGCTATGAGCCGACTACGCCCTACCGGAAGACATACAGTCTGGACTCTCCTTTTGAGGAGCTGAAAGCAAATCCGAAGACCCGTGAGATTCTGGAAAGGGAATATATGCTGGACGGCGGTACCTTTGAGAAAGAGTTGTGTACTCTGGAAGAAATGACCTGGGGACCGTTTACCGGGTACGGTGTTGACAATGAGCTGAGGGAGAAACTCGACCGGCTTTTGCGGGAAGTAGAGTAGATGGGAAGCGTAAACTAAAGAGGGATTGATATGTTGCATGGCGGATCTGAGAAACCGCCATGCAATATTTTTGTCAAAAGTATAATTATAATACTGATACCGTGGTTTAATCTGGGTTAGATCTTAACGGGACGATCGCGAGCGTTTTTCCCATAGAAGCCAGAAGTTTTAATATGGTTGAAAGCTGTGTGAAAAATAAGAGTGACAGTCATTATGAAATGCTTTAAGATAAAAGAGAACTGTACCCGGCAGCCCGCTGCACGTTACCCCCGCAGCCTGCTCCGCCAGGCTTCCTTACGTCACATGAAAGGTTCTGTTTAGTGCTGCTTTGTTCCCAACCTGACACGGTTCACAGATTTCCATTGCGTAAGACCCGGCTTCATCGCCGCTTACGGAGGGCGGCTGCAACAGGCTGCCCGGTACAGTTATGGATTCAAGTATAGAGGTTTTTTTGCGAAAAGTCAAGAAAAAAGGAGCGACGTCATGAATACATAATATTGCATTATTTCCGGCATATTTGAAATGACTGTTGTCTCTGGCGATATGGATATGGGGAAATTCGTTTTAAAAACATTTAAAACGAATTTCTTTTTTTGTAAAACGAATATCATTTAAAAAAATATAAATGGAAATATGAATTTTGCATAGGATAGATAAAAATATCTTGACTGTGTTCGTCTTTATGATACAATTTAATAAAAAACAGGTAAAAATAAAATTAATACCTACATTTTGTTGAAAGGTGGAGAGGTTTAGAATGTTGTTATCATATCAGGAATGTTTGGAAAAATATGGAACGGATTATAAAATTAAAAAAAGTATTCAGGATGGTGAACTATATGTAAAGGAAAAAGGAATCTATTCGGATAAGAGATATGTACCGGAACTGGAGATTATTTCTAAGAAATATCCTAATGCTATCATTACGCTGAATAGTGCATTTTATTATTATGGTTTAACGGATACCATACCGGATTTTTACTATGTTGCAACACCGAAAAATACAAGAAAAATCAGTGATGAAAGGGTGAAGCAATTTTATGAAAACAGTAAAGCTTTTGATAGGGGCAAAACTACGATGAATTATGATGGTGTAGATATTGTGATTTATGATAAAGAACGCCTTCTCGTGGAACTGGTACGGAATAAAAGAAAATTCTCTTTTGATCTATATAAAGAAATAATAAAAAATTATAGAAAAATTGTTTATGAATTGGATATGGCTTTAGTTGCAGAATATGCGTATGAATTGCCAAAATCAAACATGGTAATGGAGACACTTAGACTGGAGGTTTTATAGATGATCAATATACAGAAGATGATCGAAGAGGCAAATGAAAATGGCTATCAAGGTGATAAGGCATCAGCGAAAGTGTGTCAGGACATTGTATTAAAAGCATTATCAATTGGGCCTCTGAGCAGAAATGTCACGATCAAGGGCGGTGTGGTTATGCGCAGTAAGACTAATAATGTTCGGAGAGCTACTCAGGATTTGGATATTGATTTTATTAAGTACTCGTTGGCAGACGAAGCTATCGATTCCTTCATATGCAAGCTAAACTGTTTGGAAGGAATTAAGATCCGCAGATGGGGCAAGATTGAAGAACTGAAGCAGCAGGACTATAGTGGAAAGCAAGTATTTATTTTGATTGAAGATATAGAAGGAAATCAGTTTAGAAGCAAGATTGATTTAGGTGTGAATAATCGATTTGAATTGGAGCAGGAAGAGTATTGTTTTGATATTGCGTATGATGATGAAGGAGCCAGTCTGCTGATTAATTCTAATGAACAGATGCTGGCAGAGAAACTACGTTCACTTCTTAAATTTGGCCCATTTTCTACAAGATATAAGGATGTATATGATATGTATTATTTAAAGGATGTTGTCAACAGAGAGAAATTGATGTTAGCATTGGATATATACATATTTAGTGATGTCACAATGAAAGAGAACACTGGAAACGATATAAAAAAAAGATTGAAAATTACTTTCAGTGATAAAGGCTATATCAGAAGACTTGATACATCTGATAAGCGGTGGAGTGATGAGAAAATTGATGTGATAACGAGAGGAATTCTGGAGTTTGTGGGTGAAATCTAATAGAGTGATGGGTTGTATTTCCACAGACTTTAGCATATAATGAAAATGTGATTTTGAAACACAAAAACCTTAATAAAAGTGTGAGGAGTGCACCTATGGAACGCTTCATATTGAAAAAGTTACTGGACTGGAAGAATTCCCCCTATCGCAAGCCTTTGGTCCTGAAGGGAGTACGTCAGGTAGGTAAGACATGGATCCTGAAAGAGTTCGGTAAATGTTACTACGAAAATACCGCTTACTTTAACTTCGACGAAAACGAAGAATACAAACAGTTTTTCGAGACTACCAAAGATGTTGACCGCATTCTGCAAAATCTGATGCTGGCCAGTGGTCAGAGAATCTTGCCGGAAAAGACTCTCATTATCTTTGACGAGGTGCAGGACTGTTCCAAGGTCATCAACTCCATGAAGTATTTTTGTGAGAACGCTCCGCAGTATCATATCGCCTGCGCCGGTTCCCTGTTGGGCATTGCTCTGGCAAAGCCTTCTTCTTTCCCTGTTGGCAAGGTTAATTTCATGCAGATCGATCCTATGACCTTCTCGGAATTCCTGCTTGCCAATGGTGATGAAAATCTTGCTGCATATCTGGAAAGTGTGGATACCATTGAGCCGATCCCGGATGCGTTCTTCAATCCTTTGTATGAAAAACTGAAGATGTACTATGTCACTGGCGGCATGCCTGAACCCGTTCTGATGTGGACACATGCCCGTGATGTTTCTGCTATGCAGGAAGCCTTGTCCGGCATTATTGGTGCTTATGAGCGTGACTTTGCAAAGCATCCCAATATCAGTGAGTTTCCAAAGATATCTATGGTCTGGAAGTCCATTCCTTCCCAGCTTGCAAGAGAAAACAAGAAATTCATTTACAAAGTTGTCAAAGAAGGTGCAAGAGCCCGTGAATATGAGGACGCACTGCAGTGGCTGGTAGATGCCCGACTGGTGCACAAAATCTATCGCAGCTCTGCCCCTGGCCTTCCTGTATCGGCTTATGATGATCTGTCGGCCTTTAAGATTTATCTGGCAGATGTGGGCCTGCTCCGTCGTCTGGCACAGTTAGCCCCTACTGCTTTCGGTGAGGGAAATCGCCTGTTCACCGAGTTCAGAGGTGCATTGACTGAGAACTTTGTGCTGCAAACCCTGATCACCCAGTTCGAAGTAACTCCCCGCTATTGGACACAGATCAATCCTCCGTATGAGGTGGACTTCCTGATACAGCGTGAAAATGATATTTTCCCTGTCGAGGTTAAATCTGAGGCCAATACATCCAGCAAGAGCCTCAGAAAGTTCAAGGAACTGTTTCCGGATAAGGTAAAGCTCCGTGTACGTTTCTCTTTGAATAACCTGAAATTGGATGAAGATGTACTGAACATCCCGCTGTTCATGGCTGATCAGACAGATCAACTGATCGGAATGGCGTTGGAGCAGAGAAAAGAATTCCAAACAACAGCGGCGTTGTGAGCATCATGGGATAAAGATAACGCAGCAGCGCCATAGGCCCGAGAAGCAGGCCGATGAAATAGATGGCAATCGGCAGGATACACAGAAAGATTTCTTTGTTTTTGCGGTTGATGGAGACGCCGATGCCGATGACCATCAGCCAGATGGAAATACCGGGCTGCATCAGCAGGAAATAGTGGTCTGTCTCGATCTGTTCTTCCAGAAAGTTATAGTATGAGGGAAGAAGTCCGTATCTGGAAATGCGCAGATGCGAGACCTCGGGGAAAGTTGCCGTAAGGCATAAGTCCCTGCGGAGGCTTTTGGTCATGTCGAAATAGGGCACTGTCATATCGCGGAAAGCGCGGATGTAAATGCCGGGATTCTGCCTGCCGACGGCAAGGTAGAGGGAGATGTATTTTCGGGGATTTTCGGCAAAGGTTTTGGTGTCGAAATCGGCTTTCACCAGATCCACAGTGTCGCGCATAAATACCTCTAAAGATTCCACGGGGATAAGCTCATGGATAGCTGTCAGTTGTTCCTGCGTGATATCGACAGGTTCCGTGCCGTAGTGGGCGGAATGGGCAACTGCCGCAAGCTGCTGGATCGGGAGGCTCATATTTTCCCGAGCGTCCCCCGGCATGATATGCAGCGCGTAAGTGGAAAAACGGGAAAACAGCCAGGAGATGAGAAAGATCATACATAAAGAAAGAAAAGCTTTTTTGTATTTCCGAAAAGAAAAAAGCAGCGCAATGATCAGTACGGCAACCAGATATACAGCGGCGTTTCTCATAAGGCACATCACGATACCGGACAAAAGCAGGCGCAGAAAGCCTTTTTTTTCTGATGTACACAGGGACGGGAGAAAACCCGCCCATCTTGCGGCGTGTGTCCGGCGTGACGGGCAGGAGAGTCCGCTGTCAGACTGCAGCACACCCAAAAAATTCAGTAAAAAGTGCAGAAGGCATACGCCAAACAGGATATCCTTTGTCACATTGAAGGTCAGCACATGGAGGGGCGTGTTACATAAGATCCAGAGAAGCCCGATCACGATAACGCTGAAGGGAGTATGGATCTTTTTCAGAAATAAGAAGGACTTAGCCAGTACATGGGTGACAAGAAGTCCCTGCAGCAGGCTGAACAGGGCAACGCCCAGAGAAGCATTTTTCAGAATCTTTTCCCCGAAAGAGAGAAAAAGGCCCAGCAGGGAGGTATGCAGTAACGGATTGGCGCTGGAAAGTTCCATCTCTCCGAAATACTGCGCCGCCTGAACCGGCGCATCGTACCCGAAGGTGCCGGGAAACAGTGCCAGATAAGCGGGCGCAAAGGAAAGGGTGATGAACAGCCATAAAAACCATTTTTGCATTTTGTCGGAAAAGGAAGCGTCTATTTTTTCGGAAAGCTTTTCCCCGGAAAGAAGGCGGTGCATTTTGGGAGAAAGCCTGCCTGCCAAAATGTCAAAGAAAATACCGGCGGCAAGGAATCCGGAAAAGGAAAGGACAAAAAGGCGCTTTTGCGAATACTGCCTCATACCGAGCAGCATAATAAATAAAGAAAAAAAGAAAGCGATAAAAAGGATTCCTTTCAGATGGGAAAGTACCTGTTTTCTCATGGGCTGTTCCTGATGCTGCGGTATACATAAATGTGATATGCCGAAGCAGATGCCTTTCATAAATTATAGTTGTAGTTATTACCGTTTTATTATAGAATAATGCTGGCAGTATTTCAAATCATTTATAGAGCCGCTGTATCACAGGCGGCGATACGAGCAAAAAGAAGGGACATTTAAAATAAAGACGGGATATGAATGAATTTATCAGAAAAATAACAGTGATCATTCCTTCTTACCAGCCGGATGGAAAACTGCTGGAAGTGGTAAAAGGGTTGGTTGAAAAAGGGTTTGAGGATATTATTCTTGTGGATGACGGAAGCGGGGAAAGCTACGCGCCGATTTTTGGAGAGGCGGCGCTTTTTAAGGAGGTCACGCTGTTGACGCATCCCGAGAATCGCGGAAAAGGCTGCGCTCTGAAGACAGCATTTGACTGCTGTATAAAGGAACGCCCAAACTGCAGCGGCGTAGTCACTGTGGACGGCGATAACCAGCATCATGTGGACGATATTTATGCGTGCTGTGAAAAAATGAAGGAAAAACCGGACCATGTGATCCTGGGTGCGAGGGATTTTTCAGCGAAGGAAGTGCCTTTCCGGAGCCGTTTCGGAAATGTCCTGACAAAAGGAGTGTTTCGTTTTGTGTGCGGCATCAAGATAACGGATACCCAGACCGGACTGCGGGCGATCCCTGCAAGCTTTCTGCCGGTCATGACAGAGATAGAGGGCAGCCGTTACGAGTATGAGACGAATATGCTGCTGGAGCTGAAGGCGCGCTGCATCCCTTTTGAGGAAGTGACGATCCGGACGATCTATCTGGACGAGAATGATTCCTCCCATTTTAATCCGCTGCGGGATTCCATACGGATTTACAGGACGATCTTTGCGTTTGCGGCCAGCTCACTTGCCTCCTCGCTGATCGACCTTGTGCTGTTTTATCTGTGCATCAGCTTTCTGGCGCACATGATGCCGGAGGGAGCATGGAATATTGCGATAGCGACTGCGGCGGCGAGAGTATGTTCTTCCCTGTTTAATTACAATATGAACCGCCAGAAGGTATTTCGTTCCGGCGGCAGGAAGTCCATCATAAAATATTATGTTCTCTGTGTGCTGCAATTTGCGGCATCCGCCGGACTTGTGTCGCTTGTGTCCTGTCTGCTCCCGGCGGGAAGCCTTGGGAAAACATTGATAAAGGCAGTGATAGATATCCTGCTGTTTCTGATCAGCTATCAGATCCAGAGGGAGTGGGTGTTTCGGAAGGAGTAGGGGGTTTCTTTTCCAGCTTATTGCGGATTCTTAAGTCCTTAAAAAACTGTTTTAAGATCATGCTGCATTCTTCTTCCAGAACCCCCCGTGTGACCTGAACCTGATGGTTAAACTCCGGCATCTGGAGAAGGTTTAAGATGGAACCCGCACAGCCTGCCTTGGGGTTCATGCAGCCGATCACCACCTGCGGGATCCGTGCCTGCACGATGGCGCCGGAACACATCTGGCAGGGTTCCAGGGTGACATAGAGGGTACAATCTTCCAGCCGCCAGTCGCCGATCTTTTTGCTGGCACGCCTGATAGCGGTGATCTCCGCATGGGCAAGCGTATTTTTGTCGGTATTCCGGCGGTTATAGCCGCGGGCGATGATCTTATCTTCAAACACGATGACGCAGCCGATGGGCACTTCTCCTAAAAGAAGTGCTTTTTTAGCCTGCTGCAGGGCGGCGCGCATATATTTTTTCTGCATTTTTTCGAGAATTTCCGTTTCCATTTATTTCTCCGTATATAGGTTCCCAATGCCTGAATGAAGTGAAATCCGCGAAGCATCCGAAAATCCGGGAGAACCGGAAAACTCAGATGACGCTTAAGGTTTGATCGTATGCCATGTTCATATTGTTGAAAACCGATGTATAGATTTTATGGAATTTATTATCATAGATTTCATTCAGCAGGCGGTTGGCGGTCAAAAGAGAGCTTTGCAGGAGCGTATCGGAGATCAGATGTCTTGAGTTTGCCTCCGCCAGCTCATCCATATCAAGCAGTTTAAAGGAACCGTCGGGATAGACAAGAACATCCAAAAGCAGATCGGTAGACAGGAGAACGGTTTTTTCTTCTTTCCACTCGTAGGACACGATATCACAGTACCAGCAGATCAGCAGATCATCTTCCGTGAAGAACCGGCTGACTTTGACGCCTTTATCCAGATAGTAGCAGGAATCGCCGTGATGCAGGATCTTTTTGGGCTTTAAGGTGTTCCATTTCGTCAGGATGTGGTCGTCATCGGCGTACAGAATGATATCGTCTTTTAACAGAATGCATTCATCAGGGATCAGGCGTTTGCGGTAGAGTGAGAGAGTTTTCATGGAAGTCTCCTGTCAGGGTAGGAAAAGCGGTAATTTATGTAATATGTTGTAATAATGTCTTAAATAGATACTACGCCGTAGATACATGAAAGTCAACGGATTTTTTGACTGTTTTTAACAAAATTTTTTTCTGATGGAGAATTTAAATAGACAGATTGCCAAAGAAAAATTTTCCCTTTTGAATGGACAGATTCCCTTAAATGGGGTATAATTCAGTTATATGTCTGAAGATAATAAAGGGGGAAGGAAAGTGAAATATCACAGAAATGTATACCGCTGCCTGGTTTTGATCACGCAGTTCGGTATTTCCATGCTGGTTCCGATTTTTCTTTGCTCTTTTTTAGGTATTTTTTTAGACAGAAGATTCGGTACGCAGTTTTGGATGATACTGCTGTTCTTTGCAGGGGCGGCCGCCGGGTTCAGGAATATTTACCGCATGGCGAAAACCATCTATGAAAAGAAGAGTGAAAAAGACAGGTATGAGGAAAAAGATAAATAGGACATTGGCGGAGCTGCTTTTGGGAATCTTTCTCTGGGGCGTTATCTGGCAGGCGGCGGGGGTCTGGTTCGTGCCGGATAAGGCGGCCTGCAGTCTGGGACTGTGGCTGGGTATTCTGACGGCGGGGATCTGTGCGGTGCATATGTACAGGTCGCTGGATCTGGCGTTGGACCTTTCCGAGAAGGACGCGCAGAAATATATGATGAGCCGCAGCATGATGCGCTACGGGCTGATCATACTGGTCCTGCTGGTGCTGATGATAACGGAGGCGGGAAATCCGCTCTGTGGTTTCCTGGGTGTAATGGGTCTGAAAGCGGCGGCGTATCTGCAGCCACTTTTGCATAAAGCTTTAGAAAGGAGGAGGTGAAAGTATGGGACAGGGTATTTTATTATCCGGCGCAGATGACATTGATTTTATGATACATGGCGTGTTTTCCTATGAGCTGTTCGGGCAGACCTTATGGATCACAACGTCCCATGTATGCATAGCCATTGTGTTTCTGGTTATATTGCTGTTTATTTTTGCGGCAAACCGCGCCATAAAAAAGGGCGGAGAAATACCGACCGGTTTTCAAAACGTGGTGGAACTGATCGTGGAAAAACTGGATGGCATGATCGATACTACCATGGGAAAAAGCGCACCGGGATTCCGCAATTATATCGGTACGATTTTCATTTTCATTCTTGTCAGCAATATTTCCGGCCTGTTTGGCCTTAGGCCCCCCACGGCGGATTATGGAACGACGCTGGCGCTGGGGCTGATGACCTTTACCCTGATAACGTTTAACAAGTTTAAACATCAGAAGGTAAAAGGCGTTATCAAGGGCTTATGCGATCCGTGGCCGATCTGGGCGCCTATCAATATCATAGGCGACGTGGCGGTGCCTATCTCTTTGTCTCTGCGTCTGTTCGCAAACGTGCTCTCGGGCGTGGTCATGATGGCGCTGATCTACGGACTGATCGGAAAGTTCGCGCTCATATGGCCGGCAGCGCTGCACGTATATTTCGATCTGTTTTCAGGCTGCATTCAGACATATGTATTCTGTATGCTCACAATGACATACATTGCGGATGCCTGCAATACGGATTAAACGGTGACTGATGCTAATTTATATTAATTACCATAATAAAAGGAGGAACTACAAATGGAATTTAACAATTATTTTATCTTAGGCTGTTCAGCAATCGGTGCAGGCCTCGCGGTTATCGCAGGTATCGGACCTGGTATCGGCCAGGGTATCGCGGCAGGACATGCGGCAGCGGCAGTAGGAAGAAATCCGGGTGCGAAATCCGACATTACTTCCACGATGCTTTTGGGCCAGGCCGTAGCAGAGACCACAGGTCTTTATGGTCTGCTTGTTGCCATGTTGTTAATGTTCGTTAAACCACTTATCATAAAATAAGCCTCAAAAACTGTATTGGTAAATTCAGAGAAAGGAGGTTTACAGGTTGAACGCATTACTGAATGCTAATCTCGTACTGCTTTCGGGCGCGGAAGGGTTTGACTATCTGTTTGATCTGACAGGCCAGCTCCTGCAGGATGCCGCTTTGATGATCATAGCAGTGTTTACGCTGTTTTTGATCGCATCCCATTTTCTGTTCAATCCGGCAAGGGATATGCTGAGAAAGAGACAGGAAAAGATAAAGGGCGAGCTGGAGGACGCCAAAGAGAGCATGGAATCCGCCGACGCGTTAAAGGCGGAGTATGAAGATAAGCTGAAAAACATTGATAAAGAAGCGGAAGACATTCTGACACAGGCCAGAAAGAAAGCTCTGGACAATGAAAACAGGATTATTGCGGAAGCGAAGCAGGAAGCGGCATCCATTATCAGGCAGGCCAGAAACGAAGCCGAACTGGAGAAGCGGAAAGCAGCGGACGATGTGAAGAAAGAAATGATTTCCATTGCGGCAATGATGGCTGGTAAAGTCACAAAAAGCGCGGTGGATGTTTCCATTCAGGACAGTCTTGTGGAAGAAACTCTGAAAGAAATAGGTGAAAATACATGGCTAAGTTGATTTCAAAAACCTATGGTGAAGCGATTTTCGAGCTGGCTGTTTCTGAGAACAGGGTGGATGCGCTGACTGAAGAGATTCAGGCTGTGCTGAAGGTGCTGGAGGAAAATCCGAAATTTTCGGATATCATGAAGCATCCGAAGATCATGAAGGAAGAAAAGCTTCAGGTGATAGAGACTGTTTTTAAAGGAAGAGTATCCGATGAACTGACAGGTTTTATGCGGCTGATCGTGGAAAAAGACAGATACGGCCAGATCCGGGAGATCATGCAGTATTTTCTGGATGAGGGAAAGAAACTGAAAGGGATCGGAGTCGCGTATGTGACATCTGCCCTGCCCCTTCGGGAAGAGCAGAAAAAGCAGGTTGAAGCAAAACTGCTTGAGACCACCGCGTTCAAAGAGATGGAAATGCACTATCAGGAGGATGAGTCGCTGATCGGCGGCATGGTCATCCGGATAGGCGACAGGGTGGCGGACAGCAGTATTCGGACAAAGCTGAGTCATTTAGAGCAGCAGCTTTTGAAAATACAGCTTCAAAATTAGCTTCAAATTTTAAAGAAAGGTGCGTATGATTCATGAATTTAAGACCAGAAGAGATAAGTTCGGTCATCAAGGATCAGATTAAGAGATATGCGGCAGAGCTGGAAGTATCCGAAGTGGGAACAGTGATACAGGTAGCTGACGGAATTGCCCGTATTCACGGCCTGGAAAAAGCGATGCAGGGCGAGCTTCTTGAGTTCCCCGGTGAAGTGTACGGCATGGTGATGAACCTGGAAGAGGATAATGTGGGTGCGGTGCTTCTCGGAAACACCCAGAATATCAAAGAGGGCGACACCGTTAAGACCACCGGCAGGGTTGTGGAAGTGCCGGTAGGCGACTGTATGCTGGGACGTGTTGTGAATGCTCTTGGTCAGCCGATTGATGAAAAGGGACCTATCCGGACAGATAAATACCGTCAGATTGAAAGAGTGGCATCCGGCGTTATCACAAGAAAATCCGTTGATACACCGCTGCAGACAGGTATCAAGGCGATCGATTCCATGGTGCCCATCGGACGGGGACAGCGTGAGCTGATCATCGGTGACCGTCAGACAGGTAAGACGGCACTGGCAGTAGATACGATTATTAATCAGAAAGGGCAGGGCGTAAAATGCATTTACGTTGCCATCGGCCAGAAGGCGTCCACAGTGGCTTCCATCGTGAAGACATTGGAGGAGTACGGCGCTATGGCATATACGACGGTCGTGGCTTCCACGGCCAGCGAGCAGGCGCCCCTGCAGTATATCGCACC
Organism: [Clostridium] symbiosum; assembly: GCA_021769625.1. Lineage (GTDB taxonomy): Bacteria > Bacillota > Clostridia > Lachnospirales > Lachnospiraceae > 1XD8-76. The sequence goes on along the minus strand of JAETSN010000009.1, from coordinate 30,744 downwards.
CTACGCAGGGTGTACGATCGGTGAAGAATGGATGGAGAACGGCGAGGATGTACTTGTCATCTATGATGACTTAAGTAAGCATGCGACGGCTTACCGTACACTCTCTCTGCTGCTGAGAAGGCCCCCCGGGCGTGAAGCGTACCCCGGCGACGTTTTCTACCTGCATTCCAGACTGCTTGAGAGGGCAGCTCATATGAGCGACGAGTACGGCGGAGGGTCTCTGACCGCGCTCCCGATCATCGAGACACAGGCGGGCGACGTTTCGGCTTATATCCCGACCAACGTGATCTCCATCACAGACGGACAGATCTACCTGGAAACGGAGATGTTCAATTCCGGTTTCCGTCCGGCAGTAAACGCCGGCCTTTCCGTATCCCGTGTGGGCGGTGCGGCACAGATCAAGGCGATGAAGAAGATCGCGGCGCCGATCCGTGTGGAGCTGGCGCAGTACAGGGAACTGGCGGCATTCTCCCAGTTCGGTTCCGAACTTGATGCGGATACGAAGGAGAAGCTGGCGCAGGGTGAAAGAATCAAAGAAGTGCTGAAACAGCCCCAGTACCAGCCGATGCCGGTACAGTACCAGGTTATCATCATCTATGTGGTGACAAACAAGTACCTGCTGGATATTCCGGTTGCCGACGTTACAAGATTCGAGAAAGAACTGTTTGAATTTTTAGATACAAAATATCCTGAGATTCCGGGAAGCATTGCGGATGAAAAGGTGATTTCCGAGGAAGTGGAACAGAAGCTGAAAAATGCAATCGAAGAGTTTAAGAAAACATTTGCATAAATGGCTTAGAGAGGGAAAAGGTGACGGTTATGGCCTCTATGAGAGACATAAAAAGACGTAAGGGCAGTATCCAGAGTACCCAGCAGATAACCAAAGCCATGAAGCTTGTTTCCACTGTAAAGCTGCAGCGTGCCAAGCAGCGTGCCGAGCAGTCCAAGACTTACTTTGACTGTATGTATGAGACAGTGAACAGTATTCTGAAAAAGACGAGCGGTATGCAGCATCGCTATCTGCAGCCCGGCGATTCGGCGAAAAAAGCAGTCATCGTCATTACCTCCAACAGAGGGCTTGCGGGCGGCTATAACTCCAATGTCGTTAAGCTGATCACAAGGGGCGAGCTGAAAAAAGAAGAGCTGGAGATCTACAGCATCGGCAAAAAGGGCAAGGATTCCCTGAGCAGATACGGGTATCATATCGCCTGGGACGGCTCGGATATTATCGAGGAACCCGCCTATGCCGATGCGATGCAGCTTTCCCGCAAACTTCTGGACGAGTTTGCGGCAGGCAATATCGGGGAGATCTATCTTGCATATACCTATTTTAAGAATACGGTGGTCCATGTTCCGAAGCTGATCAAGCTTCTGCCGGTGGAGGCGGGGGCGGACGGGCCGGATATGTCCGCGGAGAAGGGAGTGCAGGATGAGGAGAAAAAACTTTACATCCCGATGAACTTTGAGCCGAAGGATGAGGAAGCGCTGAATCTTCTGATCCCGAAATATATCACCAGCCTGATCTACGGAGCGCTGGTGGAAGCTGTGGCAAGTGAAAACGGTGCCAGAATGCAGGCTATGGATTCGGCAACAAGCAATGCTGAGGAAATGATCAGTAACCTGACGTTACTGTATAACAGGGCCCGTCAGGGTTCCATTACACAGGAATTAACAGAAATAATTGCCGGTGCGGAAGCGATCTCATAACTATTTCCGTATTTGGCAGAAAGGAAAACAATAATGGCAGATAAGAATATAGGTAAGATTACCCAGATTATCGGCGCCGTTCTGGATATCAAGTTTACGGAGGGCAAACTTCCCGAGATCAACGAAGCTATTCAGATTCCTTTAAAAGAGGGAAGGCTTGTGGTGGAAGTATCACAGCATCTTGGCGATGACACGGTGAGATGTATCGCCATGGGTCCTACGGACGGTCTGGTAAGAGGCATGGATGCGGAAGCGACGGGCGCTCCGATCACCGTGCCGGTGGGTGAAAATACGCTGGGACGTATGTTCAACGTACTCGGCGAACCGATTGATAATCAGCCTGCGCCTACCGGAGTGGAATATACCCCGATCCACAGGGCTGCGCCTGAATTTTCAGAGCAGTCTACCCAGCAGGAACTGCTCGAGACGGGTATCAAGGTGGTAGACCTGCTTTGCCCCTACCAGAAGGGCGGTAAGATCGGCCTGTTCGGCGGCGCCGGCGTGGGAAAAACGGTATTGATCCAGGAGCTGATCCGTAATATCGCGACAGAGCACGGCGGATATTCCGTGTTTACCGGCGTAGGAGAGAGAACCAGGGAAGGAAACGACCTTTACTATGAAATGAAAGAATCCGGCGTTATCGACAAGACAACGATGGTGTTCGGACAGATGAACGAGCCCCCCGGGGCGAGGATGAGAGTAGGACTGACTGGACTTACCATGGCGGAATATTTCCGTGACAAGGGCGGTAAGGATGTGCTGTTGTTCATCGACAATATTTTCCGTTTTACGCAGGCGGGTTCCGAAGTGTCCGCACTTCTCGGGCGTATGCCTTCGGCGGTGGGTTATCAGCCCACGCTGCAGACGGAAATGGGTGCGCTGCAGGAGAGGATCACATCCACAAAGGACGGTTCCATCACTTCCGTTCAGGCGGTCTATGTGCCTGCGGATGACCTGACAGACCCGGCTCCGGCGACAACGTTCGCCCATCTGGATGCGACGACGGTACTTTCCCGTTCCATCGTGGAACTTGGTATTTATCCGGCAGTCGATCCTCTGGAATCCACTTCCAGAATACTGGATCCGAGAATTCTGGGCGAAGAGCATTACAATGTGGCGAGAAGCGTGCAGGAGATCCTGCAGAGATATAAAGAGCTGCAGGATATCATCGCTATCCTTGGTATGGATGAGCTTTCCGAGGAGGATAAGCTGGTCGTTTCGAGAGCGAGAAGGGTGCAGAGATTTTTGTCCCAGCCTTTCTATGTGGCGGAGCAGTTTACCGGATACGACGGTAAGTATGTGCCGATCAGCGAGACGGTCCGCGGCTTCAAGGAGATTCTGGAAGGGAAGCATGATGACATTCCGGAGAGCTATTTCCTGAATGCAGGTACGATTGACGATGTACTGGCCCGTGTGAAATAAGGGGTGAGCGTATGGCAGAGACGAACGATTTTACACTGAAAATTATAACCCCGGACAGGATGTTTTATGAGAATCCTGTAAAGATGGTGGAATTTAATACTGTTGAGGGAGAAATCGGCGTACTGCCGGGCCATATCCCGATGACAGTCATCATCAAACCGGGAGTGCTCACAATCACGGAGGAAGACGGGGAGAAGGAAGCCGCGCTCCACGCAGGTTTTGCAGAGATCCTGCAGGATCGGGTGACGATCCTGGCGGAGATCATCGAGTGGCCGGAAGAGATAGATGAAGCCCGGGCGCAGGAAGCGAAGGAAAGAGCGGAAGAGCGGCTGCGTACAAAGGCGCCTGAAACGGATACTGCAAGAGCGGAGATCGCATTAAGGCGTGCGCTTACAAGAATAGAAGTATTAAAGTAAAAGAACAAAAGCCACCTTTGCTGCATATGCTAAAATAAAGCAGCAGAGGTGTTTTGTTATGTCAAGAGATAATGTTTTACCCTTTTATATGATCTATCCGCTTCCTCTATGCGGGCAGGAGGAGGAAGCCATGATACAGGATCTGGAATATATGCAGCAGCTCTATCCGGCTGATGCAAAAAAATACCAGAAGAGAATTGCGGCGGTATTGGATAAGATAGATTATGACGGCAGCCTGATCTATGACGAGTATCCCTGCAGATGGCAGATGTTTAAGCTCTGCCAGAGCGTTATGGCAATCTTAAAGAGGGAAGCGGCGGACGAGAAGGAAGAGATTTCAAAGGAAAAATGGGCCTGGATAGAGGAGATGGTGCAGATTTTGTTGTATTATGAAGTGTATAAGAGACGGCATACATGCAAAAAGAGGTTAAAACCGGTTGAGGTTTTGCGGGAATACAGGTAGAATGGATAGTGAAAAATTCGGACGCCCGGTTCCATAATATTCCTGCGTCGCCACGCTTGCGCTCTGTGAAAAACGTAGCGGTACTAGGCTCGAAAATACCTCGCCAAGTGCCGACGTTTTTCAAAGGGCTCCTTCAGGAATATTATGGAACCGGGCTGGTGGTTGGCAGTGGCTATTATTTGAGTGGTGGACATGTTGTTGAGATTTTAGATGAAAATGTGCGGTTTAGGTATAGAGAGTCAGGAGTATAGATGAAGAAATCTGTTTTAAAGGGGATATTTTTTGGAGTTGTGCTGTTTGCAGCGCTGTTTTTGTTTGAGACGGTGATGAATCTGGGGAATACGGATATGACGGCGGAGATGCCGGCCGCGTCATATCCGCTTGTCTATATGAATGTGTCGGGAGAGATGGTGAATTGTCTGCACGGGTACAGGGGGGAGATGGAGCCGGCCTATATGCGGGATACGATCACACCGTTGGAGAACAGCAGGAAGCTTGGGATCACCGTGGAAAAGTTTGGGACAGGCATTGCTTCGGTTTCGTATCAGGTCAGGAGCGGCGACGGGAGCAGGCTGATCGAGGAGACGGAGATTTCGGATTATGAGGAGACAGAGAGCCTGCTGAATGCGGATTTTGCGGTGAAGGATCTGCTGGAACAGGGGAAAGAGTACAATCTGATCATCTGCCTGCGCCTTGATTCAGGGCGGGACGTCCGTTATTATACACGGATTTTGCTGGGGGAAGAGTATCATGTGTGGGAGAAGGTGGAGTTTGTCAGGAAGTTCCACAGGGATACGTTTGATAAGGCGAACGTGGAGGAAAATCTTGCCATGTATCTGGAGTCCAACAAAGAGGGGGACAATAGTTCTTTTGGCAGGGTGGATATCCACAGCAGCTGGGATCAGGTAACATGGGGGGATCTTTCCGTGGAAGAAGTGTCGGAGGCGGTGGTCGATATCAAGGAGATGATGCCCCAGACGGCTTCTTTTCAGGTGCACTATGAGGTGGAGATCCCTTACGAGGGCAGGAAGGAGAACTATCTTGTCACGGAGTATTACAGGATTCGTTACACGAGCGACAGGATCTACCTGCTTAATTTTGAGCGGGAGATGTCCCAGCTTTTTGACGAGAGGAAAAATATTTATAATGGAAATAAGATATCTCTGGGGATTCAGGGGACGGATCAGGTAAAGCTGACGGAGTGCGACGGCGGCAATATTTTTGCTTTTGTGGTGGGGAACAGGCTGTTTTCCTATAATGTGGCGGACAATAAGCTGGCGCTTTTATTCAGTTTCCAGGACGAGGACAATCATGACAGGAGAACGGTCTATGATGAGCACACGATCAAGGTGCTGAATGTGGACGAGGCGGGAAATGTGCAGTTTGTTGTGTACGGCTATATGAACAGGGGACATCATGAGGGGGAAAACGGCGTACAGGTGAGTTACTACAACAGCAGCCAGAATACGATTGAGGAGCTTGTTTTTATCCCTTATACAAAATCGGCCAGACTGCTCGAGCAGGATATGAATAAGCTGTCTTTTGCGGGGAATAACAGCAGATTTTATATGATGATGGACAGCACGATCTATGAGATGAATCTCTCTTCAAGACAATGCCGTGTGATCGCGGCGAATCTGGATGGGGACAGTTTCCGGGTTTCCGAGGACGGAAAGATGCTGGCGTGGATAGAGGGGGGAGATCAGTATGAGGCACAGTCCATGCAGTTTATGAATCTGATGAGCGGAAGACGCACAACGATAGAAGCGGGGAATGGTGAATATGTCCAGCCTCTGGGATTTATGGGCGATGACCTTATTTACGGGATCGCGGACCGGAAGGATGTTGCAGTGGACAGTTCGGGCAGGATCTTCTTTCCGATGCACACGGTTCGGATACAGGATGAAAGGGAGAATATACTGAAAGAGTATGCAGTACCTGACATATATGTCACTTCCTGCAGTGTGGAAGAAAACCAGATCATGCTGTACCGGGTGGGGAAGGAAGTCGATGAGACAAGCGGAGAACTTGTTTATGTGGAAGAGACGAACGATCAGATTATGTACAGCAAGAAGGAGGAAGTGGGCAAAAATCTGGTGGAGAGAGTGGTCGTGGATGTGATGGAGACTTTGACGCAGATCGCGGTCAAGAGCGATATCAATACGGACGCGCTGCAGCTGCTCACGCCGAGGGAAGTATTGTTTGAGGGGGAGAACCGGATCGAAATGCCGGAGCAGACAGAAAGCGTGAAAAGATTTTTTGTCTACACGATCCATGGCCTGACAGGAGTATATACGGAGGAAGCGATGGCGGTCAACGCGGCGTATGAAGCGGCGGGCGTAGTCACGGATGATACGGGGAGTTATGTCTGGTATCGGGGAAATCGCGTGGCAAGAAACCAGATCATGAAGATCACGGGCGGCGAGACGGAGGATGACACCACCAGCCAGCTTGCAGTCTGTCTGAACACCATACTGGAGTTTGAGGGGGTAAACCGGAGTACGCAGTATATGCTGGACAGCGGTATGACGACGGTGGAGATCCTGCAGCAGAACATCCCCGATATCCGGGTGCTGGATCTGACGGGCTGTACGCTGGATGCCATACTATATTACACCAATCAGGACATTCCGGTGCTGACGACGCTGGAAGACGGAAGCGCGTTCCTGATCACCGGGTTTAATGAGCTGAACATCGTCGTGATGGATCCGAAGGACGGGACGGTATATAAAATAGGCATGAATGATGCCACCGCGATGCTGGAGGAGAACGGGAACCGGTTTATCACGTATATGAGAGTGGCGCAGTAGAGGGGATAAAAGGTTGACAGTTGCTTACCTTTGAGGTAGAATAAGAAGGTAAGCATCTGTCAACCTTTTTGGTTTTCATGACATATAGACAGATGAAGATAGCTGTCGCCAAAGGGTACGGGATGTACGTACATGGCAGGTGGGGCGGGAGGCTGAAAAGGAAGATGAAAAAAGTAAATTTATCGGATGCGGAATGGAAGGTCATGAACTTATTGTGGGAGGAGGCGCCCCGGACGATGATGCAGATCACCAATGCGTTGAAGGCGGAGACGGGCTGGACAAAGCATACGGTGATGTCGTTTCTGAAGCGGATGGAAGAAAAGGGTGCGCTGCATTATGCGGAAGGTGAAAAGGCGAGATTGTATTATCCTGATCTGAAAAGAGAGGAGGCGGCTCTGCGGGAAACGGAAGATTTTCTGGACAGGGTCTTTCAGGGAAAAATGGGCATGATGCTGAATACGATGGTGCAGCAGAGGGCGTTGTCCAGAGAGGATCTGGAGGAGCTGCATAAGATTCTGGAGCGGGTGGAGACGGACCTTGCGGATTAAGGCGAAGCCAGGGAGGATGGGTTATGTTTGAGCTGCTTTTTACGGTTACTTTTTTTACGGGTTTTATGATACTTCTGCAGTGTGTCTGCAAAAAATATATCAGCGCCGGATTGCGGTATGCCCTCTGGCTTCTTGTGGCGCTAAAGCTTCTCGTTTTTCCGGTGCCGGCAATCGAGGGCAGGTTTTCGGTGCTGGGGATTGTGTCCGACGGCAAGGACAAAAGCCTGCTGATGGAAGAACTATCCGAGGAGGAACTGAGAGAAGCAGAGATAAGCGGACTGGCGGATGAGAAGGATGCAGACGGGAATCCGCTGGGGGCAGGCGAGGGAACGACGCTGGTCGGGACAGATACGGGAACAGCGCCGGAATATCTGGAGATCGGAGAGAGGGGGATCTCGAACCCGGGGCATTGGCTGCAGATTGCAGGGTATTATCTGCAGCGGTATATAGAAAATGTATTAAAGATGCCAGTATGGCTCGTTCTGATATGGGGAGCCGGAAGCGCCGTATGCGCTCTCCTGATGGTAGTATATCACTTCAGGCTGGAGAGTTTTCTGAGGAAAAAACGTATCATGCTGTCGGAGGGGGAAAGAAGCCGGCGTATGGAAGGCATGGACTCCTTCGCGGTCTACAGTGTGGAAGGACTGCCCACGCCCTGCCTGCTTGGAAGGTGTATATATATACCGGCAGGGCTGGCGGAGGATGGGGAACTCCTGCGTTTTGCACTGGAGCATGAGAGATGCCACTACAGGCACGGAGATCATATCTGGGGGCTGGTGCGGATGGCCTGTGTCTGTCTGTACTGGTATCACCCGCTGGTGTGGCTGGCGGCGTATCTCTCCAGACAGGATTGTGAACTGGCCTGTGATGAATCGGTGGTGCGGCATCTGGGGCGGGAAGACAGGAAACGCTATGGGGAACTGCTTCTTTCGCTTGTGCCGATAAAGGGATCGCCGGCCTCCTGTCTTGCCATGACAACGGCAATGTCGGGGAATGCAGGAAGCCTGAAGGAGAGGCTCTGCCGGATCACGGAGGAGGATCCCCGGAGGAAGCGCCGGATCATTCTCGGGGCAGGCGCTGCGGTATTGGGCATTGCGGGGATCTGCGCCTGTGTCACGAGCGGTTTTGTAAGCCTTGATAGACAGTGGCAGGAGATCCGGGTCCGACGGCAGGAGGGGAGCATACCGGTGCTTCAGGAGAGCTATGAGATAGATTACCGGCTGAGTGAGGACACCGCAAGCTACGGATTATATATGGAACAGTACGAATATGGCGAGCTTGTCTCGGCAGAAGTTCTGGACTGTGTGTCCCTGTATCCGGAGGGGAAACAGGAAGGGAGAAGGAAAAAGGGGAAAGCGGTTTTTTCAAGGGCTTTGGAGGCGGACCCGGAGACAGGTGCGTTTATAAAGTTGACAGCCTCTTACAGTATACCGGATGATACGGTATCGGATGGTGCCGATTCCCTGTTTAAGGCATTTACGCTGGATCTGTCGGAGACGACTGCTGTCGGGAATTCTTTCAGTATGGCATCGGCAGAGTGGATAAAGCATCGCTTCCGGATGAATGAGGATATTATCTTTTTTGCAGATTATTACGGGGACGGCAGGCTTTCCGTGCCCCCGGGGCATGTTTTTGAGGCGGATAAGTATATGGAGAGGACGGGGGACGTTCTGCAAAGTGACAGCTGTGTCATACTTGTGCATCTGATCGTCTCGGATAAGCCGGTGGGGGAGCTGGAAAGCGAACTGGATGAACTGTTACGATAAGAGAAGTCGGCCGTAAAAAACAGATGACAATTTCCGTATATTGGGATAGAATATAAATTAGCCAGATAAATATATTATATTGTATACGGATATGGAGGGTATAATGAAACCTAAAGTTTATTTTACAAAAACGATCACACCGGAAAAAGTGATGGAGATGTACAGAATGCTGGGGAAGCCTTTGACGGGAAAGGTGGCGGCGAAGGTGCATTCCGGGGAGGACGGAAATCAGAACTTCCTGCGCCCGGAATTCTGGCGGCCCGTTATCGAGGGAGTGGGAGCTACCGTCGTGGAGTGCAATACCGCCTATGACGGGGCGAGAAATACGACGGAAAAACACAGGCAGCTGATGAGAAAACACGGTTGGTCAGGATGCTTTCACGTAGATATTCTGGATGCGGAGGGACCGGATCTGACGGTAGAGATCCCGAACGGAAAGGCGCTGAAAGAGAACCGTCTCGGGAAAAATATTGCGGACTATGATTCCATGCTGGTGCTGGCGCATTTCAAAGGACATCCGATGGGCGGTTACGGCGGAGCGTTGAAACAGCTCTCGATCGGCTGTGCTTCCACCGCCGGAAAATGTCTGATCCACTCCGCGGGGGAATCCGATACACAGGAGGGATTCTGGAGCCATGTGGCGCCGCAGGATACGTTCTGTGAGGCGATGGCGGACGCGGCGGGTTCCGTGGTGGATTATTTTAAGGGAAACCTTGTCTATATCAACTGTATGTGCAACCTTTCGGTGGACTGCGACTGCTGTGCAGTGGCGGAGGATCCCTGCATGAAGGATATCGGTATCTTGTCTTCCCTCGACCCTGTGGCGCTGGATCAGGCGTGTCTCGATCTGATCTATGCTTCGGATGATCCGGGCAGGGATCATTTCATAGAGCGGGTGGAATCGAGACACGGCGTGCACACGATCGAAGCCGCCGCGGAGCTGGGATATGGCAGCAGGGAGTATGAACTGGTGGAAGTGGAGTAAACGGTTGATAAAAACAGCATAAGACCGTTGCGGTAAATGCAGGGGCAAAACAACAGGAGGTAAATATATGGGGAGCTATCTCAATCCGGGGAGCAAAGGATTTGCGGAGAGCCTGAATTCCGAGATATACGTGGATAAGACTCTGCTGATCGAAAAGACAAATGCTGTTTTGAATACCAGACAGAAATTTATGTGTGTCAGCAGGCCAAGGCGTTTTGGAAAGTCGATGGCGGCGGATATGCTGTCGGCATATTACGGGAGAAGTGAGGATACTTCAGGGCTGTTTGATAAACTGGCAGTCGCTGAGACGGAGGGGTATCGGACACATCTGAATCAATATGATATCCTTAAGATCAATATGCAGGATTTTCTGAGCATGACGCACAGCGTGGAGGAGATGCTTCAGGTGCTGCAGTCGAGGATCAGCGCGGACTTAAAACGGGGATATCCTGAGTATGTGAATGATGACAATTTAATGTTTGTGATGCAGGACATTTACGCGCACACCCGGTGCCCCTTTGTTATCCTGATCGATGAGTGGGACTGTCTTTTTCGTGAATACGGACAGGACAAAGATGCCCAGAAAAAATATCTGGATTTCCTGCGCGCATGGCTGAAAGATAAAGACTATGTGGCATTGGCGTATATGACAGGGATCTTGCCGATCAAGAAATACGGTACGCACTCCGCGCTCAACATGTTCACGGAATACTCCATGACAGACCCGGGAAATCTTGCGGAATATTTCGGATTTACGGAGGAGGAAGTGAAAGCGCTCTGCGGGGAATATCAGATGAGCTTTGAGGAAGCGCAGGCGTGGTATGACGGCTATCAGCTGGTTTCCCATAAAAAAGAGGGAGATGTATGCTATTCCATGTACAGCCCCAAGTCTGTTGTGGAAGCGATGCTCCGGCATAAATACGGGACATACTGGAACCAGACGGAAACATATGAGGCGCTGAAGGTGTATATTCAGATGAATATGGACGGCTTGAAGGATGCGGTCATCAGGATGCTGGCGGGCGAGGAGATCCGCATCAACACAGGGACTTTTGAGAATGATATGACCACGTTCGCGACAAAGGATGATGTGCTGACACTTTTGGCACATCTCGGATATCTGACCTATGACAGCATTCGGGAAACCGTTGCCATTCCGAATAAGGAAGTCTCACAGGAATATGTAAACGCGATCAGCACGATGGACTGGCATGAGGTGATGCGCTCCGTGGAATCTTCCAGAAAGCTGCTTCAGGCGCTGTGGGAAATGGACGAAGAGGCGGTAGCAGAAGGTGTTGAGCAGGTGCATAAAGAGATTTCGATCCTTCAATATAACGATGAAAACGCATTGAGCTGTACCATAAATCTTGCTTTCTACTTTGCGAGAGAGTATTATACGATCATCCGTGAGATGCCGGGAGGCAAGGGGTTTGCAGATATCTGCTATATTCCGAGAAAACTGCATCTTGACAAGCCGGCTGCCATCATTGAACTGAAATGGGATAAGACGGCATGCGGGGCAATCTCACAGATCAGAGAAAGACATTATATGGATGCATTGAAGGATTATCAGGGCAATCTCCTTCTTGTCGGGATAAATTACGACAGAAAAACAAAAAAGCATACATGCAGTATTGAAAAAATACAGAAATAGAGTAAAGATCCTCAACCGGATTTTCGCACGGCATTGTCCTGAAAATGAAAATAATCAGGGCGGTGCCGTGACTGCGTATATTCAAACATGATGCCGTCGCTGTTGTAGGTATAGCTGCTGACCACCGCCATGCAGTTGTAATCTTCCGCGTTCAGTTCAAGATATTTCTCATCGATCTCGGTCATCTTCTCAACCGTCATGATCCTGCGGCTGTTTACGATCGTCATATGGAGTTCGTTCTCCAGATATTGATAGATGGAGTTTTCAGCGATCTCTTTTGAAAGCCCGGGCGTACATTCCTTTAAAAAATAGTTGTGGTTGAGGATCAGCGGCATTCCATCCAGATAGTGCAGGCGCTGGATGTAGTATATCACAGAACCGGCAGGGAAGCCTGTCCGCTGCGAGAGCTTTTCATCCGCCGTGATCTCGGTAAACAGAAGGACTTCCGTGCGGGGGGTCCGGCCGTTTCGGATAGCGGATTCACGGAAGGTCTCAATCTCGCCCAGCGTAAAGGCAGCCTGTCCGATGGGGCGGTATATATTGCGCACGCCCTTGCCCTGCATGGTCTGCACGTATCCGTCGGCGACGAGACGGCTGATGGCCCGGCGGACAGTATTTCTGGAACAGTTGTAAGTCCGGATCAGGGAATTTTCCGAGGGCAGCAGTTCCTGATAAGGAAATATATCCTGTTCGATCTTCTGTTTTAAATCTTTATAAATTTCTTCATAAATACTCTTAGGCATGTTGTCGCTGCGTCCGGGAGCATCTGCCCGGAAGTCCTTTCCTTTTATATATGCTATATGAACTTTTGCGTCTTTTCTGTGTTATGATTTTAAGGAATAAACTGTCTTACCATACCAGTATAAATCCCGTTTTGCAAAAAATCAACAACTTGTTCAAACAAATTTCGGAAAAGTTGTTGACATGTTCAAACAAGTATGATATAAAAGAATCGTAACATGTTTAAACAAGTTTTGCCGGCAAAATGTGTCAGAACAAAGTGGTCAGAGAATAAGACAAGGATGGAGGTAGAAAGATGGGTAAGTATGAAGCAGATGCGAGGGAACTGTTGAAACTCGTCGGCGGAAAAGAGAATATTGCGGCGGCTTCCCACTGTATGACAAGGATGCGTTTTGCGCTGGCGGAGCCGGGAAAGGCGGATGTCGCTGCCATTGAAAAGATGAAAGTGGTGAAGGGAAGCTTTACCCAGTCGGGACAGTTTCAGGTCATCATCGGCAACACGGTAGCCGATTTTTACAATGACTTTGTGGCGGCGGCAGGGATAGAAGGGGTTTCCAAGGATGCGGTGAAGCAGGCGGCAAAGAAAAACCAGAATGTGCTGCAGAGGATCGTGACGGCGCTTGCGGAGATTTTCGCGCAGGTGATTCCGGCGATCCTGGCGGCATTTACGCTTGTCTATCTGGAGAAGTTTTTCAGAAAGATAACGCCGCAGGTGGTCTCCATGATCGTTGTCCCGTTCTGCAGCCTTGTGCTGGCGGTAATGGCGTCACACTTTGTGTTAGGACCGATCGGCTGGAAGATCGGCTCCGTCATTTCGGCGGTTGTATATGCAGGAATTACTGGACCGGTTAAGGTGATATTCGGTGCGGTATTCGGAACGGTCTATGCGCCCCTTGTCATCACGGGACTGCACCATATGTCCAACGCCATCGATCTGCAGCTTATCGCGGACTACGGCGGAACCATGCTGTGGCCGATGATCGCGCTCTCCAATATCGCACAGGGCTCCGCGGTGATGGGTATGGCAGCTTTGCAGAAAAAGAACGCGCAGGCACAGGAAGTAAATATTCCGGCGGGTATCTCCTGCTACCTCGGCGTGACGGAACCGACGATCTTCGGTGTAAATTTAAAGCATGGATTTCCTTTTGTCAGCGGCATGATCGGCTCGGGTATCGCAGCGGTCATCTGCGTAGCGACTTCCACGACGGCGAATGCGATCGGCGTGGGCGGCCTGCCAGGTATTCTTTCCATCCAGCCGGGCAGCATGGCAAGCGATGTGCTGAACGTTAGATCGGGACGGGAGTTTTATTATGGCGGATTTTAAAAATAAAGTGGTATATCAGATTTATCCGAAATCTTTTCAGGATTCAGACGGGGATGGCCTGGGAGATCTGCGGGGGATCATAGAAAGATTGGATTACCTGGAAGAAATGGGGATTGATTATCTTTGGCTTACACCGGTGTTTTGTTCGCCGCAGAATGACAACGGTTATGATGTTGCGGATTACTGCAATATAGATCCGAGGTTTGGGACAATGCAGGATCTGGAGGATGTGATCGCGGAAGGGGAAAAAAGAGGGATCGGCGTGATGCTGGATATGGTGTTCAATCATACTTCCACAAACCATGAGTGGTTTCAGAAAGCCTTAAAAGGTGAGAAAAGATATCAGGATTACTATATCTTTAGAGAAGGGGATGCGGGTAAGGCCCCGACAAACTGGGAGTCGAAATTCGGCGGTCCCGCATGGGAATATGTGCCGTCGCTCGGCAAATGGTATCTCCATCTGTACGATGTGACGCAGGCGGATTTAAACTGGGATAATCCCGAAGTGCGGGAAGAGCTGAAAAAAGTGATTCGATTCTGGAAAAAGAAGGGTGTAAAGGGGTTCCGGTTTGATGTGGTGAACCTGATCTCCAAACCGGAAGTGTTTGAGGATGATCCTGAAGGCGACGGCAGGAAGTTCTATACGGACGGTCCCCATATCCATGAATACCTGAAGGAGCTTGTGAGGGATACGGGAATCGGGGATATGGTGACGGTGGGGGAGATGTCGTCGACATCGCTGCAGGATTGCATCCGCTATTCCAATCCGCAGGAAAAGGAGCTGTCCATGTGTTTCAGTTTTCATCATCTGAAAGTCGATTACAGGGACGGAAACAAGTGGGAGCTCATGGAGCCGGACAGACGGGCGCTGAAGAATCTGTTTGAAAAGTGGCAGGTGCGGATGCAGGACGAGAACGGATGGAATGCCCTGTTCTGGTGTAACCACGATCAGCCGAGGATCGTATCGAGGCTCGGGGATGAGGGAAAATACTGGAAAGAGTCGGCAAAGATGCTTGCGACATGTATCCATCTGATGCGGGGAACACCCTACATTTATCAGGGGGAGGAGCTCGGAATGACCAATCCGCACTATCGGGAGATATCGCAGTACCGGGATGTGGAAAGCCTGAACTACTATGAGATCCTCTTAAAGCAGGGAAAAACCGAAAAAGAGGCGCTTGAAATACTGGCGGCAAGGTCGAGGGATAATGCGAGGACGCCGATGCAGTGGACCGGTGAAAAAAACGCCGGGTTCACGGAGGGGAATCCATGGATAGAACCTGCAGAAAACTATGGAACGATCAATGCAAAAGCAGAGGAAGGGGATGAGGCTTCCGTTTTATCCTACTATAAAAAACTGATTGCCCTGAGAAAGGACAGTAAGGTTATATCTGAAGGCAAAATCACATTTTTGGAGAAGGAAAATGAAGGAATCCTTGCATACCGGAGGGACTGTGAAGGCAGCAGCATTGCGGTATTTAACAATCTGACCGCCGAAGAAACGGAGGCTGCGGCAGGCGGCACATGGGCAGGATACCGGAAGATCCTCGGCAACTATGAAGACGATGAGATCAGGACGGATGTGATCCGGTTAAGGCCCTATGAGAGCATTGTTCTGGAGAAGGATATGTGATCCGGGCGGAGGGTGAAAAATACCCGGCGATAAAGTAAGCATGTAAAATATAAAGTAAACGAGAAAAGATCCGCAGGGGCAATACTCCTTAGCGGATCTTTTGACGGAGATGGAGAGATTTGAACTCTCGCGCCGGTTGCCCGACCTACCGCATTTCGAGTGCGGACCCTTCAGCCACTTGGGTACATCTCCAAAAGCTGTAACTATTATAACGGCTTAAGGCGAAACAGTCAAATAATATTTTGAGGCATCAAATATTTTATCGAGAATGCGTTTGTTCATATGAAAAATACAAAATAAATGTAAAAATTCATATGAATTATTGCATTTTTCTGCAATTCGGGGAGAAATGTGGTAAACTGTATATTACAGAAACCGGATGTGCAGGGAATGGCAAAGCGGCGTAAGGAGGACGGATTTGAAGAGAGATATCATGCAAAAACTTGTGGAGTGGAAAGACAGGACGGACAGGAAACCGTTGCTGCTCATCGGTGTGAGGCAGTGCGGGAAGACTTATGTCTGCAAAGAGTTCGGGGAGAGATACTTTGAGGACACCGCTTATTTCAGTTTTGAGGGGAATAAAGGGCTCTCTTCGGTATTTGACTATGATTATAATATTGACAGAATTTTGGATGAACTGGGCAATATTGTCAGGGGGAAGGAGATCATACCGGGAAAAACTCTGGTGATCTTCGATGAGATCCAGGCGTGTCCCAATGCGGTCACTTCCCTGAAATATTTTTGCGAGAACAGGCGGGAGCTGCATGTGATCTGTGCGGGTTCTCTGTTGGGTGTGGCAGTAAAAAGGGACAATATATCATTCCCTGTCGGAAAAGTTGACAGGCTCAGGATGTATCCGATGACATTTTCGGAATTTCTGAGGGCGGACGGCGGGGAGGCTCTCTATGAAGGCGTTCAGAGATATGGGGCGGAGAGGGAACTGCCGGAATTGTATACGTCTGCATTGGAGAAAAAGCTGAAATATTATTATATTGTCGGAGGGATGCCGGAGGCTGTCGCAAAATGGACGCAGACGCATATCGTTGAGGAAGTGGAAAGACTGCAGGACAATATTCTGCTTGATTACACAAACGACTTCGCGAAGCATGCGCCCAAAACGGATATTCCAAAACTGGGATGGATATGGGACTCCGTTCCGAAACAATTGGCGAAAGACAACAATAAATTTGTATTTTCCCATGTAAAAGAAGGAAAACGGTCAGGTGAATTGGAGGATGCGCTGGAATGGCTCACGGATGCGGGGCTGGTCTATCGTCTGGAGCTGGCGAAAAATCCGGAACTTCCGCTGTCATTCTATGCGGATGCGGCTTTTTTTAAAGTCTATATGGCGGATGTGGGGCTGCTTCGAAGAAAATCCGGAGTCTCTGCCAGAACGATTTTGGAAGATTCGGAGTTGTATAAGAATTTTAAAGGGGCATTTACAGAAAACTTTGTGCTGACTGAACTGACAGCGCTGGATATAAGGCCTTATTTCTGGAGATCAGGGAATGTGGCCGAACTGGATTTCCTGTTTGAGTATGAAGATAAGATCATTCCGGTGGAGGCGAAGACGGAACTTCACACGAGGGCGAAAAGCTACCGGCAATTCTGCAAAAAATATGAGCCGGAGGCAGGATTTAAATTTTCGATGAAAAATATTGGGAGAAATATGGTGGAGAAAACAGAGACATACAGTATTCCGCTTTATCTGGTCTGGATGACAAAAAATATCTTGGTAAAAAGATGACTTCCTAAATAGTTTCAGGTCGGGTGGTTAAATGATATTTCCAAAATATTGCATGAAAAATTCCATGATTTTTCGGCAGAATAAAATCTTGTGATGACAGGAAAAATATACTATAATGTAGCTTACAAGAAGTTCGCTTGCTTGCAAGGGCGAACTTCGTAAGCTAACGAGCAGCTTTACTGCGAGTATCATGTGGCTTAAGGGTGCATAAGCAGCCGTAAGCTGACGGCAAATGGACTTTGCGGGTGATCGGGAAATGGCAAAAATGAACAGTATGAAGGAGGAAATCAAATGAAACGAATCGGTATGCTTACCAGCGGTGGAGATTGTCAGGCACTGAACGCGGCAATGAGAGGCGTGGTAAAAAGTTTATCCTACAGCGGAGAACCTGTGGAGATCTATGGCTTTTTAGAGGGCTACAAGGGACTGATCTACGGCAATTTCAGAATGCTCACAGGGGCGGACTTCTCCGGTATCCTGACAAAGGGCGGCACAATCCTTGGCAGCTCCAGAACTCCCTTTAAACTGATGAGAGAGCCGGATGAGAACGGGCTTGACAAGGTGGAGGCCATGAAACAGAATTACTATAAGCTTCGTCTGGACTGCCTTGTGATCCTGGGCGGCAACGGAACCCACAAGACAGCGAATATGCTGCGTGAAGAAGGGCTGAATATCGTGACGCTGCCGAAGACCATCGACAATGACCTCTGGGGCACGGATATGACGTTTGGTTTCCAGAGCGCAGTGAACATCGCGACGGACTGCATCGACTGCATACATACTACGGCGGCTTCCCACGGACGTGTGTTCATCGTGGAGGTTATGGGCCATAAGGTTGGTTATCTGACGCTGAACGCAGGTATGGCGGGCGGAGCGGATATCATCCTGATCCCTGAGATTCCTTATGATATTAAGAAGGTTGTGGAGGCGATTAACAAACGTTCCGAGAGAGGAAGCAAGTTTACGATCCTGGCAGTGGCGGAGGGCGCTATCTCCAAGGAGGATGCGGCACTCTCCAAGAAAGAATATAAAAAGAAAATGGCAGAGTATCCTTATCCCTCTGTTTCCTATGAGATCGCTGAGAAGATTCAGAAAAAGACCGGCCTGGATGTGCGTGTCACGGTACCCGGCCACACGCAGAGAGGCGGAAGCCCCTGCCCTTACGACCGTGTATTTGCAAGCCGTCTCGGCGCGCAGGCAGGCCGCATGATCTTAAACGGCGAATATGGCTTCATGGTGGGCTACAAGAACCGTGAGATCGTAAAAGTTCCTCTGGAAGATGTTGCGGGCAAGCTGAAGATGGTTGAGCCGGATTCCGATATCATTCAGGAGGCAAAACTGTTGGGCATCAGCTTCGGTGATTAAGATCTGAAAATAAGTTTATGATAAATGCC
The DNA here is from genome assembly GCA_021769625.1 of [Clostridium] symbiosum. Classification (GTDB taxonomy): domain Bacteria; phylum Bacillota; class Clostridia; order Lachnospirales; family Lachnospiraceae; genus 1XD8-76. Next base: position 12,134 of record JAETSN010000009.1, on the reverse strand, counting down.
ATTAGGTTGATTCTCACGGCTGGTTGGGATAGTGGCTTAATGGTGTTTGTTGAGGATAGAAATTGCAGGAAGAGTCCCGCAGCCGCAGAGGGTGGCTGCGGGATTTTCAAGACAGCAGGTATTGGGATATCTGCGGAACTGGAAACAGCAGAAATCCAAAATATCTGCGGAACTGGAAACAGCAGAAATCCGGACAGCGCACAAGACGATTTACAGACGCACGGCGGCTGGAAATTGTCTTCCGCTCAAGTGTGCTGGGAGGATTTTTGCGGAACTGGAATGGAGAAAAGACAGATGTCATATACAGCGCTCTACCGTAAATTCCGCCCCTTATGTTTCGAGGACGTAAAGGGGCAGGAACATATTGTCACAACGCTGAAAAACCAGATCAGGGCGGACCGGATCGGTCACGCCTATCTGTTTACGGGGACGAGGGGAACCGGAAAGACGACGATCGCAAAGATCCTGGCCAGGGCGGTGAACTGTGAAAATCCCGTGGACGGCAGTCCCTGCGGGGAATGTGCCGCCTGCCAAAATATTCTGGCGGGGACCGGCATGAATGTGATCGAGATGGATGCGGCATCCAACAACGGTGTGGATGATGTGCGGGAGATCGTGGAGGATATTTCCTATTCTCCGGCGGAGGGAAAATATAAAGTTTATATCATAGATGAAGTGCATATGCTCTCCACGGCGGCGTTCAATGCCCTCCTCAAGACGCTGGAGGAGCCCCCGTCCTATGTGATCTTTATTCTGGCGACGACGGAAGTGCATAAGATACCGATCACGATACTGTCCCGCTGCCAGCGGTACGACTTTAAGAGGATCTCCATTGAGACGATCGCGGACAGGCTCAGGGAACTGATGGAAAAGGAAGAGGTGCAGGTGCAGGAGCGGGCGCTCAGGTATATCGCCAAAACCGCCGACGGTTCCATGCGTGATGCGCTGAGCCTTTTGGAGCGGTGCATTGCGTTTTATTACGGACAGGAACTGACCTATGACAGGGCGCTTGAGGTGCTGGGGGCCGTAGATACGGATGTGTTCAGCGGACTGCTCCGCAAGGTTCTGGCACAGGATGTGCCGGGCTGCATCGCCCTGCTGGAGGAAGTGATCATGCAGGGGCGGGAACTTGTACAGTTTGTGGCGGATTTCACATGGTATTTGCGGAACCTCCTGCTGCTGAAAACCTCGGATGCGGGAGATATGGAGGATGTGATAGACGTTTCTTCCGACAATCTGAAAAAGTTGAAGGAAGAAGCACAGATGGCGGACATGGAGACGATCATGCGCTATATCCGGGTGCTTTCCGAGCTTTCCGGGCAGCTCCGCCTCTCAGTGCAGAAACGGATCATGATCGAGATGACGCTGATCAAACTCTGCCGCCCTCAGATGGAGACCGACACGGCATCCTTATCCGACAGGATCAGGACGCTGGAGCGAAAAATGGAAAACGGGATTCCGCTGCAGAGCGTGCAGGCTCCGGCATCCGGAAACACGGCGCAGACATGCACAGCCGGAAGTGACACAAATGTCAGGAAGGCGCCGCTCCCGGCAGCGATCCCTGAAGATATCAGGCAGGTCGTGGAGAGGTGGGGAAGCCTGTTAAATCATATCGGACAACCGATGAAAACCTATCTGCGCAGCGCAAGGCTGAGTATGGACGACGAGAACCGGCTGATGTTGGTCGTTTCGGACAGCACGCACTATGACTGGCTTTCCACGCAGGAACACAAAACGGAGCTGGAGGAAAGCATTTCCGGCATGATCGGAAAACAGATAGAGGTGCGGCTGGAACTGGAGGCGGATGAGAGCAGGATGGATATGAATTATCCGGATCTGGGGGAGGTTATCCATATGGAGATCGAGGAGGAGTAGATGTAACAGTTCGGCTTACAATGTTATTTAGACAATGGTGCCGGACGCTGGTAAGAACATAAAATACTTCGTCGCCACGCTCTCGCTCTGTGAAAAACGCAGCGGACACTAAGCTCGAAAATACCTCGCTAAGTGCCGGCGTTTTTCAAAGGGCTCCTTAAGTATTTTATGTTCTTACCAGCTGGCTGAGGTGTTAACTAAATAATATAGAAAGCTGAACTGTTATTCTCCGATGGAGATAATCTGCCGTTAGAATAGACTTTCCGCAAAAGCTGTGATATAGTTATGGTGTGGCAGATAAGTCTGAATATAGAAAGCAGGTGATCGTATGGGGATGACAGACGGTCAATTCAAAGGTTTTGTAAGATTTGTATTGGATGATATCAGGGAAGTACTTGAAAACATGGCGGATGGTAAAGAAAAAGAAAAGCTGCAAAAAGTGGCAGATAATCTGCAGCAGACACTGGAAGATTGACAGTGTATCATAAGAAATTGTAAAGGCGGTCAGATGGAGGAGCAGATATGGCAAAGAGAGGCGGCTTTCCGGGCGGCATGATGGGTATGCCCGGAAATATGAACAATCTGATGAAGCAGGCGCAGAGGATGCAGCGCCAGTTGGAGGAGAACCAGAAAGAGCTGGAGACAAAGGAATTTACGGCGAAAGCGGGCGGCGGCGCCGTGGAAGTGACCGTTACCGGCAAGAAGGAGATCACGAAGATCAAACTTTCGGAAGAGGCGGTGGACCCGGAGGACATCGAGACATTGGAAGATATGATCATGGCGGCGGCAAACGAAGCGCTGAAACAGGCGGAGGCGGCGAACAGTGAACTGATGGGCAAGATGACAGGAGGCCTGCCTTTCTGATGGAACTGTACAGTGGCCATATCAATAAACTGATCGATGAACTGGCGTCTCTTCCGGGCATCGGGGAAAAGTCGGCACAGCGGCTGGCGTTTTATATCATCAATATGCCGAAGGACCGTGTGGACCGGATGGCAAAAACGCTCGTGGAGGCGAGGGACAATGTCCGCTACTGTGAGGAGTGCTATACGTTGACGGACCGGGAGAAATGTCCGGTCTGTGAGAACCCGCACAGGAATCACAGGCTCATTATGGTGGTGGAGAACCCCAGAGACCTGGCGGCATACGAGAAAACCGGAAAATACGAGGGCGTCTACCATGTGCTCCACGGCTGTATCTCCCCGATGCTCGGGATCGGGCCGGGGGATATCAGGCTGAAGGAACTGATGGTACGGCTGGAGGGCGATATAGAGGAAGTGATCATTGCGACGAATTCCTCTCTGGAGGGGGAGACCACGGCGATGTATATCAGCAAACTCGTGAAGCCCACAGGGATCAAAGTGACGAGGATCGCCAGCGGCGTGCCGGTGGGCGGCGATCTGGAGAATATTGATGAAGTGACGCTGCTGCGTGCCCTGGAGGGCAGAGTGGAACTGTGAGCGGCAGTTACGGCACAAAATGAAGTAAGCGGTATACAAAAACGAAACAACGATCAGCTAAGACGGCATAAGCCCGGCTGGAAGCGCCGTGGACAGGGCGCGCCGGAAGAGCCTGTGCGGCACCGGAATAACAGGAGAATGAAATGAGCCTTACAAAAAAAGTATTCGGAACGGATAAAAAGAGCGGCAAAGCGGTCTATGAATACCGCATTGAAAATAAAAACGGCATGTGCGCCAAGATCCTGAATTACGGCGGGATCATACGGGAGCTGTGGGTGCCTGATAAGGACGGGAAAGCGGCGGATGTGGTATTGGGGCACGATACGCTGGAGCCATATTTTGAGAATCCGGGGTTTTTGGGCGCTGCCGTGGGACCGAACGCAAACCGTATCGGCGGGGCAAAGTTTACGATCGACGGCACGCAGTATCAGGTTCCGGCAAATGAAAATGGAAATAATCTGCACAGCGACAGGGAAAAAGGATATCATGTAAGGGTTTTCAGCGTGGAGGAGGGCGGAAACAGCATAAAACTGTCCTTGCAGGATGAGGACGGTTCTATGGGGTTCCCGGGAAACAGAAGGCTGGAAATGACCTATACACTGACGGATGAAAATGAGTTGAGGCTGGATTATCATTTTGCCAGTGATAAGCGGACTGTTTTAAATCCCACGAACCACAGCTATTTCAACTTGAGGGGACAGGACGGCGGCAGCATAGAGGACCATGTGCTCTGGCTGAAGGCTTCGTGTTACACCCCTACGGCGGCGGGTTCCATTCCCACCGGGGAGATTGCTCCCGTGGCGGGAACACCCATGGATTTTACGAAGGCAAAGACGATCGGGGAGGAGATCGGCACAGATTTTGAACAGCTTCGGATCGGAGGCGGCTATGACCACAACTGGGTGCTGGATGATGTGGACGGACAGCTTCAGCTTGTGGCAAAAGTCACGGCGCCGGGGACGAGCAGGGTGATGAGAGTTTATACAACTCTGCCGGGCATCCAGTTCTACGCCGGAAACTTTATCGGGGAACAGGACGGCAAATCGGGCGTAAAATACCACGACAGATGCGGACTGGCTCTGGAGACACAGTTCTTCCCGGATTCCGTGAACAGGGAAAACTTTCCGGATACAGTATTCGGACCGGACAGACAGTACACATCCAGCACGGTATACAGGTTCTGCAATGTCTGAGAGCAGGCGGCTGAAAAACAAAAGATAGAGAGTGAAAACATTACAAAGGATATGGCAGATCGCCATATCCTTTTTTCGGTTAACAGATCAGTCGCAATGTCATTAAGTTGGCACCGGAGGATCTTATTATTTTCGCGGTGTCCGGCTCTGTCATAGATGGCTTTGCAGAAAAAATTTGAATAAGGCATGGTGATGTGCTATGATTAGAAAAGTTATCAGCCCGGGCGTTTTTCCCGCGGCATGGCTGCAGATGAAAAAAGGTGGAACTATGTTTAAAAGAAAGGAAAAGCCGGAAGGTTCGAAAAGAGAACACTACTCGGACAAGATCGTCAAACATCGGCTTCACAGGTTATATCAGGGTGCGCTTATCATAGTGCTCATGACAGCGGTGGCGGCAGCAGTCTGGATCACCCAGAAAAACAGGGTTTATACAGAATATACGACAACGGACAGCTATGAGAGGAATGTATCTTCCAACGCGAAGACTATTGCTCTCGGGGACTATATCCTGACATACAGCAATGACGGCGCGAGCTGTTTTGATGCGAGGGGAAAGGCGATCTGGAATGAAACTTATGAGATGCAGGACCCGATCGTTGCGGTCAGCAATACAACGATCGCTTTCGGGGATTACAACGGAAGAAATATCTATGTGATGAACATGCAGGGCATTTTGGGAGAGATCGCGACCAATATGCCGATCAGGGCGCTCTCGGTGGCGGAGAACGGTGTGGTCGCGGCGGTGCTGGACGACTCGGACATCACATGGATCTACCTCTATAACAGCAAGGGAGAGATCGCGATCCGCTTTAAGACGACTATGAGCCAGTTTGGCTATCCGATCAATATATCCCTCTCGCCGAACAGCAATCTTGCCATGGTATCTTATATCTCCGAGGAGGAGGGGGCGGTGAAATCCAGCGTGGCTTTCTATAATTTCGGGGAAGTCGGGCAAAACGAGGTGGACAATTACATGAGCGGCTATAATTATCCGTCGGTGGTCCCCTATGTGTGCTTTATGACTTCCGAGCTGGCGTTTGCGGTGGCGGACGACAGACTGGCGTTTTACGAGGGAGCCCAGAAGCCTGTGAGCAAATCGGAAGTGATGCTGGAAGGAGAGGTACGCTCGATCTATCATAATGAAACATATGTGGCATTGGTGTCATATGATACGACGGGAAGCAGTAAATATATGATAAATGTCTATGACAGTACCGGGAAGAACTGTCTCAGCCAGGGCTTTGACACGGAGTACCGGAATGTGGTCCTGAAAGGGGAGAATATTTATATTTACGGAGAGGCGGAATGCTGTATCTACAGCTTTTCCGGCGTGGAGAAATTTAACGGGACGATGGATAAGAGCATCAGCCTTCTGCTGCCCGGGGATTCCGTCAGGAAATTTACGCTGGTGAGCCAGGATTCCATTGACGAGATAGAACTGAATTAAAGGAAGAACAGAGTAACATGTATATTGTTTTGGGAATTGTGATATTGATCTACATATGGAGGATCTTCAATGGTTCTCGCAACGGGCTGATCGATGAGGTGGGAGCGCTGGCGGATACGGTCATCGTTTCCGCCATGGTGGTGTCGGGGATCATCGTGATCGAGTCCGTGCTGGGGAAAAACCTGATTGGCTTTCTGGTGTCAGGGATCATCCTGCTTGTCATCCTGATCGCAAGAAAGGTGATCAGGATGGTGTTCTGCTCTCTGGGGCTGATCGCCAAACTGCCGCTCTTAAACTGGTTGAATAAATTTCTGGGAACACTGGCTGGCGTGATCGAGGCGACAGTGGTGATCTGGGTGGGCTTTGCCGTGATATCCTGTCTGAATATCCCGATAAACGGGGAGCCGCTTGTCACGCTGATCACCGCAAACAGATTTCTTGATTTTTTATACCGGCACAATATGCTCTATAACTTTATACAGCGGATCATAGGAATATTTTTATGAGCAGGATCTTATTATTGGAGGACGACGCCGCCCTGGTGGACGGGCTGCAGTATGCCCTCACAAAAAACGGATATGAGATAGAGGTCGCCGGCAGCGTCAGGGAGGCGAGGGAATGCCTGAAACAGAAATTTGACCTGTTGCTGCTGGATGTGGCGCTTCCCGACGGGACGGGCTTCGAAATATGCGAAGCCGTGCGCGGGGAGGGCAGCCGGGTGCCGATCCTTTTTTTGACGGCGGCGGACGACGAGATGAGCGTTGTCAGGGGACTCGACGGCGGCGGGGACGATTATGTGACAAAGCCTTTCAGGTTGGGGGAACTTTGCTCCAGGATCCATGCGCTCCTGCGCCGGGCCGGGCTTTCCGGTAAGGAGAGAAACCTGCTGCAGTCGGGAGAGATCACGATAGAACTGGATAAGGGACGGGTGCTGCGCGGCGGCAGTATACTGGAGCTGACAGGGGCGGAATACCGCCTGCTCTGTCTGCTGGTCCGAAATGAGGGCATTGTCGTGACAAGAAATATGATCCTGGAGGAACTCTGGGACAGCGGCGGCAATTTTGTGGATGACAATACGCTTTCCGTCTATATCAGGCGGCTGCGGGAAAAAATAGAGGAAGATCCGTCCAGCCCAAGACGCCTGACAACGGTGAGAGGCCTCGGATACCGATGGAATGAGGTGGAGATATAATGTTTTGGAAAGAAAAGCATACCGGGATTTTTCTGGCACAGATGTGCTGCATTTTCGTTCTGGCGGCAGTGACAGGACTGGTGCTGACAGGATACAGGGAGAGCAGGATGCGGAATATGCTGTTTCGGCATGATGCGGCGATCGCCTCTTTTCTGCTGGAACAGGGGATCGAGAAGGAGGTTGTGGCGAAAGCGGTGCTGTCCGAAGAGCCCCTTGCATCCGGGGAGATGCTTTTATATCAGGCCGGTATGTCGGAAAATACGGATATCCGTTTTATGCCGGAGGTTTATCGGTTTTGCGCTGCAGAAAGAACGATCGTCTCTTTGTGCGGCGCATTGTTTTTTATACTGATCTTTGCGAGTGTTTTCCGATATCTGAAAAAAAGGGACGATATATACAGGACGGCGATCGGGATAGTGGAAAGCTACACGGACAATGATTTTTCCGCAAGGCTTCCGGAACTTTACGAGGGTACATTGTACCAACTGTTTTCCGGCATCAATTTTATGGCGGCTATGCTGAAAACAAAGCATGAGACGGAAAATCAGGTGAAAGAATTTTTGAAAAGCACGGTCTCGGATATTTCCCATCAGCTGAAAACACCGCTGGCGGCGCTGTCCATGTATCAGGAGATCATGATAAACGAGGCGGACAGGGCTGAAACGGTCATCACCTTTGCGAAAAAATCCGAGACGGCATTGCTGAGGATGGAGGGGCTGATCAGCTCTCTTTTGAAGATCACCAGGCTGGATGCGGGAAATATTTCTTTCTCCAGGAAGCTTTTTGACGCGTCCGAGCTTGTCATGCAGGCGCTGGAAGAACTGGAGGAAAGGGCGAAGAAGGAAAACAAGAAAATAATCCTGTCCGGGGAAGAGAAGGCGAAGGTGCGGTGCGATATGGAGTGGAGCAGGGAAGCTCTCGGGAATATCGTGAAAAACGCATTGGACCATACAGAAGAAGGGGATAGGATCACCATATCATGGGAACAGACGCCTCTTATGACGCGCTTTATGGTAAAGGACACGGGGGAGGGGATATCGGAAGAGGATATCCACCATATTTTCAAGCGGTTTTACAGAAGTAAGGGCAGCCAGAGCAGTCAGGGCATAGGGCTGGGGCTTTCCCTTGCCAGATCTATTGTGGAAGGACAGGGGGGAACGATCAGTGCGGAGAGTGAGGAGGGGAGCGGAAGCACATTTTTGATTTCTTTTCCGGGGGGAGGATAAGGGGGTGTTGGAACCGGACGCAGCGAGAATCATAAAATCCTCCGTCGCCACGCTCTCGCCGGCTCTGTTTTGCAAGAGCCTGTGAAATAACGCAGCGGACACTAAGCTCGTGAGATACCATGTGAAATTTTGCCTTTTAAATTTCACATTTGCTAATTGTGCCGGCGTTTTTCAAAGGGCTCCTTGAGGATTTTATGATTCTCGCTGCTGGCTGAGGTGCTAACTAAGGGATGTTGTGTTAGAGAGCTTACAAAATTGTAAGGTGAAATTCATCTGGTCGTAAGCTGAGTTTTGTATTCTATGTGGAAGAAGGGGAAGTAAGACCTCGATGTAAAGTTCCGTGCCGGACATATATGATAGAACCGCGCATGGAAAGAAAGGATGGTATATGGAGATTTTAAGGGTACAAAACTTATGTAAGACCTATGGCACCGGGGAAAATGCGGTGAGAGCATTGAGAGATGTCTCTTTTTCCATGGAGAAAGGAGAGTTCGCGGCGGTGGTGGGAGCTTCCGGTTCCGGTAAAAGTACGCTGCTGAACTGTATCGGCGGGCTGGATTCCCCGACCGGCGGCAGCATCTGGCTGAACGGCGAAAATTTCCTGGTGATGAAGGAACAGCAGCGCACGATCTTCCGCAGAAGAAATATCGGTTTTGTGTTCCAGTCTTTTCAGTTGATCCCCGAACTGAATGTGGAACAGAATATCATTTTTCCGCTGCTGCTGGATGGAAAGAAGCCTGAGAAAGGAGTGGTGGATGAACTTCTGGATACGCTGGGGCTCACAGAGCGCAGGAAACATCTGCCGGGCCAGCTGTCGGGCGGACAGCAGCAGAGGACGGCGATCGGCAGGGCGCTCGTCACAAAGCCGATCCTGATCCTGGCGGATGAGCCCACCGGGAATCTGGACAGTAAAAGCAGCAGGGACGTGATGGACCTTCTGGCATCAGCGTCCAGAAAATACAGCCAGACGATCCTGATGATCACACACAATGCCTCTCTGGCATCTTCCGCGGACAGGATATTCAATGTGACAGACGGACATCTGACGGATCTGGGAGGAAAACGCAATGAAAAGTTATCTTAGTCTGATCCCCATTTCCGCAAAGGTCCACAGAGGGAAAAATAAAATGACGCAGCTCTGCATATTTCTGGCGGTGCTGCTTGTGACAGGTATTTTCAGCATGGCGGATATGGAATTGCGAAGCCAGAAGATCAGGGCGGTCTCCGAATACGGGGACTGGCATATCATGCTGAGAAACCTTACTGAGGAGGAGGCGAAACTGATCGCGCTGCGGCCGGATGTGGAAGTGGCCGCGAGGTACGATTCTCTGAATTATCGGCTGAAAGAGGACTATATCATAGGCGGGCATAAGGTGTGCGTCTGCGGCATGGAGGAAGTGCTCTTGAGAGAGATCATGGCAAAGGGGCTGACGGAGGGCGTTTTCCCGAAGGAAGAAGGGGAGGCGCTCGTGCTGGAAAATGCCCGTGAGGCGCTCGGCATAAAGACGGGGGATACCGTGGTGCTGAAGGCGCCCTCCGGCAGGGAGCGAGAGTACAGGATAACAGGCTTTGCGGAGACGGAAGCGATGGTGGCTAAAACAGATGCGGTGGTCCTCTGTCTGCCGGTGGAGCATTTCAAGGAACTGTACGGTCAGGAAAAGCAGGAAGATATAACCGATGTTGACATGGTTTATTATGTGAAGTTCAGAAAGGGTGTCAACTTAAGAAAAGCGATAGATGACATAAAGACACAGTATCAGATGGCGGAGGAAGAGGTGGGAGAGAACACCATGCTGCTGGGAATCTCCGGCGCCAGCCTGGATGCCTCGATGGTAGCCATCTACGGGGCGGCTGTGGTGCTGTTTTTGCTGGTGCTTTTGGCAGGGATCCTGATGATCGCGAGCAGCATGAACAGTAATATCGCGCAGAGAACGGCGTTTTTCGGAATGCTGCACTGCATCGGGGCGGATAAAAAACAGACCATGCGGTTTGTCCGGATGGAAGCGCTCTACTGGTGCAGGCTGGCAATCCCGGCGGGCGTGACGGCGGGAATCGTCATGACATGGCTCGCCTGTGCGCTCCTTCGGGCTTTGAGCGAAGAGTATTTTGCCCAGATGCCGGTTCTGGGGATCAGCGGGGGCGCGATAGGCATGGGGATTTTGACGGGAATATTGACGGTTGTCATCGCCGCCCGCTCCCCGGCAAAAAAGGCGGCGAAAGTATCGCCTCTCACCGCGGTGTCGGGAAATGTCTGGAACAAACAGTCCGTGAAAAAGGCGGCAAATATCGGATGGATGAAAGTAGAAACCGTACTGGGCATTCATCATGCGAAGCAGAATAGAAGAAACTTTCTGCTGATGACAGGTTCCTTTGCGATCAGTATCATATTGTTTCTGGGATTTTCGTCACTCTGGGATTTTATGGAGCATGCGCTCACGCCGATGAGGCCCTACACGCCGGATTTTTCGATCATCAGCAAGGATGAGAGTTGTTCCGTGCCGAGAGGGTTTGTGGAGGAACTCTATAAGATCGAGGGCGTCAAAAAAGTTTACGGGAGACAGTTTGCCTATGATGTGGAAGCCGAGAGCGCACAGGGCGTCAAAAACGTTATGCTGATCTCCTATGAGGCGTTCCAGTTTAACTGGGCGGATGAAGAGAAATGGGCGTCCGATCGGATGGGATTGGAAAAGGTGGCGAAAGATAAAGAGGAAGGACTGGTGCTGGCAGTCTACGCCGATGGCAGTCCATGGCAGCAGGGCGAGACGATAAAAACAAAGCTGGGAGATCTGACCGTGGCGGGATTTTTGGAGCACTGCCCGTTTAACGGGACAGCCGGCACGGAAATTTTTGTCTGTTCGGAAGCGTTGTTCGCGAAACTGACAGGTGAGACGGACTATACGATCATCGATATACAGACAGGGCGCAAGGCGGGGGATGAGACGCTGAAAGCGCTGAGAGGCCTGGCGGGGGATGATTTCCGGCTCTCCGACAACAGGCTGAGCAATCAGAGCGTAAAAGGCGCCTACTATTCTTTTGCTGTCTTTGTGTATGGTTTTCTGGCGGTGATCGCAGTGATCGCGGCGTTCAATATCATCAACAGCATTTCCATGAGCGCATCGGCGCGGTTTAGGCAGTACGGCGCGATGCGGGCGGTGGGAATGGATATGAGACAGATGAGAAGGATGCTCTGGGCGGAAACAGGCGCCTACGCCGCAGCGGGGATCATTGTCGGTACATTGCTGGGGCTTCCGATCCACAGGCATTTGTGGGATAAGCTGATCTATACCCGTTGGAATGATGCATGGGAAATGCCGGTGGCGGAGTTGTTTATGATCATTCTGCTGGTCATCGTTTCCTGCATGATAGCGGTCAAAGGACCGGCGAAGCAGATCGAACATATGGATGTGGTGGACGTGATCGCGGATTATTGAAACGCAATTTTGCACAGGCAGAGCCGGGATAGACAGTGCTGTATCTATCCCGGCAGTCAAAAAGTAATGAAAAGTTATCGTCGGACAGAGGGGACGAAAGAAGTAAGAAAAAAATTCCAAAAAGTAGTTGACAATCGCATCACGATTTGATATCATATAAAAGCTTCACAGAAAAAAGATGGATCTTGGAGCGGAGAACCTTGACAAATAAACAGTAATGCAGCCCTGAAAAATTCCGAAGCTGCGAAGGAAGCGGAGCGCGGAGCCGGAAGGCGTGCGCGAGGCGGAAACCGGGCAGGCCCGGTGGAGC
>JAETSN010000142.1 GCA_021769625.1 [Clostridium] symbiosum | reverse complement strand
GCGGAATGCATGTACAATTAGAAGAACTGTGGATGGATGCCATAGAAATGAAAGTGGGCGAGCAGATCGTAAAGTATCTGAGAAAAGAACACCCGGAATACCAGGATGTAGAAAAACGGCAGAAGAAACTGCTCAAAGATTACCCAATGCTGCAAAAAGCGGTGGATGGGGATGGAGCAGTTACTTTAAATGAAAAAGAACACTGTGCTTTAAAAGGATACCTGTCCAATCAGGATGACATGGAGCGTCTGGAAAAGGAATACCACTATTATTATGGACAGTCCCATGTATTCTCTTACGGGCGCATGTTAAGGAGCATCCAGAAGGAGATCAATCCGGATGGGGATGTGGCAAGGAAGAAAAAACTGGCGGATATGCTGATAGAGGCAAGGACCAGCGACGCGGAGATGGAATTCCTGAAGAAGGATGAAGAATATCAGAAAAGGCGGGAAAGATCGCTACAGCAGGATAAAATCCTGAAATCCATGAATCCACCAAAGGATATCATGGAGCAGGTTGACCTGCTTACCTGCTCCATCAATGATTGCTGGAGCCGATACGCCGACCTGATCTACCAGTATGCGCTGGAAGATATCCTGGCATTCCTGATAGAAAGGCAGGGGCTGTGACGGGGGAAGAATGCTGTGATGAAGAATCATCAAAACCCAATCCGGCACAATCAAATCCCGCACCCATAATACGGAAAGCTTAAAAACGGCAGGCAGGCTTTTTCAAAAAAATCCTGGCTGCCGTTTTTTGGGGAAAACCTAACCAGCTGGGAAAAAAATCCCCGCCGCCGGCAGGCACTCCCTTTCCCGGCAGGTTTCCCGCAGCGGATGTTCAAAGATCCCCCACAGTTTCAAAAATTAAATAGAAGGGATGTGAGCCCATGATTATAGGAATCGACCATGGCTATTATGCCATGAAAACCCCGCATATCTGTTTCCCAACAGGACTGTCCCGGTATGACTATGAGCCATACACGATGCAGAACGTGCTGCAGTATGCGGGGAATTATTATGTCTGCGGTACCGGACGCCAGACGCTTATGAAAGA
>JAETSN010000090.1 GCA_021769625.1 [Clostridium] symbiosum | reverse complement strand
GTGCCCGAGCTGAAGGACGAGGGTAAGAATCCCTTCATCCTGACCAGCAAGGAGCCCAACGGCCAGCTGCTGGACTTCATGATGGGCGAGACCCGGTTCGCCTCTCTGACCAGAACCTTCCCCGAGACTGCCAAGGAGCTGTTCGAGGCGGCCCAGGAGTTCTGCGCTGATCGTTACGCCAAATACAAGAAGCTGGCTGAGGGCTGAGTCCCTGCCTGACGCTTGCCTGTGCAGCACAGCATCATAAAAAAGAGCGGTACCCGATCTCGGGTGCCGCTCTTTTCTATATCGTTTCCAGAAGGGGCGCACCACATCCCGGAAAAAGGAGTTCCCCGGACAACAGCCGGGAGGCTGAGGGGCTCGCGCAAAAGGCGGTTTCCCTCAACTGCCCCTCAATACCGCCTGCTCAGCCGGCGGTAGATCACCACGCCTGCCGCATACTGGAACACCAGAAACGAGGTCAGGACATACAGCAGGGGCAGATAGTGCACAATGATCTCCAAAGATCCAAGCAGCGCCACCAGAAACGCGGCCAGGGCGCACACGGCCATGCTCAGGAGGTAGGCGTACCGTCCGGACTTGTTCCGCAGCATTTCCTTGCGCTCGTCCCGCAGGTCGATCTGCTCCTGCTCCAGCTTTTCCCGGTAACGCTCCGCGTTTTCCGGCCGGGTCCATTTCCAGTACTTCCACACCTGCACCGCGCCGGAGCCTGTCAGCCCGCCGCCCAGGCCGCACAGCAGGCTGCCGAAGGTCCCGCTCACCCAGAGAATGCTGGAGATCAGCAGGCACAGCCCCAGAACCAGGAAGAGAAGTCCCCCCCACAGATTACTTTTTTTCATTGCAACCGCTCCTTTCGTGGATAAAAATTTCTTCAATAGACAGACCGAAAAAGTCCGCGATGGTGAAGGCCAGGTCCAGAGAGGGGTTGTACCTGCCGTTTTCAATGGAGCTGACGGTTTGGCGGGATACCCGGATGGCCTTGGCAAAGGCCTCCTGATTCAGTCCTCGCTCCCGGCGCAGCTGCTCAATGCGGTTTTCCAAGATGCCGTCCCTTCTTTCTGTGGAGATGCCTTTATATGGCACCTCTTTCCCTTCATGTCTGACGTAAAGGATCCTTTACGTATACCATAGCAGATAGAAGGGATATTGTCAAGGAAGCTTTACAAAAAGAAGGAAATTTTTATCATACGCAGGAAAATTGCACGACCGTTCTGCCGGGAGGGCTCCCGGAATGGAAAAATCACATGGAACACGGGGGAAGACGTGTCCCATGTGATTTTGGGGAATCGGAAGGATCATTTCAGCTTTTTCACAAGGCGCCGCACCCGAAGCGCCAGGACCGCACAGAGAAGCAAAAGCGCCGCCGGCAGGCCGATTCGCAGCCAGGGAGACCGCATATCCTCAGCGAGATATGCGCTCCCAAGGGAGATCGTATACCCTTTGCCGAGAAAATGAAAGTAAAGATCGTGAAGCAGCCGGCGGGCATAGGGGTAGAGGACCCAGCCGCACACCAGCGCGTTCCCCATCAGCAGCCAGCAGAACAGACCCAAGTACCGTCTAGCGGTGAACTTTTGGGACTGGGCCATCGCCTGGGAGACCACAGCGCCAGCGTCGGATACGGTCATCTGGTCCGACATCTGCCGTTCTCCCCGGATCAGCTCCACCAGGGAGATGTCTAGGACCTGGGCCAGAGGCTCCAGCAGCTTTACATCCGGAAAGCCCTTTCCTGTCTCCCATTTACTGACCGCCTTGTCGGTGACATGCAGCCGCACCGCCAGTTCCTTCTGCGTCATACCCTGCTCTTTTCGCAGCTGAGCCACAAAGGCCCCAAACCGTATGTTGTCCATAGGCTCCTCCTTTCTTCTATTGCCCATTATGGGAGAGAAAGGAGCGGAAAGCAACCTACGAAAAGTGGAATTGCCGCTTTTTCTGCGAATGAGCCCTCTACAAAACGGAAGTTGCTTTTTCATAGGGTTCGTGTTATAGTATACATCTGAAAATCATTCTCAATTTGGAGGGGCTGTTTTGTGAAGAAACTGTTGTCGCTGGTGTTGCTGTGCGGCCTGCTGTTGACCGGATGCGGGGCGCGGGGAACTGCGGAGGAACCGGCGGATGGGAGGCTGCGGATCGTGGCGACAGTGTTCCCGGCCTATGATTTTGCCCGGGCCGCGGCGGGAGAGCTGGCGGACGTGGAACTGCTTCTGCCGCCCGGCACGGAAAGCCATTCCTATGAGCCCACACCAGCGGATATCCTGAAGGTGCAGGACTGCGACCTGTTTATCTATCTGGGCGGGGAATCGGATACCTGGGTGGATATGATCCTGGAGAACGTTGACAGGCAGGGCACCGTCATGCGGATGGTGGACTGCGTGGACCTGCTGGAGGAGGAGACTGTGGAGGGAATGCAGGCGGCACCGGGACATGAGCACGACGAGCATGACGGCCACGACCACGGACTTGGCGAGGTGGTGGGTATGGACGAGCATGTCTGGACGTCTCCCCGGAACGCCGCCAAGATCACACGGGATATTGGCGGCAAGCTGGCGGAACTGGATAAAAAAAATGCGGGGGCGTACCGAGCAAACGCGGATGGCTACGCCGCCCAGATCGACGCGCTGGATATGGAATTTGCCGCCTTTTTTGCGGGCCTTCCTGACCGGACCATCGTCTTTGGAGACCGATTCCCCCTTCGGTATTTCGCGGAGGAATATGAGTTGGACTACTATGCCGCCTTTCCGGGATGCGGCACCCAGACGGAGCCCTCTGCGGCGACTATCGCCTTTTTGACCGACAAGGTGAAAGCGGAGAAGATCCCCACGGTCTGGTATATCGAATTTTCCAACCACCTGGTGGCGGACAGCATTGCCGAGGCGACACATACGGAAACCGCCCAATTCCACACCTGCCACAATATTTCCCGGGCGGAATTAGACGCCGGGGCCACATATGTGTCGCTGATGCGGAAGAACCTGGAGACGCTGAAGACCTATATGTGAACATAGGAGTGCTTGAAAAGCGGATCGCGCTGCTGCACACGGCAGGCCCTGGGATCATGCGGGGCCGGCAGATGCGGTGTACAGCGGCAGGATGTCCTGTTGTCTGGCGAAAATCAAAGCGGACGCTTTAGGAGTCAGAACACGCAAGGCGCTGCTGCTATCCGGACCGCAGCTCAGCACAGCGGGTGTGGTTCGGAAGAAAAGATTCCCTGTCTGGCTATAAAGCCCCTCCACAAGGCGGGACAGGCCAAACAGGGAATTTTTGAGCTGGATGAATACGGTAAAAATACTTTTCGGATCCTCCCCCAAAGCGCGAACCCAGCGAAGCACCCGCAAAGGGGCACGCCGCTTCCGTAAGGCGGCAAAGCCGCCAACGGCTGCGGAGCAAATCGCAGTTGGAGAGGAGGCGCAGCAAAATGGGGTGCACGACGACTTAAAAAAACTCGTTGCAAGCGATATAAAGCTTGCTCCGACGTGTCAGACGGCTTTATTCCGGATATTTTCATTCTGACTCTGACCAAAAACCGACCGCGAATCCAGCGGAGCGAATCGCGGTCGGAAAGGAGGAGCAGCGGAATGAGTGCGCTCCGACTTATAAAATAAGTCGTTGCAAGCGATATAAAGCTTGCTCCGACGTGGCGGAGCGGGTGGGATTCGAACCCACGTGCCCTGCGGACAACTTGATTTCGAGGGGAATAGTGCATACAGAATCGCTTCATAAGTTGATATATTGCTTTATTTTTTCATGGAATTCGATCCTAAAGTGGAAGGAAAACGTATTTCTTCACACTTTGGGATTTTTCTTGCAAATATTGCATCAGAAACTACTGGGCACCATTTGGGCGCCATTTTAAGTACGACTTTCTGGTATTTAGAATGGCTTCAAAGAAAAATGGACAGTAAAATGAGTTCTATATCAAATTAACCTGGTGGCGGAAGGGACTGGTTTTCTTCACCCACATCCACAGGTGTATCTCCGGGTATTGTAAGAATAGGACTCAATTGCGGAGTGATTCCGGTTTTTTGCATAGCATATTTTGCAGAGTAGTTTTGATTAATCTGAAGTAATTTCTCGGGTGCAATAACAGACACTGTGTCCGCTATTGTAAAGCCATATTGCTCAAGCACCTTTTTAGCGTTATTCTTATCTTCGCCTTGCAGATGGAAGTCTTTGGCTGCATTTTCAAAAACATCCTTCGAGATAATCTGTTGATTATTCAAACTTTCTATCTCGCATGAAATATCAGGAACGTCATCATATGGGTAAATGGCATCACCCCGATCCATTTCTTCGTAAATCCAATTGCAGAGTTCCTCTGTTAAGCGAAATTTGAACTTATCAAATCTCTGATCCTTAAATAGATCATACTCAGGTTGCGTTAACAACATATAGCCATGTTGATGACTACAGCGCATAAATGGTTGATAGCCTACCGGAATAATAATCTCAAAAGCCGTATCTTTGGGTTCTACGCACCAACGAAGGTCTGTAATTTCTGACGGGCTACGATATAGAACACCATACCGGGAATCTCCGTTACAATTAGAAGAAATATGTTTTCTGGAGTTTCTATGTGTAAAATCTTTGCTTGTCAATGGGTGCCATTTGCGATCTTCTCCATATTTACAGCAAGCAAAAAAAAGAGCTGTTTTTAAGTCGCTAGTAATATCCAACATTTGCGTTCGAAAACCATAATGCTGCGCTAAGGCCATATAATTGATTTCACAAAAGCTCCAATGCCGTATCGCATCAAATTGATCTAATGTTTCCCAGCACTGGTACAGCCGCAGAGTATCAATAAATGCCTGAATAGATGCTGGTTTTGTTGTATCTGCCGAGCGAAAGTGACTTGCTTTGGAAACGCGAAAATACGCATTTTCACCACGATAATAATAACGGCTGCGCGGTTGTGTCATAACGCTGCCAACCGCGGGAAACTCTAATAAATAGCCCGGAAGAAAAGTTTTAGTGAGTACATTTGTTATTACCATTAACAGATTTTGATTTTTAAATACGTTTTCTCTGATTTTAGGCCAGGTTTCTTCTGGAATTTCTTCCTTTGCTATAAGATGGCGATAAAGAGCTTTTGGATTATCATCTGGGAAAATACCAAGTAATGAGGCCAACTTATTTACAGTCTTGCTGTCTTCGCCTTCCTTTTGAAGTGAGAGCAATTCTTCAACTGTTTCAGCATACTCAGCCTCTTCTGAAAGCATTTGCTGAATATCATCCGCGTCAATAAGCGGCAAATCCGAACATCGGCGTACTAGCTGACGATTTTTGCGATACTCTTCACTGCGATAATAAGTGTCTAAGCAATATTGCGGGTCAGCATATTTTCCATATAGTGTCTTTAGATGATTAGATATGATTTCCCATGAAAGCTGATAATTAAAAGAAACACTGGCAACTTTTTGAAGTTCTTCTGGCAAACATTTTTTGAACTGTTCCGCTTGAGGAGATACCCTCATAATGCCTCCTTGTCTCGCACAGAGGTCATCAGTATATGGCCCCACTATTCAGAATTTTATTGATACGGAATACCGTAAATAAATTAGGTATTCAAATTATATCAAAAATTATTTTCTAGGACAAGGAACGGAATTACATATTATCGTTTTATGTGTTATTCGCTCAAGTAGGGGCATGCCGATTTTGGCATGCCCCTACTTGTCTGGACTACTTCGATGTTGACCAATATGACCTTTATAGTTCCTCTCAAATAATTATTGCGGGATGTCCTTTGTTTTTAAGCACTATAATAGCCACCATCTACTCACACATAGTAGACACCGGAAATATTAAAATCGGACTCCTCAAAAACAAAATCCTGGCACAGTTCAACAAAGCCTGTATAGAGATGAACATAGAGAATTCCCTCAGGGAACCGCGTAGTCCAGGAAGCACTGGCAGTATCATAAGATAGTTCTCCGTTGATTTCTGTGGATCGCGTTCTATCGCAGTTTTCTACATACATAGAGAACGTGAAGATTTGTGTAGATTCATCATAGTTATCAAGCCTAAACTCGGCATATCCACCATTATCCGTGCTGGATGTATATATTGTGCTGATTGCTCCGCTAAGCCATTGCTCGTCAATATGCCATATGCCGTCATCTCCAAAATATTCAACGGGTGATTCGGAAAATGTTTCGGACATATCTGTATTGGCGGATGCTTCCTGCTGATTTGTATCTGTTTCTTCCAAAGGATACAACTGATCTTCGGTATGCTGTATCTCCCATGTTTCAGCGTCTACATATTGACCAGTATATACGTCAGGAACTTCTGCATCAGCTGTTTCCTGTGTTACTTCGAGACTATGATTTTCTGCGTTAATCACAATTGTTATTGTACTTCCGCCAAGGGAATTGCTGGTGTAAAACGAAATTGCATTTTCGGAAATATCAGAGGATGGTAGCTCTACCTGGAAGTATTGCTCATAACTTTCCTCTGCTTCGCCTTTAATACAGATATAATCGTCTTTTGTTTCACTTCCACTGATCGTAATGGTACACCACGGTCCATAGAGATTCCATGTATTATGGTATTCTCCAAAATATTCCGGATCAGGAACTTCCTCTTGCGGGAGAACGGAACCTATTGCACGGGAAATACCCAAGACGATCAATATCGCAATAACAAGGCAAATCACAAATTCCCGAAAAACCGCTGTTATCGCATCAAAATATACAACACGGAATAGCTTGTGATACAATATCCAAAGTGCGACGGTCAAGATAATAACAGAAATGATGGCAAACATATTTTTCTCTCCTTACCATGGTGATTGTGTCTAATAGTTATCACTGATTATACCCTGAAAGTTTTCTTCTTTCAACCCTATAAGTTCATTTATAACTATAACTCTCCGGGATAAACTAAAGCAAAGACCGGAGGGATGCAGATGGATTGGAATGCAGTTGGAGCCAGAGTACGAAAACAGCGGGAGTATCTGGGCTATACGCGAGAACAGTTTGCGGAGTTGTTGGATGTAACACCGAAGTTCTGCTCTGATATTGAATTGGGTGTAAAAGGCATGTCTGTGCCTACACTCTGCAAAATATCCAAAATTCTGCGTCTATCAACAGATTACATTCTTTTTGGAACATCGGAACAGGACAACACGGAACCCTTGTCGTTCCTGCTGCAAAGCTGCTCCAAGGATGAGCGCAGTTATGCGGAACAAATGTTGAAAACGTTCCTTATGGCTATGAACGCCAAAAAAGATTCGCCGTGACCGGACGAATCTTTTTTGGCGTTTAGATGGCTTGTCATAGCTCCCCACAGTATAGAAATTCCTCCAATTCCTCCGCAGAGAAGCCCATGGCTGCCAGCCTGTCAATGGCCTCCGGTGTATAGCCGAAAGCAGAAGCAACGGATTTGACTTCTTCCAGATAGGATTCTGGCACAGTCAGCTTAGGCGCAGCTTTCTGTCTGCCGCTGTATGGATAGTTCCTCCATAGCGGACCATACCTACTGGAAAGCAAATTGGAATCGTCAAACTGACTCCGGGTAGTTTTTCCCACCTCGTTGATACACAGGATTTCACCGCAGTCCAGCTTGATTTTATTGATCCGCTTGGCGGACAGGTACAGTTTGGACAAGGCCCGCTGCAAAATTTCCTCTGTGGAGGCATAGAGGTACAATCCTAAAGCCGGAAAGTGATACAGGCACATGGGGTTGTCCCCTTTGACGATGTATAGGCAATTCTGCTGATTCAGCACTGTAAATGTAAAAGAACCCTCAACTTGTTCAGCCATGAATTTCAGGCTGTCGAAGTCGAGGGCTTTTTGCTGTTCCAGCAGTTGAACGGCGATATAGCTGTCTGTCTCGATTTTCGTCTTAGGAAGAGTCAGGACGCGGCGGAGGCGGGCATCATTGTAGAGAACGCCGTTATGAGCCAAGGCAAAAGTGCCGCCTTTTGTGCTGCCGGGAAACGGATGATTATTGTAGTTCTTTTTGGCACTGCCCTGCGTGGTCATACGGGTATGTCCCATGATGGCCCAGGCGTCCCCAGGCGCGTTAAACCGCATCCAATGGCCGGGAACGGGGCGCTTATAGATGCGGAGCTTCCCGTGGCTGTTGTAAGCGATTCCTGTGGCATCTGCGCCTCTGGCCTCACAGGCTGCTGCCAGAACGGAAAGAATGTGGTTTTTCTGTTTTGCTGTGAGATTGTGGTGGTAGTCGATTACTCCAAATAAGCAGCACATCAAATTTCCTCCTCTGCGGCTACGGCATCGTTGACATAGATGCGCCGCTCCTTCAAATACTGCATCAGTTCCGGAGCCTGACAGCCGGAGACGAAGGTGGACCAGGACATGGCTTTGATTTCATCGTCGGTCAAACAAAGAGCCACATCACAGATGCGGTCAACAAGCTGCAATGTGGCAATCAGAGTATTCAGTTTCAGCGTTCCACGGAACATTCGAAATTCAATGGTGCTGTCATTCTGGAGATTAACGCAGGTGTAGCGCCCACCGTGTCCGCCTTTCTTGGCGTGCTCCAGAATATCGCTGGGCTGTTCTTTGTAGCCATACCGGGCTGCCCATCGGTCCAACTGTCTCTGTGTGCGGCGGCTGAATTTCAGCAGTTCCTCCCAGTGCTTCTCGAAAAAGTAGAGAATCCGGGCAATAGAGGCATCCTGCTGGGCTTCGGTGGCGCCAAAGGCATTCCGGTTCACATGGATGTGGAGGCCACAGGTGCCCGCCTGGTGGCTTTTATAGCCCATCTCAACAGCGCTGCGGAGAATTCCTGCCCAGGGCATTTCCTTCTGGTGATAGTCCAGCGTCATGGGATGGGTCACAAGTTCAAATCCGTCATCCAGGGAGCCGTCATGCTTACAGTAAAGGTGCTCCAGCCCGTTTCCATTGGCAACATCCAGAATGGCCCTTGCACTGCTGTCACTCTCTCCGCCGCAGTCGATCTCCAGCTCCACACCGAAGAATCGGCAGCCCTCGCCGTAAAAGATGGGTTCCGGCTTGTAATAGTAGTCCTGGATCATCTGCGTCCGGGTGGTGCGGGCGTAGCAGCCCTCGCACAATGGTTCTTCTTCATCCTCGTCATCGGCATGGTAATGGGCATCCTCGACCCGAAGCAGGGCGCCGCATCGGACGCAGTTCGTGTAATAACGGTCATAACAGTGCTGACAAAGAGGGGTGCTGTTGCTGCCCTCGTTATTGTCGTTCCAAAGCCGTTCTCCGCAGACATGGCAAATCACTGTTTCCTCGTTCAGACAATGCTGGCAAAGCTCCTGCCCGTCGAACTCAAAACGCTGGGAAGTGGAAAATTCTTCTCCGCAGGATGTACAAACAAAGGTTTCTTCTCTCATGGTGTTATTCCTCCTGATTCAGAAAATAGTCGATGGCGGAGCATAACAGCGCCGCCAGTGCTGCGAGGATGACGCCCGCCAGCTTCTTCTGGGCGTCTTTCCTCTGATCTGCCGTCACCCCACGGTGCATACCTGCCGCAAAAGCTGGTCTACCAACTCCACAATGACGGCGCGAATGACAGATAAAAGCATTTTCAGCATGGTTTTCCCTCCTCATTTTCATAGAAATTGAAAAATGCCGGAAACTGCTTGGGAGGCGTAAACCTCGGCAACTTCCGGCATTCTATGGAAATGATATTTGGTCAAGAGGGAAAGCGAAACCAAACAAGGCGTTAAATAACCAAGGAGGAATATAACATGCAAAATGAAGATTATTACGAGTTTTTGGAGGAACGCAAGGTTGAAACATTGTAAATTAAGTACCATTCCGGAAAAGGACGCAAAAAACTAAGCCCCCCAAAGCGGGCAAAAATCGAAGTTATGCTTAAAGTCTAAGTGGTAGCCGGAGCAGT
>JAETSN010000089.1 GCA_021769625.1 [Clostridium] symbiosum | reverse complement strand
GGGGAATCCGGCCGGAATGAATTGCTGCGGGGACCGTTTGCACTCTTTGGAGTGCGCATCGGAATGCTAAGCTCGTGAGGAACCTCGCTAAGCACCGGCGGACTCCCATGTCCCCTCCGCAATTGATTTCGCCTACTTCCCCGGTTCAGGTTTTCGCCGGGGAAGTAGGCGGAATCAGGCGGAGATTTTCGCGGCACCGGACATGGTCCGCTCCGGCCGCTGATTGTCTCCAACCTTAAATGGGGAGGACCCTGTCGCGGCCACTACGTGTTTCCGGCTGGCTGATATCAAATCTAGCGCAATTCTTTCATAAAGGCACATTGTAGGCATATGGTATTTCCCGCACACGTAAGCACTGAGTGGCCGCGACAAGGTCCGCCCCCGCACTTAACGCGTGAGACAATCAGCGGCTGCAGGCCAGTGGACGGGGCCGATACACCCAGCGGAGTCTTTCGTCCCGGCGAAGAACTTCCGGGAGAAGGAGATACTGCCGAAATCTTCCGGCGGAGAAGGAGAGAATGATATCCGGAAGGACGTTCGTCCGAGAGACGATAGCTCTTAGGCAGAGGGAGGCAAAGCGTGCCGGGCGGATTTTGGCCCTACCAGGGCAAAATCCGGGACAACTTGAGCTTCGAACTCATTCGGAGTTCGGAGTGAATTTGTCCGGAACCCCGGTGCGCTTTGCCTTCCTCTGTCTTAGAGCTATCCCTCGAAGGGGCAGTCCAGCCGGATATCATTCTCTCCGGCTCCGCCCTGCGAAAACAAAACCACAGTATCTCCTTCTCCAGCCAGCGATGCCGCTCCCCCGGGACGAAAGACTCATATACACACCCCACCACCCCGTCCGCTGGCCGTACCGGCGGCGTCCTCACCTGCTTATTTAAATTTTGCAAATACACCTTGTAAATCAACAACCATTCCTGTAAAATAAAACATGTCTGACTATAATAGAATGAAAGTGGGTGAAGCTATGGTTGAATTAGATCAGTTCAAATATACGTTATCAACGTATGATACAACTTTAGTGGAAGTGAGGGATTCACTTTGACCTGGATAACAAGGTAAAGCGAATCGATGAATTGGACAAATCAATGGAGGAACCGGGATTCTGGGACGATCCGGAGAGGTCCACAAAAACAGTAAGAGAAGCAAAGAATCTAAAGGACACGGTGGAGACCTACCGCCACCTGGAGCAGCAGTATGAGGATATCCAGATAATGATAGAGATGGGATACGAGGAGAATGATCCCTCGATGATCCCTGAAATTCAGGAGATGCTGGATGAATTTATCAACAGCCTTGAAGATATCAGGACAAAAACGCTGCTTTCCGGAGAGTATGATAACTGCAACGCGATTTTGAAGCTGAATGCGGGAGCAGGCGGAACTGAGGCCATGGACTGGTGCAGCATGCTGTACCGGATGTACCAGAGATGGGCCGACAAGAAGGGATATACGACCGAAGTGCTGGATTTCCTGGACGGTGATGAGGCGGGAATCAAGTCAATCACTGTGCAGATTAACGGCGAGAATGCTTTTGGATACCTGAAATCAGAAAAAGGCGTTCACCGGCTGGTACGTATTTCACCGTTTAATGCGGCAGGAAAGAGGCAGACTTCCTTTGTATCCTGTGATGTCATGCCGGATATTGAAGAAGATCTGGATATTGAGGTCAATCAGGATGATCTGCGTATTGATACCTACCGATCCAGCGGCGCAGGCGGACAGCATATCAACAAGACGTCGTCTGCCATCCGTATTACCCATATCCCGACCGGAATCGTGGTGCAGTGCCAGAATGAGCGCTCCCAGTTCCAGAATAAGGATAAGGCAATGCAGATGTTAAAGGCAAAGCTCTATCTGTTAAAGCAGCAGGAGAATGCGGAGAAGCTTTCCGATATCCGGGGCGATGTCAAGGATATCAATTTTGGAAACCAGATCCGTTCCTATGTTATGCAGCCCTATACACTGGTCAAGGATCACCGTACCAATGCCGAGAACGGCAATGTAAATGCGGTAATGGACGGCGATATCGATCTGTTTATCAGTGCATATCTGAAATGGATCAGCCTGAAAAGCCAGGAGGTTAAAGAACAGTAAGCCGGTGACGGCAGAGCGGGAAGACCGGCATCAGAGCGGTTTTCCCGCTTTTTAAAGTTTTGTTGATGAGTTCGATCTTAACCAGAGCCTGCCGCCGCAATTTTGCGGTGAGCAGGCTTTGTATTGCATAAAAAACAATTTATACGTATAAAAATCGAATTTCCACGTAAAAAGTTATTGCACCCACATTTTAAATGTGTTAATATCTTTGCTATGAATACAAATGTATTTCTCAAGCATACATAAAGACGTACAGCGCAGGGGAGTGTATATGGAAGAGCAGACAAAATATTTTGTGTTAAAACAAAAGGCGGTGCCGGAAGTTTTGCTGAAGGTGGTGGAGGCAAAAAAACTGATAGAATCAGAGCGCGCCATCACGATACAGGAGGCCACGGAGAAAGTGGGGATCAGCAGAAGTTCCTTCTATAAGTACAAAGACGATATTTTCCCGTTTTACGACAACGCAAAGGGAAAAACAATCACGCTGGTGCTGCAGATGGACGACGAGCAGGGGCTGTTGTCGGATCTTCTTCACACCGTAGCGGTCTATAAGGCGAATATTCTGACTATCCATCAGAGTATTCCGGTCAATAACGTGGCCTCGCTGACACTGAGCGTGGAAGTCAGGCCGGATACCGGTAATATTTCCAGGATGGTTGAGGAAATGGAAGAGAAAAAAGGCGTTCACTATGTCAAAATAATAGCCAGGGAGTAGAGATTATGATTCAGGTAGCAGTAATGGGTTACGGAACGATTGGTTCCGGCGTCGTGGAAGTGTTAGAGACGAACAGAGAGATTATAAAGAGAAAGACCGGTCAGGATATTTCGGTAAAATACATTCTGGATCTGCGTGAATTTCCGGGAGATCCGCATGAGGACCTGATAGTACATGATTTTTCCACTATAGAAAAGGATCCGGATGTGGGAATTGTTGTGGAGGCCATGGGCGGAGTGAATCCCGCTTACGCTTTTGCAAAGGCCTGCCTGCTTGCCGGTAAACAGGTAGTTACATCCAATAAGGCGCTGGTGGCGGCCCATGGAACAGAGCTTCTCCAGATTGCCAGGGATAAAAATATTAATTTCTTCTTCGAAGCCAGCGTGGGAGGCGGGATCCCGATTATCCGACCGATGGTTCAGTGCCTGGCAGGAGAACAGATTCTGGAAATCAGCGGTATCCTGAACGGTACGACAAACTTTATTCTCAGCAAGATGGACCGTGAGGGGCAGACGTTTGAGGAAGCCCTCAAAAAGGCTCAGGAGCTTGGATATGCGGAGCGTAATCCGGAGGCGGATGTCGAAGGATATGATACCTGCCGTAAAATCACGATTCTGACCTCCCTTGCACTTGAAAAAGAAGTGAATTATGAGGAAGTGTATACGGAGGGAATTACAAAGATTACGGATACGGATTTCAAATATGCAGCTAAGATGGGAACCTCCATCAAGCTTTTTGGAAGCAGCCGCATGGCTGACGGGAAAACAAGCGTATTCGTATGCCCGATGATGATAGACAGGGATCACCCCCTTTATGGAGTGAGCGACGTATTTAACGCGGTGATGGTCCGCGGCAATATGGTGGGGACGCTGATGTTTTATGGAAGCGGCGCCGGTAAGCTGCCGACGGCCAGCGCGGTAGTTGCCGATATTATGGAGGCCGCCTGCCATATGACGGATAATGTTCCTCTCGGCTGGAGCAGTGAGAAGCAGCAGCTTTCCGATGTCAAGGAGATGCGGTTCCGTTATTTTATCCGCTTTGCAGGTTCTGCGGCCGAGAAGCTGGCTGATGTGGAAGCCGCTTTTGGAAAAACGGAAATAATTGAATTGCCCGGCATGGACGAGTTTGCCGTTCTGACCGGTGAGATGACGGAACTGAAGTATCATAAAGTTGCCGCGGCATTTGGAGATATCCGCCAGATGATACGGGCCTAAAAAGTATTTGAAATAATAGCAGCCATACGAGAATCCCTGTATTTGCCGTTATCGGCAGGCACAGGGATTCTCGGCAACAGTCCAGGCTTCTTATCTGTTGCGATGTACGGACGGCAGCAAAAAGTTACTGTTCGCACCACGCCGCTTTTTAGCGGGGGGTGAACGGTAACATCGGAAATATGCGTCAGCTCGATATTTGACACAGGGATTGATTTGGTATAAAATAGAATTTCTAAACTACACAGGAGGACAGGCGTTATATGCTGGTCGTGAAAAAATTTGGCGGCAGTTCTGTTGCCGACAGGGAGCGGATCATGAATGTGGCAAGGCGCTGCATTGAGGATTACGAGAAGGGTAATGACGTGGTGGTAGTTCTGTCCGCCATGGGAAAGACGACGGACGGCCTTCTTGAAAAGGCCCGGGAGATAACTGAGACGCCGTCTAAAAGGGAATTGGACATGCTGCTGGTAACGGGAGAGCAGGTATCGGTTGCGTTGATGGCCATGGCCTTCCAATCTCTGGGAGTGCAGGCGGTATCCCTCAATGCTGCGCAGGTGGCGATGAGGACAACATCGGCTTATGGTCAGGCAAAGCTCAAGAGAATCGATACGGAGAGGATCCGCAATGAGCTGGATGCCAGGAAAATTGTGGTAATCACAGGATTTCAGGGAATTAACAAATATGATGATATGACGACACTCGGCAGAGGCGGCTCCGACACGACGGCGGTTGCACTGGCAGTTGCCCTCCATGCAGATTTCTGTGAGATTTATACAGATGTAGACGGCGTATATACGGCAGATCCGAGAATCGTGCCGAATGCCAAAAAACTTTCTGAAGTTTCCTATGATGAGATGCTGGAATTTGCATCTCTTGGAGCGAAGGTTCTGCACAACCGTTCCGTGGAGATGGCGAAACGGTATGGAGTGAAACTGGTGGTGCTTTCCAGCTTGACGAGAGCGGAGGGGACAATCATTAAGGAGAAGACCAGTATGGAAAAAATGTTAGTGAGCGGCGTGGCGGCCGATAAGAATACAGCCAGAATTTCTGTGCTTGGGGTAAAGGATGAACCGGGAATCGCCTTCCGGCTGTTCAACCTCCTGGCCAGATACCGGATCAATGTGGATATCATTATCCAGTCCGTGGGCCGTGACAACAGGAAAGATATTTCCTTCACAGTTGCCCGCACGGATTTGCAGGAAACCATGAAGATTATAAACGATCATCTGGAGATGCTGACTGCCGATTCGGTGAGCGCCGATGATACGGTAGCGAAAATTTCAATTATCGGAGCCGGTATGACCAGTAATCCAGGCGTTGCCGCGAAGATGTTCGAAGCGCTGTCCGGCGCCAATATCAATATTAAAATGATTGCAACCTCCGAGATCCGTATAACCGTGCTGATTGATGAGGAGGATGCAAGCCGTGCGATGCGGGTGGTGCATGATGCATTTTCTCTGGCAGACTGACATGCACGCTTTTAAAGAGGAGACGGTTCTATGAGAATTTTGGCAGAGCTGATAGAGAGTGCCGGCCAGGGCATATATCCCTGTCTTTTTCATTTGGTGACAGGGGCATATTGTCCGGGCTGCGGCGGCACAAGGGCGCTTTTAGCATTGCTGCACGGCCGGTTGGCGGACAGCATCCGTCTGAACCCGCTGGTTCTGTATATGGCGGTGTCGATTCCCTCTTTCTTGCTCTACCGTTTTTACTGCGCAGGGAAAAAGAAGCCGGTACGGCCTGCGGTATGGATGACGGCATTAGGCGCCGGAATTATAATACTGGTAATGAACTTTATTATAAAGAATTATTTTCTGCTGGTAAGGCATGTGGATTTACTGGCGCTTATTTATTGACGGCGGCCTGCCGCCTCAGTGCGTTCCTCCGCGGAGCGGTTGAAATTTAAAAGATATAATAAGACCCGGGAATGGAAAAATTCCCGGGTCTTGTTGCGTACATCCGGCCGTGGGCCGTCTGAAATCATGCGGTTACTGCATGTTCTGGTATTGATCCAATATCTGGTCAAACATCGAAGACATCTGCGGATCACGGAGCATAAAATTAATTGCTATCATATAAAGACCTTCCGCCACACCGAGAATCAGTGAGAGGATGCCTAAAACAAGTCCTGCAATAGCCAGGCCGGTAAACGGTTCCCCCTTCCGTGAGAGAAAAGAGAGGATGATTGCAGCCACACCCAAAATGATAGAGAGCGGAAAAGCAATACAGGCACAGAGGGAGAGCGTGCCTATGATACCGCAAATCAGGGAGGCGGTTGCCGTGCCGTTTGGCTGTCTCACGGGCCTGCCGCCGGGAATATTGCCGTTATTTTTACCGTTCCCCTGCCCGTCCTTATATTGGTTATCATTGCTGTCATAATAGTCCATGGAAAAACCTCCTTTGTATCTTTATGATTGTAACATGGTTTTCAGAGGTTGTCCAGAGAGCAGAAATGGAGTTGCACGGCGAAAAACTGAAAATAATGCAGTTTCTCGCCGTGCAACTCGGGATTTTCAGCGGGGGATAAAGTCACATGTGTTCATGGAAGGTGCGTTTAATGACTTCCAGCTGCTGCTCACGCGTAAGGCGGCTGAAATTGACGGCATAGCCGGAAACACGTATGGTCAGTGTCGGATACTCTTCGGGATGAGCCATGGCATCCGTCAGTACCCGGCGGTTCATCACGTTGACATTCAGGTGATGAGCGCCCTGGGCGAAATAACCGTCCAGTATGGATACAAGATTGTCAACACGTTCCAGCGGCGATTTGCCCAGGGCATCCGGGACGATGGAAAAGGTATTGGAAACGCCGTCCTGGCAGACGGCCCGGTACGGTATCTTAGCCACTGAGTTAAGTGAGGCGAGCGCGCCGTTCAAATCCCGCCCGTGCATGGGATTTGCTCCGGGGGCAAATGGTTCCCCGGCCTTTCGGCCGTCGGGAGTGGAGCCGGTCTTCTTGCCATACATTACATTGCTTGTGATGGTGAGAGCGGAGAGCGTGTGGACGGCATTCCTGTACAGCGGGTGTTTTTTCAGTTCGGAAGAGAAGAAATCCACAAGCTCCACTGCAATGTCATCTACCCGGTCGTCATCGTTTCCGTATTTGGGGTATTCCCCCTCCACGGTAAAATCAACGGCAATCCCATTCTCATTCCGAACCGGTTTAACCCGGGCAAATTTAATTGCAGACAGGGAGTCCGCTGCAATAGACAGACCGGCCACGCCGAAAGCGGCCAGGCGTTCCACCAGGGTGTCATGCAAAGCCATCTGGCTGGCTTCATAGGCATACTTATCGTGCATATAGTGAATGATGTTGATGGTATCGGCATAGAGTCCGGCCACATATGCCAGCACCTTTTTATAGTTTCCCAGCACTTTGGGATAATCGAGCACTTCGTCAGTGTCCGGCTGAATGCCCGGAATTACATGCAGGCCTTTTATCTCATCCACTCCGCCGTTGATCGCATACAGCAGGCTTTTCGCGAGGTTGGCCCTGGCCCCGAAGAACTGCATCTGTTTGCCGGCCGCCATCGCAGATACACAGCAGGCGATACAGTAGTCATCTCCATACATGGGCTGCATTAATTCATCATTCTCATATTGGAGCGAGTCGGTTTCGATGCTCATGCGGGAGCAGTAGGACTTAAAGGCAGCAGGCAGATTGCGGCTCCACAGCACGGTCAGATTAGGTTCGGGAGCCGTTCCGAGGTTAGTCAGAGTGTGCAGATACCGGAAAGAACTGCGGGTGACGAGGGTACGTCCGTCCACGCCCATTCCTCCTATGGCTTCTGTGACCCAGGTGGGATCGCCTCCGAACAGCTCATTGTATTCAGGGGTACGCAGATGGCGTACAAGGCGCAGCTTGATGATAAACTGATCAATCAGCTCCTGCGCACCCATTTCATCTAAAATTCCCAGATCCAGATCGCGCTGGATATAAATATCGAGAAACGTAGCGGTGCGGCCCAGGCTCGTGGCGGCGCCGTTGTTTTCCTTGATTCCGGCGAGGTAGGCCAGATAAAGGTTTTGTACGGCTTCACGGGCTGTTTCGGCGGGGCGCGTGATATCACAGCCATATTTTTCTGCCATCCGGGCCATTTCCTTTAATGCGCGGATTTGCATGCTCACTTCTTCCCTCAGACGGATCCGTTCATCCGTCATGGCTCCGTCCATCATGTCCAGGTCTTTTTTCTTTTCTTCGATCAGAAAATCAGTGCCGTAAAGCGGAACCCGGCGGTAGTCCCCTATGATGCGTCCGCGCCCGTAGGCATCCGGCAGACCGGTGAGCAGGCCTGCCGAACGGGCCAGGCGCGTGCGCTCGGGATAGGCGTCAAATACGCCGTCGTTATGCGTCTTGCGGTAGAGACGGAAATGTTTTTCAATTATGGGATCCAGGCGGCAGCCATACTGTTCCAGCGCCTGCTCTGCGGTACGGATGCCTCCGTACAGATTGACGATGCGTTTCAGAGGGGCGTCGGTCTGCAGGCCGACTATTACTTCATTTTCTTTATCAATATAACCGGGGGCAAAATTATCGATACCGGAGACGGTCCGTGTCTCCACGCCGATGATGCCTTTCTCCACCTCTTCAATAATCAGGGCATGGGCTTTTTCCCAGACCTTTTTCGTGCGCTCGGATGCGGGGGCAAGAAAACCGGCGTCACCGGTATAGGGCGTGTAGTTTTTCTGGATAAAATTGCGTACATTTACAAGATGGCGCCATTCCCCGGTGCGGAATCCTTCCCAGGCTTTGTTGTTGCTATTGACAGGCATAATGAATCCTCCATTTATTATTCTGACGGGCCGGGCAGCAGCCGCGGTTCATGAGCTGCTGCCACTGTGCCGTGATTTCCGGTTTCATGGGCGGGACATCTTCCAGCGGATATGGGATGCCGAGTTCGCGGTACTTTGGTACGCCCAAAACATGGTAGGGAAGCAATTCCACTCTTTCTACTCCGCGCAGTGTTTTTAAAAACTGCCTCAGCCCTTCAAAATGGCTGTCTCCGTCCGTCAGCCCGGGAACCGCCACGTGGCGTATCCACATGGGAGTCCCTGATTTCTGTACGGCGTCAAGGAAAACGGCCGCTTCGTCCGGGGACTGTCCCGTAACCCGCTCATAGCCTTTGGCAGTAAAATGTTTCACATCGAAAATCACCAGATCGGTGTACTTAAGAATTTCCTCATAGTTTCCTGCTCCGCAGCCGGCGGTGTCGAGGCAGGCGGAGATTCCCTCGCTCCGGCAGAGCTTAAGCAGTTCCAGAAGGAAGCCGCTCTGGAGCAGAGGTTCGCCTCCGGAAAAGGTTACGCCTCCTTTAGAGCCGTAGTAGGGTTTAAACCGTTTCAGCTTCTGCATCAGAACCTCCGCCGTACAGAGAGAGCCTCCGTTTGGATCCCAGGTATCAGGATTGTGGCAGTACCGGCAGCGGAGACGGCAGCCCTGCAGAAAAATCACGGAACGGATGCCGGGGCCGTCCACCAGCCCCATGCTTTCAATGGAATGGATACGTCCGGATATCAAATGAATAACCTCCTTTTGATGAAAAATGATCGAAAAAAGCCGGCAGTCCGGGCTTTTTTCTGCCCAGACGGTCGGCCGGTTATCGATCATACTCCACGTGGTCTTCCACTTGTTCCGTCAGTCATATGATCACCATGTTTTTTAATATAGCCAGTATTCGGAAATTTGTCAACTATAAATTTTCCTGTGGTAACGCTGCATTAGATGAAAGCAGTTCCCGTCCGCCATGCTGACTTGAAAAAGTAAATTCCAGTGCAAGACTAAATTCCACACCCTTTTGTTTTTTACCGACAAATCACAGTTGTTTGAAGCAAAAACTTTGCTTTTCTGTTATAATCAAGGTG
>JAETSN010000141.1 GCA_021769625.1 [Clostridium] symbiosum | reverse complement strand
TGCATGAAGATGAACGACCGCATGCCGGACGCGCTCGCGACCGCTATGGGCAACCAGATGTACGTCGCAGTCTTCGAGACGCGCAAGGAGATGGAGGAATTCTACGACGATATCCTCAAATGCAACGCCTGAGGCCTTGAACAAAAATGGCAGGCAGCGTACTTTTTATTTCTGCACGCTGCCTGCCTTTATGTTTCTAATATCGTTCCAGGAATTCCGCCATCGTACCCCTTACTTCCTTTCGGATTTCCTTCATATAATCCTGCATTTCTTCCTCAGTTGTAAAGCCCGCCTTTTCTGCTTCGCCGGCAAACGCTTCTTCTGCCCTCCTAAATGCCAGCATTGCAGAATTTTCAAAATAGAACCTGCCGTTCTCCTCTAAAATCACGATCTTATCCCCGGCCCTCAGCTTCAGTGCATTCCGAACAGATACCGGAATAGTAATCTGCCCTTTACTGGAAATCTTTGCTACTTCCATATATCATCATCCTTTCAAAAATATCCGCTTGATTTTCTTTACTTTCTTTACATTTCTATTATACGCAATAATAAAAATAATATCAATCTCTTTCGGCGGTTATTTCTGTGGATATTAACGCGATCTGACTGCCCGAAGCAGGATGGACTCGATTTCCTGATCGCTGATGTAGCCGCATGCGCGCAGCCCGGCCTGCATCACATCCCGCAGCCGCTCCGGCGACAGGCAGAAGACCGTGTGGTCGCTCAGCTCGATGCTGCAGCCCCGATTCAAATCGATCTTCTGCGTCTCCTGTTCGCCGCCGCAGCCCTGATCCGAATCAGTCTTCTGCATCTCCTGTTCGCCGCCGCAGCCCGGCTCCGAATCAGTCTTCTGCATCTCCTGCTCGCCGCCGCAGCCCTGATCCGAATCGGTCTTCTGTTCTCCCTGCTCGCCGCCGCAGTGCGGATAGATACTCCTCCGGCCGATCGCGCCGATCTGCTCCAGCATATTTACCATCCGGTATACCGTCGCCATCCCGATGCCGGAATCCTTCAGGGAGGCCTTGTAGTAAATCTCCTTGCAGCAGGAGCAGTCCTCCTCCAGAATCACATCCAGAAGCGTCAGCCG
>JAETSN010000088.1 GCA_021769625.1 [Clostridium] symbiosum | reverse complement strand
CGTTGAAAGCCGAAAAGCACGGAGGCGGTTAGCCTAGGGGCCAAATCAATGCTCAGCGGCAAATCATTCAGAAAGATCGCCGCATATAAGCGGTACATAGTTACGATAGTAACTTAAAAACAATCACGGGTCGAAAGATCCCCACCGGCACAAAAGGAGTTGTGACCGAGTAGAAAAGTAAATGGAGGTACATTATGGTAGTACAACACAATCTTACAGCTATGAATTCCAACAGAATGTTGGGCGTAACAACTAGCCAGCAGGCTAAGGCAACCGAGAAATTATCTTCCGGTTATAAGATCAACCGTGCGGCTGATGATGCGGCAGGTCTTGCTATTTCCGAAAAAATGAGAAAGCAGATCAGAGGTCTTACACAGGCTTCCGCAAACGCTCAGGACGGTATCAGCGTAGTACAGACGGCAGAGGGTGCTCTGGCAGAAGTACATGATATGCTGCAGAGAATGAACGAGCTGGCAGTTAAGGCAGCTAACGGCACACAGTCTGAATCTGACCGTGAATCCATCAACGCAGAGATCAAACAGCTGATCACAGAAATCGACCGTGTATCCGAGACGACAAAGTTCAACGAGACTTATCTGTTGAAGGGTGACAAGAATTCTGTTAAAGGTTATTCCTACGGCTATCAGACAATCACCAGCAATACAGCCGGCGGCGTAGTTATGACAACAGGCGCTAACGGACTGACAGCAAAGATTTCCTTCAAGGCTAGCGCAAGCGGCGCAGCTCAGAACGAGATCATCAACGCGCTGAAGAACTCCGGTATCAACATCAGAGTGACCATCTCGATCGAGACGGCTGCCGGAAATACCGGTAAAGTGACAAAGACAACACAGTTCGCTGTATCTCTGGTTGGTGCAGTGGCAGATAAGTACACGATCACAACGACTGGTACTCCTACTGCGACAAAGGCAATGTTTGCAATCAAAGATGTTACAGGTAAGACGATCGCAACGATCACTGCACAGGGATTGAAACCTTCTATCACGGCAGCGGGCGTATATTCCACCAACGTTGTTGCAAACACAGTGACAGCGGCGTACCGCGCAGGCGAGAGCCATGCATTCTATGATAAGGACGGCAACAGGCTTGCAGAGAACGCGCTGAATAAGTACTTCACTTCCAGCATCAGCGGCACATCAGTGACCAGCGCTGCAAGATCCGATGCACCGGCAGTATACGATGCAGTCGGCAACAAAGTGAACCTGACCCAGATGGCTTCAAGAGTACAGGGTACTCAGGATATCATGGGCAAACTGCAGGTGGGTCTGCATGTGGGTGCTGACGCAACAACCAATAACCAGATCACCATGAACATTGAGACCATGAGTGCGAAAGGCCTTGGTATCTCTGGTGTAAGGGTAGATACGGCAGAGGATGCTCTCAGGGCAATCGAGACGGTTGCTGCGGCACTTGCAAAAGTATCCGCTCAGAGATCTGACCTCGGTGCTGTTCAGAACAGATTAGAGCATACGATCAACAACCTGGATAATGTTGTAGAGAACACCACATCCGCTGAATCTGCTGTCCGTGATACAGATATGGCTTCCATGATGGTTCAGTACTCTAACAACAACATTCTGGCTCAGGCTGGTACATCCATGCTGGCTCAGGCTAACCAGAGCAACCAGAGTGTACTGTCCCTGCTTCAGTAATCGACTAATAGCTTAGGAGTCTGTCGGCTATAGTGACCTGAACCCTGGGATGCAACATGCAGGAAGCTATACTGAAAGATGACATATAAAAGCTGTAAGGAAGCTGCAATAGCAGCAACAAATCAGATAAGGGCGGCGTCAAAACCGCCCTTATTTTTCTAAAAATTTATATCTGTGCAATATATAAAGAGTACGCGCAAATGTCCGCAGAACTTGGAAAGGGAATGGTCATCAAAATGAGTAAACAGCCGGTATTATCGATTTCATTATTATGTTCCGGAAGAACAAAGACAACGAGGAAATGTCTGGATTCCTTAAAGAGTTTGAGGGAAAAAGTCCCGAGTGAGCTGATCATAGTGGATACCGGATGCGACGAGGAGATGAAGGAACTTCTGCGCACTTATACGGATATCATCATTCCTTTTACATGGTGTGATGATTTCTCCAAAGCCAGAAATGCGGGGATGGATGCGGCGCAGGGGGAATGGTTTTTGTATCTGGATGATGACGAGTGGTTCATCGATACGGATGAGATAGAAGAATTTTTTCTGTCCGGGAACTATAAAAACTACTACTATGCCCTGTATATTCAGCGAAACTATATGAGCCTGAACAAGGAATTGGTCACGGATGCATGGGTATCCCGTATGGTGAGCCTGAAGAACAGGCCGAGGTTTGTCAGCAGTATCCATGAGTATTTTTATCCCCTGTATGATCCCCATATTCTTCTGCACTCTGCGGTGGAACATTTCGGGTATTTTTTCCAGAATAAGGAGGAAGAGCGTGCCCATGCAAAGAGGAATATTACCCTGCTTCTTGATATGATCCAAAAAAGAAGAAAAGAGGTGCGCTGGTGGACCCATCTTCTGCAGGAATACCGTGCAACGGATGAATACTCAAAGCTGGAAGAGTGTGCGCTGGAAGGGCTTAAGGAGTTCCGGAATGAAAATATTCCGAATACGAACAGGGAGCGGGGGGCTTTTTACTGCGCACTGTTGGAAGCGGAGATAAGAACCTGTTTTTATGAGGAGGCGGAGAAGAATTTCAGGAAAGCAGTCGGGGACAAGCGGAATACGGATTTCTGTCGGATGCGGCTCTATAATCTCGGCGCGGAAATTTATTATAAGATAGGAAATTATAAAGAGGCGCTCAAATGTAGCGAGAAGTATGTGGAGTATTATGAGCGGCTGAAGGATGACGAAGAGAAAGTACAGGAGGAGACAGCGTTTTTCGTGCAGTTCGCCCTGGAACAGTCAGGCATCAGCACCGGTTTTGGAATTTATATCCTGACGGCTTTAAGGTTGGGAGATACATCCATTTTAAAGAAGTATTTTAACGTATTTAACTGGATGGGTCCCATCATGCTGTATGAGCATTTTACGGATGACCTGATCGATATGCTGGCGGAACTTCCGATGGACAGAGAGGTGGTCCCCCTTCTGGAGACTATGGCAAGACGTCCCGGATATGATCAGCTGTGGAATGTGATCAAAAAGCTGGAGGCGGAGGAGAAAGAGTCAGAAAAGCAGCACGATAAATTTTACAGGATCGCCGAATATTTTATGGAGATCGAGGCGCCTTACTATTATGTATGGTATCTGAAGATTCTGTATGCGGACTATACCGGGAAGACGGAGCAGCTTTCTTCTTATTACGAAAGATTGTTCGGCTGTGTCGCGGATATTTTCCAGCTGGACTATAAGATATTTGAGATCCTCGAGAAATATCAGATGGATGCGTGGAAAGCTTTTGAGGTTGTCAAATTTGACAACTGGAGGATCGGGGTGGACGCATTTTTCGAGAACAGCATGCCGGAGCGCAGAAGGCAGATAGAAAAGTTTGCCGAGAGGAATAAATCCGCCGGGATGTCGGATAAGGCGAAAGTAAGATATGAGTATCTTGCATTAAAGGTGGCGGAAGCGAAAGTTGTCCAAAAATATGCAAATGATGATTTCTTTTCCCTGCAGGAGAGATTCCGGGACTTCACAACGAAATGTCTCGTATTTTACAGAAAGTATTTCAATGAAAACGCGTTTACCGGAGAGATGGAACTTTTGCCGAAAGCCTGCCGTGTGGCGGCGAAATGGGAGAAAGTGATACAGGGACAGATAGAAGGCAATCAGAAAAAAGTCAGCGAGAACATAAAGGAAGCGCTTGGCCTGTTTCCGGATTTTGACGATATGATCCAGTTATATGCGAGATGCTACGCTGCTTCCGAGGAGATGAAACTGGCAGAGGAGAAGAATAAGGCGGACGAGGTGAAGGCGCAGATGCGCACGATGGCGATCCAGGTGAAGGCGAAGATCCCGGGGCTTCTTGCGCAGGGAATGGCGGCGGAGGCTTACCAGATCCTACAGCAGTTAAAGGCCTTGGTGCCGGATGATGAGGAACTGCCGGAATTGGAGAAGCGGATCGTGGCGAGGATGTAATAAGGGCGGTTATGAAAGCCGAAAATATTGACAGGACCGCAAGGCAGAAATGATCAGATGGACAATCAGATGATAAAATGGTAAGATAATGATATTATCACAGAAGGGCGCACCTGAAAAATCGCAGGAAGGAAGCGCTGACAGGAATTTACGTTATGAGAAAAGCTAAAAAGCAGCAGGCGGAAAATTTTATAAAGGTTTTGGAGGAGGCTCATGAGGAGATCCGAAAAGAGCTTGAAAAGAAGGACATGTCTAATGCGCTGAGCATTTTAGCTGATTGTCAGGACGGCGCGATCGCGCTCGGGACAATGATCGAGGAGTCAGAGGGGGAAGGTTTTGTGACGGTTTCCCTTCTGGAAGAGTACTGTGAATTGACATATCTGATCCATGAGAATATCGCGGAAAGAAAAGATGCCGGCGCAGATGATGTTTATGAAAAACTGAACGATCTTTTGGCGAAGATAAATGACAGTGTAAGGCGTGACATTAAGATACGGAAGGAAGTTGTATTCCTTCCGTATAAGGCGTCTATGTGGGATTCGCTGGAGAGCATCTGGATGGCGGCGGACGCCGATCCGGAGTGTGATGCGTACGTGGTGCCGATCCCTTATTATGAGAGATCGCCGCAGGGGCTGTTGGATGTCTATCATTATGAGGGGGAGCAGTTTCCTGAGTATGTGCCTGTCACGAATTATGCGGATTATTCCCTGGAGCAGAGGCAGCCGGATATTGTCTATATTCATAATCCTTATGATGATCGCAATTATGTGACAAGTGTTGCGCCGCAGTATTATTCCTGGGAGATTAAGAAATATACGAAATTATTAGTGTATGTACCTTATTATATAACTTCGGGCGGGGTCAGCGAGGGACAGGCATATTGCTCCGCGTATGAGAATGCGGATTATATCATTCTGCAGGTGGAAAAGCATAAACAGTTTATTGATTCCGTTGTGCCAGGGGAAAAATTGCTTGCGCTGGGCTCTCCGAAAGCGGATAAAGTGATCCGGTTATGTGAGAATCCCCCAGAGCCGCCGAAGGACTGGATTCCTAAGATGGCTGGAAAAAAGGTATATTTTTTCAATACCAGCCTGAACGGGATGCTTGCGAATACGAGGAAATTCCTGCTGAAGATGGAATATGTTTTTAAATGCTTTGAGGGCAGAGAGGACGCCTGTCTGCTGTGGAGGCCCCATCCGCTGATGGAGCCCACGCTGGATTCCATGCGGAAAGAATTGCGGCCGAAGTATGATGAATTAAAACGGTATTTTATTGAAAATAATCTGGGAATCTATGACGATACACCAGATATCGAGCATACGATCGCACAGTGCGACGCCTATATCGGGGATGCGGCGACTTCAGTGACGGCGCTTTTCGGGATAGCCGGGAAACCGCTGTTTATTCTGAACAATAATATTAATATGCTGCCAGGGGAGGAAGACTGGCGCGGAGAGATCGTCAGGGGGCCTGCTATTGACGGAAATCAGAAATGGATCGTGACGCAGGGGAATAAGCTTTATTATTCGCCGAAGGATGATTTTCATTATAAATGGTACTGTGATCTGTCGGAGTATGCTTCGGGAGGTTATTATATCAGGGCGATTGAAATCAATGGAACGGTATATGTGTGTCCGGGCGGGGCGGAAGATATTGCGGTGGTAAGAGAAGGAAAAGTTGTAAGAAAAATACGGCTCGAACATCGCAACGAAAAAATGGCATGTTTTTATAATGCCTGGCAGGCGGGGAATTACCTGTTTTTGATACCATACCAATATCCCGCCATCGTGCGCTATGATATCCGGCGGAATAAAGTGGATTATCTGGAGGGGTATAATCCGTTCTTTGTGCAGAATGTGCAGGGAGAATGGAGGTTTGGCGGGAACTGTATCTGGAAGGATTTTCTGCTGATCGGATCTCCCACGGAGAACAGGATTCTGGCGATCGATGTGAAGACATTGAAACCGCAGATGCTCACGGTAGAAAGTAAAAGCCGATGCGGGTGTTATGGGATGATGCCGGACGGCGATGAGATATGGATACTGCCAGTTACCGGGAGAACAATTGTCAGATGGAATCCGAAGACAGGGGCGGTGCGGGAGTACTCAGATATGCCGGAGGGGTTGTACTGTGTAAACAGAGGGTTAGAGTTCCTCTGTGATAATTATCCTTTCGGCTATGGGGCTTTTATCGGGAAAAAACTTATTTTGCCGCCTAGCTGGGGGAATATGTTTGTTTCTATTGATAAAGAAACAGGTGTTATTAATGAATGGAAGCCTCCCTTTGAGGTGATACAGGAAGAGAAAAACTGTTATTTCCCGATAGGCGGAATAGGGTATTTTGCATATCCGACAGATACACTGGGGAAAGGCACTTACCGGTATTTTGATGCGGCGGAGCGGAGACTGTATGATATCAATCCGGAGACAAGGGAATACCGGGAAATAGAGATCGTTTTTGATAAAGCGGAATTGGAAGCGCATGAACCGGGATTCTGGGAAACCAGCGAATGGCTGGTTTACAGTTGCAGTGAGAATGCGTTGAATTCGCTTCCGGATTTTCTGGACGGGAAGATCGTCGGCGGGGCGTTCAGCAGGGACAGGCAGCTTGCGGCGTATCGGAAGATGATAGCAAATAATGACGGAAGCTGCGGAGAGAAAGTGCATCGGGCGATGATGGGGAAGCAGTAGAGAGACGACTGAAAACACATCCTTTCTGGCATGGACTCAGTGTCTGAACGGAGTAAATCAATCGTGGCGTAAGGTATGGCAACGTTTATTAATAGCGGAAAGCAGGAAAAAGAATGGTAAAAGTAATCACATACGGCACATACGATTTATTTCATGAGGGGCATTACCGGCTGTTAAAGCGTGCGAAGGAACTGGGCGATTATCTGATCGTGGGAGTGACCACGGAAAATTATGATAAGGCCCGAGGGAAGCTCGGCGTAGTGGATTCTCTGATGACACGGATCGAAAACGTGAAAAAGACAGGCTTTGCGGATGAGATCATCATAGAGGAATCAATGGGGCAGAAGTTCAGCGATATCAAAAAGTACGGGATTGATATTTTTACGGTGGGTTCCGACTGGACGGGCGCTTTTGATTATCTGAAAGATTACTGTAAAGTGGTTTATCTGGAGAGGACGAGGGATATTTCCAGTACCATGCTGCGGGAACAGAAACGGCATATCCAGAGGGTCGGGATCATCGGAACCGGTAGGATTGCAAACCGGTTTGTGCCAGAAGCCAAGTTAGTCAGCGGGATCAGCACACAGGGGGTCTATAACCCACACATTGAGAGTGCAGAGAGGTTCGCAGAAAAATGGGATATCAATGCATATTCTGATAAGGAAGAATTTTATGGCAATATCGATGTTGTCTATATCGCTTCGCCTCATGAGACGCATTATGGCTATATTAAGGAAGCGTTGGAACACGGAAGGCATGTGATCTGTGAAAAACCTCTTGTACTGCAGAAAAACCAAGCGGAAGAAGTGTTTGCCATA
Organism: [Clostridium] symbiosum; assembly: GCA_021769625.1. GTDB lineage: Bacteria > Bacillota > Clostridia > Lachnospirales > Lachnospiraceae > 1XD8-76. The sequence continues at coordinate 2,420 of JAETSN010000088.1, read as the reverse complement.
GCAAAGGAGAAAGGGCTGATCCTTTTTGAGGCGATCAAGACGGCCTATTGTCCCGGCTTCCAGAAGCTGTTGGGGATAGCATGCAGCGGGATGATCGGAAGCATCCGGAATGTGGAAGCATGTTTTACGAAACTGGAAGATCCAAAGAGCAGGGAGCTTACGGATATAAAGTACGGCGGCAGCTTCCTGGAGATGGGCAGTTATGTGATGCTGCCGATTTTGAAGCTTTTTGGCACGGAGTATGAGAAGCTTACGTTTGACATGATAAAGGGGGAGAATGGACTGGATCTGTTCACAAAGGCTTCGCTGTGTTATCCGACAGGTATCGCGACCACAACCTGCGGGCTCGGAGTCAAGTCGGAGGGACGCCTTTTGATCTCCGGTACAAAGGGATATATCGTGGTGGAGGCACCCTGGTGGAAGACCACCTATTTTGAGGTGCATTATGAGGATGCAGGAAAGGTGGACAAGTATTCGGAGATGTTTTTGGGAGACGGACTGCGGTATGAGCTCAGCGATTTTCTGGCGCTGTTGAATCAGCATGAGAGGAATGCGTTTAAGCTGACAAGAGGGGACTCTATTGCGCTGTCGGGGATCATGGAGAGGTTTATGGAGGAACGTTAGATTTTATGGCAGCGAACGCCGGGAGGAAAATCAAATCCTCCGTCGCCACGCTCGCGCCAGCTCTGCTCTTCAAGAGCCTGTGAAAAAGCGCAGCGGACACTAAGCTCGTGAAATACCATGTGAAATTTTGCTTTTCAAATTTCACATTGGCTAATGTGCCGGCGTTTTTCAAAGGGCTCCTTAAGCATTTTATGTTCTTACCTGCTGACTGAGGTGCTAACTGAATAATATGGAGAGCTGGACGGTTACCGTCAGTCGTCCAATATACGTGCGAGCATGTCAGCTTGGCTTGTCGCCTGTGGAAATAAAAGGGAAGAAATCTGGTGCAAAATATGAGATAATGATAATATTGCATCAGATTTTTTTGTTGACAGTTATTAAAATTAACAGAAATGGAAGGAGAGAAAGGATGAAAATATGGGCGCACAGAGGATGCAGCCAGATGTATCCGGAAAATACGTTATTGTCATTTGAAAGGGCGGCGGGTATAGATGGTCTGGAGGGGATTGAACTGGATATACAGCTGACGCGGGACGGGGAAATGGTCGTGATCCATGATGAGAGAGTGGACAGAACGACGGAGGGGATGGGATACGTGCGCGACTATACACTAGCTCAGATAAAGAAGCTGCATATTTACGCGGATGACCATCCGGTGCAGTCGATCCCCACGATCACGGAAGTGCTTGATCTTCTTGAGCTGCGGATGAAGGAGGGGTTAAAGCTGAATATAGAACTGAAAAACAGCGTTTATCCGTATCACGGCATGGAGGAAAAAATAGTAGAACAGGTGCATAAAAGAGGACTGCAGGAAACCATAGTTTATTCTTCGTTTTATGCGAAATCTCTGGAGCGGCTGAAGGAGCTGGATCCGGCGGCGGAGCTCGGGATACTGGATTCAAAGGTGTCGGATTGCCTGTTTAAGCTGAAAGGCGACTGTGGTGCGTCAGTGCTGCATCCTTTCTGGAGGGGCGTCGATCTGACGGCGCAGGAGCTGGAAGGTTACACGGTAAGAGCATGGATGTCGGGTCATTTGTATCCGGAGAAGCCGACCGGGACAAAGCTGGATTTTGGACCGCTGGAAGCACAGGGGATTACGGATATTATTCTGAATGAGCCGGAGAGATATTTGTAGAAAGATTGTGGGATCTATTTGATAATTTCATACTTTGCATTAGATTTACAGTTTTTTACAGAAACCCGCTTGTTAAAAAGGAGCCCTTCTGGTATACTTTTTTAAAAGCATGCATTCTTTTGAAATCTATAACGATGCCTGGTGCCATGTCATCTGGCAAAACCGTTATCTTGGGAATTCTCCCGTCTGGCTTCATCTGAAATCTGTGCTTTTATATCAACTGATTAAATTGCATAGGATTTTGGAAGAAGTAAAGGATGTCTGCCAGTAAAGTATATAAAACATTGGCAGATGGAGTGCAAAGCGGCTGGATGTCATCAGTATGGACAGAGCGGGAACCGTCTACTATACTGAGATGCAGCAGCGCAACACGGGGAATCTGCTCAAACGGAGCCGCTACTATCAGGCGCAGCTGGATGTGTCCCTGTCAGAGCCGGGGAGTGTGGATTTTAATCTCCTGAATGACAGTTGTTTTATTTTGATCGCACCTTTTGATATTTTTGGGAGGGGAATGTACCGGTATACATTTGAGGGAGTATGCAGGGAATGCCCGGATCTGAAACTGAATGACGGAGCTGTCAGAATCTTTATTAACACGAAAGGGACTAATGATTCGGAGTTTTCACAGGAATTCCTAGAATTTATGAAATATATTGGGAAA